>NZ_SOAZ01000013.1 GCF_004364155.1 Fonticella tunisiensis | reverse complement strand
ATTTCGCGGGAGATAGTACTTGGACTACGTCCTAATTTCCTGGCAATATAGCGAATACTTTTGCCTTCTTTTAGTAATGCAGAAATTTCTCCACGTTCATAGCTATTTAGGTGTTTAAAAGAACGTACAGTTGTGTTAGAATTAATTATATCAACCATAGTGAAAACCTCCTGTATGTTTGGATTTGACACCTATATCATACATGATTTTCACTATGGTTGTTATATTTTTTTACCTGTTGCATTTAATTTTACAATGAACTCAAATTATAAAATTAAAAATAAGAAAAAGTAGAAATCCATATAATTCTCCAAGGTATAAATTAATCCGTTGTGCTAGCTCATGGACTGAGCGAAGACTAAAAATATATGTAGGTCGCATTTTAGCAAGCAATTAGAAGTTTTTGACACATAGGGTGAAACAGAGCCTAAGAAGGGCTCGTGGTGTCTGAGCGAGAGCGAGTTCATGAACCTTCTTAGGCTGTGCCAAGCCGGTGCCTAAGAACTTCTTTGATAAGCGTACTGGTGAATGAAATATATTTTTTATCGCAGCGTCGGTCTGTAGATATTTTCTGCTCTTATTCCAATGGGCTTTTTAGAGTAGTACAATGAGTTAAATTATGGTAATTTTATTTTTAAACTTAGAGAATTATAAACTATGTTGAAAATATTTTATTATACCTGAAGTTTAGTATGGTATAATATTTTTGTATGTTAAGAAGAAAATAATTTATTAAGTTATTTAAACCACTTCTCTATATCTTGACATAGAATATAAAAGTTATATAATTTTTTTTGAAATTGTAATAGAAATGGGGAATGAAGTTGGCAAAGATAGTTAATAATAAACTGAAATTATACGGTTTTAACAATTTAACAAAATCTTTGAGTTTTAATATTTTTGATGTTTGCTACACAAAAACTGAAGAGGACAGAAAAAAGTATATCGAGTATATTGACGAACAGTATAACTCTGAGAGACTTACAAAGATCTTAACTGATGTTACTGAAATAATAGGAGCAAATGTTTTAAACATTGCGAAGCAGGACTATGATCCTCAGGGAGCCAGTGTAACTCTTCTGATATCTGAAGAGGAGGTTCCACTGTATGTACTTGATCCATCCTGTAATAGGGGGATTTTAACGCCAACTCGTGAAAACATTGTGGGACATCTTGATAAGAGCCATGTTACAGTCCACACCTATCCTGAAAGTCATCCGCAGAGAGATATAAGCACCTTCAGGGTTGATATTGATGTTGCAACCTGCGGGACAATCTCTCCTTTGAAGGCTTTAAACTATCTTATAGACAGTTTTGATTCTGACATAATAACAATAGACTATAAAGTTAGAGGCTTCACGAGGGATGTGGATGGCCAAAAGCATTTTATTGATCACAAGATAACCTCAATACAGGATTTTATTGCAAAGGAAACGATAGACAGATATCACCTCATTGACATGAATATTTATCAATATAACGTGTTTCACACAAGAATGAAGGTAAAGGATATTAACCTTGATAACTATCTGTTTGAAATAAATGAAAGCGATTTAAGTACTGAAGAACGTCAGGAGATAATTGATAAGCTGAATATGGAAATGAATGAAATATTCAACGGCACAAATATTCTTTAATAAAGCAAAAGGAATAAAAAGAGTACCCTTATTGAGGGTGCTTTTTTTATAAAAATTGATTTCGGGTAAACAGAAGAGCTTTAAAGCTCTTTAATTAACAAATATATTTTAAATGGGTATAAATGCCCTTTGTCGTATTTTTAAATATTTTTTAAGTATTATATAATATCTAAGAACTATGTTAAATGAACTAAACGTTGTAAAGTATGAAGTATAAAACATAAAAATATATTTGTAAGGGGTTGTATAACTTGGGGGACAAGCTTTTAAAAACAAAACTTAACATCTATTACTTTATAGTATTCGGAGCAACGGCCTGCTATTTCCCTTTTCTTGCTGTATATTTTGAAGGAAAAGGGTTGTCTTATTCTCAAATAGGCATATTGTTTGCAGTTAACTCGCTGGTCGCGGTTATAAGCCAGCCTATTTGGGGCATTATTACTGATAAATATCTTAATAAAAGGCTTACGCTCCTTATAGTATTAGTTTTAAGCGGTTTATTTATTTTTAATTTTGTGTTTGCATCCAGCTTTTATTTTGTGCTGTTATCAATAATTCTATTTATAATGGTGCAGAGCCCGATAACTTCCGTTAGCGATACCTACTGCTATGAGATAGTTGAAAACTGTAAAAATTTCCAATATGGAAAGATAAGGCTTATGGGTTCTATAGGATATGCTATAATTGCTCTTATACTTGGAAATGTAATAAAAGTATACGGAATTAACAGCACTTTTATTTCCTATGCTATATTTACAGTTATTGGAATAGTGATTTTATACAGTATAAAGTTTAATACTAAATCAACAGGAGCATCTATTAACATCAGAGATATTGTTTCTCTGGTAAGTAACAAAAGATATGTTCTGATTGTAGCAGCTGCGATGATTATAAACATTTCAATGGGCGCAAATGGTAACTATCTTGCTATACTTATACAGAAGACAGGAGGAGATGTTTCAAAGCTTGGAATATTATGGTTTATCGTGGCTATGAGCGAGCTGCCTGCCTTTTTCCTTGGAAGCAAAATACTCGAAAGGTTTGGCGTTTTAAATGTATTTATTTTAAGTACCATCTTTTATGCAGGAAGATTTTTTATAGACTCAATAAGCACAAGCTATCAGATTGTACTGGCGGTACAGCTGCTTCAGGGAATTACCTTTCCGTTATATATGATGTCAACTCTTCAGTATGTAAATACAATAACATCGCCTAAAACGAGGACTACAGCCATGACAGTTTTTACAGCCATTTCTGGTGGAATAGGAGGTTTTGTTGGAAACGCAGCGGGTGGATTTATCCTTCAGAGCATGAATGTATTTTTCCTGTTTAAGATCTTATCCTTTGTGGCGATAGTTGCCCTTATTATGGGTATTATATTAAAGCGAATAGATAAAGCATAAAAAAGTGAGGGATGGAGTAACCATTCCTCACTTTTTAAAGTTTATAATATGTTTCCTTTAAAAGTAGGGCATCCTTTTCAAGTATTGGGCTTTCGCATATTATGCAGCCATTTACATCAAAGTCCTTAAGAGCTTTAAGGCATGCTTTGTAGTTAAAGTCGCTTTCCTCAAAGGGAAGGTGATTTTTCTCACCCTTTGGTCCGTAGTTAATACCTGAAAGATGTATGTGCATATCGTTTAATGCTTCGCGCCCCAGCCTTTCTTCAATGAGCTTCAATATTGCAGCAAAGTCATCATAGGTTTTTAATGCACCGTTTTTCCTTGCATGTATATGTGAAAAATCTATGCAGGGTTTGCAAAGTGGAACTTCGCTGCAGAGAGATATAATCTCCTCATAGCTTCCAAACTGAGTCGGCTTTCCCGTGGTTTCAAGCCTGTAATCAATTCCTATATCGGCAAGCTTCATAAGGTTTTCCTTTATAGTGTTATAGGTTTCCTCAGCTGAATCCTTAAGATAAAACCCCGGATGAAAAACAAGGCTTCTTCCCTCAACCATTCTAAGGGCAGTTCCTCCCTTTATTATTCTTTCAATAGATTTCTCCTGCTTTTCAAATTCATCGGCGTTAAGGTTTATAAAGTAGGATCCGTGAGCTGACAGGTAAAAGTCATTATCAAGCTTTTCCTTCAGTATTTCATCCCTATTTTTATCCGTTACGTTTACGGATCTTACAAAGGGCAGTTCCATTGCATCAAGCCCAAGGGATTTTAAATATGTTATTCCTGATTTATAGTTGAACTTTTGCTTTCCATCTCCAATGGGGAGGCCGGAAATTCCAAACAACAATCTATCCATATAAACATTTCTCCTTTCGACATTAGGGAAAGCGTAAATTGTCACTTCACCGAAAAGTGAAGGCAGCTTTTCCACAAATTCTGATATTTGTTATTATACCACATATAAAAACTATAGGCTTTATGGGAGTAAAAATGAATTTCAATATCCCATAAATGTTGAGCTAGAATATTGAGAAAAATTTACCATTTCAGCATTTAGTCCTCTTGTATTTTAGGAAAGAAAAATAGAAAGTTAACTTATCGTGTAAGTTTTGGCTTTAAAAGACGCTGCGATAAAAAGTATATTTCATTTACAAGTATGCTAAGTAAAGAATTTCTAAGGCTTGGAATTCGAAAAACAAGAATTTTTGAAAATTCGTATCATTGCCGGGATGGTGAATGGAGATAGAATTTCATAAATTGTCCTTGAAATGATGACATAGCAGGGTGAGAAATATAATAGAATAATGTATAGCAATTTTTAAAGGGCAGATAAGGGTGATGGGAAGAAGGGTTAGTTTATTTACTATTATAATTGTTATTCTTGGGCTGGTTATTGCAGTAGAATCATTTTTGATATTTAGAAGCGTTTTTTCCATAAAAGGGGATAATAAAAAGCTTAAAGAATATGTTTTAAGTCTTGAAGATGAAAATAAAAGATTAAGGGAGGAAAATAAGCTTTTAGGAAACAAAATTGATAGTTTTTATAATCCTAAAAATTCACCACCTGATACCCCTGAAGGTTGGCTTACATATAGAGACCTGGATGAAGGTTTTGAAGTAGGATATCCTGATGTATGCAGAATTATAGTTGGAGGAACTGAAAAAGATAAAAAGCTTTCAATAACATCAGGGGCCCCCGATTTAAAGGCTGACATAAATATAGTGAGTCTACATAAATACAAAAATCCAAATGAATATATAAAAGAAGTATATGACTATCGCATTTACGTAAAAGAAAGTGTTTACATAAATAACATAAAATATTATATTTATAAGCTCTCAGGTGAAAAACACTACTATGTACTTTTAAAGAATAAAACTCATATTTATGACATAAACTCTCCATCTGAGGAGTTTCTAATAAGAATTTTAGGAACGTTTAAGTTTATATGAGTATAAAGCTCGTTCCATGGATGAAGATATATACGGAGTGGTTGGAGCACTCCGAAGAACAATCAAAATCAACCATTATGATATTATGTGTTATAATGGTTGATTTTTTATAATATCAATGTCGAATCCTTGCATAATTTATGATTTCATAGTATTATGACTTTTAGCGGAGGTGGAAGCATGAAGTATAAATTACTAGCAATTGACATGGATGGTACCTTTTTAGATAAAGAGCACATGCCTACAAAAGGTAACATAGAGTACGTACACAAAGCTGCAGAAGCAGGGGTTAAGGTTGTTGTATGTTCTGGAAGAATACCGGCAGCTTTAAAACTTATTTTAAAGGATATGCCTAAGAATCAGCCTGTAATAGCAGGAAATGGAAGTATAGTATACGATCATAATAGCAGGGAGCTTTATTATGGTGCCCTTGAAAGAGATGCTTTGATTGAAATAATCAATATAATGAGACGCGATTTTAATAATGTATATTATCATTTTTATGATGGGGATATTGTCTGTTCAGAGAGATTTGATAAGATAATAGCTGATTTTTATTATAAATTAAACTCTACTATGCCAAAGGAATTTGGAGTTGAAATTCGAATCATACCTGATTCCATATATTATATTGATAAATACAATCCCAAAGTTGCAAAGGTAGAAATTTTCGAAGAGGATTTAAACTTGCTTCAAAGTATCAGGGATAGATTGGAAATGCTTCCAGGTATAGAAATTGTAAGTTCTGGATTCAATGGCATAGAAATAACTAATAAGGGGTTAAATAAAGGAAATGCACTTGAGTTTCTGGTAAATCACTATGGGTATTCTCTTGATGAATGTATAGCAGTGGGAAATGATGAAAATGATGTGGAAATGATAAAAAAAGCAGGACTTGGAATTGCAGTTAGAAATGCGAAGGATTGTGTAAAGGAAGTTGCAAACTATATAACAGAGAAAGATAATGATAACGATGCTGTAGCAGAGGTTATTAAAAAGTTTATCCTTAATAAATAAAGACATCTACTCGAATGTGGATGTCTTTATTTATTAAATTTGACCTGTGTCAATGATATAATACAGAACCATCCGGGAATTGCACTTAAGATAATAAGGGAGCTGAGCCTTCGCCTTGAAAAGGCGGAAAATCTCATAGAATCTCTGGGTCTTCAGGGCGTTGAACAGCGTGTAGCAGATATACTTCTTGAAATGGCTGGCGATAAAAATGTAGTTGACTTATCTATAAGTAAAAAGGATCTTGCCTCGTATATTGGCATGACTCAGGAAACTTTAAGCAGAAAGCTGTCCTTTTTCCAGAGCATGGGATGGATAAAGCAGGAGGGGCAAAGGTTATGCTCGCTTTATGTTCATTTCATAAATTTTTTTATCTTCGCTTGTATTGCTCCAGGGTTGTAAGTAAAAGATATTAAAGACTGACGCAGGCAGTCTTTAATATCATAACCACGTATTAAAGCTTGCATCCGACGGCATTCTCCAGTCGCCCCTTGGTGAGAGGCTTACGGTTCCAACCTTTGGACCATCTGGAAGACAGCTTCTTTTAAATTGCTGGGTGAAAAATCTTTTTATGAATATGTTAAGCCATCTAATTATCTCTTCTCTTTCGTATTTACCTTCAAAGGCCTTCTCTGCAAGGAATATAATCTTTTCCTTCGATATTCCCTGCCTCATGAAATAATAGAGAAAGAAATCATGAAGCTCGTATGGGCCTACTATTTCCTCAGTCTTTTGGGTTATATTCCCTTCCTTATCAGAAGGCAAAAGCTCCGGCGAAACAGGGGTGTCCAATATATCATAAAGAACATTTTTAATGTTTTTGGACGACTCTTCATCTGCAGCATATTTAATCAAATATCTTACAAGGGTTTTTGGTATTGATGTATTCACTGCATACATACTCATATGATCGCCATTATATGTGCACCATCCAAGTGCAAGCTCTGACAGGTCACCTGTACCGATAAGAAGAGCACCTTCCTTGTTAGCTATGTCCATAAGTATCTGGGTTCTTTCTCTTGCCTGGACGTTTTCATAAGTTACATCCAGTATTTCGGGAGAATGACCTATATCCTTGAAATGCTGGATGCATGCTTCTGTGATGTTTATCTCCCTGAAGGAAACACCGGCTTCCTCACAGAGAACCTCAACGTTGCTTCTAGTTCTCTTTGTTGTTCCAAATCCGGGCATTGTAATTGCTATTATATTTTCTTTTGGCAGGCCAAGTATATCAAAGGCCTTTAATATAACCAGAAAAGCTAGTGTAGAGTCCAGGCCACCTGACATTCCTATAACAGCCTTTTTAATGCCTGTGTGAACGAGTCTTTTCATAAGTCCAGCTGCCTGAATGTTCAGTATTTCCTCACATCTTTCGCGCCTTTCCATCTCTCCTGCAGGAATAAAGGGATGAGGATTTATTTTTCTATCAAAATTCTTAATTTCAAGGTTTTTATACTCAAATGGAATTGTTCTGAGGTTTATGCTTTGTTGCCTTACGTTATCCCTGAATGTTGTATTTTTAAACCTTTCAGTATTTATTCTGTCCATATCAATTATGGCAGTCATAATTTCGCTGCTTCTTTGAAATCTTTTATTTTCCTTTAAGATGGTTCCATTTTCACCTATAATCATATGTCCTCCGAAAACCACGTCGGTTGTGGATTCATAAACACCGCATGATGAGTAGATGTAGGCTGATGCGCACCTTCCACTTTGGGATTTGACAAGTTCACGCCTGTATTCAGCCTTTCCAACAACCTCGTTTGATGCAGAGAGGTTTCCAATTATATTTGCCCCTCCCAATGCGAGATATGTGCTTGGGGGTATTGGAGTCCATAAATCCTCACATATTTCAAATCCAAGTTTTATATTGTTGTGAGAAAATATAAGGTCTACTCCAAAGGGTATATTTTTATAGTTTAAAATATCAACATATTCATCCTTTATATTTATCCCTTCTGTGAACCATCTTTTTTCATAGAATTCACTATAGTTTGGAATATAGCTCTTGGGAATTACCCCTAAAATTTTATCATCCTTGATGATAATTGCGCAGTTATATAGTATATTATTCTTAACTATTGGGCTTCCTACGGCCACAACCATATCTTCAAGTCCGAGTCTTTTGATTGCTTCTAATATATTTATTATAGCTCTATAGCCTTTATCAATAAGTGGCTGCTGGAAGAAAAGGTCCCCACAGGTATATCCTGTTATCGAAAGCTCGGGAAACACAACAAGTTTTGCGCCTTCATCGTGTGCTTTCTTCATACAGTCTATAATGCTTGAAGTGTTGTACTCAACATCTGCTACTTTGATTTCAGGGCATGCAGCGGCAACTTTAATGAAATTAAACATTTTAAGTCCTCCTTAAAAAACTGGATTGTTTATATAAATAATATATCATTTTTTGGGGAGTTTAACAAAATTCAGACGAAAGATTTTTTATATATGGTTTTAAATGAAAATAGTGGTGTAGATAATTTAAAAGTATGATGATAAAATTTAAGAGAATACAAATTATTTAATATTATAAAGTGAGGTTTTGTTATGGGATTAACTATGGAAAAGCTGGCAAGGGATTTAAAGCTTGATATAGTAGTTGAGGGAAAAGCTAATACGGAGATTGATGTTAACGATATAAGCAGGCCAGGGCTTCAGTTTGCAGGCTACTACGATTATTTTGCCTATTCGCGCATACAGATACTTGGAAAGGTTGAATGGAGTTATCTCGAAACCCTGGATGCTGATGTAAGAAAAGAAAGATTAAAAAAATTTTTTGAATTCGATATTCCATGTATAATAATCGCCAGGGGGCTTGATCCCCATCCTGAGCTTTTAAAATTTGCAAGGGAGAAGAAGGTATGGGTTCTTAAATGCAATTGCATAACCACAAGATTGGTAAATAAGCTAATAAACTATTTTGACAGGGAGTTGGCCAAAAAGACTACCATGCACGGTGTTTTAATGGATGTATATGGAGTTGGGATACTTATAACAGGAGAAAGCGGCATAGGAAAGAGTGAAACGGCACTGGAGCTTTTAAAAAGGGGTCATATACTTATATCCGATGACGCTGTTGATATCAAACGAATAGACGGCATATTATATGGGACCAGCCCATATATAACTGCCGGTATGATGGAAGTTAGAGGGCTGGGAATCATAGATGTTTCGGCACTTTACGGCCTAAGCTCCGTTGCAGAGGAAAAAACCGTTAACTTAGTTGTTCAGCTTGAGCAGTGGAGGGATGATAAGGATTACGACAGGCTGGGAGTTGACAGTGAAACAATAGATATACTCGGAATTCCGGTCAAAAGGATTGTCCTTCCCATAAGGCCTGGACGAAACATTGCGGTTATAATTGAAGCCGCTGCTGCTAATTACAGATATGGCTTAAGAACAAAGGTTAGTCCTGTAGAAACAATAGATAAAAGAATTGATGAGATATTAAAAAGGTAAAGCTGGACTGAAAAAGTTTTGTATCTGGCTCTACAAAAAAGTTGTTGGCTGACCTGTGCACGTACCTTTATATCTGGTATAATATTTTCAAAATATTTAGTGATATGAAGGGTAAATATAAAGACATTAGATAGGGGGATTATATATGAATTTTGATGTGACAAGCTATCCATATCCTTCACGAAGAAATGTTATGTATGCCAAAAAAGGTATGGTGGCTACAAGCCATCCACTTGCAGCACAGGCTGGATTGGATATCTTGAAAAAGGGCGGCAATGCAATTGATGCGGCAATTGCAGCAGCGGCATGTTTAACCGTTGTTGAACCAACCTCTAATGGAATAGGTGGAGACGCCTTTGCTATTGTATGGGTAAACAATAAATTATATGGACTGAACTCAAGTGGCCCTGCACCGAAGGGTATTTCAATTGAAAGGCTAAAAAAGGATGGATATGATGAAATTCCTAAGTTCGGATGGGTTCCTGTTACTGTACCTGGGATTCCCGCAGCTTGGGCAGAGCTTTCGAAGAAATTTGGAAGGCTTCCTTTAACAGAAGTATTATCACCGGCAATAGAATATGCAGAGAATGGTTATCCAGTCTCAGTGGGATGTGCAAAGCTGTGGGAGAAGGCAGCGGTTAACGTCTATGGCCAGTTCAAAAACATGGAAGAGTTTAAATACTGGTTTAAAACCTTTGCACCCTATGGAAGAACTCTAGGGGTAGGCGAAGTATGGAAATCAAAGGATCATGCAAGAACGTTAGGGATGATAGCAGAAACCAATGGGGAAGCATTTTATAAAGGGGAAATTGCAGAAAGGATTGACAGGTTTTCAAGGGAAACAGGAGGATACATCAGAAAGGAGGACCTTGAAGGATATAAGCCCGAATGGGTTGAGCCTATAAGTGTAAATTATAGAGGGTATGATGTATGGGAATTGCCTCCCAACGGTCAGGGCCTTGTGGCACTTTTGGCTTTAAATATATTGAGGGGATTTGAATTTAATTCCAAGGATACAGTCGATACATATCATAAACAGCTGGAAGCCATTAAATTAGCCTTTGCAGATGGTCAAAAATATATAACGGATCCACTCAAAATGAAAGTTAAGATTGAGGATCTTCTTTCAGAGGAATATGGAGAGAGAAGGAGAAAGCTTATTGGAGAGAGGGCAGAGATGCCATGCCATGGTGAACCGGATAAAGGAGGAACAGTATACCTTGCTGCAGCCGATGGAGAAGGAAATATGGTTTCGTATATTCAAAGCAATTACATGGGCTTTGGATCAGGCGTTGTAATACCGGAAACTGGCATAGCACTTCAAAATCGCGGATATAATTTTTCATTAGATCCTGAGCACGACAATTGCCTCGAGCCGGGAAAAAGAACATATCATACAATAATTCCAGGTTTTTTAACGAAGGATAACAAAGCGGTTGGCCCATTTGGAGTGATGGGAGGATTTATGCAGCCACAGGGGCATGTTCAGGTTATTATGAACACGATTGATTTTAAATTAAATCCCCAGTCAGCCCTTGATGCTCCGCGCTGGCAGTGGATAAAGGGAAAGACCGTAGAGATGGAACGTGGTATACCTCAACACATTGCCCAAGCTCTGGCTGATTTAGGGCATGACATAAGGTATTCCGTAGGTTTTACTCAATTTGGAAGAGGACAAATCATATGGAGAAATGATGACGGAGTGCTAGTAGGGGGTACGGAACCCAGAACCGATGGAACATTAGCCATATGGTAAAACAGCGTATAATAAAAAGAGCGGCCATGCCGCTCTTTTTATATACTTAATTCCAGTGTATCCACTTTAACGCTGTTAAATGCTTCTCTATCAAATTCACCTTCGGAGTCAGCTACAAGAAGTGCAACAACTTGGGCCCCGGTTACGTTAGTTGCGGTTCTCATCATGTCTATAATTGCATCAATTCCCATGAGCATTGCAAGTCCCTCAACTGGAAGGCCAAGGCTTGCGAGAGTAACTGTTGCTGCAATAGATGCAGTTCCGGGAACACCTGCAATTCCAAAGGAGCCTATTGTGGTAGTTAAAATAAGCATGAGGTAATGGCTTATTGTAAGCTCAATGCCAAATATTCTTGCAACGAATATGGCAACCATTGCAGGGTATATACCACCGCAGGCATTCATACCTATTGTAGCACCCATTGGAGCAGCAAAGTTTGCAACCTCTTCAGATATTTTAACCCTCTCAGTTAATGTCTTAATGGTTACGGGAAGCGTTCCATAGCTGCTCTGTGTTGTAAAGGCAACAACCTGAGCTGGATAAATCTTCTTAAAGAAGCGCAGAGGATTAACCTTTGCTACAAAGGCAACAAGTCCACTGTGAATCACCGCTATTTGTATAATGCATGCTATATAAATGGCTATTATAAACTTTCCAAGGGGAAGCAGTGTTGAAAGTCCATTTTTAGCTGCCATTGCGGTCATGAGGCCGAATACTCCATAGGGGGTAAGCTTTATAACTGTCTTTGTTACTCTGAACATAATCTTTGAGAAGGAGTCAAAGAAGTCCTTAACAGGTTTAACAGTTTCAGGTTTCCTTGAGCCTTCGATTGTTATGGCAACCGCTATAAATAGTGAGAATATAATTACAGGTACTATCTGTCCTTGAGCCATGGAGTTTACTGGGTTTGAAGGTATTAAATCAAGTAACACCTTTGATAGTGTCGGTATTTCCCTTGCTTTAAAGGATGCATCCTTTACAAACTGCACTCCTGCACCAAGATCCATGATCTTTCCAATAATAATTCCCACTACGGTTGCAATTGCTGTTGTAAAAAGAAGAAGGCCTATTGTTTTTATACCTATACTCTTTAGTTTATCAGCACCTTCAAGTGACGTTATGCTTGAAATTATAGATGAAACGACTAAAGGAATAACTATCATTTTAATAAGACCAACAAAAGCCTTTCCAACAGGCTCTATAACAAGTGCCTTTTCTTTAAATGCCGCACCTACAGCTATACCTAAAATCATTGCAATTAAAACTCTGTAGCTAAATTTAACTTTCTTTCTTTTCAAGAAGTATAAAAATGCTAATAAAATTATTGAAACTACTAAACTCATATAAACCCTCCTTAATATTAAATATTGCTTTTTTGGCCCCTAGTCAACACACCAAAAAACCCTTCTACCCCTGAAATATTCAGAGGCAGAAGGGTTGCTTCCGCGGTTCCACTCTGATTAGGCACAAGTTGCCCATCTCTATCCAGCACTACTATGCTGTATCTCTATAACGGGAGAACCCGTAACAGCCTACTGAATTTCGGCCTAACGCTAACAGGTGCATTTCAACTATACTACCCCATAGAACCTTCTCAGCCACGAGGTTCCTCTCTGTGTGGTTCATATAGTCTACTTCTCCTGGTCATAGCGTTTAATATAGTAATTCATATCTGTTTAGTATGTTTTATAATTTAATTATAGCAGTAAATCCACACGAAATCAATAGTAGATTTTACTAGTGTTTAGCTATTGGGTATAAAATATTATCGATAAAAGCATTAGAAAATAATTAATATTTTGTTATTAATATCATTAATATAGAGATTGTTTACTATTATATGGGTAATTATATTACTATTTTTGAAAAATTATTAGATATCATTTATTGTAATTTAATGGGAAAATATATGTACAAGTTAAATATTGATTACTATATTAATCAAAATCATTTAAAGATGCTTTTCTATTTTCATTTAGCGAAGCTAGATAAGTTTGAGGGATATTAATAATTTTTTGCAGTCTAATTCAAAACTAAATGAAATAATCAAAAGTGTTAGTTTAGGAATATGACCTAACTATGATATTTATTTCAATGTTTGTGTTCCAATAATGAATGAGCTTATTTCTCGTGCTTTAGGCAGGTTACCTGTAAGTGAGAGAATAAAAATTTGGAACAGTAAAACAAATTGATATTTCTAAGGTGCGAGTCGGTACTTTGTATTGTTACTATCTCACTATTTACCTGCATCCACCACTTAAGTTTATATAAGTATTATGATATACTTATAGTTGCATGACGTTAGAAGGGTGGATAATATGAGAAGGTATGAGAAAATAATAACTACAATATTAACTGCATTTAAGATAATACTTTTCACAGGTACAGTAGTATTTGCAGTACTTTTTTATTTAAGTGGGAAAGCTGAAAGAAACTATCAAAATGCTAAGGCATCTATGAACAAGGGTGATTGGAGCAGCGCTCTGTCATTTATAGAGAAGATACCACATTATAAGGATTCAACAGAGCTTTATTCATATATCTATCCAAATAAGCTTTACTATGATAAATATTCAACAGCAGAGGAAGCAATAAATAATTATAGTAGGATTATATTTTATATTGAGACGGAGAAGGACAACCTAAAAAAGAGAACTGATGCAAAATATGTGGACGATCTTTTGGAGCTTGAAAAGGTTTTAAAATTTAAAATAACAGCATTAAATGCAAAGGCTCAGGATGAAGCTGTAAAAAACATCATAAAGGACAGCATAATTCTTATTAAGCAGGGAAACTTTGATAAGGCTATTGAAAAGCTTCAGGGAATAAGCGATAGTGGAATATATGGTCCTGAAAAGAAGCAGCTTCTTAGCTTTATTGAACTTCAAAATGCCATAAATACAAAGGATGAAAAATTAATAAATGGGATAATTGGAAAGTTAAACCCAAATTATAAAGGAGATTTAGCGGAGGATATTAAATCTGTTGTACAGAATTTTGTTGATATGGAAAAGTGGAATGAAATATATGCTAAGGCTAATGGCATAGCAGTAACCTCATCTGATGATGTTCAGGTTCAGCCGCAGCCACAAAATAGCAATATAACTGCAGGAATGAAAAAGGAAGAAGTGATAGGAGCATTAGGCAACCCTATCAGTGAAAATGTTATTTCAAATAAGTATGGAAATTTTGTGGATATGGTATATAACAATGACGTCCACATATATCTTGAAAATAATATAGTTATAGGGGTAAAGGGTTAGTCTGTAAGTATGGGCTAACCCATTGCTATTCTTTGTATGTTCAGTATTTTTCAATCGATTTTTACCAGCAGCTATAATTTTGTTGTTATTGAAATTAGAGTACACATGGAAATATTGTTTGAGGAGATGTAAAATGAATTAAATGATGAAACAGGGATAAAATAATGATTTGAAGAGACAATATTTGAATTAGATTATTTTCATGATAATAGATGTTAAGATATCGAAATGCGTTGAAAATTGACATGTAAGGTATTGTAAAATCCTTTTAGCTTATTTAAAATAATTTATTAGGGGTAGACATTATGACAGGTAAATATATAATAAATAAAGTCCTCAGCAACAACGTTGTAATTTCTGAAAAAGAGGATAAATTGTATGTTCTTTTAGGTAAAGGCATAGGTTTTGGGAGAAAAAAAGGCGATATTATAGATGATGAAAAGCTTATTGAAAAGAAGTTTGCGGCTATAGAAGGAGAGGACAGGGAAGATTATAGAAGAATACTTAAAGATATAGATAAGGATATAATTGCTGTATCTGAGGAAATCATAGCCCTCGCAATAAACAGATTCGGAGAGAGGCTCAATTCTCATATACATGTAGCCCTCGCTGACCATTTAAACTTTTCCATAAACAGATTGAAGGAAGGAATAGATATTGTAAATCCCTTTCTTTTTGAAATAAAGGCAATGTATCCTGATGAGTATTCCATAGCACAATCTGCCGTTGAGCTTATCAATAAGAGGCTTAATATAAAGCTTCCTGAAAGCGAAATCGGCTTCATAGCTCTCCATATACATTCTGCAAGAGTAAATCAGAGGGTTACAGACAGCCTTAAATATACTGAACTTGTTAAAGAAGTGATTGATTTCATACAAAAAGAAACAGGCGTAAGCTTGAATCAAAAATCCTTTGACTATGCCAGATTGATTTCACACTTGAAATATTCTCTATATAGAATAGAAAGTGGCAAGACTCTTAAAAATATACTTCTCTCATCGGTTAAAAGGCGTCTTAGGGATGAGTATAAACTGGCGACAAAGGTTTGTTGTTACATTTCTGAAAAGCTTCATAAAGAGGTTTCAGAGGATGAGATAGGGTATATTGCCCTTCATCTTAACAGGCTGAAGAACAATGCGTAGTAATTGAGGGCGTGCTGCTGCTTATGTCAGGCATGAGCCTAAGTTGGGACTAATAGTGGTTCTGAATTAGCTCATGCTTTTTACATTGCCAACTTGCATTCAGGTTAGTTTTTGCAAATTATAATAGTTTTTGACTATTTCGTATAAACTAAAATATAATAATAGTAAATGCCTTTAATTCGCTGGTTTTTAAATATATATTAGTATTGACCCGGCGAATTACAATAAATATATATCACTTATTTAAAATGCCAATTCTTTAATTACTAATGTATAAGGAGGATAAAACATGTTTAATTTTTTCAAAAAAAATAAAAAAATAGAAATAAAATCACCAATAGTAGGAAAAGCAGTTCCAATTACGGAAGTTCCTGATGATGTTTTTGCATCGAAAATGATGGGAGATGGAATAGCTTTCGAACCTTCTGAAGGTGTTTTGTATGCACCGGTAGACGGAGAAATAGTTCAAATATTCCCAACAAAACACGCAGTTGGCATAAAGACAACTGGAGACCTTGAAATATTATTACATATTGGTGTAGATACTGTAAATATGGGTGGAGAGGGCTTTGAAAGTTTTGTAAGTGCTGGCGACAGGGTTAAAGCCGGTCAAAAGCTTGTAACATTTAATATAGATCTTATAAAAGAAAAGGCAAAGTCAGCCATAACGCCACTCATAATCACCAATATGGATAAGATCGAATCACTTGATTTTAACTATGGTGATGTAAATAAGGATACTACTGTGCTTACAGTAAATTTAAAATAACCATAGATTAAATTGGAAAATACAGAAATTTTAAATTGATCTAGAATTTATTGAGGCTAATTGTTATAATATTTAAGTATGTAAAAATATTTAGCATTACATCAATGTTTTAAATATAGAAACTAAAACATCACTGTGGGGTAAGTACACCATAGGTTTTACTTTGCAATGAATTTATGTGTTTAACCTGCATAGTGTATTCATCCCATAACTGAAGGATAAAAGATACAGGGGGGAATAACAAATGTTAAAAGGTATAGCTGCATCCCAGGGGATTGCTATAGGAAAGGCACTAGTCATTAAAGAAGTTAAACCTGAGATTAAAAGAATAGAAGTTGCTAATGCCCAGGCAGAAAAGGAAAGGTTTAAGTCTGCGGTAGAGACTGCCCATAAGCAGCTTGAAAAGATTAAGGAAACTGCAGCAAGGAAGATGGGAGAAGATAAAGCACAAATATTTGAGGCCCATATCTTTATGCTTCAGGACCCGGAATTTGTTGGTGCAGTTGAGTCAAAGATAGAAAGTGAAAAAGTAAACGCTGAATACGCCCTTACAGAAACAGTAAATATGTTCGTAAGCATTTTTGAACAGATGGATAACGAATACATGAGGGAAAGAGCAGCTGACGTTAAGGACGTTGGTGGAAGAATAACTAACATACTCCTTGGAATTGAAAGTCCTTCACTTGCAGAACTTGATGAGGAATGTATAGTAGTTACAAAGGACTTAACTCCTTCAGATACAGCTCAGATGGATAAGGAAAAGGTACTTGCCTTTGCAACGGAAATAGGTGGAAGAACTTCACACTCAGCTATTATGGCAAGATCTCTTGAAATTCCAGCAGTTGTTGGTATCGGCTCAACAATAGAAGAAATAAATCAGGGAGATATGCTTGTACTTGATGGAGATGAAGGAATTGTTATAATAAATCCTGATGAAGAGCAGCTTAAAAAGTATAGAGCAAAGCAGCAGGAGCTTGCTGAGCTTAAGAAGGAATTAATGCAGCTAAAGAATGTTGAGACTATAACACTCGATGGAAGAAAAGTTGAACTTGCAGGTAATATTGGTACACCACAGAATGCAGAAAACGTTATGCATAACGGAGGAGAAGGGGTAGGACTCTTTAGAACTGAGTTCCTTTATATGGACAACGATAACCTTCCGACAGAAGAACAGCAGTTTAATGCTTATAAGGAAGCACTTGAGAAGATGGAAGGAAGGCCAGTTGTTATAAGAACACTCGACATCGGTGGAGATAAGAAGCTTCCATACCTTCCAATAGGAGATGAGATGAACCCATTCCTTGGATACAGGGCAATAAGACTTTGTCTTGATAGAAAGGATATATTCAAGACACAGCTAAGAGCGCTCTTTAGAGCTTCTGTATACGGTAATATGAAGATCATGTTTCCTATGATTTCAAGCCTTCAGGAGCTTAGGGAGGCAAAGAATATAGTTGAAGAAGTGAAGGCGGAACTTAGGAATGAAGGAATCCCATACAGTGATGATGTTCAAATAGGTATTATGATTGAAATACCATCAGCGGCAGTAATATCAGATATACTTGCAAAGGAAGTTGATTTCTTTAGTATAGGAACTAATGACCTTATTCAATACACAATTGCAGCAGATAGAATGAATGAAAAGATTTCCTATCTTTATGACCCATTCCATCCTGCAGTATTAAGGCTTATAAAGATGGTAATAGACAACGCCCACAAGGAAGGAAAATGGGTTGGAATGTGCGGCGAGATGGCAGGAGATCCAAAGGCAATACCTGTACTTCTTGGGTTAGGACTTGATGAGTTCAGCATGAGCGCATCATCAATACTCAGGGCAAGAAAGCTTATAAGGAACCTCAAGTTTGAAGATGCTAAGAGGGTTGCAGATGAAGTTTTAAACCTCGGAACGGGTGAAGAGATAAGAAAATACGTTGAAGAAAATATAAAGTAATGTTTTAAAGGAATGGAGCATACTCCATTCCTTTTATTTTTGCATTTTGAATACCACGGGCTATGCCCGTGGTTCCAAAAGGCTTAAAGCTATGAGTAGAAAAAATAAACCTCCTTTGATAGAATGGAAGTGTGTTTGCCAACCACAACCAAATCAAAGGAGGAAAATCCATATGGATAATGAAAGTTTATCACATACTAAATGGAATTGCAAATATCATATTGTATTTGCACCAAAATATCGAAGGCAAATAATATATGGAAAAATAAAAGAAGATATAGGGAAAATATTGAGGAAATTATGCGAATATAAAGGAGTAGAAATAATAGAAGCAAATGCATGTAAAGATCATATACATATGCTTGTAAGTATACCACCGAAATTAAGTGTTGCACAATTTATGGGATATTTAAAAGGGAAAAGTTCATTGATGATATTTGATAGACATGCAAATTTAAAATACAAATACGGGAATAGACAATTTTGGTGTAAAGGATATTATGTAGATACAGTTGGAAGAAATAAAAAGGTAATAGAAGAATATATAAAAAATCAACTTCAAGAGGATATTGCATATGATCAAATAAGTTTAAAGGAATATATAGACCCGTTTACGGGTGACCCAGTAAATAAAGGCAAAAAATAAAGCCCCTTTAGGGGTTGCCTGAAAAAATTATGCGGTTGGCAGACTATTCAGCGTGTCTTGAGACACAGCCAGTAATATGCCCTTATAGGGCTAGAGCAAACCACCCGTTTTACGGGTGGTTATGATTATGTCTATTATTTTTCCGAAACTAATCGACAATATATGTTATGTCATCTCATAGAAAACATCTCATATACATGCTATGATTTAAATGAGGAGTGATTTAAATGGCCTTGAGCTCAAGATGCCTATCAATTTTATCAACTCTGTATAAATCTGATGATTTTGTAAAAGTGAGTTATTTAGCTAATATTAATAATGCTAGTGAACGTAGCATTAGGTATAGTTTACAGAAGATTGATAATTTTCTGCTTAAACACGGCTATGACTGCTTGAAAAGGCATCATACTAAGGGTGTTTGTCTAAATAAAAATAAAGAAGCAATGCAATTTATAGATAGCTTTATTAGGGAGAACACTCCTTTCGAGTATGTTTATTCAAAAGAAGAAATAAGAAACTTTATTATCTTAAAAATACTACTGGGGCATCAACCTATTAGCATTTCTTACTTTGAAAAAATTTTATATATATCTAGAACTACCGTGATTAATTTCATAAGTTTAGTTGATGATTATCTTAGAAATAAAGAAATAAAATTGATTAGGAAGCCTAAGGCAGGAATATATGTTGTTTGTAATGAAGTAGTGAGAATGAATGAGTTTGCTAATCTTTTAATAAGTACGATAAGTATGAGAGAAATTTATAATTATATTAACTTTGGACAAGCATTTTCGAAAAGAGGGAAACTATATTTAAATAATTTATTTGATCTAGGCGATTTGAGACTTATTCAAAGTTTAATAAACGATGCTGAGAATGATTTAGCTAGAGTATTTGACGATAACTCGTATTTGAGATTGATGGTATATATTGCTAGATTCATGAAAAGATCTCAGTATGGCGTCGGTATTGGCCAACAGCAAATCGAACAAAGCAAAATTAGAAGTACAAAGGAATACAAAACTGCAACAAAACTGATAAAAACGCTGTCTAAGGAATATTTGACAGATGACGTTTGCGAAGAAGAATATTTATATTTGGCTTCTCTACTATTGGGTTCGAAGAGTATAATCATGAAGCATGAAGATACTGAAAACATAACTCATATTGCAAAAGAAATGATTCATTATATTGAAAAAACATACAATGTTGAGTTTAAAAACCAGTTTGACGAACTTTTAAACTCTTTGGCACTACATATTAGACCAATGATTCATAGAGTAAAGTTTAACCTTACAGTAGAAAATCCATTATTTGGCTATGTTTTAGAAAATTATAGCGAGCTATTTTATAATGTTAAAAATGCATGTAAAATTTTGGAAGAAAAATTGTCGGTGGAGTTGGACGACCAAGAAATATCTTATATAGTACTATATTTTGCTTTAGCATTAGAAAAATTAAATAAATACAGTAGCAAAAAAGTTAAGATATTGGTTGTTTGTGCTGAAGGGTTAGCTATATCAAAAGTTTTAGCAGTATCAATTGAAAAAATGTTTAATGTAAAGGTTACTGAAACACTATCTGTGCGGTCACTAACAAAGGACATTATGGATCAAAATGATTTTGTAATTAGTACAGTTGATATACCTGATGTTGACCCACAAAAATTTATCAAGGTAAATAGTGTTATTAGCGATGAGGATTTTCAAAATCTTAAGAAAAAATTAGAAGTAAGATTTGATAATTATAATAGCAACAATTTTTCGAAGGTAAATAAATTGATAGAAGCAATTAAAGAGTCATGTGAAATAAAGGACATTTATAAATTACAATATGATTTATTAAAAACTATAAATAAAGAAAGTGACAATGTAGCTTTAGTTAAAACTTTAGATTTTAAATTAGATTTTTCAGAACAGTTTGTAAAAATAAAATGCATTGCAAGGGATTGGAAAGATGCAATTAAAATAGGCACAGATATTTTACTTGAACATAATTGTATTGATAAAAGATATCATGAAAAGATATTACATAACATTGAAAGTTATGGAGCTTATATGGTTATTGTTCCAGGAGTAATACTATCGCATGCTGGACCAGAAGATGGGGTTCTTAAGAATTCCATGAGTATAGTAACCTTGAAAAATGGAGTAGATTTTAATGATAGGTTTAATGTACCAGTCAGATTAATTGTTACATTAGCTATTAAAGAACAAAATACGCATTTAAAATTTTTAGAAGACATGATGCAACTTTTGGAAAACCCTGAAATAGTAAAAAAGATTTTAGAAGTTACTAGCAATAAAGAAATAACTAAAATCCTTAAAAAAAATATTATGGAGGGAATATCATGAAACTGACAGTATTAGGCGGAGGTGGAGTAAGATCTCCATTCCTGGCAAAATCTCTAGTTTATAGTGCAAAGGAGTTAAACATTAACCAAATAGTATTCATGGATAATGATGAAGAAAAATTAACCATATATGGAGGATTAGCAAAAAAAGTTGCTAATGCTATCAATCCTAATGTTGAATTTAGTTTAACAACAAATGCTGTTGAGGCAGTTAATGCTGCAGACTATGTAATTACAACTTTACGAGTTGGACAAGATGAAGGAAGATATAATGATGAAAAAATAGCTCAAAAGTATGGTATTTTAGGTCAAGAGACAACAGGAGTAGGCGGATTTGCCATGGCCTTAAGATCAATACCAACTTTAATTGAATATTGTAAACTTATACAAGAAAAAGCTAACCCTGAAGTTTTGGTATTTAATTTTACTAATCCATCAGGATTAGTAACGCAGGCCCTTAGAAATGAAGGCTTTAACAACGTTTATGGAATTTGTGATGGGCCATTTCATTTTATAAAACAACTTGAAAATATGCTAGGTATATCTGAAGAAAATTTTGATATAACTTGCTATGGATTAAATCATTTGTCTTTCTTTAGAGAACCAAGGATTAATGGGGAAGATGCAACGGATATAGTAATAAATCACGAAAAACTTTTCACTGACACAGAAATGAAAATATTTGATAAACAATTAATATCAATATTAAGCAATGAATTACCAAATGAATATTTATATTTCTATTTTTATAATGATAAAGTTATAAATTCTATTAAATCTACTGGTTTTGCCCGCGGTGAGTTGATTAGAAATATAAATAAAAGAATGTTAAATGAGATGAAAGGTATTGATTTAGAAAATACAGAAAAGACTTTCGAAGTTTATATAAGACATTTAGCTGAAAGAGAAGAAAGTTATTTCTCAATCGAGTCAGGAGTGAAAAGACTTGATATTCAATTGCCAACATTTGAACAATTTGTTAATACTCCTGATAAAGGTGGTTACGCCGGAATTGCACTTAACTGTATTAGGGCTTTTCATGGTAATGTAAAAACAACTATGACATTGTTAATTCCAAATAATGAAAGCATCGATGGTTTAAGGGACGATGACGTAGTAGAAATTACATGTGATATTATTGGAGGAAAGGTGTCACCAAGAAAGGTTAATAATATACCTAGCATACAATTACAATTAATTAAAACGATCAAGTTATTTGAGAGACTAACAGTTGAGGCTATAAAGGAAAGAAGCAAAGAGAAAGCAATTAAGGCACTAATGATTCATCCACTTGTAAATTCGTATAATATAGCCAGACTTATAGTTGAAGAATATTTAAATATGTATCGTGAATATGTAGGGGATTGGAAGTAATTAGCCATGAAAGTAGTCAAAGTTAAAGATTATGAAGAGTTATCAAAAAATTTAGGTGAAGAAGTTTTAAGCTATATCCGTTCAAAAGAAAGGAAAATCATCTGCTTGCCTTCTGGAGATACTCCTGTAGGTGCATACCAGTATATTGTAAAACAATTGGATGACGAAGATTTAAATAGTTACAAATCTATATTTGTAGGTTTAGATGAATGGGCAAATATGAGCAGAGAGGATGAAGGCAGCTGCCAATATTATATGTATAAATATCTTTTCGGACCTCTAGGCCTTGATAGTGATAAAATTGTTGAGTTTAATGCTAAGGCAGAAGACCTAACTAATGAATGTTTAAAAATGGATAAATTCCTTAAAGAATATGGACCTCTCGATCTGGTTGTTTTAGGCATAGGAATGAACGGTCATTTAGGATTGAATGAGCCAGGTACAAGTTTTAACGAGTACTCGCATGTTGTTAAGTTAGATGAAACAACGGTTAAAATTGCTCAAAAATATTTTACAACAACAAAAGTATTGGATAAGGGAATTACATTAGGACTAAAACATTTTTTAGAAGCTAAAAAAATGATTTTAATTGCATCCGGTAGTAAAAAAGCTGATATTGTAAAACGTATTGTAGAAGGAGAGATCGATGAAGAAATACCCGCAACAATAGCCAGGTTGCATAGAAATAGTTATCTTATTGTAGATGAAGAGAGTGCTAAAGGACTAGAGAGTATCGGGAGAAATAATGAATAATGGGGAGATACAGCATGGGGATAGAACAAATTTCATTTCAAATTATTTCATATGCCGGTGATAGCTTTGCTAAAATGGTTGAGGCTTTAAGAAAAGCTAAAGGAGGTGACTTTGACGCTTCGGAAAAGTTGATGAAAGAAGCTAAAGAGTTATTAAATATGGCTCACAATGTTCAGACTGAACTTCTTGTTGCTGAAGCACAGGGACAAAAGAGTGAATATTCAATCTTAATGGTACATGCACAAGATACTCTTATGAATTCAATTTTAGCTGAAACATTAATTCAAGAAATGATAGACATGTATCGAGCGAAGTAAAGGAGGGAAAAGTTATGAATTTTGATAAACTGAGAATATTACTAGTATGCAATTTAGGGGCATCTACAGGGGTTATGGTTGCTAAAATGAGAGAAGTCGCTGCAAATAGTGAAAAGCTAAAAAATATAGATATAAAGATAGATGCACGTCCTGCAGGTGATATTAAAGAATATTTACCTGATTACGACGTAGTTCTAGTAGGACCTCAAATAAAACATAGATTCGCTGAATTAAAGGAACTATGTGATAAATATAATAAGCCTATCGATGTTATTGATACTAAAGATTATGGTATGGTTAATGGAGCGAATATTTTAAAGACAGCAATAGTTTTGAAAGTTAAAAGTGAAAGAAAATAAAGGGGGATAAAAAATGGCTAAAACAAAAATGGATTCTTTTGTTGCTATATTAGAGAAACATATTGCTCCAATTGCATCACAAATTGAAAAACAAAGGCATATTGCATCTATTAAAAATGGTATGATTAGCTTATTAGCTGTTTTAATGGTTGGATCTATAAGTTTAATTATTACAGGTCTGGGAAACTTTTTCCCAGAAGGATCACTAATTAGAAATTTCTTTGATGCACACAATCACATATTAAATTTACCATTTATGTTTACCTATGGTTTATTATCAATCTATTGTGCTATTTCGATTTCTTATGCTCATTCAAGACAACTTGAATTGCAGCCTCTTCATTCGATAATTGGTGGTGTTTTAGCGACTCTTATTTTAAATGGAAAATATACAGATGGAGCATTTGATTTTAGTTTTTTAGATTCAAGAGGATTATTTATTTCAATTTTTGCTTCACTAATTGCAGTAGAAATCATGGCATTCTTAATAAGAAAGCAAGTTACAATAAGAATTAAAGGTCTTCCCGATATGATTGGTAAGACATTTGAGGCTATAATACCGCTACTTATAATAATTATACTAAGTGTTATTGTGAATCAAATAACTTTGAGCCTGTCAGGAGGCAAAAACCTGTCAGAAGTATTTACTGTAATGTTTGCTCCAGCAGTTAACAGTATAGACACTCCACTTGCTGTATTCGTAGTTTCACTATCTGAAATGATTTTCTGGTTCTTAGGGCTGAATGGATATGCAATTTTAGTTGGATTCACATTACCATTTATGACTCAGTATCTGGCTGAAAACGCAGCAGCTTTTTCAGCAGGACAGGTACCTACACATATTTTTACAGAAAACTGGTGGGGATATTTCCTTGCTTGTACTGGTTCTGGTATAACAGGTGCTATTGCAATACTTGGGTTATTTAGCAAATCAAAAGAGCTGAAAGCAGCAGGAAAAGCAGCAATTGTACCAGCAATTTTCAATATTTCTGAACCAGTTGTATATGGTTTCCCGGTTGTGTATAATCCATACCTGTTTATACCATTTGTATTTGGAACTCCAATTTTAGGATTATTTTCTTATTACATATTTAAACTCGGTATTGTCAGGGCACCGATTGCAAGTATAGGAGGTATGCCAACTCCAGTAGCACAATATTTAGTGACATTAGATTGGAAAGCAATTATATTGTCCTTTATTATTGTTGCACTAGGTGTATTGATGTATTATCCTTTCTTTAAAATGTATGAAAAGAGCGTGCTAGCTCAGGAGAAAGAGGAAAATACAGTTGAGCAAGAAATTTTGAAAGAATTGGATCTTGATTTTTAATTAATGTTATGATGTATAAATATATACCAATTGATATTAAATAGGGGGCGCAGCTCCCTAAAATTTTTTGCTTTGATTGAATGCTTAGTCGTTCTTGAATCTCTGTAAATGGCAATTGTTTTCTCTCACTGTTTTTACATCGAATCCTGCAATCAAGTGTAATACAGTATTTTATCAAGACATTATTTTGAGTTGATTTCAGTTATATCCTTGACCTCTCAAGACTTGATTAATTTTTAATGCATGAAGGACTAAATCTCCACTTTTATATGGATAAGTGGGAATGTCAATCTATTTATATCAATTATTTATGAATATCAAATTTGTATGATTAATAAATATATATTGAAATTAATGAATATCTCTGTACACGTGTACAAATTTTTGATTTGCCACTTTACTTATCATTTGCGCTGGTTTATAATAAGAATATAGACAATATTATAAAAATTTAGAATATTGTACACGTATACAAATATTTTGTGGTGATTTAAATGACAGTTACAATTAAAGATATTGCTAAAATTGCCGGAGTAAGCCATGCTACCGTATCACGAAGTTTAAATGATAGTCCTTTGGTGGCAGAGAAAACTAAGAAGAGAATAAAAGAATTGGCTGATAATCTAGGGTTTGAGTTTAATGCTAATGCAAGAAGCCTAAGTACCAATAAAACTGGTACGGTATGTGCTATCTTCCCACAAAAATTCGGAGAATTTGGAGCGAGTCTATACTACATTTCATTGTTAAATCAACTAAGAACAAGCCTGGAGGAGGAAGGAATTGATCTTATAGTGTCATTCCCGAAGAGCTCAAAAACAGGAGAAAGTAATATTAAAAGGTTAATTATAAGCAAAAAAGTTGATGGGATTATAATTATTCATCCTAGACTAGAGAAAATTGACGGACAGATTATAAATTTTATGGAATTATCAAAAATACCATATATATTTCTACACCACTATTCTAGCTTCTATGAAGAAAATTTAGCAGATTCAATTTATACTGATCATTTCTATGGAGGCTATAATGCTACAGATTATTTGATAAAGCTTGGTCATAAAAAAATTATGTGCATAACATCTGTAGGAAATTCATATGAATTTGAGCAGAGGTTAAATGGATATAAAGCAGCTCTTAATCAAAACAATATACCAGTAGATGAAAATTTAATATTATTTGGTTATCGTGATATTGCTTCTGGATACAATTTAGTAAGAGACAACATCAAGAGTATTACTGACAAAGGTGTTACAGCCATTTTTGCACATACAGATCTTATGGCAATAGGAGCAATGGAGGCATTAAAAGAATTTAACATTAAAGTGCCTGACGATGTTTCCATTGTAGGATATGATGATATAGAGCTAGCTGAAGATTTTAAACCAGCTTTAACTACTATACATCAACCACGGGAAGAGATAGCGTTACTGGGTTGTAAGAGGATTGTAGAAATGATAAATGGTAAGAAAATAAAAAATAAAATAAATATAGTTCTTCAAACGCGATTGGTAGTAAGAGAATCGACTAAGCAAATAAAATAAATATGCATAGTATTGTACACGTTTGCATAATACACTCTATCCATTCTCATATATTGAAGTATTTATAACAATGGACTTATCTTTACGTAATAATCATCATTCAAAATTCAAGAGCCGTTTATTAACAATTAAAATTAACTTATTGTACTGGTTTTGGCATTAAAGAACGATAAAAATATATTCCATTCTCTAATACCCTTGGGCAAGGAAGCTCTAAACCTCACAAAATGTTCATTCCATGTATTATTTTATCTCCACTTTTTCGCAGCAAAGGGATGGTACGAAAGATTAATTTCTTTGCAACTTTTTGGCGAACCAGAATGGAGGTAAGGAATATTACTGATGGAAACATGGAATGTTGCTTGAGGAACGGAAAAAATTGACACAAGCAATATCCTTGTCAGAATGGTGAATGGAGATAAAACTTCTTAATTATGATAAATTATAAAATTTCAAATAATTATGAAATTTTATAATTAAATAAATATAAGGGGGTTTTTGTGTGGGGAATCCGAAAAAACTAATCTCAATCTTATTGACAGTGCTTTTTAGCGTAACTTTACTTGCAGGATGCACAGGCAAGCCTGCAAATTCTGGACAAGCTGGTGGAGATCAGAATAAAGACGGAAAGAAAAAGACAATAGGCGTTTTAATGGCAGACTTCAGTGACCAGTTCCAGGTTTATGTTATGGACGGAATGAAGGAAGCAGCAAGCAAGCTTCAAAACATTGATGTAGTGTATATGGATGCTAAATATGACCCTCAGAAGCAAATGTCACAGGCAGAAAACTTAATTGCTCAGAAGGTAGATGCTATAGTTTTATTCGTAGTTGACAGAGAAGCAGGCAAGTCAATGATTGAAGAAATAAATAAGGCGGGTATTCCAATCATTGCAGTAAACAGAAAACTACCAGATGAATCGAAGGGGGTAGCATATGTTGGTTCAGATGATATTAATGCCGGAGAAATTCAGGCAGAGCAGATGGCTAAGTTACTTAACGGGAAGGGCAATATAGCTGTTTTAGATGGAACATACGGACATGAACCACAAATAAGAAGAGGACAGGGATATGAAAACATTTTAAAGAAATATCCTGACATGAAGATAGTTGTTAAAAATACAGGTGACTGGTACAGAGATAAGGCCATGAAATTAGTTGAAAACTGGATTCAGTCAAAGATTAAGATAGACGGAATACTTGCTAACAACGATGAGATGGCACTTGGTGCAATCAAGGCTCTTGAAGATGCAGGTTTACTTGGTAAGGTAGTTGTTTCAGGTATTGATGCTACACCAGAAGCTCTTGAATATGTAAAGGCTGGAAAAGAGAACTATACTGTATTCCAGGATGCTAAGGGACAGGGGAGAAAATCAATTGAAGTCGCTGCAAGGGTTGTAAATGGCGAGAAGGTTGACAAGGAATATATAATTCCATTTGAATTGGTAACAAAGGATAAGGTTGAAGAATACGCAAAACGTTACAAATAAAGATAATTCCTAAAATATCAATAATGAATACCAATCAAAAGATTGGTATTCATTATTGAAATGAAAGAGGTGATTTTGGTGCATGCTGAATATGTACTTGAAATGAAGAATATATCAAAAACATTTCCTGGAGTTCGAGCACTGAACAACGTTCAACTGAAGGTTAAAAAGGGTACCGTCCATGCTTTGATGGGGGAAAATGGTGCGGGAAAATCTACTTTAATGAAAATATTAATTGGTATGTATCGACCAGATGGCGGAACTATAAAGTTTAAAGGCAAAGAAGTAAAGTTTAAATCCACGCACGACGCGCTGCAGGCTGGAATTTCAATGATTCATCAGGAATTGAGCCCTGTACCCTACATGACAATTGCAGAAAATATTTTTTTAGGAAGGGAATCCCTTTATAAAAAGACATTCTGGGTAAATGATAGGGAAATGGAAAGAAAGACGGAAGAGCTTCTCAAACAGCTGGAAATATCCCTTAATCCAAAGATGAAGATGAAGGAACTTTCTACAGCTTATACACAAATGGTTGAAATAGCAAAGGCTATTTCCTATAATTCGGAGCTTATTATTATGGATGAACCTACATCAGCCATAACAGAAAGAGAAGTAGAACATTTGTTTAAAATTATTGAGTGGTTAAAGAAAAAAGGCGTATCTATCATCTACATATCCCATAAAATGGATGAAATATTTAAAATTGCTGATGAGATAACGGTATTTAGAGATGGAAGTTATGTTGATACGTGCTCGGTTAAAAATATAACAAAAGAAAAGTTGATTGAAATGATGGTTGGAAGGGAGATAACTCAGTTATTCCCTAAAGAAGAAGCTGAAATTGGAAAAGTTTTATTAGAAATAAAGAATTTCACAAGAGCAGGTAAATTTTATGATATTAATCTAAAGGTACGTAAGGGTGAGATATTAGGCTTGGCAGGTCTAATGGGATCGGGTCGCTCTGAAATTATGGAAAGCCTGTTTGGAGTTGTAAAAGCGGATAAAGGGGAAATTTATATTAAAGGAAAGCAAGTACATATAAATTCACCTGCCGATGCTATAAAACATAAATTAGCATTTTTAACAGAGGATAGAAAAATTTCAGGTTTATTTCTTCCACTTTCGGTTAAGGATAACATGTATATCTCAAGTATTAATAATTACATTGAAAAGTTGTTTATTAATAGCAAAAAAGTAAATAAGGATTGTGAGGAAGAGGTAAAACTGTTAAATATTAAAACACCGGGACTGGATCAGATTGTTAACAACTTAAGCGGTGGTAACCAGCAAAAAGTTTTAATTGCCAGATGGTTATTAACAGATCCGGACATACTAATTTTGGATGAGCCAACTAGAGGTATTGATGTAGGGGCAAAAGCCGAAATACATAGATTAATGAGTAAGTTGGCGAAACAAGGAAAGGCAATAATAATGATTTCTTCAGAACTTCCTGAAATACTTGGAATGAGTGATAGAATTGTTGTTATGCATGAAGGAAAAATTACTGGCGAATTAACTAGAAAGGAAGCTACCCAGGAAAAAATAATGTCTTATGCAACAGGAGCGGCAAGCTAGTACTTAACTATAATGAAAAGGAGTGAAAAAAATGAACAACCTGGCAAATAAAACTTCAATAAAAAATAATAAACATGAAATAAATAAAAAGGATAAAATAAAAATTTTATTTCGACGTCATGGAATGGCCCTTGTGCTGCTGGCAATGGTTGTTTTAATGACGGTCTTATCTCCAGCATTTTTAACAACAAGAAACCTGATGAATGTTGTTAGACAGATATCAGTTATTGCCATAATTGGTTTTGGAGTAACTATGGTTATCATAACTACAGGAATAGATCTATCATCGGGTTCAGTATTAGCTTTAGCAGGAGTTATCGCCACAAGCTTTGCACATCCAAACCAATATCCATTAATAGTTTCTATTATTGTAGGTTTATTAGTAGGTGCAATAGCAGGTAGTATAAATGGAGCGTTTACAGCCTTCGGAGAAATACCTGCCTTTATACCTACACTTGGTATGATGATCGCAGCAAGGGGCTTTGCATTAATCTTCAGCGATGGTCGTCCAATCACAAATCTATCAGAATCATTTGAATTTATAGGTGGGGGATATTTCTTAGGGGTACCTTTCCCCATATACGTAATGTTATTAACGGCAGTAATTTCCCACATTTTATTAAAACATACTAAGTTCGGAAGATATATATATGCTATAGGAGGAAATGCACAGGCAGCGGTTGTATCAGGTATAAATGTTAGAAAGTATTTAGTTCTTGTTTATACATATGCAGGACTTCTATCAGGTCTTGCAGGTATAGTGTTAGCTTCAAGGCTTAGTGCCGGTCAGCCAACAGCAGGTGTTAGTTATGAGCTTGATGCTATTGCCTCAGCGGTTATCGGGGGTACAAGCCTTTCGGGAGGAGTAGGTACAATACCAGGAACAATAATTGGGGCCCTTATAATGGGAGTTTTAAACAATGGACTTGACCTTCTTCAGGTATCAGCATACTGGCAGCAGGTTTTAAAGGGTGCAATCATAGTTGGTGCTGTTCTATTGGATAAGAAAAAAAATAGATAATTTATATAGAGGTGGTATTATGAAAATCTGTTTTAATGAAGCTACAACCCTTAAAAACTCTACATTAGAAAAGGACCTTGAGCTGTGTGAGAAGCACGGATATGAGTTTATAGAAATAAGATTAGATAAGCTCAAGGAATATCTTGAAACCCATACCGTTGATGATCTTGTGAACTTTTTCAAAAATAGTAGAATAAAACCCTATGCCTTCAATGCATTAGAATTTATTACCTTCAGAGATGAAGCAGGATATCAGGAAATAAAAGATGATTTGAAATTTTTATGTGAAGTTGGTGAAAAGATTAACTGTAAAAAAATCGTTGTAGTTCCTACATTTGATGTTGGGAGTCGTACAAAAGCTGAAATTAAGGAAGAGTCAATAAAAAGATTAAATGAGCTGGCTGATATAGCAGATGAGTATGGAGTAAAACTTGCCTATGAGTTTGTAGGTTACCCAAACTGTTCAGTAAATACCTTTGGACAAGCATATGATATTGTAAAGACATTAGATAGGGACAGCGTTGGAATGGTACTGGATTGTTTCCACTTCCATGCTATGGGATCAAGGATAGAAGATTTACAGAAGGCTGATCCTGAAAAAATATTTATTTTCCATATCGATGATAGTGAGGATCTGCCAGTTGGGGCCTTAAGAGATGATAAAAGACTCTGGCCTGGTGAAGGTGTTGTAGATTTAGATTCAATATTAAGTACACTTAAGGAAATAGGATATAGTGAAATGGCGTCTGTAGAACTTTTCAGGCCGGAATACTGGGAGTGGGATGCTGAAAAGACAATAAAAGTAGGCAAAGAAAAAACTGAAGAAGCTGTAGGAAAATATTTTGAAATAGAATAATAAATTAATTTTTATGAGGTGAAGAATGAAAAAGGTTAGGATAGGTATTGTTGGCCTTGGAAGGCTTGGCAAAAAGCATGCTGAAAACATTGCATTTAGAATTCCAAATGCTGAACTTGTAGCAGCATGCAGCATTGTTAAGGAAGAAGTGGAAGATGTTCAAAGGAACTGGGGAATAAAATACGGTTACACAGACTTTTCAGAAATGCTTAAAAATGATGAACTGGATGCAATTTTCATAGCATCTTCCTCAACAGAGCACTGCAGGCAGATAGAAGAGGCACTTAAGGCAGGATATCATGTATTTAGTGAAAAGCCCTTGGGTGTAAATATGGAAGAGGTTATTAGGGCAAAGGAAATAGTTGAGCAGCATCAAGATAAAGTTTTCATGCTGGGATTTATGAGAAGGTATGATGCATCCTATGCATACGCAAAGAAGAAAATTGAAGAAGGAGCAATTGGAAAGCCATTCCTTATTAGATGCTATGGACTTGATCCTGTAAAAGCAGTTAAAGGAGCAATAGCCTTCTCAGAAAAAAGTGGAGGACTATTCCTTGATATGGCAATACATGACATAGACCTAGCAAGATGGTACCTTGGATCAGAAGCAAAAAGCGTATATGCTGTTGGGAGCTGCTATGCATATCCAGAATTTAAAAAGTATAACGATGCAGACAACGGTGCTGCATTAATTCAGTTTCAAAACGATGCAATCGGGATGTTTTATGCAGGAAGAACATGTGCTCATGGTTATCACATAGAAACCGAAATTATAGGAACAGAAGGTTCTCTTAGAATAGGAACGGTACCACAGAAAAACCTGGTAACTATTTTTGATGAAAAGGGAGCAGTTCAGGAATGTGTTTCCGGATTTCTTGAAAGATTTGAACAGGCATATGTTGCAGAGGTGCAGGAATTTGTAAATTGTATCCTTGAAAATAGAAAACCAGGGGTTGTGGTTGATGATGGAGTAAAATCCACTGAAATAGCCTATGCATGTAAAGAATCCTTTGAGAAAAATAAGTTAGTTTTCTTAAATGAATAAATAATTTATTCATATCAAGTGCTTAAGAAAGGGACTGATGTAGTTGGGAGGTAATTTAATGGATTTAAAGGAAAGAGCCTTAAAATTTCACAAAGATAATGAAGGAAAGATAGCACTTCATTCAAAGGTTCAGGTCAAAACTAAGGAAGATTTAACCTTAGCATACACACCGGGGGTTGCAGAGCCATGCCTTGTTATTAAAGATGACCCTGAAAAAATTTACGAATATACCTCAAAGGGGAACTGGGTGGCTGTAGTAACCAATGGTACAGCAGTTTTAGGTCTTGGAGATATTGGTGCAGGTGCGGGGCTTCCTGTAATGGAGGGAAAGGCAGTTTTATTTAAATCCTTTGCTGGAGTTGATGCATTTCCTATATGCCTTAACACAAAGGATGTGAACAAAATTGTTGAAACAGTAAAACTCATGGAGCCAGGATTTGGAGGAATTAATTTAGAGGATATTAAAGCACCGGAATGTTTTGAAATAGAAGAAAGGCTTAAAGAAGTATGCAATATTCCAGTATTCCATGACGATCAGCATGGAACGGCAGTTGTAACCCTTGCAGGCCTTATTAATGCATTGAAAATTGTGGATAAGAGATTTGAAGATTTAAAGGTTGTTGTAAGTGGTGCCGGGGCTGCAGGAGCAGCTATTACAAAGCTTCTATTATCTATGGAAACTAAAAACATTATAGTATGTGATAGAAAGGGTGCAATACATAGGGATATAAAATATTCAGATTCTGCTAAAGAAAAACTTGCTCATATTACTAACCCTGAAAATTTAAAGGGAAGTTTAGGAGATGTAATTAAAGGAGCAGATGTGTTCATAGGTGTTTCAGCCCCTGGAGTTCTAACTTCAGAAATGGTTAAAACGATGAATAAGGATGCAATAATATTTGCAATGGCAAATCCAGTGCCGGAAATATTCCCGGATGAAGCAAAAGAAGGTGGAGCAAGGATCATTGGAACTGGAAGATCCGATTTTCCAAATCAAATAAATAACGTTTTAGCTTTCCCTGGAATATTTAGAGGTGCCTTAGATGTTAGAGCAAGGGAAATAAACGATGAAATGAAAATAGCAGCTGCAAAGGCGATAGCAGAAATAATTTCAGAAGATGAACTTAATGAAGAATACATAATCCCAAAGGCCTTTGATTTAAGGATTGCACCAAAGGTTGCAGCCTATGTAGCAAAGGCGGCTATTGATACAGGCGTTGCAAGGAGAACCGATGTTACTCCTGAGTGGGTAGCTGAACATACATTAAATCTTTTGGAAGCTATTAACAAATAATTTAAGGAGGTATTTGCTTATGGTAAAAGTTGGAGTTGTTGGTTATGGTGTCATTGGACAGAGATTGGCCGATGGAGTTGCTCTTCAGGAAGATATGGAGCTTGTTGGAGTTGCAGATGTATCTCCAACCCTAGCAGTTAGGGCGTTAAAGGAAAAAGGAATGCCCTATGACTTATACATTGCAGTACCAGAAAACAAAGAGTTATTTGATAAGGCAGGAATCCCTGTTTCTGGAACCCTTGAGGACCTTGTTCAAAAGGTAGATGTAATACTTGATGCAACAAGTGCTGGAGTTGGAGCCAGAAACAAGGAATTATACAAGAAATATAATAAGAAAGCAATATTCCAGGGTGGAGAGAAAAACGATGTTGCAGATGTATTCTTCCATGGATACGCAAATTATGAGAAAGGGTTAGGAAAGCAATTTTTAAAGCTTACTTCCTGCAATACAACAGGTCTTATTAGAGCAGTTGACTGCCTTGACAGGGAGGTTGGAATTGAAAAGGTAGCAATAACAATTATAAGACGTGTTGCTGACCCAGGTGATTATCATAGAGGACTTACAAATGCGCTTCAGGTTGACAAGGCGCCAAATCATCAAGCAGTTGACCTTATGACAATTATGCCTCATGTTGATGCAACAGGAATACTTGTTCACACACCAGTAACCCATGGACATATAATTACAGTTGTTGCAACACCAAAAAGAGAAATAGGTAAGGAAGAAGTATTAAAATACTTCAATCAACATCCAAGAATTCGAGTGGTAAGACTTGCTGATGGCTTCTTAGGTAATGCTTCACTCTTTAGATATGCGAGAGACCTTGGAAATCCAAGGGGAGACATGTATGAGATTGCAGTCTTTGAAGAGACAATAGTAAACTCTGGAAAGGATATAATGTTTGCAATAAATATTCCTCAGGAAGCTGTTGTTATTCCTGAAAATATGGATGCAATAAGAGCTGCAATGGAAATGCAGACAGATAGACTTGAAGCAGTTGCTTTAACAAATAAATATTTGGGGATGGGAAAATGGATGGAAAAGTAATAACTGGAATAAGATCAATGGAAGAATTTAATTATACCGGTAAAACCGTATTACTCAGAGTAGATATTAACTCACCTCTTGATCACGAAACTAAAAAGATTGTAAACGAAAACAGAATAAATATGAGCATACCAACAATAAAATACCTTATAGAAAAAGGTGCTAAAATTGCTATGATTGCTCATCAGGGAGATACACTGGATTATCATAACCTGATTCCAATGAATGAGCATGCCGAAAAGCTGTCACAAAAGCTTGGCGTAGAGGTTAAGTATATAGACGATGTATGCGGCCCAGCTGCCCAGGAAGCAATTAAAAACCTAAAAACGGGAGAAATAATTCTCCTTGGAAACTTAAGATACTTAACAGAGGAGATTTCAACCTTTGAAGACGTTGTAAAGCTTAGGCCATCTGAAATGCTTAATACCTATCTTGTTAGAAGCCTGGCACCACTTGTAGATTACTATATTAACGATGCCTTTGCAGCAGCACATAGAAATGCTCCTTCAATGGTAGCTTTTCAGGAAGTACTTCCTTCGGCAGGTGGAATGCTCATGATGAAGGAAATAGAAGCTCTCACCAAGGTTATGGAATCTCCTGACAGGCCTGCGGTATTTGTACTTGGAGGACTTAAGATTTCTGATGCCTTTGGTATGATGAAGCAGGTTCTCCAGAATGGTGCTGCAGATAAGATTCTTGCATGTGGTGTAACGGGACATATTATGCTCATGGCTAAAGGGTATGATCTTGGCTCAAAAAATGAGAAATTTATAAAAGACAGGTCCCTTGATGTATTTATAAAACCTGCAAAGGAATACCTTTCAGATTATCCTGAAAAAATAGTAGTTCCCGTTGACCTTGCCTTTGAAAAGGATGGAGTAAGGCGGGAAATATCAATTGAGGATTTACCAACAGATGAACTTTGCATGGATATTGGAAGCAGGACGATAGAAATTTTCAAGGAAGAAATAGCAAAGGCTGGAACCATCTTTGTTAACGGCCCTGCAGGAGTATATGAAAACAAGCTATTTGAAAATGGAACAAAGGCGATATGGAATGCCATAGCGGAAGCTGAAGGTTACTCTGTAATAGGTGGAGGGGATACTGTATCAGCTGCTCAGCGTTTTATAGATACTAGCAATATAAACTATGTATGTACTGCAGGAGGAGCAATGGTTAGATTCCTATCAGGAGTTAAAATGCCTCTTATTGAGGCCATGAAAAATGCATACAATAAAAAGTTCTAACTGGAGAGGGAATAGTAGGGGGAGAAATATCCTCCACTATTCTAACCATTTGGAATATCTCATGTGATGGAGGTGCAAAATGTTAGGTGCTGAAAAGATTAAAGAATTTGAAATATTCGCATTGAAGATAAGAATAGAAGCCATGAAAGCAATTGGAAACCTGGGGTTTGGGCATGTTGGTGGAGCCCTTTCAATAGCCGATGCCCTTGCAGTACTCTATGGTGGAGTAATGAATGTAGATCCTAAAAATCCGAGATGGGATGACAGGGACTGGCTTATTTGCTCAAAGGGACATGCGGGCCCTGCAGTTTATGCAGCACTTGCACTTAGAGGATATTTTCCACTTGAGGAGTTAATGACACTCAATAAACCCGGAACGCATCTTCCAAGCCACTGTGACAGAAATCTAACAATAGGTGTAGATATGACAACAGGTTCCCTTGGACAGGGTTCATCACTTGCAGTTGGGGTTGCCCTTGGAAACAGGCTTGATGGAAGAGAGAATTATACATATTTAATACTTGGTGACGGTGAAATCCAGGAGGGACAGGTATGGGAGGCAGCATTGTACGCTGCACAGCAAAAACTTGATAATTTGATTGCTTTTATAGATTACAACAAAAAACAGCTTGATGGATTTACAAAGGAAATAAATGACTTAGGAGACATTAAAGCAAAGTTTGAAAGCTTTGGATGGCATGGACAAGAAGTAGATGGCTCAAACGTAAAGGAAATATACGAAGCAATTGAAAGAGCAAAGGAAGTTAAAGGAAAACCTTCAGTAATTGTACTTCACACTATAAAAGGTAAAGGATGGAGCTTTGCAGAAAACACCGCTTCAAACCATCATATGACAGTAAGTAAGGAACAGATGGAAGAAGCACTTGATGAGCTTTATAAAAAACTTGAAAAGGCGGTGACAAGATGAGCGCCATATTAGCGAAAAATAGAATTAGAGAAGATAAGGAAATGAGAAATGCGTATTGTGAGACACTAATGGAGCTTGCAGAAAAGGATGAAAGAATTGTTGTACTTGACGCGGATCTTATGAGTTCGATGGGGATGAAACCATTTTTAAAGGCTTATCCAGAAAGAACCTTCAACGTTGGAATACAGGAAGCCAATATGATAGGCGTTGCAGCAGGGCTATCTGCGACAGGAAAAATTCCCTTTGCACACAGCTTTGGACCATTTGCAACAAGAAGATGTTTTGATCAGATATTCCTATCCTGTGGTTATTCGAGGTTAAACGTAAGGATTACAGGAAGCGACCCTGGAGTTACTGCTTCGTATAATGGTGGAACCCATATGCCCTTTGAGGACATGGGGATAATGAGAAACATACCTGATATAACAATACTTGAACCCGTCGATTCTGTAATGCTTAGGGATTTAATAAAACAAACAGCAAACCTTTATGGAGTATTTTACACAAGGCTTCTTAGAAAAAATGCTGTCAAAATATATGAAGAAGGTTCAACCTTTGAAATAGGTAAAGGAGTACAGCTCAGGGATGGAAAGGACGTAACTATAATTGCTACAGGAATTATGGTGGATGAGGCCCTGAAGGCTGCGGAGGCCCTTGAAGTGGATGGAATATCAGCAAGGGTACTTAACATGTTTACTTTAAAGCCTATAGATAAGGAAACTATAATAAAGTCTGCAGAAGAGACCGGTGCAATAGTTACTGCCGAAAACCACAATGTGATAAACGGCCTTGGTTCTGCTGTAGCGGAGGTGCTTGTTGAGAATAGACCTGTTCCTATGGAAAGGGTAGGTGTATTTGACAGATTTGGTGAAGTTGGGCCTGAAAGCTACCTGAGGGAAAGATTTAACTTAACAGCTAGTGATATTATGGAAAAGGTTAAAAAGGTTATAGCTAGAAAATAGAAAGAGGGTGAAGGGATGTATAGAATAAGACAGGGTAAGCCATTTGAATATGGTTACAATCCAATAACAACTATTGATGATAAAGAAAAGAATACAATGATGGACTTTGGAATATTAAGGATTGGAAAGGGACAGACAGAAGTCGACTCAGAGAAAAAGGAAAGAGCATTCTTGCTTGTTCAAGGTGAGATAACCTTTGAATGGGAAGGAAAAAGGGAAACCATTAAAAGAAATTCATGCTTTGATGAAGCCCCATGGGTGCTTCATGTACCCCAGGGAGTAGAAGTGAAAATTACAGGGGTTGGAGAAGATTCGGAAATTTGTGTAACAAAGACCATAAATGATACTGTGTTTGAGTCAAAGCTCTACACCGATAAGGAATGCGCAAGCGAAGAACGTGGAAAAGGAACCATGAAAGAAACTTCGACAAGAATTGTTAGGACAGTATTTGATTATTCAAATGCGAAGTATTCTAACCTGGTTTTAGGGGAAGTTATAGATTTCCCCGGAAAATGGTCAAGTTATCCTCCACATCATCATCCACAGCCTGAGATATACTTTTATAAGTTCTATCCCGAGAACGGATATGGATTCTGTCAGTTAGGTGAGGATGTTGTTCAGGTCAAAAATAATGATACAGTAAAAATAGTTGATGATCTTTCACACCCTCAAACAACGGCACCAGGATATGCTATGTATTATTTGTGGGTTATAAGACATATAGATGGAAATCCATATATAACCCCGATATTTGAACCGGAACATTTATGGGTAACAGATAAGGATGCAAAGATTTGGCCAGATAAATAAATTGTAGGGGGGATGAAAATATGAAAACCATAAGGCTAACAATGGCACAGGCCCTTGTAAAGTTCCTTGATAATCAGTATGTAGAATTTGACGGAAAGGAAAATAAATTTGTAAAAGGAATATTTGGAATATTTGGACATGGATGCGTTGTAGGGCTTGGACAGGCACTTGAGGAGCATAAGGGGGCTCTAGTCCTTTATCAGGGAAAAAACGAACAGGGTATGGCCCATGCTGCAATTGCATATGCAAAGCAAAAGAATAGAAGGAAAATTATAGCATGTACATCCTCAATAGGGCCTGGAGCTCTTAACATGGTTACAGCTGCAGGTACTGCAACAGTCAACAGAATACCTCTTCTATTATTCCCGGGTGATACATTTGCCTGCAGGCAGCCAGACCCGGTTCTTCAACAGGTTGAAAATCCTTCAAGCATATCAATAACTGCAAATGACGCTTTCAAACCTGTATCAAGGTACTGGGATAGAATTGAACGTCCAGAGCAGCTTATGAGCGCTATGATAAACGCTATGAGGGTGTTAACAGATCCCGCAGAAACTGGAACGGTTACCATATGCCTTCCACAGGACGTTCAGGCCGAGGCCTATGACTACCCTGTAGAGTTCTTTGAAAAGAGAGTACATCATATAGAAAGAAGACTGCCAACTAAAGGTGAAATAGAAAGGGCAGTTGAACTAATAAAGAATAAGAAGAAGCCAATGATTATATGTGGTGGTGGAGTTCGATATTCTGAAGCGGGTAATGAACTTAGGATCTTTGCTGAAAAGTTCAATATACCCTTTGGTGAAACCCAGGCAGGAAAGGGCGAAGTTGCATGGAACCACCCGTTAAACCTCGGTGGAATGGGCGTTACAGGAACCCTTGCTGCAAACAGGATCGCAAGGGAAGCTGACCTTATTATTGGTGTTGGAACAAGGTTTTCGGACTTTACTACAACATCAAAATGGGCGTTTCAGAACCCTGAGGCAGAATTTCTAACCATAAACGTTAATGGCTTTGATGCATCAAAGTTAAATGCAAAACTTATAGTTGCAGATGCCAAGGAAACTTTAAAAATGTTAGGAGAAGAACTTGAAAAAATAGGATATAAATCGGAGTACAGGGATGAAATAAAGAAAGTTAAGGAAGAATGGGTTAATGAGGTAGATAGGCTTTATTCAATAGAACTTGAAGAGGGATTATCACAGACAAGAGTTCTTGGAGAAATAAATAAAGCAATAGGTGAAGATTCAATAATAGTAGGTTCTTCAGGAAGCCTTCCAGGAGATCTTCAGAGGCTCTGGAGACCTGTAAAGCCTAAGACGTATCACATGGAATACGGATTTTCGTGCATGGGATATGAAGTTACAGGAGCCCTTGGTGTTAAGATGGCTGAACCTGACAAAGAGGTTTATGCAATGGTTGGGGATGGAAGCTACCTAATGCTTCATTCAGAACTTGTAACAAGTATTCAGGAAGGATATAAAATAAACGTATTGCTTTTTGATAATAGTGGATTCCAATGCATTAGAAACTTGCAGAACTCACAGGGGATTCCTACATTCGGAACAGAGTTCAGGTTCCGTGATAAAGAAACGGGAAGATTAACAGGAGAATACATGCCTATTGACTTTGCTGCAAATGCAAAGGCATATGGAGCAAAGGCTTATACAGTTAGAACTATTGAAGAGTTAAAGGATGCACTTGAAAAGGTTAAACATGATAATGTTTCAACCTTAATTGATATAAAGGTACTTCCAAAGACGATGACAGATGGGTATGAATCATGGTGGAGAGTTGGAGTTCCTGAAGTTGCTGAAAGAGAAACAGTACTTGAAGCCCATAAGAAGATGGAAGAGGAAATTAAAAAGGCAAGGAAGTTCTAATATAAACTGGAACAAAGGGGGAGATTAAAATGTTTAAAAAAGACGCTGTAAAGCTTGGCATTGCACCAATAGCTTGGACAAATGACGATATGCCAGAGCTTGGAGGGGAAAATACATTTGAGCAATGTATAAGTGAAATGGCCCTTGCAGGCTTTACAGGAAGTGAAGTTGGAAACAAGTATCCAAGGGATACAAAGGTTTTAAAGAAAGCTTTAGAGCTTCGAAATCTTCAGATTGCAAGTGCATGGTTCAGTGCATTTTTAACGACTAAACCCCTTGAAGAAACCGTTAATGAATTTATAAAGCACAGAGATTTTTTATATGAGATGGGGGCAAAGGTTATAGTTGTCTCAGAACAGGGGCACAGTATACAGGGTAAGATGGATCTTCCGATATTTGATGCAAAGCCTGTGTTTACTACGGAAGAATGGGAAAAACTAGCAAGAGGACTAGAGAAACTTGGAAGGCTTGCTTCAGAAAAGGAGATGAAAATAGTTTACCACCATCACATGGGAACAGGAGTACAAACAACAGAGGAAATCGACAGGCTTATGGAGATGACAGATCCAGATTTAGTATACCTATTATTTGATACAGGGCATTTAACCTTCTCAGGTGAAAATCCCGAAAAGATACTAAGAAAATATGTAAACAGAATAAAGCATGTACACTTAAAAGATGTAAGAAAGGATGTGTTTGAGAGGGTTAAGAAAGAAAAGATGAGCTTCCTCAACGCTGTCAAAGAGGGAGTGTTCACAGTACCTGGAGATGGTATGATCGATTTCGAGCCTTTATTTAAGATACTCGATGAAAATAACTATGAAGGTTGGTTTATTGTTGAGGCTGAGCAGGATCCAGCAAAGGCAAACCCCCTTGAATATGCAATTAAGGCTAGAAAATATATTAATGAAAAAACAGGACTATAATTGGAGGTGTTTGAAATGACAAGAAAAATAAAAGTTGGTATTATTGGAGCAGGAAGAATAGGAAAACTTCATGCTGAAAACATCGTTAACAACTTTAAGAATGTAGAAATAAAGGCTATTGCCGATGTATTTGCTGATAAAATTAAGGATTGGGCTAACAGTATTGGAATAGAAAATGTATATAGCAACCATAGAGAAATACTAAACGATCCTGAAATAGAAGCAGTTTTAATTTGCTCATCAACCAATACCCACGCACAGTTCACTATCGAGGCTGCAAATGCGGGAAAACACATCTTCTGTGAAAAGCCGATTGATTTCGATGTTAATAAAATCAAGGAAGCGCTATCTGCTGTAGAAAAGGCAGGGGTAAAATTTCAGATTGGGTTTAACAGACGTTTTGACCATAACTTTAAAAAGGTTCATGATCTAGTTAAGGAAGGAAAAGTTGGAGAACCACATATAATAAAGGTTACCTCAAGGGATCCGCAGGCACCTCCAATAGAATATGTTAAGGTCTCAGGCGGCATATTCCTTGATATGACTATACATGATTTTGATATGGTAAGATACTTATCTGGAAGCGAAGTGGAAGAGGTATTCACCCACGCAGCAGTACTTGTTGACCCTGCAATAGGTGAAGCAGGAGATGTTGATACAGCTATTATAAGCCTCAAGTTTAAAAACGGAGCCCTTGGAGTAATTGACAACAGTAGAAGGGCTGCATATGGCTATGATCAGAGGGTTGAGGTATTTGGTTCAAAGGGATCTGTAACAGTTTCAAACGATACTGATTCTTCAGCCGTTTTAAGCACTGAAGATGGAGTGATTAGTGAAAAGCCAAAATATTTTTTCCTTGAAAGATATAAGGATTCCTTTGTTGCAGAACTCAGGGATTTCTTCAACGCTATAGAAAATGATACAGAAACACCGGTAACTGGTATGGATGGATTAAAGCCTGTTCTTATTGGACTTGCTGCAAGGAAATCCTATGAAGAAGGAAGACCTGTTAGAGTTGAAGAAATAGAGGCATAAATTTTAATAATGGACAGGGGACATTATTATGTTCGCTGTCCATTTATCAATAGCAATCGTTGAGGTGATAGAATGGAATATAGTATTGGATTCGGAAAAACCAGGATGACTTTTAATATAGATAGTAAAAATTTTTTAGGCGAACTTTTACCCAATAAAGTAGAAATTGGGTTAACCGGTGTTGAAGAAGTTAAAAGAGCAATAGAAAATCCAATAAACTCAAAAAGGCTCAGGGATATAGTAAAGCCTGGGGAAAAGGTGGTAATTATAACAAGCGACATTACAAGACCCATGCCAAGCAAACTAGTCCTTCCAATTGTACTGGAGGAACTTTATTGGGCTGGAGTATCTGACAAGGATATTACGATTGTTTTTGCCCTTGGAAGTCACAGGTTCCACACTGAAGAGGAAAAAAAATATCTCGTTGGTGAGGAAATATACAATAAAATATCTTGTATAGATAGCGATTCAAAGGACTATATTCATCTTGGATATACCAAAAACGGAACTCCGGTAGATATATTCAGGCCTGTAGTGGAAGCAGACAGGCGCATTTGTCTTGGAAACATAGAATACCATTATTTTGCAGGATATAGCGGAGGAGCAAAGGCTATAATGCCGGGAGTTTCAACAAGGCAGGCAATACAGGCGAATCACAGCAGAATGGTTGAGGATGAAGCCAGAGCAGGAAATATTACAACAAATCCCGTTAGGATAGACATTGACGCAGTAGAAAATTTTGTTCCAATAGATTTCATAGTTAACGTAGTACTTAATGAAAAGAAGGAAATAATAAAGGCTGTTGCAGGACATTACATAGATGCACACAGGGAAGGGTGCAGGTTTTTAGATACCTTTTACAAGATAAATATTAAGGAAAAGGCTGATATAGTTATAGCTTCTGCAGGAGGATATCCTAAAGACTTAAACTTATATCAGGCTCAAAAAGCCCTTGATAATGCCAAGAACGCAGTAAGAAAAGGTGGAATAATTATACTTGTGGCATCCTGCAAGGAAGGCCTAGGGGAAAAGGTATTTGAAGAGTGGATACTTGAGGCAAAGGAGCCGGGGAAATTAATTGAAAGGATAAAGAAAAACTTCAGGCTTGGAGGACATAAAGCAGCAGCAATAGCTATGGTTCTTCAAAATGCAAAAATATACTTGGTTTCGGATTTAGAACATGACTTTGTTAAAAGTATTTTTATGGAACCTTTCTCTGATGTACAGTCTGCCTTAGATAGGGCTTATGAGGAACTTGGAAGTGATTCAAAGGTACTATTGATGCCTGTTGGAGGATCGGCACTACCAGTTTTAGAAAGATAATTTAAATTTCTAAATGTATTTAGGATATATAATTTATTTTGCCTAGTGCTGCAATAAAAAAGGCTACCTGAATTAAAGGTAGTCTTTGCACTTTAGAAACAAGTAAGTAATCAACTTAAAGGAAACGTTTATATTGATAAACCTATTTTCTAAGCTCCGGTACAAGATTTGGTGGTACTTCTCCAAGTACTCCTTTGACAAGATTTTTAGCAGCAAGCATGGCCATATCAAAACGAGTTTTTGCAGTAGCTGAACCTATATGGGGGAGAGTTACTACATTATTCATCTTTAAAAGGGGATTATCGGGGTCAATTGGTTCTTTGTCAAATACATCAAGCCCTGCACCCAGTATTTTTTTATTCTGAAGTGCATCTATTAAAGCCTCCTCATTTACTGTCTGACCTCTAGATGCATTAATAAATATGGCTGACTTTTTCATAAGATTGAATTCCTTATAATCGATAAGATGATATGTTTCCTTTGTAAGTGGAGTCATAAGCACTATAAAATCCGATTCTTTAAGAAGAGCCTCAAGGTCGCGATATTTAACTCCCATTTTTTCCTCAAAGGCAGTTTTTCTAGTCCTGTTATAGTATAGGACATTCATATCAAATCCTAACTTTGCGCGCTTTGCAATAGCTTCGCCGATTCGGCCCATGCCTATGATACCTATGGTAGCATGATGAACATCTACTCCAAAGAATATTTTATCATCCCCAGCTTCCCATTTACCCTCCTTTACAAAACGGTCAAGTTCTGAAATTCTTCTTGCTGATGCTAGTATTAATCCAAATACTAGATCTGCAACGGTCTCATCAAGTACATATGGAGTATGTGTTCCCATAACGTTGTGTTTTTTCATTGCAGCTATATCAAAATTATTATATCCAACAGAAATATTACTTACTATTTTAAGATTGGGAGCATTTGATAAGAGCTCTTCGTCTATTTTATGCCCTGTTAACAGGATCCCATCGCAGTCTGCTACTTCCTTTAAAAGAATTTCCCTGGGGATCTCTTTCTCATGTTCCCATTTTTTATAATCGCAGTGCCTGGCAATGTAATTTTCTACTTCAACAGGAATTGGTTTTGCAATAAACACTTTTGGCCTTTTCATTAGATATCCCCCTTTTGCCTTGTAGTATCAAGTTTCCACTCCTGACTGTAATGACTTGCAGTAAAAAAATATGAGTTTCAAATAAATCTATATTTTATATTCTATATGAAATTTTAAAACCCTTTTAAAACTTAAAATAAAATTGATTTAATGGTTAAACTCAGGTTTAACAGCTGTATTAAACATTGAAAAGGGTATTTTAAATTCCTTTATACCTGATGCATAGGGTGCAATGTCATAAAGGCCATAGTAGATTATAATATTTCCATCTTCTAAATAAAAGTTCTGGTCATCGGAAATCGATTTTATTTTGTTTAGAGCTTCAGGAAAATACTCATCGGGATTTTCCTTCATCTGCCTTATAATTTCATTTTTGATTATGGTTTTATAATCTGTTCCTTCCTTAAAAATATCCTTTAATTTAATTTCCTTTCCAGCTGTAAGGTTAATATTATACGGTCTTATGATAGTAAAGCCATGAGCACCTCCAGTATAGCTATAGTATGAAGCGGGAATGCTTAAGATGTTATTTTTATTAAAAGTGACCTTAAAATCAATAAAAACCTCATAAGTCATAAAAGGAAAACCCTTATTTTTTGAATAGTTATAGGCTTCAAATGCTTGTTTTTCTATTTCGCTTTTAAAGTATAGAACATCTTTTTTGAACTTTTCATTTAATCTATTCTGAATGGACTTGTCGTTTACTTCCTGTATCACAGGATATTTAATATTAACTTTAATATATTTATTTTCCACATTGATTTCCTCAGATGATACGAATACATCAAGTTTATTGATTTGTGTCCTAAGGTGAATATTATTTCCTATTGATGCTCTATCCTTAGCAATTATAAAGGCAAATACTGAAGCACATGTTATGGATATCAGCATAAATCTTTTCATTTATATCACTCCCATGGATTATAAAATAAAAACTCTCTTTATTAGTTTCTCACCATATGCAGTATAAACTCATAAACTATAAGGAACATTTACATAATGCATCCACACTGTACAATAAAATTCAGTTGTGGATAAAATTTATATATATGAAATTTTCAATAATAAAACTTGCAAAAATGAAAAATATATAATAAAATATGAAAATAAAAGCAACAGGAAAAATAAAGGAGGTTCGTAAATGATCAAATTAATCGGTATTGCAATCATAGTTGTAGGATTTATTCTAAAGCTCGATACAATAGCTGTAGTAGTTGGCGCGGGAATAATAACAGGATTTGTTTCGGGACTTTCATTTAATGAAATAATGGACATTCTGGGCAAAGCTTTTGTGAATAATAGGTTGATGTCAATATTTATAATATCTCTCCCGGTTATAGGAATACTTGAAAGGTATGGTCTCAGGGAAAGGGCTGCATACTTAATAGGTAAACTTAAATCAGCGACCTTTGGTAGGCTAACAGCGCTTTACCTCATAATAAGAACTCTGGCTGCAATGTTTAGCTTGAGAATTGGTGGACATGTTCAGTTTATAAGACCCCTGATACTCCCAATGGCTCAGGGAGCAGCAGAAGCAAGATATAGGGAGCTCGAGGAAAAGGATAAGGAAGCAATAAAGGGACTAACGGCAGCAGTTGAAAATTATGGAAACTTTTATGGGCAAAACTTTTTCGTTGCATCAGGTGGTGTACTTCTTGTTGTTGGAGTTTTAAAGGAACTAAAGTATAACGTTGATGCATTAAGCGTTGCAAAAGCCTCTCTTCCGGTGGCAATACTTGCAATGCTCGTAGGAACAATTCAATTTCTGTACTTTGACAAGAAATTTGATAGGAAGTATGGGAATAAAATAACTAGAAATCAAACAAGTTATAAGGCATGATAATAAAACTGGAGGTGAAAGTATGTTAAAGGATATATTAACCGAATACTTATATGTTTTATGCGGACTTGTAGCATTTTACGCAGCATTTAAAACTTTGAAGGATAAGCAGCATCCGTCAAGAATACCAACGGCTCTTTTCTGGACAATATTAGGTATAATCTTTGCCTTCAGTAGAGTCGGAATGCTTTGGGGAAACAAAAACATATTCATAAAGGATGTTTATGTAGGCTATATGGTTCTTATTATGGCTGTTCTTTCAGCTTTGAAGCTTGTTAAATTTAATAAGTTCAATGAATCAACTTTAGATTTTAAAAAGAAAGCGTCAGAAAGGATAGGAAATAAGATATTCATACCTGCACTGGCACTTGCAATTATTGCCTTTGTCGTAGCACAAATCTGGAATAAGCAGCTTGGAACACTTGTGCCTCTTGGAATAGCAACAGTTGCAGCGGGAATACTTGCGTTAATGTATACAGGCGGCAGTACTCTTGAGATGGCAGAGGATGGAAGAAGGCTTCTTGAAGTTGTGGGGCCTGTAAATATACTTCCACAGCTGCTTGCAGCCCTTGGATCAGTGTTTACTGCAGCAGGGGTTGGAAAGGTAATAGCAAGCGGAATAAGCAATGTAATACCTCAGGGAAATATTTTACTTGGAGTTATTGCATACTGTGTAGGTATGGCACTATTTACAATGATAATGGGAAATGCATTTGCAGCCTTTTCAGTTATAACTGCAGGAATAGGTGTTCCATTTGTACTATCACAGGGGGCTAATCCTGCTATAGCATCAATTCTTGCACTTACGGCAGGATACTGCGGAACGCTTTTAACACCTATGGCAGCAAACTTTAATATAGTACCAACCGCAATACTTGAAATGAAGGATAAGAAATATGGGGTTATAAAATATCAGGCACCTGTAGCGGTCGTAATGCTTATACTGCATATAGTCTTAATGTATTACTGGGCATTTTAAAAGGGTCCAAATGGCATCTTTGTATCCCTTAATAATTTTAAATATGAGGAGTGATTGAAAATGAAGATACTTGTTACAGGATTTGATCCATTTGGAGGGGAAAGCATAAACCCTGCTTTTGAGGTTATAAAAAAGCTAAGGGAGAAAATAGGGGATGCTGAAGTTATAAAGCTTCAAATACCAACTGTTTTTCATAAATCAATAAAAACAATTACGGATAAAATAGATGAAGTTAAACCTGATGTGGTTTTAATGATTGGACAGGCAGGAGGAAGGTTTGATATAACAGTTGAGAGGGTTGGAATAAACGTTGATGATGCGAGAATTGCCGATAATGAAGGAAATCAGCCTGTGGATGAACCAATTGATCCAGAGGGTCTACCAGCCCATTTTGCAACTATTCCTGTTAAGGCAATAGTTCAGGAAATTAGAGAAAGCGGTATTCCAGCCAGCGTTTCAAACACTGCTGGAACCTTCGTATGCAACCATGTTCTCTATGGAATATTAAACTATATTTATAAAAATAAATTGGATATTAGAGCAGGTTTTATTCATATTCCTTTCCTTCCAGAACAGGTTGTTACAAAGCCTAATACGCCTTCTATGGCCCTTGATACTATGGTGAATGCAATAGAGAAGGCGGTGGAGGTTATAGCCAGAACGGAAGATGATATAAAAAGGGCAGAGGGAACGATTTGCTGATGAAGGAAATAAAGCTTTTTACCTATGGGACTCTCATGAAGGATTTTCAAAACTATGATATTTATTTAAAAAAATATGTAAAAAGTATTGAAGAAGCCTATGTATATGGAACCCTGTATCATCTGAAGGATAAGGAGTGTCCGGCACTTGTTGAGGGTTTTGATAAGGTATACGGGGAGGTTATAACCCTGTTGGATGATGATAATTTCACTGTCTTAAAGCAGATTGATGAGCTGGAGAAACATTTTAATGGAAGCCCTGATAGAATTGCTTTTGTGAGGAAAGGCCTGGAGGTATATTTTAAAGATGGGAAAAAAGAGTTAATTTATGGATATATATTTGTGGATAGAGAGATTCTAAGTGAAGATAATGCAGTATATATAGAAGGTGGCAGTTGGAAAAGATATATGGAAAGGAAAAATAAAATATTAGCATGATTTTAGAAGGAGTACAGTTTTTCTGTACTCCTTCTAATTGACTTTTTAATTATTATCACGATTCTCACCCTCTTAACATTTTCCTTTTTAGACACAATAGAGACATCAAACTAAGCCTAATCGTATACCCGATTCTGCAGCTCTTTGTTGTGCTCCTATTGCAACGAGTACTATACCTATTACTCCTATACAGGCTCCGGCTGTTATGAATAGATTAGGTGTTAAAGGGCTCTTAAGGCTTCCAGATTGGAATTCTACTATCCTCTGTTTGAGCCTTGTAGATGCAATTAATGCCAAAATTAAAAGTCCTATAATGCGCACCTTGCTTGATAGGGAAGAAGTTTTTGAAGGATCTATAACATCTGAAGATATAGTTTTACCTTCAAGCCTAAGGAGTTCAACTATTTCAGATTGTTCAGATGAAACGATAAGAATTATATATCCTAAAATCAAAACTAATGCTGCAGCCTTTTGGGCTTTAAGCAAATCCAATTCCTGAAGCAATATACCACGTTCTCATTAATATATTATGTTTAAAACTTTATATGATATCTAGTTTGTAATCAAAATGTTAAAATATTGGTATGAATTTAAACTTGTATATTATTTCACAGAGTTGATAAGATAATTATTATGACAATTGTACACGGTAAAGGAGAACGTTTATGAACTTATATTATATTTCAATGGTTATGATAATACTATCGAATATTTTGTATCATTTATCTTCAAAATCTATTCCAGCAAAGGTAAATCCGATAGTACCTCTTATAGCAACATATTCTACAGCTTTATTTCTATCCCTTGCCATTTTATTTATATTTCCATCGGATGGAGGACGCTTCCAATCCTTTAAAGAGGTAAACTGGGCAAGCTACACCCTTGGCTTTTCTATTGTGGCACTGGAGATGGGATTTCTCCTTGCATATAGGTCTGGATGGAATGTAAGCCTTGCGGCCTTGATTGCACAGGTTGTAGTATCTCTTCTTCTAATTCCAATAGGTATATTTTTCTTTAAGGAACATCTTTCATTGAAGAATGTTGTTGGCATTGTGTTGAGCATAATAGGTATAATTTTCATATCACAAAAATAGACGAATAGAATTTTTTAAATGTTCATTCTATATATTATTTTATCTTCGCTTTTTTGGGGTAAAAGAAGATGGTTTAGATTAATGGCTCTGCTATTATAAGCCAGAATGGTGAAGGGGGAAGTTAAGAGTCATCACAACAAATTTATTTTTATAAATACGATATTGATGTTTATAAAACCTCCAATTGGATATAATTATTAAAAAAATCTTTGGAGGCTCTTGTTATGAATAAGGTTGTTTTAATAGGCAGACTTGTAAAGGATGCTGAAGTGAAAAATGTTGGAGACGACGGGAAAAGCGTTCTTAATTTTACAATGGCTGTGCAGAGGGACTATATAAACTCCAAAAGTGAAAGGGAGTCTGATTTTATACCAATCGTATATTGGCACAAATCAGCAGAGAAGCTCAAGCAGTATTTAACGAAGGGAAGAATGATAAGCGTTTCTGGAAGGATAAGGGTAAGGTCCTTTGAAGGGCGAGAAGGCGGGAAAAAATATGTAACTGAAATTTTAGCCGACGAGATAAAATTTCTTAGCAGCCGAAAGGATGGCGGGGCAGCAGAGCAATAATAATTTTACTGTAGATTAAGATGAGGGTAGCCATAAAGATGATGCCCTCATTTTTTATAATTTGATTGCAATCAAAGAGTTTATTTATTCAGGATTATATAATATATTCAAAAATAAGATTTTGGAGGGATTTTAATGAAATACTTTAGTAGTGTAGAAAAAATAGGAGATATAGTTGCAAGATTTCCAAAGGCAAGCGACGTTTTTAAAAGGTATAATATAGATTTTTGCTGTGGAGGAAACAGGCCGTTGATAGAAGCTATAAATGAGCAGAGGCTTAGCGAAGGAAAAATTCTTGGAGAGTTAAATAGTCTATACGAGGAATACATCAATAAGGAAGACAAGGATGTTGACTGGACAAAGGCATCCTGGAGCGAGCTCATTGACCACGTAGTAAATACTCATCATGCATATCTTAATTCGGAGCTTCCGAAGTTAAGCCAGTTGGTTACCAAAATTTTAAGGGCTCATGGAGTAAACCATGGCGAGGTTCTCACAAGGGTTCATAAACTTTTCCACAGCCTTAAGGCGGATCTTGAACAGCATCTTATAAAGGAAGAGGAGATGCTGTTCCCAATGATTAAGAAATATGAAGAGAGCGGAGAGATTGAACTTAAAGAAAGAATTATAAAAGTTATTGATGAAACAGAAGATGAACACGATGGGGCTGGAAATATAATTAAGGAGCTTAGGAGGATTACGGATGGATTTACTGTTCCCGCCGACGGTTGCACAACATTTAGGTTAACCTATGATAAGCTAAAGGAGCTTGAATCGGATCTTTTCCAGCATATTCATCTTGAAAACAATATACTTTTTCCGTCAGTAAGGGCAAAATAATGTAAATTAACGCGTTGTGCCAGTTTTATTTTCAAAAGACGTTGTGAGAAAAATATATTGTGCTCACAACTAATCTTGGACACAGAGGTTCTAAGGCTCTGGGCAGATGACAGGCCAAGTAGGCTTTTAAAACTTGCTTTGCTCAAACACCATTAGCTCTACTTGGTCTTCTTAGCTGCCCACTTGCCAGGAACTTCTTTGCCAAGCGCACTGGTGAATGAAATATATTTTTTATCGCAGCGTCGGTCTGTAGATATTATCTGCTTCTACTTCAATGGGATTTTCAGAGCAGCAGCGGAGTACTGATTTTATAAATGGCAGCAGTTGCTATTATAGGCTAATAAATGGAGGCAAGGAATATTCCGTCTTATCCATCCGGACAGGAGATTTAAACAAAGCCAGCGTTACAGAATATCCTTGCCGGAATGGTGAAGGGATATATACATTTATATTCCCATCGACATCCTGTGAAGCAGTGCAATCTGTCTGTGACCCTCGGCGTTTGGATGGGGATTATGCCTTCCGTCGTAGAAATGCGTCCAGTACTTTCCAAGGTTACCTTCAAAATGGGTATAAACATCTACAATTTCATAACTATAGCTGCTTATAAGAAAAGAATCTGAAATTATGCTATTTAACTCATCTATATATTTATCGAAAACTGCATATCTGATATCATCAGTTCTGCACGGGTTATATATGGTCATTATATAGATAGGTCCTGGATAGCATATATTGAATCTTATTTCCTTTAGAATTTCAGGCCAGTCCCGGGCAAACTGAATAATCCACTTCTGCACGGCATACTCATCCACAATTCTGTAAAAGTTCTTGGCACCTTTCAGGAGATTGTTTCCGCCTATACTGATGGTTATAAGGGAAGAATTGCTTATAGCATTTCTTATCTTTGAATTGATCCTCAGCTGATAAAGCATATATTTACTTGTAGCTGCAGGCCTGGAAAAGTTTTTAAATCTAGTATCAGGGTAGTAGAATTTTAAGATATCTCTGATATAGTAAGCGTATCCGTAGAATAATGGGGCTCCGAGTCCCCATGAAATTGAATCGCCAAGGGCAGTATAGACTAACAAAGGGTTCACCCCCTTTGGGCAGAAATATACTTTGTTAATATATAGTATTCTTTACTAACATAAAAGGACAAAAACATATGGGATAAAACCTGAATATGCGGGTTAACATAAAAATGATCGTTTATAGGGAGGGAATAGTTTTGGAAGTGTTCAATGCAAAAGTGGATGTTAGGGAGCATGAGTAGGAAGACGTGGTGGGAGCAATATATTCTACCTTTGATGTCTTAGAGCCAGGACAGCAAATGGAGCTTATAAACGATCATGATCCGGTACACCTTTATATAAAGCTTATGACGGATAGATCTGGACAGTTTGAATGGGGATATCTTTCAGAAGGGCCCGATGTGTGGAGAATTACAATAAGAAAAATATAGGGTGCAAAATTTTATGCACCCCATATCTCATGAAATATAGTCTCCACTGCTGCTTGCAAGTGCAGCATCACGTACTCCTTTAATATCTAAAAAATCGTTTACGAAGTTTGTATTGCTTCCTTTTATTTTAACCTCCATTATAAGTTCAACCCCATCTCCTGTTACAGTTTTAGATTTAAGGTGCCGATGGGGAAGTTTCCTCAAGCTCTCATTAACAGCCTCAGAACTTTCATGGGAAAAGTGGAGGATTAAAAGGTATGAAGAAAAACCTCCGGGCTTTATAAAATGAAGTATCAGCAGTATCATTCCTATTACAAAGGTGCCTGCTGCAGCGGCGGAATAAAATCCTGCTCCCATGGTAAGGCCTACAGCAATTGCCCAGAACATATATGTAATGTCGTTTGGATCCTTAAGTGCTGTCCTGAACCTGACGATACTAAGGGCACCAACCATTCCAAGGGATAAAGTAAGGTTTGAAGTTATTGGCATGATTATAAGAGCAGTAACGAGAGAAAGCATTATAAGGGATATATTGAAGCTTCTGCTGTAGAGGGTGCCGCTGAAGGTTTTTCTGTAAATATAATATACAAAAAGGGTAGCTAAAAAGGTCAGAAGGAGAGTTATTACAACCCTCGTTATAGTAAGGTTTCCACCTATCATCATATCCTCAAGGAAACGTTTTTTTATAATATCGCTAAACTTTATTACCCCATTCATTAATAGCCCACCTCTATATTTTTAATATTGACTTCCCTGCAGAGAAGGTATTTGGATATTGAAAGCCTTTGAAGGGAAGAAATTGAGATTATATTCTTTATGTAATCAGGAAGAAATCTGTTAAACTTAATTTCAAGTATTATTGAGTTTGTGTTAATAGCAGGAAAGGTAGGAAGGTCCGGGTTAAAAATATCAGTTTTTTTAAAACATGTCTTTAGTTTTTTATCAAAGGTTATTCTTATGTTTTCCACAGAATGGGTATAAGCTTCCCTAACATAGTCAACGACTACAGCAGGTTTATACACACTATTTCTTGATTTAATGTAGAATTTTTGAAGAGGACTGCTTTGAGCATTTTTTATTAAATCGATTTTGCCTTCTATAATTGCGTTACATTCGTCCCGGGTTATGGCTGTAGATTTCTTTAAAACGAACTGCCCTTCCTTGTATTTTCTTTCAAATTTGATTATCCTGTCTGAAAGATTGTAAATCCTTATTCTAAATTTCTCCCTGGAATAAACTCCTGAAAGTTTTTCGAACAGGCAGCTGTCATATACATCATCAAAGTAAAGGCTCCTGACATGATATTCATTGTTCTGCCCTCCAAACCTGTCAGCTTTAAGGAAATGCCTCAGTCTGTTTTTCATAATTATGTAATCTGATAAGCTTATCATATATTTAAGCTCATTTCTAAAAAGTGTTATTTCATCTCCCATATCATCCTCCTGATGAGCATTATTTATAAAACCCTAAACCTGCCATATCCTGCTCGCTTAAATGAAAATATTCCTGAACGTATTTGTATATATATGAAGGCCTCTCCTTTGCAAAGCTTTTTAGAAAATTTATCTGGCTTCTCCACCTGACCATGGAGCTTCCCCATCTTTTTATCTGCTTAGGCATTTCATCTTCAATATTTTTAGAGAGTTCATCTATTTTTGCAATAACCCTTTTAGGCTTAAATGTAGTATTCATATGCCTTCCAAACCTTTGAAGAAATACCTTTTTAAATTCCGGGTTTTCAAGAAGTTTTCTAATTAAGAGGGTTGAAAAATATTTGTTTACACCTGTACCTTCAGGATCAAGGTTAAAGGCTATGCTGTTGTGTTTAACGTTGAAAAATCCCCAGTCGGTATCGTATACAATCCACCTCCATTTTCCATCAGGAATTTTCTCCCTCCAGAATTTTATGTTGCCTGTATCAGTGTTTGCAAAATACATTTCAGCAATTATATAGTCCATGTAGTTTTCAACGTCCATCTGGGTTTTAACGTATTCATAGTTTCTTTTCTGTGCCATATCGTTATTTGATACAAAATCTAAAAGTGCTTTATAATGATTTGCATCTCCGGAAAGGGGTTTTCCGTTTGCCACAAGAAGGTCTATATTATTAGGATTGCTTATGTTGTGATTTGAAGCAATAAAATCCTCGTTTATCTTTTCACGGATGTTGTATATCCCCCAGTATTCCCCGTTAATATAGAGTACAGCCTGCCTGTAGGCTTGAACGTCAAGCCCCATGTCTCCCGCAAGACCCGTCATTAAAATGTCCCTTATTTTAGAGAGGTTTGCATCCTGTCCAGATGTCCTGAGCACTATTGATTTAAACTTATTAATGGGCTTATCTTTAAATATCTGATAGTCTATAAAGTCTTTACCATATTTCTCTCTTGCATATACTGCAAAGGATTTTTGATCCATCGCCCTGCTGTAGGACCCGTATATTTTTATTCCAGCGTCTATGCTGAAGCCTGCACTTCCATCGGGCTCATAAAGCTCGATATGAATAGGTTTTTCTATGTCTTTCCAGAAATTAGCACCTAAATATGGAAAATTCGGCGATGCTCCTTTTCCTTTAACGTATATGCCATCATCTTCGTCCCATAGATTAGAGGGGTCTGTAGAAATAGAAACGGTGGTAAGGTTCCTGTCTGAATTAATGAAAAAAGTATTGGTAACAATGGGTCCGGGGAGAAATCCATTTACAAAACACCTCGCTCTTATAACGGTAGTTTTAGTTATTGATATTGGAGCTAAATAGGCGGTAGAGTTTATATCTGGAATTGAACCATCGGTGGTGTAGCGTATTATTGCTCTGGAAAGATTAGAAGAAAGTTTAAGAGATACCTTATCGTTGTAAAATCCTCCAGGGTTTGAAAATACGGGAGCATCTGCAATATCCTCGTATCCATTTACATTTTTACCTCCTGGTGTAGGATTATTGAAAAAATAATATCCTTCATAGTTTGGCCCTTTTCCGCAGGAGGCATATACAGGAGTACCTTCAAGAACCAGTTTATCTACTAACCTGCCTGATTTGTCCATAAGGAATATAGCCTCCGAATTTCTGTCCAGCTTAAAATTAGTATGAAGAAATTTGGAGGAAGCATTATTCTTATTTTTTCCAGATAAAAAGACCACCAAACTCTGGTCCGGATTTATGGTTTTGGATGGGAATATCCACTTTTCAGGATAATTTATATTATCCGTCAGCCGGTATTCAGAAAGGTTTATGGGAACGTCCTTTTTATTGTGTATTTCTATCCAATCAGAATATTCACCATCTTCATCCTTTAAAAACTGATTATAAGGCGCTGCCTCAGAGATGATTAAACTTGAATCTGTTTCCATACTTCCTAAAAATGCATTATACCCGTTTCCGTTATTCTCATATCCAGGGGTGGGGCGTTTGAAATATATCCATCTATTAATGTTTTCTGTATCTCTTCCATATGATATGTCGGGTGAAAGGCCACTTAAGTTTATTACGTCAATGATTTTACCCTGAGGAGTGGAAAATATTAATTTTTCACTGGATGGATTTAACCTAAAATTTGTGTGGTAATAATTACTGCTTTTTTCCTTTTTATCCTTTCCCGATGCGAATATCACAAGGTAGTTTTTAGGTTCAAGGATAATCTTGGGAAATTTCCATTTATGCAAGTCTGAAGCATCATCAGATAAGCCGTAACCTGATAGATCTATCTGCCTGTCACCTAAGTTATAGATTTCAATCCAATCTGAATAATCCCAGTCCTCATCTCTTAATGTTGTTCTGTTGGATGGCATAACCTCGTTTATAATAACTAATGAATCTTTAAGCTTTCTGCTGCTTAAAAAATCATCATAACCACTATCGGTGTTTGGATATCCTGGTGTTGGATTTTTTAGAATGGACCACTGCCCATTGTTTTTAATATCCCTTCCATAGGAAACATCCGGATCACACTTTGAAATTTTAATTTCTTCAATGACGTTCCCATTCCTGCTTAATAGTACAGCGTCATCATCGCTGCTGAGTTTAAAGGAAGTATGAAAAAATCCATTATCGGCAGGTTGCTTGTCCTTTCCAGAAGCAAATATAACTATATATTGCCCTGAATTTAGAATATAATCAGGGAGCTTCCATTTACCAGGATCCTGGCTGTTATCGGATAGTTCAAATTCTTTCAGGTTCACAGGGGATGGACCGGAGTTAAAAAGCTCTATCCAGTCAGAGTAGTCACCGTCCTCATCGGTAACGGTGGATTTGTTGGATATCATAAACTCGTTTATTGTAATGCCTGCAGGGAAATTAGTGTTGATTTTTATAGAGTTTTCAAGGAGGAGTGCCAGAATTAATATAAGAAACAGTGAAAATAAAGCTGTAAGAGCAATACGCCTATCATTCATTTTCGTACTCCTTTCGAGGGCATACCTGGAAATTTATAAAATATATTCCTGATAAGTTATATGATATGTAAATATAGAATTATGCTATTTATTTAGGTATGTACTATTTTATTTCAATTAGGGAATACTTAAGTTGAAAGCTATAGTCGTTTATGGTAATATTAAATTAAGCTAATGCTTATTAAATAAGCAATAATTAAGGAGTTTTCTATGACAGGAAGAGAAAGGGAAATATTAGAATTGATAAAAAAGAACCCATTGATATCTCAGGGTGAGATATCAAAAATACTGGGAATCACACGTTCTTCCGTGGCAGTTCACATTACAAATATGACAAAAAAAGGATATATATTGGGAAAAGGGTACATAGTTAAAGAGGGTGACTATGTATCAATAGTTGGAGGTGCAAATATAGACATACAGGGCTTTCCAAGGAAAAAGCTTATGTTAAGTGATTCAAATCCGGGAGAGGTTAAGGTATCCCTTGGGGGAGTAGGAAGAAACATTGGGGAAAATCTTGTAAAGCTTGGAATTGAAACAAGACTTATAAGCATTGTTGGAGATGATCTCTATGGAAACAGGATACTTGAAGAGGCAAAGCTTATAGGCCTTAATATGGATGACTCCCTTGTGATTAAGGGACATGCAACTTCCACCTACCTTTCCATTTTAAATGAGAAAGGTGATATGACAGCAGCCATATCCCATATGGATATATATGACAATATGACCGTAGAATTTATTAAGAATAAGAAGTACGTTGTCGAAAATTCAAGGCTCTGCGTAATTGATACCAATATCCCTAAGGAGGTAATCGAGTATCTTGTAACAGGCTGTAGAAATACAATTTTTTTCCTTGATACCGTTTCAGCAGCTAAAGCAAAAAAGGTTAAAGACTTTATTGGCTATTTTCATGCCGTAAAGCCTAACAAAATTGAGGCTGAAATGCTTACCGGTAAAAAGATAATAGATGAAAAAAGCCTTGAAGATGCTGCAAAAATATTGCTTTATAAGGGAGTAAAGAGGGTTTTTATAAGCCTTGGGGAGGATGGAGTATATTATAATGATGGAGTGAGCTCAGGACATATAAAACCTCCTAAAATAAAAGTTATTAATGCAACAGGAGCAGGTGATGCATTTGTTGCAGGGCTTGTATATGGATACATCAATGAATTTGATACGGACTTAAGTGCACGCTTTGCAATGGCAGCTTCGATACTTGCCCTGTCACATGAAAATACTATAAATCCAAATATGTCAATAGAAAACATAAATAAAAAAATGAAGGAGATAGGATTATGCTAGAGAAGTATTTTGATATTAAAAAGGAAGTTTTAGAAGCCTTGAAGGAGGGCATGCCGGTGGTGGCACTTGAATCGACGATTATTTCCCACGGAATGCCCTATCATAAAAATGTTGAAACGGCTTTAAATGTTGAAAAAATTGTAAGGGAAAATGGAGCAGTCCCTGCTACTATAGCAATACTTAATGGAAAACTAAAGGTTGGATTAACCGCCGAAGAAATAGAACACCTTGGAAAAAGCAAAAATGTAATTAAAACAAGCAGAAGGGATATACCTTTTATAGTTGCAAAAAAGCTTGATGGAGCAACAACAGTTGCATCTACTATGATAATTGCGGCTCTGGCAGGAATCAAAGTGTTTGCAACGGGAGGTATCGGAGGGGTACATAGAGGTGCACAGGAGACCTTTGACATATCTGCAGACCTTCAGGAGCTAGCACACACAAACGTTGCAGTGGTTTGTGCAGGTGCTAAATCCATACTGGATTTAGGGCTTACCCTTGAATACCTTGAAACCTTTGGAGTTCCTGTTGTAGGATTTGGAACCGAGGAACTTCCGGCCTTCTATACAAGAAGAAGTGGTTTTAAGGTTGATTATAGAGTGGACTCTCCAAAGGAGCTTGCAGAAGTTATAAAGGCAAAATGGGATCTAGGGCTTAGTGGAGGAATTGTTATTGCAAACCCCATTCCTGAGGAATATCAGATGGATTATGAGAAGATAACTAAAGCAATTGAAGAGGCTTTAAAGGATGCTGAGGAAAAGGGAATCAGGGGAAAGGAAAGCACTCCATTTCTTCTTGCAAAGGTTAAGGATATTACGGGAGGAGAAAGCCTCGAATCAAATGTCCAGCTTGTATACAACAACGCAAAGCTTGGAGCGCAGCTTGCCATTGAACTTGCAAAGCTTGAGAAGTAACAATAGAACCTGTTGATACTTCAGCAGGTTTATATTTTTATTTTCATAAAGTGCATCCTGGAAGCTGCAGGCTTTATATAATATATGTTAAGCCCATTAAATGAGTGCTGGCTAATAAGGGGCTCCTTTATGCCTTTTTGAACTGTAAAACCCGTTATAATTGTTGAATGATATATCCTTCCCCCTGCATTTTCGTACTGTATTAAATCTCCAAGCTCAAGAATATCAATGTCGGGTACTTCAATCCCCTTAAGACCTGGAAGATTTTTGTATCCCCTGATTTTAAGTGTCCAGTACAGGGAATGGGCAACAGCCCAGGAGACTGACCATCTATCATTTTTGCCCCCATTGCCTTTATACCACCAGGGCCCTATGGAGTCATATGCCATAGGTGCACCTCCGGCCCTCAGGCATTGCGATATGAAATTGGAACAATCGCCACCTCCATCTCCATGAAAGCCGAGGAATCTATATGCAGGATTAGGGTTTAAAGCGTATTTAATGGCGTATTTAACAGCGTTTTCCCTCATATATTGATTGGAACTTCTAAAGGAATTTATAATATAGTTCATAGGTCTACCTGCAAAAATTAATCCTTAATATACTATGATATAGAAGCTTATTAGGTTCATAAATGTTTAATTTGGTACAACAAACTCGATGAACTTTACATAATATTTCGTTATTGGTAGAAATATTACGGCGCTGAGTACATTGAATATTGTATGTGAATTTGCGATCTGAACGCTTATATCAGTTGATTTACTAAAATGTAGGGTTGCACCTTGTATCATATTAACAAACCAGGGAAGTATAAAGGCAACTATAATTACCCCAATCATATTGTAAAGAGTGTGTGCCCATGCTGTTCTTCTAGCATTTATGTTTCCTGTCAGGCTTGCAAGCTGAGCTGTTATGCAGGTCCCTATGTTGTCACCAAGCATAATACATACTGCTGAAGTCAGATCTATAAGCCCTGCCTCCCCAAGCACCATAACAAGGCCAACCGTTGCACTGCTGCTATGTACAAGCGCCGTTGCCAAAGCCCCAAGAAAAATCCCGATAGTTGGTATTGATGCATAGGTTCTAAAAAAATATTTAAGGGTATCACTTTTGCTCATGAATGGAACTCCAAGGTTTAATATTTTAAGTCCCAGAAACATCATTCCAAACCCCATGAGTGCTTCTCCAAAGCTTTTTATAGTTTTATTTTTGAAGGTAAGGTTTATGATAAATCCTACAGAAAGAACCGGAAGTGCATAATCGGTAAGGTTGAAGCTGTAGCTGGCTGACATTAGCTGAGCTGTAATGGTGGTTCCAATGTTGGCACCATATATGATTCCTACTGCCTGTGGAAGTTTCATAAGTCCGGCATTTACAAAGCCAACAGTAAGCACCGTCACTGCAGTACTGCTTTGGACCAGGGCAGTTAGAAATGTTCCTGCCATAAAGGCACTCCATACCCTTCCTGTGAATATTGAGAGAATTTTTTTCATTACCCTTCCAGATGCCCTTTCAAGGCCACTTCCCATCATATTAACTCCATACATAAGGAGGGCAGTTCCCCCCATAATACCAAAAATGAAATCCCGCATATGTACCACCTAAATCAAATATTTTAATATAGTCTGGCCACTATATTATATATAAAAAAGGATTTTTTAATTCCAACTTTCTTTTGCTTCATAAAAACAAGTACTCTGCCTTAAGGCAGAGTACTTGTTTTTTACAATACTTTCCTTACGTCATACAGCGACCTTAAAACCAGCCAGTTCTGTGGGAAGAAACTACCTATAGTCCAGTAGCTCACTCCTCCGATATTGTATTGATCAACAAGCCTGAGTTTTGTGTTTATGCTTCGCGCATCCTCAAACCATACCTCATGGAGCCTTCTATTGTCGTCATAGTACCTGAAGAATGGAGCCTGGGATTCAACATCGTACTGAATGGCAGCGTTTTCACGTAAAGCGAGCTCTACGGCGCCGGTGTTTGAAAGGGTTCTTGCTACGCTTCCTCTGCGGTATGGTAGAGTCCAGTCATATCCATAGTTTGGAATGCCCATTAATATCTTCTGCCTTGGGATTGCAGTTACCGCGTAGTTTAGCACCTTTCTGACTTCGTTTATAGGGGATACGGCCATTGGAGGTCCGTAGGTATAACCCCATTCATAGGTCATGAGTATAACATGGTTGGCTAACTGGCCGTGAACAGGGTAGTCGTGGGCTTCGTATAAAAGCCCGGGCTGATCAGCGCTGTTTTTAGGGGCAAGGGCCGTTGTTACAGTGTAGCCCTGTGGTCTCAGCCTTTCAACAACCTTTCTTAAAAATGCATTGTATCTTTCTCTATCAGCTGGGTATATATATTCAAAGTCAATGTCAAGACCATAATAGTTTTTGACCCTTAATGTTCTAAGTACGTTATCAATCAGCCTATCCTGAACCTGTTCATTTGAAAGAATAGCCCTGGCCAAATCACTGCTAAAGCTTGCACCAGCTTCAATATTTGTTATAACAAGAAGTGGAGCAACACCAGCTGCCCTTGCGGCTCTTATTAGCGGTTCGTCATTAATATCCCTTAATGTTCCATCAGGGTTTACCTCATGCGAGAAGATGCTGAGATAAGTAAGGTATGGAAGAGTCTTTCTTAAAACCTCCATATTAATATCTGGGAAAGCATAACCATTTACCTCTATTGTGCCAAGGGCCCTGGTACGTGCAGGAATAGTAATAACCTGTCCTGCAGAAATGGCTGCAGGATTTATTATTTGTGGGTTAGCTTCAAGTATGTCTTCAATCGGGATGTTGTAGTTCCTTGATATTGAATAGAGGGACTCCCCAGGAGCCACGATATGCACTCTTTCTCCCTCCATAACCACTATGGTCTGGCCTACCACAAGTCTATCAGGATTTGAAAGCTCGTTATCAGAAATAATTTTTGAGGGAGATACACCATATCTGCGTGCAATTTTGTATATGCTGTCGCCTGGTTTTACAACATGGATTATCAAATACAATCACACCTTTAATAATACTCTGTATTAATATATGTAAGAAATAAAAGTCTGGTTACCAATTAGAATAATTTTTTATAAATACATAATTGTAAATATTATGGAATATGTTGTAAAATCATATTGAGGATGGACGGTTGTGTTCGGCTGTATTTATTTAGGAAAGGGAGGATTTGAATGAAGCTGGAAGGAAAAGTTTTAGTTGCACAGGGAGGAGGGCCAACTGCAGTTATTAACCAATCCCTTGTAGGTGCAGTACTGGAATCTAGAAAATTTCAGCAGGTAACGAAGGTTTATGGGGCTATTAATGGAGTTGCTGGAATAATCAATGAAGATTTCATTGATCTTACGCAGGAAACTACACATAATCTTGAGCAGGTGGCAAAGACACCCTCATCTGCTCTTTTCTCAACAAGGGATAAACCAGATGAAAAGTACTGCAAGGAAATGTTCGACGTTATGAGGGCACATGATATAAGATATTTCTTTTATATAGGAGGGAATGACTCTGCGGATACCGTAAGAATTGTAAACGAATATGCAGAGATTTCGGGATATGAATTCAGGGCAATACATATACCGAAAACGATAGACAATGACCTTACGGTAAACGATCATACACCTGGATATGGCTCCGCAGCAAAATTTGTATCACAGGCATTTATAGGGATAAATCTAGATGTCAGGGCACTTCCCGGCATCTATATAGGAATAGTTATGGGAAGGCATGCAGGTTTTTTGACAGCAGCCTCATCCCTTGCCCAAAAATATCCTGATGATGGTCCACATCTTATCTATCTTCCAGAAAGGCCATTCAGCCTTGAAAAGTTTATACAGGATGTAAAAAAAGTTTATGACAGGTACGGAAGATGTATTGTTGCTGTATCAGAAGGAATAGCGGATGAAACAGGTACTCCCATTGCGGTAAAGCTTATGAAGCATATTGAAAAGGATGCACATGGAAATGTAAACCTGTCCGGTGGAAGCCTTGGGCAGCTGTTAGCCGACCATGTTAAAGAAAAATTAAACATAAAAAGAGTAAGGTCTGACACCTTTGGATATCTTCAAAGATCCTTCATTGGCTGCGTTTCTGATGTTGACCAGCATGAAGCAAGGGAGGTAGGAGAAAAGGCTGCTCAGTTTGCAATATGGCACAACCTGGACGGATCGATTACAATACACAGAACAGGATATTATTCTGTTGATTACAGGCTTACAAACCTCCATGAAGTAGCTGGAAAAACGAAGATAATGCCGGATGAATTTATAAACAGAGAAGGGAATAACGTTACAGATGCATTTAAATTTTATGCGAGACCCCTCCTTGGAACTGATATGCCATCTGCTGACAGGCTTAGGGCACCAAAGGTTCCAAAGATTTTAAAAAAGGAATGAAAACGTATTTCGATGATGAGATAATAGAGTTGATTGAATATAAATAATTTGAGCTAAGAGAAACAAATATATAAAAGGTGTGGAAGCGAGCTTAATTGATCCTCGCTTCTTTTTTTAGGATGTTCATACTTTTATAATTCATGTCTAAAATGCCTTACTGATTACTGAAAGTTATTAACAAATTATTTACAATTACAAATAAAAATTATCTACAAATAATTATTGTCAATATATCTTTATTGTGTTATTATAGAAAATGAAGGAAACATTATTAGGAATTTGGATATGTTTCCACAATAGTACAAGTGTTAAATATAATTAAGGGAGGTATATAAAATGAAAAAGTTTGTTTGTTCAATTTGTGGATATGTGCATGAGGGAGATGCTGCACCGGATAAGTGCCCTGTTTGCAATGCGCCAGCTGAAAAGTTTATTGAAAAGAAAGAGGATGAGCTTCAGTGGGCAGATGAGCACAGAATAGGAGTTGCGAAGGATATAGATCCTGAAGTTATAGAAGGACTAAGGGCAAACTTTATAGGGGAGTGTACTGAAGTTGGAATGTATCTTGCTATGAGCCGTCAGGCTGATAGAGAAGGATACCCTGAAATAGCTGAGGCTTATAAGAGAATAGCCTTTGAAGAAGCAGAACATGCTGCAAAGTTTGCTGAACTTTTAGGAGAGGTTGTAGTTGCAGATACTAAGAGAAATCTTGAAATGAGAGTTGAAGCTGAATATGGGGCATGCAAGGGCAAGAAGGATCTTGCAGTAAGGGCTAAGCAGTTAAATTACGATGCAATACACGATACAGTACACGAAATGTGTAAAGATGAAGCAAGACACGGACAGGCATTTAGAGGACTTCTTAAGAGATACTTTCCAAATGCCTAATAATTAAATAGAGCTTAAAAAATCCTCCATTTTCAATTATATGAAAATGGAGGATTTTTTAGTGATGAGGAATAATTTAGTTGAATAAATTTTTAATAAAAGCATTGATTAATTATACACGTACATGTATAATTAATCGGGAGGAGTTGAAAATGGAATAATAATCGGTGAAAATTTTTGGAGGCTAGAGGTTCCCTGGGAGACAAATAAATAGTGATTTGAGTGAGGAGGTTGAGCTTTGAATATCGATTTTACCTTTTTAAATAAATATTATATGTTTTTTATAAATGGAACTAAAAACACAATTATCATTTCCATATTTACGGTGCTTATTGGAGTAATACTTGGTACTTTTCTTGCTCTTATGAAACTGTCAAAGAATAAAATACTTAAATCTATAGCATCGTCCTATATTGAGTTCATAAGGGGAACGCCGGTTATGGTTCAGATGTTTATTATATATTACGGAATGAACCTTGGGCTTCCGGATTATGTTGCAGGAATTGTAACGTTATCCATAAACAGCTCCGCCTATGTAGCTGAAATTATTCGAGCAGGAATTCAGGCAGTAGATAAAGGTCAGATGGAGGCAGCAAGATCACTTGGTATGTCTCATAAAATGGCAATGCGCTATATAATAATTCCACAGGCCTTTAAAAACATACTGCCTGCACTTGGAAATGAATTTATAACAGTAATTAAGGAATCATCAATCGTTTCTGTAATAGGCATACCGGAGCTTATGTATAACGCTGATACTGTAAGGGGAAACACATTCATGCCTTTTGCACCGCTCATAGTAGCAGCCTTTATTTACTTTGTATTAACCTTTACCCTGTCTAAAGTCGTTGGAAGGGTTGAAAGGAGGATGAGAGCAGGTGATTGATGTAATCGCTCTTGAGAAAAAATTTGGTAAAAACACTGTGTTAAAAAATATAAACGTAAACATTAAAAAAGGAGAAGTCGTAGTTGTTATTGGACCAAGTGGTTCGGGAAAAAGCACTTTCTTAAGATGTCTTAATCTCCTTGAGGTGCCTACGAAGGGTAAGATTATTTTTGAGGGTACTCCAATAACCGACAGTAAAGTTAATATAGACCTTCATAGACAAAAGATGGGAATGGTGTTTCAGCAGTTTAATCTATTCCCTCATATGACAGTTCTTGAAAATATAACCCTTGCTCCTGTCAGAGTTAAAAAGGTTCCAAAGGAAGAGGCTGAAAGAACTGCCATGAGACTTCTTAGAAGAGTTGGTCTTGAGGATAAAGCCGACAGCTACCCTTCCAAACTTTCAGGAGGGCAGAAGCAGAGGGTTGCAATTGCGAGGGCTCTGGCTATGGAACCCGATGTAATGCTCTTTGATGAACCTACCTCAGCTTTGGACCCTGAGATGGTTGGAGAGGTTTTAGATGTTATGAAAGAGCTTGCAGCAGATGGAATGACTATGGTTGTTGTAACCCACGAAATGGGATTTGCAAGGGAAGTTGGAGATAGGATTATATTTATGAGCGATGGGGAAATAATCGAAGAAGGAACGCCAGAAGAAATTTTTGTAAATCCCAAACATTCAAGAACCAGGGATTTCCTTGGAAAAGTCCTATAAAAGTGTAGGTTGGTTATCTATTTTAGGCAGAAGCAGGGCTCTACCACTATAACCTCAAATAATTAGTTTAGTAAAGCCTAAGGAACACTATCAAAATATCTTGATGGTGTTCCTTGCTTTTTCATCGCAGCAACGGTCTGTAGATATTTTCTGCTTTTATTCCAATGCTTTTTAGATTAGCACAATGGATTAATTTATTACGTAATAATGATTTTCTATCAATTTAAACTATCTACTTAAAGTGCTATAATAAATTTTGCAGGGCGATGACAAATAACCTGGAGCAGCTGTAATATATCATGGTAATGATGAATTTTTTCATATAAAGCTGTGAAGGAGGATTTTATGCAGAACAAAAAGGGTATTTTGGTAATTAGCTCCGGCACAAGCAATGAAGACAGTATAAAATCAAGTATAAAAACAATTGAAAATAAAATTGCAATTTCCTTTCCTGATTATGATATTAAAAGTGCCTTTGCATCCCATAAAATCATTAACAAATTAAAAGCGAGAAGTGGTATGCATATATGCACACCTTTAGAAGCTATAGAAAATATGATGAAGGAAGGGTTTGAGGAGGTAATTGTTCAGCTCCTATATATTATTCCTGGCAGGGAATACAACAGGATTATTGAAAGTTTAGCCCCCTATAAAAAGCATTTTAAAAAGCTCACCTTTGGGAAACCTGTATTATGTGATGAAGATGATTATGGTGTTGCCCTTGAAGGGCTTAAGCATCAGATTCCTGAACTTAAGGAGCATGAAGCGGTTGTATTAATGGGGCATGGAACTGACCATGAGGCCCAAAAATACTATTATAATCTTCAAAGGCACATGGAAAATGAGGGGGCTAACGTTTTTTTAGGAACTATACGCGGCTATCCACAAATTGGGGATATAATAAAAGCGCTAAAAAAGAAAAATATTAATAGGGTTATTTTAATGCCGTTTATGATTACCGCGGGATATCATGCTATAAAGGATATGGCCTCGAGTAAGGAGAATTCATGGAAGTCAATACTTGAAGGGTCAGGTTTTACTGTAGACACCTATTTAAATGGACTTGGCAGCAACCCATATTATCAGGATATATTTGTGAAACGTGTAAGGGAAGCCATAGAAGCAGGAGGATTGTCATGGAAATAGCTGTAGTCGGACTCAATCACAATACTGCCTCTACTAAAATAAGGGAGGAAGCAGCCTTTATGGACAGTGAAAAAATAGAGGCAGCCAATTATCTTTTAGACAATGGAATCGATGAAGCAGTTATACTTTCAACATGCAATAGAAGCGAGATATATTTTGCTTCATACAAAAGAGATATAGATGAATGCATAAAGACGGTTAAAGAGTTTTATAATAACTTCTCCGGTATACCTGAGATAGAAAAATATCTTTATGCTAAGAAGGGTGAAGAGGCTATATATCATATATATTATGTGGCAGCGGGCCTTGATTCAATAGTTCTTGGAGAAGATCAGATACTTGGTCAGGTTAAGGACGCACATGAACTTGCAATGGATATCGGAAGCAGCAAAAAGATATTGAACAAGCTTTTCAGGGAAGCAGTTTCAACCTCAAAGAGAATAAAAACCACTCTTAAAATATCAGAACAGCCTCTTTCAATCAGCTATATAGGAGTTAAGTTCATAAAAGAAAAAATGGGAGGCCTTAAGGGCAAAAATGTTTTGATAATAGGACTTGGAAAAATGGGAAAGCTTGCATTAAAGTACATTCTTGAAGAGGATGTAAAAAATATTTACATGGCTAACAGAAGCAGGGAGAAGCTTTTAGAGATTACAAGGGAGCATCCTGAAATCATTGCTTTGGATTACGAAGAAAGATATAACATACTCAAGGACATAGACCTTTTAATTACTGCCACTGCCTCGCCCCACATTGTAATAAAAGCTGACAAAATAGGAAAAAGGGAAAAGGAACTTTATATTATGGATCTTGCCATGCCGAGGGATGTTGACATTGATGCGGGAAGACTCAGTGGAGTTTATCTTTTTAACATAGACGATTTAAAGAATATATCAAGCTTCAATGAAAAAAGAAGGGAAGAGCTTTCAAAAAGAGCAAGAGAAATAGTAAAATCAGATGCTCTGGATTTTAAATCATGGCTTTCAACTGTAAGGGTTGACCCCGTTATTAAATCTTTAAAGGAAAAGTGCAGTAAGATAGAAAAGGATACTTTAGAATATATATTTAGAAAGGCGGACCTTGAGGGAAAGGACAAGAAAATCATTGAAAAGATGGTAAGCTCCGCACTTAAAAGGCTTGTAAGGGAACCTATAATAAAGCTTAAGGAAATGGAAGATCCAAAGAAAAGAGAAGCCTATATTAAGGTTTTAGAGGAACTTTTTGATCTTAAATGGGGTGATTGATTGTTCTATCCTGCCATGCTTAATTTGAAAAATAAAAGGATTTCAATAGTTGGAGGAGGAGAGGTTGCCTACAGAAAGGCGCTGACTCTCCTGGAATACTGCCCGGACATAAGGGTTATAAGCACTTTTTTTTTAGATAAATTTAATGAATTAAGCGATAAGCTTGAGTTGATAAATGAACCCTATAGAGACGAACTTATAAAGGATTCATTTCTGGTTATTGCAGCGACATCATCTAAAGAGGTAAACGGGAAGATAGCTCAGTACTGTAGAGATAATAAAATACTTGTAAACCTGGCTGACAATCCTGATGCTTCGGATTTTATTGTACCTTCAAGTTTTAAAAGAGGTGATCTTGTCATTTCGGTGTCTACATCCGGGAAAAGCCCCTCCCTGGCAGCTAAAATAAAGAGAGAAATTGAGAAGCAGTATGGGGATGAATATGCAAAGTACATTGAAGTATTGGGAGATATCAGGGACATACTTTTAAAAAGATGCCCTGATAATAAGTTGAGAAGCAAAATACTTAAGGAGCTTATATATTTAAGCCCGGATGAGCTAATAAAAAGGAGGGCTGAGTATGAAAATTGCAGTTGGATCAAGGGGGAGTAAACTGGCTTTAACCCAAACCCAATGGGTTATAGAAAAATTGAGAAATGAAAATCCTGAGGTTGAATTTGAAATAAGAATCATAAAAACAAAGGGGGATAAAATTACGGATGTGGCCCTGGATAAGATAGGGGATAAGGGGATTTTCGTAAAGGAAATTGAAACCGAACTTTTAAACGGTGAGATAGACATTGCAGTACACAGTATGAAGGATATGCCATCGAACATTCCAAAGGGTTTAAAGCTTGCTGCAGTGCCGGAAAGGGAGGACTACAGGGATGTGCTTATACTCAGGGATGATTTTAAAAGCTTAAGCGATCTACCGCGTGGAGGGAGAATAGGTACAGGAAGCAAGAGAAGAAAATATCAACTTCTAAAAATAAGGCCCGATCTTGATATTGTTCCAATAAGGGGAAATATAGACACCAGAATTGGAAAGATAGAAGAAATGAATCTCCATGGCATTGTACTTTCAGCGGCAGGACTAAAAAGGCTTGGATTAGAAGACAGAATAACGAGTTATTTAGAAAAGGATGAATTTCTTCCAGCCCCTGCTCAGGGAGCTCTAGCCATCGAGATAAGAGAAAACGATAAAAAAATAGAGGACATGATATCAAAGATTGCCCACAGGGAGACGGAAATACAGGTAAGGGCTGAAAGAGCACTTTTAAACAGCTTAAATGGCAGCTGCCATATACCTGTAGGGGCACTCTGTGATGTTAACGGGGACGATATAATTCTTTATGGTTTACTTGGAAGTGAAAATGGAGAAAGGCTTATTAGAAAAACTGCGGCAGGAAAAGTTGGAGAAGAAGAATTACTTGGAAAAAGACTTGCAGAGGAACTGCTTAAGGAGATGAAGAAACTTGAAGGGTAAAGTATACCTGGTTGGTGCGGGCCCAGGGGATTACAAGCTTATAACCCTTAAGGGCCTTGAAGCCATAAGAAAAGCTGATGTTATAGTATATGACAGGCTTGCAAACGATAGACTTTTAAAGGAAGCTAAAAAGGGCTGCGAATTTATATATGTGGGTAAGGCAAGCTCAAATCATACGATGCCCCAGAAGGATATAAACAGGCTTCTTGTGAATAAGGCAAAGGAAGGTAAAATAGTTACAAGGCTAAAGGGGGGAGATCCATACGTTTTTGGCAGAGGTGGAGAAGAAGGGGAGTTTTTATACAAGGAGGAAATTGATTTTGAAGTAATTCCAGGTATAACATCTGCAATAGGAGGTCTCTGCTATGCAGGTATTCCCGTTACTCACAGGGATTATGCTTCATCCTTTCACGTTATAACAGGCCATTTAAAAGACGATGATGAAGAGATTGACTGGAAGACTGTAGCTAATTTAAGGGGAACCCTAATATTTTTGATGGGCCTCTCAAGGCTAAAGAGCATAGTCCAAAACCTTATAAAACACGGAAAGCAAGGCAGCACACCTGCGGCTGTTATTAACAGGGCCACGTGGAAAAGCCAGAGGGTTGTAACAGGAACTTTGGAGGATATATATGACAAAGTTCACAGAGAAGGCATTGAGTCACCTGCTATAATAGTTGTTGGGGATGTTGTGAATCTTCGCGACAAACTTAATTATTTTGAGAAAAAGCTACTTTTTGGAAAAAACATAGTTGTTACAAGATCAAGGGTCCAGAGCAGCACACTTGTTGAAAAAATAGAAGAATTCGGAGGAAACGCCATTGAAATTCCCACAATAGAAATTAGAAAGATAGAACCTAACGATATGCTGGAGGATGCAATTAATCATATTAAGGAATATAGTTACATAATATTCACATCCGCAAACGGAGTAAATATATTCTTTGAAAAGCTCTTTGATATGGGTTATGATTCAAGGATATTACATAACTCCAGGATTGTAGCTGTCGGAAAAGGAACTGCAAAGGAATTAAACAGATATGGAATAAAGGCCGATATAGTTCCCAAAAAATTCGTTGGAGAGGGTATCTTTGAGGAGTTAAAGGATATCATAAATAAAAGAGACAGGATACTTATACCAAGATCTAAGGGAGCTAGAAGTTTTCTCGTGGATGAGCTTTCAAAAATCTGCAGCGTTACAGAGGTTAAAACCTATGAGACTCTAAAGGATGAAAGTGAAAAGGATAGGCTTTTAGATCTTATAAATGATGGAAACATCGATTATATAACCTTTACAAGCTCCTCTACCGTTGAAAACTTTATTTCAATGGCTGGAGCCCAAAATATAGGGACTTTAAGAAATATAAAAATTATATCCATAGGGCCAATTACTTCAGAAGCCATAAGAAAACACAGCTTAAATGTATACAGAGAAGCAAGGGAGCACACAATAGACGGTATTGTTCAATGCATCATTGAAGATGTACAGGAGGGATAAAAATGGATTTAATTAGGAGACCGAGGCGTTTAAGAAATGGAGAGCTTATAAGAAATCTTGTGAAAGAAACAAGATTGGATGTAGAAAACCTCATATATCCTCTATTTGTAGTAGAAGGCACAAATGTTAAGAAGGAGATTAAATCCCTTCCGGGGAACTATCACTATTCCGTTGACAGGGTAAATGAAGAGATAGGGGAGCTGCATGATCTGGGTATAAAATACGTTATGCTCTTTGGTATTCCTGAAAACAAAGATGCATTTGGTTCAGAGGCCTACAGCAGCAATGGAGTCGTACAGAGAGCAATTAAAAGGATAAAGGAAGTGTTTGATGATATATATATAATAACCGACATATGCATGTGTCAGTATACGGAGCATGGGCATTGCGGGATACTCTGTGAAAACGGATATGTTGACAACGATGAGACCCTTAAGTATTTAGGGAAAATTGCCATAAGCCATGTTGAGGCAGGGGCTGACATGGTTGCACCCTCCGATATGATGGATGGAAGAATAGGCTATATTAGAAGAACTCTCGATGAAGCAGGATATGTGAACACACCCATAATGTCATATTCAGCAAAATATGTATCGGCATACTATGGGCCCTTCAGGGAGGCTGCCCATTCGGCACCTTCCTTTGGAGATAGAAAGGCTTACCAGATGGACCCTGCAAACAGCAGGGAGGCGCTTATTGAGGCGGAGCTTGATATTAAGGAGGGGGCAGATATACTTATGGTAAAGCCTGCCCTTGCCTACCTTGATGTTATAAGAAGGTTTAAGGATAGCTTCAATGTGCCCATAGCAGCCTACAGTGTAAGCGGTGAATATTCAATGCTCAAGCTTGCACTACAGAACGGGCTATTTAAAGAGGATATAATACTGGAAACCACAACATCAATTAAAAGGGCAGGAGCAGATATCATAATAACCTACTTTGCAAAGGACATAGCGAGAATGCTTAAGGAGGGGCGGTAAGTGAATCACAAAAGATCAGGAGAGATATTTGAAGAAGCTAAAAAATATATACCCGGAGGAGTGAACAGCCCTGTAAGGGCCTTCAGGTCCGTTGGACTCGATCCAATATTTATCGAAAGGGCAGAGGGAAGCAGAATATATGATGTCGATGGCAACTCCTACATAGATTATATATGCTCATGGGGCCCCCTTATACTTGGACATAGCAATAAAGATGTCCTTGAAGGAATAGAGGAGGCTATTGCAAGGGGTACAAGCTATGGGGTACCTTCACCCGTTGAAGTTGAAGTTGCTAAAATGATTACTGAGGCTTTAATATCCGTTGACATGGTTAGAATGGTAAATTCAGGAACTGAGGCCACCATGAGTGCCATAAGGCTTGCAAGGGCCTATACTGGAAGAAGCAAGATAATAAAGTTTGAAGGCTGCTACCACGGCCATTCCGATTCCCTCCTTGTTAAGGCAGGTTCAGGGGCAATAACCTTTGGTGTTCCTACGAGCCCTGGAGTTCCTGAAGATACAACAAGACATACAATCATCTGTACATATAACGATTTAGAATCGGTAAAAAGGGTCTTTGAAAAGGAGGGAAAGGATATTGCATGTATAATAGTTGAGCCCGTTGCCGGAAACATGGGAGTTGTTGCACCTAAGGAGGGCTTCCTTGAAGGATTAAGAAGCATATGCGATGAGTACGGTTCAGTACTAATATTTGATGAAGTTATAACAGGATTCAGATTATCCTACGGAGGGGCACAGGAAGTTTATAATATAAAGCCTGACATCACCTGCCTTGGAAAGATAATAGGTGGGGGTCTCCCCGTTGGGGCATACGGTGGTAAAAGAGAGATAATGGAGCTTGTTTCCCCAGTTGGCCCGGTATATCAGGCGGGAACCCTTTCGGGCAACCCACTGGCAATGACTATAGGATATAGAAACTTGAAGATTTTAAAAGACAACAGGGAGATTTATATTGAGCTTGAAAACAAAGCCAAAAGGCTTGAAGAAGGAATAAATAATATAATAAAAGAATTAAACATAGATGCCCATGTAAGCAGAGTCAAGGGAATGTTCTGTTTATTCCTTGGTAAGGGCCCCTTTGAAAATTATAACGATGTTATGAAATGCGACACAGAAAAGTATTCAGCGTTCTTCAGGGAAATGCTTGAGAGAGGAATACTTATTCCACCTTCCCAGTTTGAAGCTTGGTTCCTGTCAGCTGAACATAGCGACGAAGATATTGAAGAAACGCTTAAGGCATGCAGGGAAGCATTAAAAGTGGCATTAAAAGTGGCATTTAAAAGGTAAATATTTTAGAAGAAAAAAGGCCAGGCTAAAATAATAGTCTGGCCTTTAATACGAATATTGTTCATTTTAGTTGGCAAAAATACAAAAATGGAGACAGCATTATAGGGAAGAATAGGGATACATAAAGGATTATTTTTTATAAGTTCAATCCATTTTTTGATGCTTTTTGACAAGTATTTGAGGATATGCTGAAAGGAGATGTTAAGATGGTTGTTACCTTTCCACATATGGGTAATGTCTATATTGCAGTTAAAGCTCTTTTTGATAGTCTGGGGGTTCAATATGTAATACCTCCTTTAAGCAACAAAGATGCAATTGAAATTGGATCATTATATTCACCGGAGGAAATATGCCTTCCATTTAAAATAAACATAGGCAACTACATTCACAGCATAGAACATGGAGCAGATACCGTTTTAATTACAGGAAGCTGTGGTCCATGCAGATTTGGAGAGTATTGTGAACTTCAGATTAATATTTTACGAAGGCTGGGATATAATGTTGACTTTATTGTGTTAGATGTGCCAACGGATATTGGAATCCGTGAACTGTTAAGAAGGATAGGTAAAATATCAGGCAGCAGCAGTAAGAATAAACTTCAGAAGGTGAAAGCATTAGGTGATGCAATAAAAGTAATGAAGCTCATTGATGATATAGAAGCAAAGGCACGATATCTAGCAGGATACGAGATGAATAAAGGCGAATGTAAAAGAATATTGAATAAATGCAAAGCGGATGCCCTTAAAACCAACAACTCAAAAGATATGATTGAAGTTTTAAAAGAATATAGCAATAAGTTGGATAAAGTTGAAATAAATCATGAAAAGAATCCCATTAAAATTGCCATTATAGGAGAAATATACACGGTAATCGAGCCCTTTGCAAATCTTTATATAGAAGATAAGCTGATGGACTATGGAGTTTCAACTAAAAGAAGGCTTACTCCAAGCTGGTGGATAAAAAATCTGGCATTATTTCCATTGAAGTTAAATTCAAGGGATATAAATAAGGCTGCAATGGAATATCTGCCCATAGGCATTGGAGGGCATGCAAAGGAATGTATTGGTGAAGCTGTTATTTCAAAGCAAGAGGGACTTGATGGAGCTATTCAGATTTTTCCCATGGGATGTATGCCTGAAATAGTTTCAAAATCCATATTGTCATCTGTTTCACGGGATAAGGACTTTCCAATAATGACGCTTGTGGTTGATGAAATGACAGGAGAAGCAGGATATGTTACAAGGATAGAAGCATTTGTGGATTTACTTGAAAGGAGAAGAGAAAAAAACTAAAATGGACGCAACAGTAAACCACCTCGTCCTGTTGTTGGGTGAGGTGGCTTTTTGTTTGGAGAGAATTTTGTAAGTTATAAAAATCTGTTTATGACTTATAGACATATGGCAAAAATTGCAATATAATAAAATTATAGAAAACGTTTTCTAAGATCATGTCTTTTATATTTGAAATATGAAATAGTCCAGGGAGGTTAGCCCGGATATGGCTGTGAATATTAGCGATGTGGCAAGGGAGGCTGGAGTTTCCATATCCACAGTGTCAAGAGTACTTAACAACAACTATCCTGTAAAAAAAGAAACAAGGGAGAAGATAGAAAGGGCCATTGAAAAGCTCAACTATAAACCAAATATCGTTGCAAGAAGCCTCATAACAAGAAAGACATCAATGATAGGCGTTATAGTTCCAGGAATAACAAATCTTTTCTTCCCAACTATAGTTGAAACAATTGAGGAATATACAAAAAATAAGGGTTACAGCATTTCCCTGAGTGATACCAAAGGGGATGAAGTGGAGGAAAGGAATAGGGTTGAGGAGATGTTGATCAGACAGGTTGATGGTTTGATAGTGATAGACCCTGCCCATGAAAATTTAAAGAAGGGATATTATGATGAAATTTCTAAAAAAATACCCATTTTAATCATTAACGGCTTACCATATGGCCATAGATGTAGTTTTGTGTGCTACGATGAGGAGGCAGGAGCTAGGGAAGTTCTCCAATATCTGTTTGAGCTTGGACATAAAAGGATAGCCTTTGTAAGGGGCGACAGAAGCTTGTCCTATGACATTAAGGAAGGAATATATAGGGAATTTATCCGTAGCAAGGGATTAGAATACGAGAAGGTTTTAAACGTTGGAATGGGAAACAGTATAGAGGTAGTAGAAAAATCACAGATGCAAATTGAAAAACTGCTTTTTGAAGAAGAGCGGCCGACGGCAATATTTGCATGTAACGACTTGATGGCAGTTGGTGTTTTAAAGGCATGCAGCAAACTTGGCATTAAAATACCAGAAAACATTTCCGTTGTTGGTTTTGATAATACACTCATTGCAAATATAGCTCATCCAAGGCTTACATCGGTGGATCTTAATATTAAAAGTATTGGAAAAATAGCTGCGCTGGAGTTAATAGACATAATAGAAAACCGGGCTAAGATGGGTAAGAAGATAATATTAAACACCAGTCTTATTGTAAGGGAAAGCAGTTCAAACTGCATAATATAAAATTATTTCAGCTAGCCCTGCGCAGTTACATTCCTTTAAACACACAGGATAAAAAAGGTTTTCTAAAGGAGGTGCCCCCTGTGCGGCAAAAATGCGTAGAAAAGGATATAGAAAGGCTTCTTCACTTTGGAATCAGAAATAATCTGATTGAAGAAATGGACAAAATACCCGTGAGGAATTCCCTTATGGATTTGTTTAAGATAAGGGAGCCCTACAGCGGAGATATTGATGAGGAAGAAGCGAAGGATGTAAACGAAATACTATCGAATTTACTGGATTATGCCTACGAAGCAGGCATAATTCCTGAAAATACCACTACATACAGGGATTTGCTTGATGCAAAAATCATGGGGCTTCTTATGCCGAGACAATCTGAGGTTGCAAAAAACTTCTGGTACACTGCAGAAAGGGAAGGGATTAAAAAGGCAACCGATGATTTTTACAAACTGTCCATTGCTTCAAACTATATAAGGGTGGATAGAACTTCGAAAAACATTAGGTGGAATACAATCACGGAATTTGGAGAGCTGGAAATTACAATCAATCTATCAAAACCTGAAAAGGACCCTGGAGAAATTGCAGCAGCAAAGCTCGTGCCTCAATCAAATTATCCTAAGTGCCTTCTCTGCCTTGAAAATGTAGGATATGCAGGACGTATAAATCACCCTGCAAGGCAGAATCACAGGGTAATTCCTGTAAATATAGCAGGTGAGCAGTGGTATTTTCAATACTCTCCATATGTTTATTACAACGAACACTGCATACTATTCTATGAAAAACATGTGCCCATGAAGATATCTGAAAAGACCTTTGTGAGGCTATTCGATTTTATTGAAAAGTTCCCACATTATTTCATAGGATCAAACGCTGACCTTCCGATTGTAGGAGGTTCGATATTGTCCCATGAGCATTTTCAGGGGGGAAGGCATGTATTCTCTATGGAGAGGGCACCAATTCAAAGGTTTTATAAGCACAGAAATTATGAGGAAATTACAGTAGGCATTGTTAAATGGCCTCTATCGGTTATAAGGCTGTCAGGAAATAACAAGGAAAAACTCATTGAAATATCAACCGATATTCTTAACAAATGGAGAAGCTATAGCGATGTCAGTGTAGATATTCTGGCATATACAGATAAGGATGGAGAGAAAATACTCCACAATACCATCACTCCCATTGTAAGAAAAAATAAAAAGGGTGAGTTTGAAATAGACCTTGTACTTAGAAATAACAGGACAACGGATGAATATCCAGAGGGAATATTCCATCCCCATAGGGAGCTTCATCATATAAAGAAGGAAAACATAGGTCTTATTGAAGTTATGGGACTTGCTGTTCTACCTGCAAGGCTTAAAACAGAGCTTAAAGAAATTAAAAATATTCTCGAAGGAAAAGTTTACTTTTCTAGAGAAATGTACAATAAGGGGAACGCACTATATAAGCATATTCCATTTATTGAATATCTGATAGGCAAGTATGGCACAAAGCTTGATGAAAATAGGGCGGAAAATGTACTAAAGGAAGAAGTGGGAAGAAAATTTCTTGAAGTTTTATTAACCTGTGGAGTTTTCAAAACTGATGATAGGGGAATTAAAGCCTTTAATAGGTTTATGAATGCTCTGGGATTTGAAAGTATTAATTAAAAATATAGGCAATTGCAAAACTCATTAAAATTTTAGCTGAAAAATTAGCCTTCTTTAAAAAAACAGGAATTTAGACAGTGAGTTTTAAACAAAGAAAGA
>NZ_SOAZ01000012.1 GCF_004364155.1 Fonticella tunisiensis | reverse complement strand
AGGGTATCCCTCCATTTATGAATTGTGTTTGGTGGTACATATATAATTCGATAAATGTTGGGGGATATCCTGCATATAGATGAATGCAGAGCCTTAAAAATTAAGCCTTTCAAGGTTTTGCAAGAGACTATTTTAGAAACTTAAAGGGGGGAAGATGATGAACATTCCTCAGTTAAAGCTCTATGAAAATAGAATTGTAGGTGAAATTAAAATAGATAAAAGAGAACCAGAGTATATGCCCTTTCCGGAGGAAATGAGTGAAGAGCTTATATCATACCTTAAGTCAAGGGGAATAGAGAGGCTTTACTCCCATCAGTACGAGATGTTTAAAAGGGCATCACGGGGGGAAAACGTAGTAATTACAACTTCAACTGCAAGTGGAAAGACGCTAAGCTTTCTTCTTCCCGTTGTTGAAAGAATACTTAAGGACCCTGCAACGAGGGCCATATTTGTCTATCCAACAAAGGCGCTTGCCCATGACCAGTTTAGAAATTTCCTGCCCATACTTGAATACTTTGGCGGAGATAGAATTCAGGCGGGAATCTATGACGGCGATACACCAACAAATGAAAGGGCTAGAATAAGGAAAAACGCCAATATAATACTTACAAACCCTGAAATGCTGAACTCTGCCTTTTTGCCAAACCACAGCATATATGGCTTCAACCATATTTTTTCAAGGCTTAAGTTTTTAGTTCTTGACGAGCTTCACGTGTATAGGGGTGCCTTTGGCTCCCACATGGCAAATGTCATGAGAAGGTTAAATAGAGTCTGCAGCTACTATAAGTCAAATCCCCAGTTTTTATTCAGCTCAGCAACTATAGCAAACCCGGTGGAGCTTGCCGAGAGCATTTCAAGTAGACCCTTTGCCCATATAAGCAGGGACGGTTCACCGGGAAGCGAGAAGAAGGTATACATATGGCAACCTCCCTTTGTGAGGGACACGGAATATAGAAAAACGCCTGAGGAAGAGGCATCTGATTTCATACCGGACCTTGTTCAGGACAATATCAGATTTATAACCTTCTGTAAAAGCAGACGTGAAGTTGAGGTCGTTTTAAAGGAGGCGAGGGATAGGCTTTCAAACATAGAGGGCCTTCCAGCCCTTTCAAATGGTCTTACAGACAGGATATCGGGCTATAGAGGTGGATACAAGCCTCAGGAGAGAAAGGAAATAGAAAGAAGGCTTTCTAAAGGCCTTATAACGGGAGTTATTGCTACAAATGCCCTTGAGCTTGGAATAGATATTGGGGATATAGAGCTTGCAATATCCTGCGGCTTTCCTGGAACAAAGGCGTCCTTCTGGCAGCAGATAGGCCGTGCCGGAAGAAAGGGGGGAACCTCCCTTGGTATTCTAATACTTGATGTATCTCCAATAGACCAGTATATAGGTATTAATAGCGAGTGGCTCGTAAAGACAGGAGTTGAAAATGCCGTTATAGATAAAAATAATTTATTTATACAGCTCGCCCATGTAAGGGCTGCAGCGGCGGAGCTTCCCCTATCCCTTGATGATGCCTCAATTTTTCCAGACCTTGGAGAGATTGTACCAGTCTTAATTAAGGCAGGGGAGCTTAAAAACGATGGGGGGCTTTTTATCTGGACAGGAAAGGATTTTCCTGCAGGGGATTTCAGCCTAAGAAACATATCAAGGGATATATATAAGGTTGTAAACAAACAAAACGGAGAAATGCTTACTGAAATGGATGAGTACCAAGCCTTCCATGAGGTTTATCCAAAGGCAATATACATACATGATGGAATGCAGTATCTTGTTGAAAGGCTTGATCTTGTAAACAGGATTGCGGAGGTTGTACCTGTTGATATGAACTATTTTACAGTTCCCTTCACAGAAACCGCCGTAAGCATTATAAAGGAGTTTAAAGCCAGGGATATAGCAAGGACCAGGGCTTCCTTTGGAGATGTAAACATTAGGGAGGCTGTGCCTGCATATAAGATGATACAGTTCCACAACAGGCAGAACCTTGGCTTTGAGCCCATAAGGGAGAATCTGTTTACAGAGCTTGAAACCGAGGGTCTATGGTATTTAATCCCTGAAGATGTCGATAACGTCATAAACGCCTACGGAGAGTTTAACTACTACAGTGGATTAAAGCATGCCCTTTTAACAGCAGCAAGGATGAGGACTATGGCAACTTCCGAGGACATCGGGGGAACCATATTTAACACCATAGAGGAAAACGGGAAAATTAAAAGGGCATACGTTATACTCTACGATCTTTACCCCGGGGGACTTGGCTTTACTGAAAAGGCATTTGATTTTGCAGATGAAATTCTCCACGAGGCCATAAACCTGGTTAAAAACTGCAGATGCAGGGATGGCTGCCCCGCATGCGTTGGAGATTATCACCTTGATAAAAAGTTAGTTCTCTGGGGCCTTGAAGGAATGCTCCAGGAGAAAAAATCTCCAGTTGAAATTAAAAAGAAAGCACCTGAAGTTGTTGTTATAGAGGAAAAACCCTTTGACTTTAGCGAGCTTGAAGAAAATTGGAGTGAATATGTAAGCTTCCTCAGCAAAAAAAGCGAGGCCTATGTTCAGTTCTTCAGCACAATAGATAAGGTTAAAGTTAAAGGCGATGTTCTTATATTAAATGTAACGGGAGATTTCTACAGGGAATGGATTCTTGAAACGGCTAACAAGAATAGGATTGAAAACGTAATTAGAAGGTATGTAAAGGTGCCCGAGAAGTTTAAAATAGATGTGGAAGTTAAGGAGTATGACAGTAAGCTCGATAAAATACTAAGAAGATACGATGATTTAACGAAATAGGTGATTTGATGGAAGAAATTTATCTAAAGGAATTTGAAAAACTAAATTCCTATCAGAAGGAGGCAGTAATTTCAAAGGGTGGTCACATACTTCTCAATGCCGTTGTTGGAAGTGGAAAAACAACGGTTCTAACCCATAAGGTACTTTATCTCAACATAATTGAAAAGATTCCCCTCGAGGACATGGTGGTTTTAACCTTTACAAATAAGGCTGCAGAGGAGATTAAGGAAAGGGTTTTGGCCTTCAGGGAGAACTTTAAGGAGGGAATGAAATATTTTGGAACTTTCCACTCCATTGCCAGGGCCATACTCTCTGAAAGCAGCAGCCTTGAAGCCCTTGGCTATTCCAGGGATTTTGAAGTTATAGATAATGTAAAGGCGGGGGATATGCTTTTAGAAATAATTGAATCAAACAAGCTTAAAGTTAAGTACAAATCAAAGCTAATGAAAAGAATCGAAGAGTTTAAAAAAGGAAATACCCTCTATGGAGCAATGAAAAAGGATGATGATATAAGCAGGCTCGCAGAACTATATAACGAGGAAAAGAGAAGGAGAAACCTCATGGACTTTGATGATCTTATTGAAAAATGCATTGAAGCCTTAAGGGAACCGATAAACCCTAAATGGATAATAATAGACGAGTTTCAGGATACGGATTTAAGGCAGCTTGAACTCATAGGAAAAATTGCTGGAAGGGATACCAGTATATTTGCAGTTGGAGACCCTAACCAGATAATATACTCCTGGAGAACGGGAACTACAAATATATTCAGCGAGTTTAAAAAGGTCTATAACCCCAGGGAAATGAGCCTTCCTATAAACTATCGCTCAAGCAGAACGATAATCGGGGCCGCAAAGGCCCTTCTTGGAGGAGAGGATATAAAGGGAGTAAAGGACGGTGGAGGCCCCATAATAGTTAAAAAACATCACGATGCCTTTAACGAGGCCCTCCACATTGCAAGAAGGATAAAAAAATTTCACGGAGAAGGCATTCCCTACAAAGACATTGGAATACTTTATAGAAGGCAGTCCCAGGGTGAAGTTTTATCTGAGGTATTTGAAAAGGAGGGAATACCCTTTAAAATAGTGTATAAAAAGGGAATTCCATTTGAAGAGGAAGGAGAATTTGACAGGGAAAGCGTAAGCCTTTTAACCATTCATGCATCAAAGGGACTTGAATTTTCACATGTTTTTATCACAGGGGTTAACATGGGAAATATACCATTAAGCACTAAAAGGGATCAGGAAGAGGAGGAGGTGAGGATCTTCTTTGTTGGAATAACAAGGGCTAAAAACTATCTTGAACTTTCATATATTACAAAGCCATCCCTTCCAGGTATGTTACCTTACCCGAGCACATATATTTCAATGATACCCTCAAGTATGGTTAAAAGGGATGATGAAGGCGAAGGTACAAGTTTTAAGGATATCATGAAGCTCCTCAGGGAGGAACGGGAAAAAAAGCAGCAGGGTGCTTCTCAAAGAAGGGCTAAGCACCCAAAGTACGGTGAGGGAATAATAACCTATGAGGATGACAGCATTATAAAGGTGGAATTTGAGGGCTACGGTGAAAAAGAATTTTCAAAGCTCTTTTGTCCACTTGTTATGTAGCAAGTTTAAATTAACTCGTTGTGCTAGATAAATTTACAGATCGGCGCTACGATAAAAAATATATTTCATTCACCAGCACGCTTAGCAAAGAAGTTCTAAGGCTTGGGATTTGAAAAATCAAGAACTTTCGTTAAACTCGCTTCTCTTAAGTCACGAAAGTTCTAGGATTTTTCTGCATCCCTTCGCCTAGAACTTCTAGCTCTTGGCTTTATGTGAATTTCATATATTTTTTATCTTCGCTCAACCCCTGAACTAGCACAACGGATTAAATTATTATTAATGTAATGGAGGATTAACATGGTAAGCGACTTATCAATAATTTTTATGTTTGTATCACTTGTTATAGCCTTTTTATTTCCAATAGGGCTTGTAATTTTCATGTATAGAAGGTATAGAATATCCTTAAGGGCTGTATTCGTTGGAGCACTTGTATTCTTTGTTTTTCAGGGTATAATAAGAATTCCGCTTCTAGCATATTTTGGCAATCAGAGCTGGTATATCTCCCTGGCACAGAACACCTTTTTAACTGCCCTTTTCCTTGGACTTACTGCAGGTATATTTGAAGAAGTTGGAAGGCTTATAGGCATTAAGCTTTTTCTTAAAAAGTATCTGAGCTGGAAAAATGGAGTTGCCTTTGGAATAGGTCATGGGGGAATTGAGGCGATTTTGCTGTTAGGTATGAACAGCCTGGCTAATTTAATGTACAGCAGCCTAATAAATACAGGGAGCTTTGATACGGTTATCGGCTCAAAAATTTCTGGTGAACTGGCAGCTCAAATTAAAAATACACTAATAAGTGCACCTTCGTATATGTTTTTAGTAGGCGGTATTGAAAGAATATTTGCAATAACCATACAAATCGGACTTTCTCTTATAATTTTCTATGCAGTTATGAAAAGAAGATATATATATGTCCTTTACGCCATACTTCTTCATGCACTTATAGATTCACCAATTGCATTTATACAGAAGTTTGGAGTATTTGCTGCAGAAGGATATACCCTCCTCTGGGCCATGATATCACTGGCATTTATAGTAAAATCAAGGGATATTTTTAAATCATTGGAAAAATAGATAAGAGGCTTTTGAAGCCTCTTTTCTATATTTTATCAATCATATGCACATAAAATCCATTATTAAACACTTCTGGGTTATAAATTATCTCTATATTTTCAAAATACATTCTATGGTTTGCTTCAATTACGAATGTTATTCCCTCGATTCTTTCGTAAATATCATTATCCCTTTGCTCATCCAGAACAAGCTCCATGGCAGGTTTCCCTCATCCGAAGGCAAGGACCTTGAGCCTTATCACCCCGTTCACCTTTGATTCCTGCAGTTTTATTAATGCATTCTTCGTTTTTTCGTTGAATTTAATGTTCACGGCACTTACCTCCATATAGTTATAGCAGCTTTGTTAATATTATAACAAAAAATGAAGAAGAATATCAAAAAAGCTTGAGGAAATGTTGAATAGGAGATGATAAAATATTTATAAAATAAAAATTAGGGAGGAAATTAAATGAGAGTAAAGGCTGATATAACACGTGAAGATTACTGGAACTTCAACAAATATGCGATTTTTAACGTTCCCTATGTTCGTACAACGTTTATTTTAAGCGCTTTGATTTTACCGATAGTCGTGCTTGTAATAGAGCTTCTAAAAAATCTTTCACCTTCAGTTATAGTAGTATCAATGCCGGTATCGACTGCAGCTGGATTTCTTTTAATGATTTATATAACTAAAAAGCAGGCAATGGGTTTACCTGATAAAAAGGAGGGGCTTATTGGAGAGCATATTTTTGAAATAGGAAAATCAGGGTTTAAGGAAATTACATCTGTTAATAGGGGATCTGTTTCATGGAATGGAGTCAAAAGCATAATGGAAAATGAGGAATATATATTCATATTTAAGGATAAAATGATGGGACACATTATTCCCAAAAGAGCCTTCTCATCCCCTGAGGAAGCAAAGGAGTTTTACAATAAGGCAATATCCTTATGGGAGGCAGGGAAGAAAAAATAGATGATTAAAAGCAAAAACGAACTTTTAAACCCTAAATCCCTAATGGGGTTAAAGCGCCAAAGGCAGCAAAACAGAGCGAAAATATAGAATTTTATCTTCATAATTCCTTCAAAAGTAGGTAGTAAAATAAATATCAGAAAAAGCAAATGAGGGAGGTAAATTTATGTTTTACGGCTGTGGAGGCTTCGGTTATGGATGGGGGCCATTTGGTATGATAATACCTATAATTTTATTTGGAGTTATTATATATGCAGTGTTCAAACTATTTGAAAGGGATAAAATGGGTTACAGATATAGGGGTACGGAGGAAGCACTTGAAATTTTAAATATGAGATATGCAAGAGGGGAAATTACAGAGGAAGAATATTTAAGCAGGAAGAAAGCCCTTAGAAATAATCGATTTTAAAGACCAGTAGTTTATCTACTGGTTTTTCCCATGTTTAAAATAATACTATATGTAAAGGATGATGGGTATGAAGCTGTGGGATAAACTGATAATAGTTACCGTTGTTTTTGGAATAATAGGAGGTTTTATTTATAACTATTTTGTATTCAGCAATAAGATTGGAAACACTGCGGTTATTTTTGTTGATAATAACATTGTAAAAAAAATTTCTATAAACTCGGAAAATAAGGTATATGATTTTAAATTTAAAGATCAAATAGGGTACGTTGAGGTAAAGGATGGAGCTATTAGAATGCTTGAAATGGATAAAAGGATCTGTCCTGAGGGGATATGTTCAGATACAGGATGGATAAGTAAAAGCTATCAAAGCATCGTGTGTCTTCCTAATAAAATTATGGTGATCATCGAAGGACAAGAAAATGAGGAGCTGGATGCTATAGTAAGTTAATTTTTATGTAAAATCCGAGTAAAATAGTAAGGATTTTTAAAAATGAATATTGCATTTTAAAAATGGAAAGAATATAATAAAAATAAAGACACCCCACTATGGGGGAGGGAGGTATAGGGATGAACGATGAGCAAAAAAAGGCCATGCAATACTTGAAAACTGCAAAGGGACAGATAGATGGAATAATTAAAATGCTTGATGAGGGACGGTACTGCATAGACATATCCAATCAAATAATTGCAGCCCAGTCCATTTTAAAAAGGGCGAACATGTTAATACTTAAGCAGCATTTAAATCACTGCGTCAAGGATGCCTTTCTTCATGATACGGGGGAGGAAAAGGTTGACGAGATTATAGATATTCTTGGAAAATTAATGGAAAGTAGGTGAATTAAATGGAAAAGGTTCTTAAGATAGGTGGTATGACCTGTGCGGCCTGTGCAAGGGCAGTAGAGAGGGCAGCAAATAAGGTTGATGGAGTTGAGGCTAACATTAACTTTGCTGCGGAAAAGCTTTACGTAAAGTATGATGAGAATAGGGTCAGCGTTGAAGATATAATAAGGGCAATTGAAAAGTCAGGATATAGTGCCGAGGAGGAAATAGAAACAAGGCGGGTTGTAATTGGCGTTGGAGGAATGACCTGCGCATCCTGCGTCAGGGCGGTTGAAAGGGCGGTTTCTAAAATAAATGGTGTAAGTAAGGCAGAGGTAAACTTAGCGACGGAGAGCCTGTTTGTTGAATATGATCCATCAAAGGTCAGACTTTCAATGATAAAAAAGACTGTAAAGTTTGCGGGATATGAACCCCTTGAGGAGCAGGATAGAACAATAGATAAGGACCAGGAGAGGAAGGAAAGGGAGGCTAAAAAGCTTTTCAGAAGCTTTATAATATCGGCTGTTTTTACAGTTCCTCTACTTTATATAGCAATGGGGCATATGACCGGGCTTCCACTTCCGGATATCATTAATAGCCACATGCATCCGCTAAACTTTGCTTTGGTACAGCTTATACTTGTTATTCCTACAATATATGCAGGTGAAAGGTTCTATAGAGTAGGTTTTAAGTCCCTCTTTAAAGGTGCCCCTAATATGGACTCCCTTGTGGCAATAGGAACATCTGCAGCGATAGTTTATGGACTCTTTGCAATATACCAGATAGCAAATCATAACGTTGAATATGCAAAGGATATGTACTTTGAAGCGGCTGCAACAATTATAACCCTCATACTTCTTGGAAAGTATCTTGAGGCGAAGACAAAGGGAAGAACCTCAGAGGCAATAAAGAAGCTTATGGGACTCGCACCTAAAACAGCAAGGGTTATCCATGATGGAAAGGAGGCTGAAATACCCATAGATGAAGTTGAAGTTGGCGACATAATAGTTGTAAGGCCAGGGGAAAAAATACCAGTTGACGGAGTAGTGGTTGAAGGTGCAACTTCAATAGATGAATCAATGTTGACGGGTGAAAGTATTCCAGTTGAAAAACAACCTGGCGACAATGTATTTGGTGCAAGTATAAATAAAAATGGAATGATTAAGTTCAAAGCAACAAAGGTTGGAAAGGATACGGCGCTTGCACAGATCATAAAGCTTGTTGAATCCGCACAGGGTTCAAAGGCGCCTATTGCAAGAATGGCAGATATCATATCAGGATACTTTGTACCTGTTGTTATAGGAATTGCCGTTCTTTCAGGGCTTGCATGGTATATTGGAGGAAGGGATGCAGTATTTGCACTTACAATATTTATTTCCGTTCTTGTAATAGCTTGTCCCTGTGCCCTTGGTCTCGCAACCCCAACGGCCATTATGGTGGGCTCTGGCAAAGGTGCAGAGTACGGTGTACTTATAAAGTCAGGTGAGGCACTTGAGACAGCACATAAAATAAACACAGTTGTATTTGACAAGACTGGAACAATAACAGAAGGTAAACCAAAGGTCACAGATATATACGCAGCTATAATGGATGAGAGGGATATTTTAAGCTATGCGGCATCCTGTGAAAAGGCTTCAGAGCACCCCCTTGGAGAGGCAATTGTTAAAGAAGCAGAGGATAGAGGGTTAGAATTATATGAAGCTTCGAATTTCTCTGCTATACCTGGCCAGGGAATTAGGGCATCGGTAAATGGAATGGAAATACTTTTAGGTAATAAAAAACTTATGAATGAAAAGGATATTGAGATAGAAAGCCTTATAGATATTGCCGAAAAATATGCAGAAGAAGGTAAAACTCCTATGTTCATTGCAATAGATGGAAAAGCAGCAGGGGTAATTGCAGTTGCGGATGTTGTAAAGGAAAACAGCAGAAGAGCCATTGAAAGGCTCCATAAAATGGGCATTGAGGTTGCCATGATAACAGGTGACAATAGAAAAACTGCCGAGGCCATTGCAAAGCAGGTTGGGATAGACAGGGTCCTTGCTGAAGTTCTTCCTGAACACAAGGCACAGGAGGTTAAAAAGCTCCAGGATGAGGGTAAAAAGGTTGCCATGGTTGGAGATGGAATCAACGATGCACCTGCCCTTGCTCAAGCAGATGTTGGCATTGCCATAGGTTCAGGTACAGACGTTGCAATAGAGTCTGCCGATATAATCCTTATGAGAAGTGATATACTAGACGTTGTAACAGCTATACAGCTAAGCAAGGCAACTATAAGAAATATCAAACAGAACCTGTTTTGGGCCTTTGCATACAACACTGCAGGTATTCCAATAGCAGCAGGGCTTCTGGTACTCTTTGGAGGGCCAAGGTTAAATCCAATGATAGCAGCGGCAGCAATGAGCTTAAGCTCTGTGTCAGTTGTATCAAATGCCTTAAGATTAAAGGGCTTTAAACCAAAGTTTTAAAAACCTGGGATATGCTTGCGGGGCATATCCCAATACATAAATAAAAGGGAGGAGTTTATATGAAAAAGAGAATAAACATCGAAGGAATGTCATGCAATCACTGCGTAATGCATGTTAAAAATGCCCTTTCAGAGGTAGCTGGTGTAAAGTCAGTTGAAGTAAGCCTGGAAGGAAAGTACGCTTTAGTTGATGTTGAAGGAGCATCAGATGATGCAATGAAGGCAGCCGTAGAAGACGCAGGGTATGATGTAATTTCAATAGTTGAAGCATAAATAAATGAATATAAGAGGGTATCTTATTTTTCGAGATACCCTCTTATATTTCTTAATGATAAGTTTTATTAAATCCCTTAAAAACCATCCTTCGAACATATTTTTCCTTTAGAATGGTTTAGATGTATTTAAAAATGGAACTTTAAATTTGTAAATTTTCTTTTCATTTCATAGCTTGCAGGAAAGTTATATTATATATAGAATATATTGTTAATAACGGTTGAGCTAATTTACAGAGTGGGGTGAGGGTTCATGATTATAAAGAGCTTTATCGAGCTTACCATGGAGGAGAAGCAGAAGCTATATAATTATATAATTAGTATAGGAAGCAACTACTCCTTTGACAGTTTTAAAGAGATGGTTAAGGATTACATTGGAATAGTATTTAACTGCGGGGAGAGCCATTTCTCCCTCTGGGATGACGGCGAGATAAAGGGAACCCTTGCTGTTATAACAAAAAACGTTGAGGAAAATGGAGAAGCTTTTTTAACCTGTGTTAATATTAGGGAGGAGGATAAGGGATATTTTACCTTTCTTCTTAAAAGAGGAATGAAATATATCTCAACAATAAAACCTAAAATAGTAAAACTTGGAATTTATACTGGAATCAGTTACCTTATCCCATGTGTCCTGGATTTTGGCTTTAAAGAAGTATACAAGGCCATGATCATGAAACATGAGGAAAACAGTGGATATTATATGAAATTTCCCGATGAAGTTGAATTCATTAACATATCCAAAGAGAATAAGATGATTTTTCAGCAAATCCACAACGATGCCTTTATAAACTCCCCTAATGGTTCAATATTAACAGATGACCAGATGGAGGAGCTTATGAATGAATACAGGCAGTGCCCTCATATGGCTGGATTAATGTATTATAAAGGACGTCCTGCAGGGATATATGAGCTTTCAATTAAAAATGACGTTGGATGGATAGATGGAATAGGCATAGCCCCTGAATTTCAGGGAAAAGGCCTTGGAAAAATTCTTTTATATAAAGCCATGGACATTTTATATACTTCGGGGACAAAGGAAGTTAAACTTTTTGTTATAAGCTCAAACGAAAGGGCTGTTAAGCTGTATGAAAAGAACGGCTTTGTAAAAGAAAAGGTAACTTCCACATGGTTTGAAAAAAGGTTAACATAAAAGAGGCTGTTTATGCCTCTTTTATGTTACTTAAAATACTTTTCCCTTATCTTTTCAAGGTCTACGTTTTTATTGTTATCAACAGCCTCAATTATGCCAAGCACGACTCCATCTTTTATGATCCCATAGGCACCGCTCTCTTTTAATGTAAATTGAATTTGAACAATTCCCTTTTTGCCTTCAAAGTCCATAAGGGTTTTACCGGAATAGCCGTCAACTATTTCAAACTTGCCTTCAGGTATTTCGAAGGAGCTTAAATCCAATGTAAGGTTTGTTTTAATACCTTTATTTGCAACAACAACCAGAGGTTCGAATTCATACTGTATACCTTTTATTTTTATGCTCTGATAATTTCCAAGCACAGTGCTTTTCCTTATAAGCCTGTCTGTTGGAACCTTTGAAATATCATTGCCGTATATGCTTGAAGGCTTAGATTCTGGAACCTCACCATCAATGCCACCACCTGTGCAGCATGATGGGCTGTTTGAATTAGGTACATCAATATTTGAGGTATCGGCTGTATTAAGATCATCCACAACCTCAATAACTCCACCTATCATCCCCATCCAGCAGCTAAAGCGTATAGTTCCATCTTTATCAGGCGTAAACTCGATTACATTATCTCCGGATTTTATCTTTTTCTGAATATTAAGTGACGGCACTACTATGGCATTGTTGCAGGAAGTTATCCTTTCGCCTTTGATAGTCCACTTAACAGGAAGCCCCCTTTGTACTACAAAGGCATTTGGGCTGTATCCGCTGTAATTTGCAGTCATGGTTATGGTTTGAACTCCGTCTTTAATTTCCGCCTTTACTATATTTGATGATCCTATAGAAGCTTTACCACCAAAAGGAATAGATGGAAGACTAATACCTGCAAGGGCAAGACCTCTGTTTGACATTATGATACCGAGAACCACAACTAAAACACCGCTTAATTTTAAAATTCTCTTTGTATAATCCTTAGCCAGAAGGCCTGTTATTGCTCCGAGGGAGAGCATAAGAGGAACTGTACCTATTGAGAAGAAGAACATGGATGCTGCGCCTTTAAGGGGGCTCCCTGTTCCAAGGGCGAAAATTTGCATTGTTTGAAGTGGACCGCAGGGCATAAAACCGTTTAAAAGTCCAACAACAAAGGGCGCCTTAACTCTGCCATTTATGTTACAGGACGACCATGGAAGCCTTATATGTAGCTTTCTAAGTATATTGAATCCTGCCATATTAAGTCCCATTAAAACCATGAAAAGACCTGCAAAAGTCATAATTAAGGACTTAACACCAATTGAAATGTTAAATATCGATCCAAGCGCACCTATAATACCTCCAAGTATTGTGTATGATGTTACACGCCCGATATTATAGAGAAGGGATGGCTTTATAGACTCAAACTTGCCTCTACTTTCCTTTAAAATACTCTGGGAAATCATTATGCCTCCGCACATTCCAACACAGTGGAGGGATGTTAGCATACCTATTGCAAAAAGTATTGGGTAGGTTACATCGCCTTTAAGCTTTGACTCCATATCAAAGCTTGCAGAGAATTTGCCGAGGAGCAAAATTACAAGTCCAATAATAATAAAACCTGTAATTTTATCAAAACTGGAATTTTTAGTGCTGTAACCGGCTCTTTCGATGGCAGCATTAATCATATCTCTGCTGCAAAGTTTGCTGTCAAACTCCACCTCAACGTTTTCTTTTTCATAGTTAGCCTTTACATAAGTAATTCCATTTAATTTTCTTATCTCACGCTCAATTCGCCCTTCGCATGACGTACAGTGCATGCCAAAGGCCTTTATTTTCTCCCTTTTAATTCCCATAAACAACCTCCTTAAAAATGATGGAGAATTCATTATGTAATATTTATTGGAAATATATTACAATAAGGATGTGTAGAATTTATGAAGATAGATAATATAAAGCAACTTGTCGTACTTGTTTTTATAGAACAAGGGATGATAAAAAATATATGAAATTCCCATTAAGCGACCAGTTGGAGGTCCTTCCATAACTTCCCTGAGCAAGTGGATTGGTGAATGAAATATATTTTTTATCGCAGCGTCTTTTGAAAATAAACTTGTACAACAAGGTGAAACCAGTATAGTGTATTAATAAAACTAAAATTGATTATTATAATCATTTTGAAGTATATATAAGATAGTTACTGTTACAACCTTGATCTGGAGGGAAAAATATGGCTGACAGAAAATCCATTCTTGTAATAGATGATGAAATAAAAATTGTGGAGTTTGTAAAATCCTATCTTGAAAGGGAAGGGTATGAAGTCTACACGGCATTTAGCGGCAGAGAGGCTATGGAAGCTTTTAAAAAGAATAGTCCATCCCTTGTTATACTTGATCTTATGCTCCCTGATATTTCAGGAGAAGAAGTATGCAAAAGGTTAAGAAGAAGATCAAGGATTCCAATAATAATGTTGACTGCAAAGGTGCAGGAGGAGAATATTCTCGAGGGTTTTGCCCTTGGTGCGGATGATTATGTTACAAAACCCTTCAGCCCGAGGCAGCTTGTAGCCAGGGTTAAGGCACTTCTTAGAAGAACAGAGGAGGTGATCCCTCTTTCAGACACCATGTCATTCAATGATGGTGATCTAGTTATAGATAGTGTAAAACACGAGGTAAAAAAAGGAAATAATATCGTAAACCTTACACCAACTGAATACAAGCTGCTTTTAACCATGATAAAATATCCCCATAAAGCCTTTACGAGGGATGAGCTTATATGCCTTGTTCTTGGAGACGAGTATGATGGTTATGACAGGGTTATAGATACACATATCAAGAATCTCAGGCAGAAAATAGAGGATAATACAAAAGAGCCCAAGTATATTATAACAATTCATGGAGTTGGCTACAGGTTTGGTGGTGAATAAAATGTCAGTAAGCCTTAGAAAAAAGCTTATACTATCATATGTGTTTATTGCAGCTGTATGCGTATTTTTAATAAGCGTTTTTGCTAATATTTTCCTAGAAAGTCAGTTTAAGAAATATATAATAGAAAATCAGGAAAAGAAGAATCAGGAAATCATAGGCCTTATTATGCGGCAGTATGATGAAGATTCAGGTTGGAACGAGGAGGTTGTCCAGAAAATAGGAATAAATGCCCTCGAAAATGGACTTATTTTGAAGGTAAGGGATGCCTCAGGAAGGATGATATGGAATGCCAGGGCCTATAACAATGGAATGTGCCAGCAGATAATAGAGCATGTATCCCAAAATATGTTCGATCGCTATCCTGGATGGAAGGGTCAATATGTTGAAAATACCTATCCTGTCTTAATAGGCTTGAAACATATAGGCAGTGTTGAAGTAGGGTTTTATGGGCCTTTTTACTATACTGATAGGGATATAGCTTTTTTAAACACATTAAATAAAATATTTATGGGAGTTGGAATTATATCAGTTTTAACAGCGGTAATACTTGGGTCATTTATGGCAAGGGGGCTTAGCAGGCCTATTTCAAAGGTTATAAAAACCTCTGAGATGATTTCAGATGGAAATTATAGCGTCAGGGTTGATGTAAGGTCAAATATAGATGAGATAAAACAGTTAACCCATACAATCAATAACCTGGCGGCTACACTTGAAAAACATGAAAAGCTCAGAAAACAGCTAACACAGGATATAGCACATGAGCTTAGAACGCCTCTTACAACCCTTCAGGGACACATGGAAGCCATGATAGATGGAGTATGGGATCCGGATGAAGAAAGGCTTAGGAGCTGTCATGAGGAAATAGTTAGAATTAGCCGCCTTGTAGGAGATATCGAAAAGCTCACAAGGTATGATACGAATAATATAACCCTGAATAAAACATGTTTTGATATTTCACAGGTTATACGGGGGATAATGTTGAATTTTCAAAGGGATTTTATGGAAAAACATATAGAGTTCAGATATAATGGAAGTGAGCAGATAGTTGAAGGGGACAGGGATAAGATAAGCCAGGTTATAATAAACCTTATATCAAATGCACTGAAGTACACGGGAGAAGGTGGAAAGGTAAGCATAATTCTCAGCAGGAAAGAAAATGGAGTCGAGATAAAGATTAAGGACACCGGAACAGGCATTTCAGAGGAGGATCTTCCATATATATTTGAAAGGTTCTACAGGGCCGATAAGTCAAGAAATCGTCTGACAGGCGGGGCAGGGATAGGACTTACCATAACAAAATCAATTGTTGAAGCCCATGGAGGAAGCATAAGGGTTAATAGTAAGTTAGGAGAAGGCACAGAATTTACGGTAATTCTACCCATTTATAGAAAATAATAATTTTTAAGGTTAAAAATGTAAGTGACAAAGGAATAGAGAAAGTCAGGATATACAATCAATAAATTTATGCTAGAGAGAAAGAGAGGAAGCATCCTATTAAATTAAAAAAAATATTTTAGATTACAAAGGAAATTTATAGGAATATATTCGAATTTGACTAATTAAATATTTAGTAAAGTTTTTTAAGTTATGATATCATATATACTATACTTTAATATTAAGGAGTGTGGTATACTTGGACCCTAGTGGTATATGGCAGCTGCTTATTTTGTTCATACTATTAATCCTATCAGCGTTCTTTTCCAGTTCTGAAACAGCCCTTATGTCCTTAAGCAAAATAAGGCTGAGACAAATGATTGAAGAAAAGGTTAAAGGAGCCGAAAGGGTTTATAAACTGATTGGAAATTCTGGAAAGCTTTTTGAAGCTGTGCTTATCAGTAGAAACATCGTAAATATTGCTGCATCAGCCATAGCTACTTCAATTGCCATCAGGTTGACAGGGGATAAGGGTGTCGGGATAGCAACAGGCGTTATGACAGTATTAATACTTATTTTTGGTGAGATAACTCCCAAGTCTTTTGCAGCTCAAAATTCAGAAAAAATTTCCCTTAAGGTTGCAGGAATAATGCTCTTAATAGTCAGGCTATTAAATCCGGTTGTAATCGCATTTACCCATGTTAATAATTTTCTTATTAAAATATTAGGGGGGAATCCTGCAGGGGAACAGTCTTTCATAATTGAAGAGGAATTTAAAGCCATTGTTGAAGAAAGTCATGAAGAGGGATTAACAAAGACAGGGGAAAGAGAAATGATATATAACGTATTTAAGTTCGGGGACCTCTATGTAAGGGATGTTATGGTGCCTAGGACCGATATAGTTGCCGTAGAAGTTGAATGGAGCTATGAAAGAATAATGGAGGTCATAAAAAGTGAGCAGTTTTCTTGTATCCCTGTTTATAAGGAGACGATTGATGACATAGTTGGTATTTTACATGTAAAGGATTTAGTTTTCTTTAACAGTGGTAAGGAGGATTTTAATATAAATAAATTTATTCGCGAGCCATATTACACCTATGAGTTTAAAAAGATAACCGAGCTTTTTGAGGAAATGAAAAGAAACAAGGCACATATGTCGATAGTTTTGGATGAATACGGCGGTGTAGTTGGAATTGCTACAATGGAGGATCTTATTGAAGAAATAGTGGGAGAAATTCAGGACGAATATGACGATGAATCAGACGAAATAGATATAATAAAAGAGGATGAGTATGTAATAAACGGAAACGTGAAGCTTGATATAGTAAACGATATGATAGGAACTGACATTGAATCGGAAAAGTTTGATTCAATAGGAGGCTTTATAATAGGGCAGCTTGGAAGGCTTCCGAAGCCCGGTGAAACCATTGAGTTCAAAAACATAAAGTTTGTTGTTGAGGGAGTGCAGAAAAACAGGATTAAAAAGGTAAGGGTATATACGTAATAATAGGCTTATACAGCCTATTTTTTATGGAATAAAAATGAAAAGCTGGCAGTGGGCCAGCTTATAATCTTTTATATATTCAAGGTAGGGGGTAAAAAGATTTCACTATTATATGATAACAGCAATTTGTTAAAACAAGGTTTAGAAAGCATGAACAAAATGTAAACGATAATTATTATCAAAAAAGTAATTGAGCCGGTTAATATCTAAACCGGCCGGAGATTTATTTTAAAGGGGGAGTTACTTATTATTGATATAATAATAACAATATAATATTAACATCCTATTGCACTAATGTAAAAATAATGTTAAAATCTCGCTTTTATCCCATAATGCTTATCTGATATTTCCACCTCTTCAAGTCTGCTAAACCCTGCCTTCCTGCAGTATTCCTTTAACTCATCCTTTGAAAGCCTATGTTCAAATGGAGGACCACCTTTTGTTTCCTTCTTTTCCCATTCGATTATATAAAGTTCACCTTCAGCTTTAAGTACACGTTTAACTTCAAGTAAATATTTAACTTTATCTTCAACTTCATGAAGAACATTTGACATTAATGCAAAGTCAATGGAGTTGTCTTCAACGGGAAAGGAGTATTCCTTACTCTTTCTGAAATCAACGTTTTCAATTTCATAGGCTCTTTCCCATGCATGCTCAAGCATTTCGTCAACCACGTCTATTCCAATTGCAGTACCACCCTTTAAAATTTTAGCCGCAGGAATTGTGAAATACCCTATACCGCAGCCAATATCCAAAAAAACCGCACCTCCGATATTTTTAAGACCAAACCTTTCCAGAGTTTCATATGGAGGCATATCCCTTCTTCTTTCGGGATTATCGAGCTTATCAAGATTTATGGAATCAAACTTATGCATAATATCACCCTTTGCTGAGTATTATAATACAGTGTGGATATAAAACACTTATTATATATATTATTATGCAAATAGCATTTTTTCACACTAAAGAATTTAGTAATAAGTATTTAATTGATTTATTTCTAATATTCAGATAAAATTATTTTATTAAACAATTATTATTGATGAGGTGATAGATATGTCAGTTAAAAACGCTATGACCGCTGATTTCCTCCGCTCAGCATATGGTGGGGAAAGCATGGCACATATGAGGTACCTAATTTGGGGAGAGGCAGCAGAAAAGGATGGCTTTCCTAATATAGGAAGGCTTTTTAAGGCTGTATCCTATGCCGAATGGGTTCATGCAAAGAATCATTTTACCGTACTTAAGGAGCAGGTTGGAGACTACACAGTTCCTGCTGGTGCTGTATTTGGACTTACAAACATAGTTGAAAACCTTCAGGGAGCGATAAATGGAGAGCTTCATGAAATAGAGCAGATGTATCCTGTTTATCTTGAAACTGCAAAGTTCCAGAATGAAAAGGATGCTCAAAGATCCTTCCACTTCGCAGTTGAAGCTGAAAAGCAGCATGCAGACCTTTTCAAGAAGGCACAGAACCTTGCAAAGGAAGGCAAGGATATGGCTGATAGCAAGTTCTACGTTTGTCCCGTATGTGGCCACACAGTAGAAGGAGAAGCACCTGATAAATGCCCAATTTGTGGAGTTAAGGGAGAGCTTTTCAAAGAATTCTAGGGATTATAAAAAGCAGTTGACCATAACAATATTATTGTGAATTTCATTCCAATTCTTTGTGGACGCGTATTTTTTAGTGGTTAAATGAATGGTGAAGCCTTCGCTGGGTGTAGATATAGTCCCTAAGGGAATGAAAGGAATGAAATGTTTATAGGAATAAACAAAGGAGCCCGGTTTAATTAAATCTGGCTTCTTTGTTTAATTTATAGGAATGTTAAAGTTTTGACCATATTGCTAAAAATGATAATTGCATAAAATGAGCGAAATTAAAAGATCTAAGTTTAAGGTGCAAGGAAAATTAAAAAATATTGCAATTCTACCATCTCTTGAAAGGGTTGTGATCTATTTTGTTCATAAATTCAATATAAAAACAAAATGCCGGTTAAACCGGCATGAAAGATATTTTAAAGGGGAATCTATCTACTATTAATAATATCACGTTATTTCTAAAAGTAAATTGTTAATTTGTAAACAATGTGTTAAAAAAATTACTGTATATAATTAATAGTTAAAATATAGTTATTAATAATTGTTTTCTTTTGTGATAATATATAAAATTGATGGTCGCTGGCGATATTAGAAAAAAGGGATGATACTATGATAAAGATGTGGGGAGATAAGCGATATAATTCAATTAATAATTATTTGAGAGAACATTTTGGTGAAAAGGTGTTTAAGATATCCCTTGACGCAGGCTTCACGTGCCCAAACAGGGATGGGACAGCAGGATACGGTGGATGTATATTCTGCAGCGAAAGGGGATCTGGAGATTTTGCAGGAACAAAGAAAAACCTTGTTGATCAGTTTTATGAAGTTAAGGAAATGATGAACAGGAAGTGGAAGGAAGGAAAGTATATAGGGTACTTCCAGGCCTACACAAACACCTATGCACCCGTTGAAGTTCTCAGAGAAAAATACTACAGTATACTTGAGCTCGAGGATGTTGTTGGGCTTGCAATTGCAACAAGACCTGACTGTCTTCCAGAACTTGTTCTTGAGCTTTTAGAGGAAATAAATAAAAAAACATATCTGTGGGTGGAGCTTGGACTTCAAACTACAAAGGAGGATACTGCAAAGCTTATAAATAGAGGATATCGTCTTGACACCTATATAAATGCCGTAAGGGAACTTAAAAAAAGAAACATAAGGGTTGTAACCCATGCCATATTTGGACTTCCGGGCGAAACAAGGGAGGATATGTTAAAGACCGTTGAATTTATTGGGAACACAGGAAGCTGGGGGATTAAGATTCACCTTCTTCACCTTATGGAAAAAACGAGGATGGTAAAGCTTTATAAGGAAGGAATTCTAAAATTCCTCGAAATGGATGAGTATGTTGAAATTGTAGTGGATGCCGTTGAGAGGCTGCCAGAGAGCATGGTAATACACAGGCTAACCGGAGACAGCCCAAGAAACCTTCTAATAGGACCAATGTGGAGCCTTAAAAAATGGGAGGTTTTAAACGCTATAGATAGAAGGTTTACAGAAAGGGATACATGGCAGGGTAAGAACTTTGTGCCGAACAGGGAAATAGAAAAGCTGTTCGTATAAGAGTGCAGATTCCTGAAAAGGAATCTGCACTCTTACATTAAGGCTTCCAATCCAATACAGTTATTTAATTAGTGTGTCTGCCATCTTGCATTTCAGCCATTCCTTTGTATAATATATTGTATCCGAAACAAATGCATTATTGTATCGGTACAATTATAATAGGAGGGATTGGTATGAACAGCTCAATTTTAAGATCACAGACTAACAGCAAAACAAAGGATATGGTAACCACATCTTTACTGATTGCTCTTGTTTTTATAGCCACAAGGTTTATAAACCTTCAGCTTCCCATATCTGTTAATGGAGGTCTGGTACATCTTGGCAATACAATGTTATTCATGACTGCAATAGTTTTTGGAAGAAAAAAGGGGGCAGTAGCAGGAGCTTTCGGAATGGGGCTTTTTGATCTTCTTTCGGGAGGCCCATGGGTTGCCTGGGCACCATTTACGTTTGTTATAAGAGGAGTAATGGGATACATTATTGGAAGCATATCGAATGCCAGGGGCAGAAATGGAAATAGTTTTATTTGGAATCTGATCGGTATCGTAATAGCTTCCATATGGATGATTATAGGATATTACATTGCAGAGGGAATACTCTATGGAAACTGGATTACTCCTATAAATTCCATCCCTGGAAACCTGATTCAACTTATTGTTGGAGCAGTTGTTGGACTTCCCCTTGCAGCGGCGCTTAAAAGGACAAAGCTTGTATAGCAAACAGACTGTGTTTATCAAGCAGGGGTTTTTAATACCCTCTGCAGAGGTATATCATGGTATGTCGTAAGGCCTTGAAGAATAATGGGTGCAGTTTAAGAAGGACTTGCGGCTGCAAGCAAGATATAATATTTAGAAGGTAGATGACCCAGGTGATAAGGTTTACAATACCTGGGTTTTTAGTATTTTTCAGCATGGTTGCTGAGGTCATGGGATGGAAGAAGACTTGTGGCCTAATGAGAGGCAAAGAATGATTGGCAGCCCTAAAAGGTTATTAAAGCTGACACCTATGGCATAGTTATATATAGAATCAATTGTTTAAGGGTGAGGAAATGTTTGGAAGATTGAGGCTACGAAGGCCATATAGAAGATATAGGAACAACTACTTATTGGACTTTTTAAAGGCATATGTTGTATTTTTCATTCTAATAAGCTCAGCAGTCTTTTTACTCAAGTTGTTCTATAAAGAAAAGCATGAAAATATAAAGCCTCCTGCAGAATATGCAGCGCTTAATAAAATGAAACGAAGTGAAGCCTTTAAAAGGGGAATGGATATGATTAATTACGTATGGGAGTATGATGTACTGAAAAACGGCCCTAAAAACAGCAGCGAAGTAGAACTTCCGGCTTTCTTAAGGGGGGCAGAAGTTAAAAAGGTTAGCGGTATACCATATGCCTGGGGAGGATATACAGCACTTGATATAAGCAATCAAAAATATGTCAAAAATTTTGAGGAGTCGGTTAAAAGTGGCTATACAACAGGAAATGTTTTGTGTGTAGGGGGATATAAAGAAATGACAGCGGGACTCGACTGTTCAGGCTTTGTAAGTGCAGTATTTAAGTTTAAGGAGAACATGGGCACTAAAGGCTTTGAAAGAGCCTTTACCAGGATAGAACTTGAAGATTTAAAGCCTATGGACATCCTCGTAAGCAGGGGTAACCATGCTATGATATATCTTGCGACAACCTCTGATAAAAGTGGAATTATAGCAATGGAATCTACAACGGGAACATCCTATGAAAAGCCGGAAAAAACGGTTATAAGCTATAGAAGCTGGGAGGAAATCAGGGAGGGGATAAATTCAGAGCCCTACATTGCAATGAGATACAACAAAATAGAGGATGATGACATTGAGTTTTTCAAAGACAGCAATGAGTTCAACAATTATGCTAAAAGGGCAGTGGATATAACCCAGGGGAAAAATTATACAGGATATATAGATTATGTTGATGATGTTGATTATTTTAAATTCGCTGTGAGCGGCAAGGAATCCCTTGTGCTTTCAGTTTCAACCATTCCTGAGTTTTGTAGAGCTGAGGTTTTAAGCCAGGGTGGGAATGTAATACTTGGGATAAATAAAAAAGGCTCATATGGTCTTAACCTGGACAAAGGGACATATTACATAAAGCTCTATGGAATGGATTTCAAATACAGTGAAGAAAAGGAGTATGAGTTTTCATTAAAAAGGTAATACTTATAGGGTGGATTCGTTGTTAAATGCTCTCCGGCCTGTCCTTTGGTACGGAATACGGCACGGATTTTCTTGCTGGTATCCCGGCAGTACCATTCGTTAATGATATTGCGAAATGGGGTAAACTCATTGTCTCCACAGGCACTGTCTACACCGTCATTTACTGCGATAAAGCGGACATTCTTCTCAGGAAACATTACCTCGGTATAAAGTCCTACTTTCAAATAGTCACGTCCAAAGCGGGACATATCCTTGATGATGGCCGTGGATACTTTCCCGTCCTCTACCATTTCAATCATACGTTTGAAATCCGGACGGTCAAAGGTGGTGCCGGATATTCCATCGTCTATAAAGAATACAGGATTGGGAAAGCCATTCTCCTTAGCGTATTTACTTAGTATTTTCTTCTGATTTACAATGCTGTTGCTATCGCCCTGCAACTCGTCATCCCTTGACAAGCGGCAATACAGGGCGGTGATATTGTCTGACTGTCTTTGTATAATATCCTCCTTTGTGGACAGTCGGACAAACGGATATTGTATGAGAATATTTTACCATACCCGTTATCCGAAGTCATGCTTTTAAGCGATAAACTGTTATTCCTCGTCCTCATGCTCTCTTAAGATAAGCCGTTTGACTTTTATAGTCATATCCTCTTTTGCATCCTGCTCTTTCTGACAGGCTGCACAGCTTTCCATATTCCGATTCCGTAAAGCGGATATGAAAGGTTTTGTTGTGTTTACGCATGCGATTCCTCCTTTGCATTTTGATAGGGGTTTCAGGGGTATCCCCCTGACAAGCGAACTTGGGCACACAAGTTCAGTGCTTGCTACAACGTAAGACACGCTACTTTTTGGCAGTATACCAACCGAAAAAAGAATAGGTGGTATGCCGTAAAATTTTGCCCTTTTCGGCTGGTTTGCTATAATATTTTGAAAAATCCCCTCACTAACCCTTTCATTTTTTTGCTAATATCGGGGAGGGTTTTAGCAAAAAATATATCCCCCTATTAATCAGCAGATTTTTTGGGTATTTGTTATCCCCCATTACAAATTTTTTTGCAAACAAGTGATGTGCTCTGCCGGAAGCTTTTTAAGGTTTTGCTTTATGAAGAAAACATCAGTATCATTAGGAAATTCCCTTATGATACTGATGTTTTCAGAATGGTATAATTGTTGGAATATATGTATTTATACTAAAAGTATGTAGTAATATATAAGATTGTCAAATGATGATAACTTTTAATTTAAAAATATTTTTTTCATCTCGTTTATGTATAAAGTACTGGTCAAGAAGTGAGAAACGTATAGAACCTAAGTGAATAAGTGGCATCTCTCTATATATGAAAATACCCTAATATTACAAACCCAAAATTTTTCAGCATTTTTTGCCACGCAGGACAAATTATACAGTTTTGTATTGAATGATAGCTTCAAGAGCGAGGCAGTATAACGAGGTGTAGTGAACCCTTGATGCTATTATTTGATACAAATATACCGATGTAAACTGCTGACAAATTTCCAGTCCGGATTTTACAAAAGCGAGGAATTTTCACTTGCAAAAACAACTTCCTCAACATAAGCAATAATAAGGCAATATTAAAAAAATACTTTTAATCGGGTGTATGAAATATAATATAAAGTTCTCTAATTCCAATAGAATAGATAAATTACATGTTTTTTAGATGAGTGGCAACGATTTATTCAACTTCTAATCTTTTTTCACATGAATTTAAGCATAGTATGCTTTGATGGATTTTATAAATTGTGAGGATGTATTAGTAAAATACGTGTTTTACTATACTAACATATGACTTTGAAACCTATTCAGGTGTTTTAGAGCGTGCATTATACGATTATACAATAAGAACAAAAAAAGCAGAAGTATATCAAACTGATGGATATAATTATTACTGGGCGCCAATGGCTACTACAGAAAAAAGAGAAACTTATGCGCAATTAAATACCGTATACCATGATATAAATGGCTACAGACAGGAGCCTGATAACCACGATGTAGGTGAAGTTAAAGAACAATACGGTGAATACTATTTAGATGAAGATAGACTTATGCAGTTAGCACAGAATACAACATCTCCACTATTCTATTCTTACACTACTGGTCCATCCTACAATTATAATAATGACTATTTACTTAAATATTAACTTGCAAAAATTAGAAAAAATGTCATAAAGAGACTATCGTACTAAGAAATTAGTGTAGCGACCCCTTACTTCACAAAAAATACGATCCCCGAACCTTTCAGGGCCGAGAAAAGAGGTTCAAAAAAAGATTAATAGCATATGGATCTTTTATTAAAGCTAACCTTTTTTTGATTATCGTCTGTTGCAGTGCACGAAAAAGATTTGGAATATCCTAACATATGGTAAAAAGGGCTGCCGCCTAACGATTTTGTCAATCGCTAAAGCGACAGCCCCCTTAATAGTGCTAATCATAATAGATGCAAAGATAGTAGAAAAAAATTAATTAAAACCTTTGCATCTGAAGCCAATAAGTATAGAAATAGAAGTCATCAAACTCTTGTACCTAATGATTTGTTCCTTCACTTTTTTAGCAAACGGATTACTTCTAATAGTGATAAAAAACTATTTATAAAATATTACTATTTGATTTATGGGGGTATCTAAATGAGAAAAATTTAAATTTCAATCTTCTTTAAAAAATTCCCTAATGGCACCTGAGAAAAAACCTTTACAAAAGTGAAGGATTTATAGATTCTTTCCCGAAGTTATTGAATTTTACTATTTTATCGTTATATAATTTGGTGACTACTGTTCCTATGCTTCATGCTTTAACTTATTCATCGCACTTGCTAATTCTAATTGCTTGTGCTTGCTTATTCGGTAGATTTCTTTTTTTACTTTTACTGGTCTTATACATAGCTTTCCATATTATTTCCCATGTCTGCTAACTCACTTAGGGAAGATATATTTGCAGACTTCCAGACAATACCGGTTTTGCATACAAGCCACGTCAATGTTTTTTAGGTAAGTATGACATACGATGTCATACTTACCTGTTTTAACATCTTCCTGCTTTGGTGATTACAAATTAGGGAGTAGATAGTTACTAGATTGTGAATTAGTTAATCTCTTTCAATTGTTTAGAATCCAATCCAATACATTCATAATGGCTGTTTCCAGCTTATTTACAATACCGTTTGCCGACTTTCCAATGTTTATTTGAGATTACTTCCTTATCACATACCCCGAATTGGCGCCTTTAAAAGTTTTTTGATATCCACTGTCGGACTGTTTGGATATTTTATTATATTCCCTTCCCAGGTTCTTAAAACTATATACTCCTTCCCCCTTGAGATCATGTACTGAGGAAGTATGGGAGTTTTTCCTTTACCTTCAGGGGCATTTATTATATAGGATGGAATTGCCATTCCGGATGTATAGCCCCTTAAATATTCCATAATTTCAATTCCATCGTCTACTGAAGTATTAAAGTGGGTAGTCCCGGTAACATGCTTGGCGTGGAAAATATAATAGGGTTTAACCCTGCATTTTAGAAGTTCATGATTTAATGCCTTCATTGTATGCCTGTCATTATTTATTCCATTAAGCAGCACTGCCTGATTTCCAAGTGGTATTCCTGCATTTGACAGCTTTTCACAGGCCTCCTTTGATTCCAGTGTAATTTCCATGGGATGATTGAAATGAGTATTTATATATACAGGATGATATTTTTTAAGCATATTGCACAGATCATCCGTTATTCTCTGGGGCATAGTTACGGGGATTCTTGTGCCAATTCTTATGTAATCAACATGGGGAATGCTTCTGATTTCCTTTATAATCCACTCTAAAGTTTCATCGGGTAAAGTTAAAGGGTCGCCTCCAGTTATAAGAACATCTCTAATTTCAGCATTAGCTCTTATGTACTGAATTGATTCTTCAATAGTATCCTTTGATTCGGCTTTATCAGTTTGTCCTATGAGCCTTCTTCTCTGACAGTGCCTGCAGTACATGGCACACACGTTTGTAACGTTAATAATCAGTCTGTCGGGGTATCTTCTCGTTATACTTCCTGCAGGATTTGTAAATTCCTCTAACATAGGGTCAGATTCACCTGATTCTTCAAGTTCAAGGTGAGTTGGAATGGACATGAGTCTAATGGGGTCAAACATATTCTGTGGGTCAATAAGGCTTGCATAATATGGAGACACAGCCCATCTGAATTTCTTACCAACTTTACTTATTTCTTCAGCCTCTTCATCACTTAAGTCTAATATTTTACTCAATACCGAAACGTTCATTATTCTATTTTTAAACTGCCATTTATAATCCTTCCAGTCATCATTTGTACCACCAAGAATTTTAAGTATTTTTTCCTTCCTTTCGTTTATAGCATCTTGAAGTTCAAGGCCTGATGGTATAGATTTGCGTGCACTAACATAATCATCTATCCTGCTTCTAAGCTCAGAGGCCCTTTGAAGTGAAATCTCCCGCTTCAGATTATGCAAAATATCACCCCTTTCCATTTTATATATTGTTTATGGATTGTAAGAGTTTAGTAAAACATAGACGTTAGTACGAAATGATGGCTGTGAAATAAGTAAAATTAAGAAAAATGCTGAATATAGAATGAATATTAAGAATATTATAATATTTATTGTTGTGGTTGTAAAGTTTTTCATCATCAATATAATTATCTTATATATCATGTTTTGTGATAGTTTCGGCTTTGGAAGATGCTGCGATAAGATAAAAAATTAAGATATTTGATATTTTAACATACTATGAATAAAATGAACATAACACTAAAAAATTTCAGGAAGGTTTTTTTATGGATGCATTATTTTTTACTTTGGTTGCAGCGATAATATTAATAGACCAGTTTAGCAAGCAGCGTGTGTTTTCCTACTTGGAGAGGAGAGGGTTTCCGGTTATTGAGAAAAAAATTATAACCTTAAGGATAGCCAAAAACGGCGGGGCAGCTCTGGGACTTTTTGAAAACAGGAGAAAGCTTCTTGTAAGCCTTACCATTATCCTTATGGCAGTAGTGGTTTATTATTTCGTCTATTCTTTAAAGAGCGAAGAAATGTTTCTTATAAAGTTATCATTATCCTTTATACTTGGGGGAGGAATAGGAAACCTTATAGACAGAGTTAAGTATAAATATGTAATAGACTTCTTCAGCTTTAATTTTAATAGGTCTCCAATATTCAATCTTGCGGATATTTTTATATTCATTGGAGTTATTATACTTCAAATCACATTAATTTTCTTCATATAAAAAAGATATTTTAAAACAATGCTTTTTTCTGAAGGGGCAGGGTGCTATCCCTGCCCGCCCCATTGGAGTTCAAGACTCAATCTTGAGTTTCTGCTTTTTTGAAATAGTTATCTATAATCTTTTCTGCAAGTCTTTTCTGGGCATCTGCCTGGGCAATAAGGATGAGAACGGTAAGGAAGAGCTCGGCCAGCTCCTTATTTTCTCCATCAAGGTTTGAAGTTTTATCCTTTATCAAATTGAACTTTTCATCAAATACATTACGGTAATTTTCGAATTCCCTGTGTTTAATTTCAATAAGTGTTGAATATATATCCTCTAGAGGGATTATGTCGTCTTCTTCTGTGTTTATATTGTTTAGTATAGGACCTATTATTGTTTTGATATCGTTTATTGAAATGATCTGTTTTAGATAATAAATAAGTATAAGAAGAATTATATGGCGTTTGCTGTATTTTTTGTTTTTAGGAGGCATGAGTATTCCAGCCTTGGTGTAGTTATTTATCATAGTCTTTGTAAGTATTTTATCCTTTTCATCCCTTTTAAGGTGCCCAAGCCTGTCATTAAAGAAGGTTGTAACCTGATCCATATATAGATCGATGTCGGGTATTTCGCTGGGCCGTATGTCATCCAGCAGGGACATGTCACTTATCAGTTTAGCTAAGTCATCTTTATTAAGTCTCATTGGTATCACCTCACATATATTATATAGTATTTAAAACTATATATCAACAATATTAACAAGATATCATAAGATTATTAAAGATTTATAGTGAGATATGAAGATATAAATATATAGTTATTTAATTTAAACAAGCTAATGCTGATATCATCTTAAAAGAGTATTGTTATTACAAATACCATGTGCTACTATTAATATAAATATTAAACATAGTATTTAATACTATGTTAACTTATATTAAGAAATAAATTTGTAAAGGGGGGAGTAATATGGAATATATAGTGCTGTGGGTTGTAGTGTCAGCAGCTGCTCTGGTATTGGATATAGTTACAACAAGCTTCTTCTTCTCCGGATTTACAGTTGGAGGTATAGCTGCAATAATTTCTCAAATGATTGGAGCTTCATTTTTAGTTCAATTTATCGTATTTGCCTTTGTAAGTGCTGCTGCAATAGCACTTGAATATTTGTGGGTCAGGAAAAGACTTAAAGGTACAATACCTAAAACTCTGAGAATGGAGGAGGAGTATATCGGAAGAAAAATTACAGTGGAAGATGACATTATTGATAGAGGCAAACTTAAGATTGATGGGATCTATTGGACGGTTGAAAATGCAGGAGAGGCTGTAAATAAGGGCGATACGGTTGAAATTATAGGCATAAAGGGCAACAAACTTATAATTAAAAAATAGGGAGGCTTAAATTATGGAAAGGATCATTATAGCCATTATTATCGTACTTGCACTGGTGCTTGTATTAATGTCAATTAAAATTGTAAACACAGGATATCAACTTGTAATTGAAAGATTTGGACAGTTCTACAGGGTTTTAGATCCAGGCTGGCACTTTTTAATCCCCTTCGTTGACTTTGTAAGAAAGAAGATTTCAACAAAGCAGCAGATACTTGATATAGAGCCACAGAGCGTTATTACAAAGGATAACGTAAAAATTTCAATTGACAATGTTATATTCTATAAGGTTATGAATGCAAAGGATGCAGTATACAACATAGAAAACTACAAGGCAGGTATTATATATTCAACAATAACCAACATGAGAAACATAGTAGGCAACATGACGCTTGATGAGGTGCTTTCAGGAAGGGACAAGATCAACTCGGAGCTTTTGAAGGTTGTTGATGAAATAACTGACGCCTATGGAATTAAGATTTTATCCGTTGAAATCAAAAATATCATTCCACCGGCTGAAATTCAACAGGCAATGGAAAAGCAGATGAAGGCAGAAAGGGATAAGCGTGCCGCAATACTTCAGGCAGAGGGTGAAAAGCAGGCAGCAATCGCAAGGGCGGAGGGTGAAAAGCAGGCAAAAATCCTTCAGGCCGAGGCTGAAAAGGAAGCAAACATAAGGCGTGCAGAAGGGCTTAAGGAATCGCAGCTCCTTGAGGCAGAGGGTAAGGCAAGGGCCATAGAGGAAATAGCAAGGGCCCAGGCTGAGGCCGTTGCGATGGTAAACAGAGCGATTATAGAATCTGGAACAAATGAAACGGTAATTGCGTTAAAGCAGGTTGAAGCTCTTCAGGAGATGGCAAAGAATCCGGCAAACAAGCTTATACTTCCAACAGAGGCAGTGTCATCCCTTGGAAGCATAGCCGCAATAAAGGAAGTCCTAAAGGATCGTTAATTACAGATATTTACAGGATAATTTACAAAAAACACTATCGGGACTGGGAACCGATAGTGTTTTTAATATAATAATTTTTTATATATTTATCTTAAGCCTCTTCTTGCACGATTAAATATTTTAAGCAGCTTCAAATCGGAGCCAAGATCGTACACCTTTTCCTTCTCCTGCCCATCGCCGGAAAATTCAGCACTACATTTATTGCATCTGTAGGAAAATGTCTTTTTCCTCATGTTATACACTGTAGTTAACCTTCCATTGCATTTGGGGCATTTTTTCATAACAGCATTGCTCCCTTCAATTTTTAATCGGTAATCATGTCAATCCGAGGCTATTATGCTTTTGACAGATACAGAATTGCGGAGATCAGTTTTATTTCCTAATTTAATTATAAACGAAATATTTCAAAATATAAAGAATATTTGTTAATATTATACAAAATATTTCAAATAAATAATTACAATTTATAACTTTGCATGTAATTTTAGATAACCTTACTGCCCACAAAATAGCAGAAAAAGTTTGGAATACGTAACACTCCAAAAGGTGTAGTTGCATTTCAAATCGAATATCTTCGAATATATTATAGTTTGTGAAGTTTTTCTAATTTAATTTCTTTTACACCTTTCTGGATTTGAAAAGTTTTCATCATATTTTACAGATGAATCAATTAAAATATTACAGATAAGTAATTCTAAGGAGTTATTTGATTTATGGATATGGATAAATATCGCCTTCAGCCCCCAAATCCGACTAATGCTAAGAGGCATGAACTACTAAAAGCAGTTTTGATAAAAGAAGGAAGAATTGAGGATTATGAAAATATTATAAACCTCCTTAGCCCACCGCCCGAAATAACAAACTACATACCTTCGGGAAAATTCAAGGGCAAAAAGGTTGGCATCATTGGTGGAGGACTTGCCGGTTTGTCGGCTGCCTTTGAGCTTAGAAAACTAGGGTTTGATATAACTATATTTGAGGCAATTAATGACCGCATTGGAGGAAGGGTCTATACCCATTACTTTGATAATGAAGGTAAACTCTACGGGGAGCTTGGAGCAATTAGAATACCCGTTTCACATGAGACCACATGGCACTACATCAATCTATTTAAGCTTGATACGATTCCATTCATACAATCAAATCCCAATGCCTTTGTATATGTTAAAAATACAAGAGTAAGAAATGATTCACAGGGTAGAAACATAACTGAAAAAATATATCCTCTGTTCAATCTTAAGGAGTGGGAGAGGAGCATACCATGGAATAAGCTTTATGAATATGTCTCTTTATATCCTCTTAAAAAGCTATCTCCTTCGGTTAGAACCGAAATATTAAGGATACTTCCGGAATATGATTATGAATACAATTACTTTATAAATTCAAGTGTCCGGCAGGTTTTAGAGGATTTAAAACTCAGCGATGAGGCTATAAACCTTTTAACAAGTATAGATCCATTTGGAGCATTTTTATACAATTCCTACAGCAATGCCATTCAAGAAGATTATTCTGCATCGTTTACTTACATGTATCATATAAATGGAGGAATGGCAAAGCTTCCTCTTGCCTTTTATAAATCCCTGATTTCGCCATATCCTTCAGAGTATAAGAATATATCCCATGAAGATTTAGGAAAAGTATTCTTAAAGTGCGGTAATTGGGTAACTGGAATATATAAATCGGCAAAAGGCGAAAAGGTTGTTCTAAAATATGAAAATAAGGAAATTGGCCATCCCATGAAGGAAGTCTTTGATTATGTTATATGCGCAATACCATATTCAACATTAAGAGAAGTAGAAATATATCCTTTGTTTAGCAATAGAAAGATGCAGGCAATAAGAGAGATTAACTATTCTTCATCCCAAAAGACCATATTCCTGTGTCGTAAGCGCTTCTGGGAGGAGGATAGACACTATGGAAGGATAGCAGGCGGTGTATCAACAACTGATATGATGATTCAGTCAATTATTTATCCACCTGATCATGCAGGTTGTAAAAAATTTTATGGAGAAGATGGGTATGTTAAAGGCTGCAGCCCATATGAGTCAGGAGTTCTTACGGCTTCATACAATTTCAATCAGGATGCAATAAGGCTTGGGAATATGGAGGAGGAGAGGAGAATAAGGCTTATTAAAAGGCAGGTGGAAAAGGTTCATGGGCTTCCTGAGGGCTACATGGATTCCATAGTTTTAGATTATAAAACTGTGCACTGGAATAGGGAGCCATGGTTTAAGGGGGCCTTTACAATACTTAACCCCGGACAAAGGAGGATTTTTTCATATGATATGCTAAAGCCTGAATACAACGGCAGGGTATACTTTGCAGGCGAACATACTTCAGCAACCCTGGGATGGATTCAGGGGGCCCTCTATACAGGGATGATTGCAGCAAACAACCTTGCATATAATGCCGCAAGGCAAAGATAAGCAAAAGGAACGGTTCATTCCTTTATTAAATTAGCCTTAAGGGGCTAAAAAGTAATGAACCGTACATGGTTAGCTTGAAGCTTTCAGAGGTGACTTTGAAATTGATATTTAAAGATACTATCAATAAACTTCATAATTTTCAAAAAAATTCATAAAATCTATTATAGGCTTATAAAATTAATACCATTCGAAATCAAATCCTCCCTGGAATTTATTAAGAAGTCAATCGTTTTTTCTTTAAGTAACTTAAATTTTTTAACATAAATAGAAGCAATTCATAAGGGGTGAAGTGAAAGATTAAGGTGAAAAATTATAACATCAAGTATTATTAACTGGGGGGGTATTGATGAAAGGTAAAAGGGAGAAGAGGTTTTTAAGCTTAATTTTGGCACTGACCTTTGTGCTAAGCAACTTTATGATGTTTGCTAATGTTAAAAAAGCCATTGCCGTTGAAGTAACACTTATAGACGAAGGCTTTGATAGCGGGAAGACAGCACCACAAGGATGGACGTTTAACAATATAGAAGGCACATATACTACATCGGGAAATTATGGACTAGCATCTCCTTCATTAAAATTAGACAGTTCAGCAGACGGCATTGTAACTCCTCAATTTAAAGATCCAAAGGTTCTGTCCTTCTGGATAAAGGGACAGGGTACAGATGCAAATTCATCCTTATTAGTTGAGCAGTTTGATGGAACAAACTGGGCTATACTGGACAACATAAAGCCTCTTCCAACATCAGGTGTTATAAAAACATATCCACTTAACAGTAATATAGTTCAAGTTAAGTTTAGCTATACAAAAGTTGCAGGTAACCTATCCTTTGACGATGTGAAAATCACAGGAACAGTGGATGAGGGTGAAACAGTCAGGGTTACAGGAATAACTATTGATAAACAAACTGCAGAGGTTGAGGTTGGAAACGCAATAACCCTTGAAGCATGGGTTCAGCCTCAGGATGCAACAAACAAAAATATAATCTGGTCATCGAGCGATGAAACCGTTGCACAGGTAAATGGCGGAGTAGTTAAGGGCATAAAGGAAGGAAAGGCCATAATTGCTGCAATAACAGAGGATGGAGGATATAGGGATACCTGTGAAGTTACAGTTAAGCCGGCAAGTATTCTTTCTATAGCTGAAGCCAGGCAGAAGCCTGAGAACACAATTGTAGCGGTCAGAGGAATAGTAACCTGGGTAGATGGGAGCAACTACTATATACAGGACGATGCTGCAGGAATTAATGTGTATAAATATGGGCTTGATTTAAAGGTTGGAGACCAGATAGTTGTAAAGGGTCCCCTTGCAATATACAATGGTCTGCTTGAAATAAAGCCTGCGTCAAATTCAGACGTTACTGCTGAAAGCAGCAATAATGCACTCCCACAGCCAAAGGTTGTAAAAATAAGCCAAATAGGGGAAGCCTATGAAGGCCAGCTCGTAAAGATTAAGGGAGCAATCCTTGGGGCTATAAACACAACAGGAAATACGACCCTTACCGATGACACTGGAACGATTAATATCTATAAAATACCTTCTTTAATGGATATTAAGGAAGGGGACAAGGTAGATGTAACGGCAATAGTTTCGCAATATAAGGATTATCAGCTAAGGGTTAGAAATACCTCAGACATTGTTCTACATCAGGGTGTGTTTGCTGACGACCTTTTCATATCGGAGTACATTGAGGGTAGCAGCAACAACAAGGCAATTGAGATATTCAATGGAACCGGTAAAGATGTAGATCTGTCAAAGTATACTCTAAAGCTTTACTCAAATGGTTCTACAACACCAGGCAATACTTTAAATCTCGCAGGAACATTGGCAAATGGGGATGTATATGTAATTGCAAACAGCAGTGCAGCTGATGCAATAAAGAGTAGAGCCGATATAATCTCAGGAGTTGCAAACTTTAATGGTGATGATGCCTTAACCCTTGAGCACGATGGAGTAGTTATAGATTCCTTCGGCCAGGTAGGTTTTGACCCCGGTACATCATGGGGAAGCGGTGCAACAGTCGACCATACACTCATTAGAAAAAGCACGGTTACAAAAGGTGATAGCAATTCAAGCGATGCCTTCGATCCGTCAAAGGAGTGGGATATTAAGAATATAAATTATTTTGATGACCTGGGTATACATACTATGGACGGCTTTGAGGGTGGAACAGTAGGAGAGGATACAACACCTCCTGCTATAACACACGATCCCGTTACTGAAGGGAGTACATCTGCAAACCTTGATATAACCGCAAAGGTTACGGACAATAAAAGGGTTGCGGCAGTTAAGCTTTACTACAGAGCAATTGGACAAACAACCTATAAGTCTATGGAAATGGAACTTTTAAATGGCAACTATTCAGCATCGATTCCAAGGGAGGATCTAAGCACTACAGGGCTTGAATATTATATTGAAGCTACAGACGGAACAAATACAGTAACATCCCCGGAGGATAAAAACTCTCCATATAAAGTAAATATTACCGATTCAGACCTTTTAGGCCCTGAAATCTCTGATATGACACCCGGAAGTGGTGAATTTACAGGGGAAAATTTAAGGCCTGTTATAAGCGCTAAATACAAAGATACAGGGTCTGGAATTGATACAGGCTCAGCAAGGTTGTACCTGGATAATACCGATGTTACAGATAAGGCAGTTATTACAGAGGATGGAATATCCTACACACCGGAGCAGGACCTTTCAAAGGGGATCCACTATGTTAAGCTTGAATTAAGGGACAAGGCACCTGTTCCAAACACCGGCATAATGGAATGGAACTTTTATGTTGGTAAGGAAGAGTATAACATATACTTTGGACAGCTCCACAGCCATACAAACTACTCTGATGGACAGGGAACCCCTGAGGAGGCCTATGACTGGGCGAAAAATACTGCAAAGGCCGATTTCTTCGCAGTAACTGACCACTCAAATTCCCTTGACAATGATACAAGTGCAACCCTTGCCGATGGTTCTGCAAGCAACGAGTGGAAGAAACTCCATGAAATTGCAGATAAGTACAATGAAGATGGTAAGTTTGCAGCCATTGCAGGATTTGAAATGACCTGGAGCGGAAGCACAGGAGGTTGGGGACACATAAATACCTTTAATACTCCAGGATTTCTTTCAAGAAACAGCAAGATAGATGGTAAATCGGTTGACCTTCCAATGTACTACAATGAAATAAAGAAATATCCTATGTCCATATCCCAGTTCAACCATCCGGGAACCACATTCGGGGACTTTGGCGACTTTGGATATTATGACCCTCAGGTTGACAGTGTAGTAAATCTTATAGAAGTGGGAAACGGTGAGGGTCCGGTTAGGGGCTCAGGATACTTTCCAAGCTATGAATATTATACCAGGGCACTTGATAAGGGGTGGCACGTGGCTCCAACAAATAACCAGGACAACCATAAGGCCAATTGGGTAACTGCAAATACTGCAAGGACAGTGGTTTTAGCACCGGCACTTTCAAGGGAGTACGTATATGATGCATTAAGAAAGATGAGGGTATACGCAACTGAAGATGAGAACCTCAGGATAATGTTTAAGGCTAATGACAAGGTGATGGGCTCCTTCCTTTCAAATCCATCATCCCTTGATATAAATATAAGTATTCAGGACCCTGATATATCCGATAAAATAGGCAAGGTTTCAATAATAACCAACGGTGGAGTTGTTGCGGCATCTAAGAATTTTGATTCAAATACTGCGGATTGGAGTTTAACCTTAAGTCCACAATACTCATACTATTATGTAAGAGTTGATCAGGAAGATAAAGATATTGCAGTTACAGCACCGGTTTGGACAGGGGCCAATATATCAGCAGGAATATCAAAGGTTGAGGCTTCCCAAAATATCTATATTACCAATAACCCGGTGGATTTAAAGGCAACACTTTTTAATAATGGCGATGAGGCCCTAAAGGATGTAAAGGTTGAATTCTTCGTAAACGAAATAAAACCAGAAAACAAAATAGAGGAAAAAACAATTTCAGAAATACCAATTAGAGGAACAGCCGACACATTAATTAACTGGACGCCTGATAAGGCAGGCAGCTACATCATATATGCAGCCACGACCCTTAACATAAATGGAGAGGACAGAGCATTTACAGCAAGTACAAAGGTTGAGGTTGCCAATAAGGATGACATAGTAAAGGTTGTAGTAGATGCGGGACACTATAATCAGTATGTTAGCGGAGACTATTCAAACAAAATAACTGCCCTTAAGGGAATACTTTCAGATAGAAAGTTCCTGTTTTATGAGAATAAGGACGCCTTAACACAAGAGGATTTGCGGGATGCAAGGATTCTTATAATAACAGACCCTCAAAGTAAGGATGATTCAAGATATAATCTCTTTAGGTCAAACTTTACAGATGCAGAGATAGATGTAATAAAGAACTTCGTGACTAATGGCGGTTCACTTATCATAACATCAAGGGCAGATTACAATGATAAAGGTGTAACCGAAAAAGCCTATGAGAACTCAAATCAGGGCAACAGAATTCTTGAAGCTATAGGCTCTAACCTGAGGTTTAACGATGATGAGGTCATAGATAAAACTTCAAATGGGGGACAGGAATATAGACTATATTTTGATGATTATGTATCAACAAAATATGGACTCACGAACAACATTCCAGAGGGGCTTACCTACAGTGCATACAGCGGATGCTCTGTGATACTTAAAGATGGTGGAAGTGATTCGGCTGTTGATTGGCTTATAAAGGGCCACGAAACAACAGAAACATTAGATTCCGACCTTCAAAATGATGCAGCTCCGGTTGAGAAGGGTAACGTTTACTCCCTTGCAGCAGAAGTTCTTCCTGGAGGAGGTAAGCTAATAGTTGCAGGAACAACCTTCTTCTCAGACTTTGAAACTACAGGAGATAACGAATATGCAAACAGGCAGATAACACAAAACATACTTGGCTGGATGACAAGGCCTAAGCTTTCAACTATCGCACAGGTTAGGGAAGATAAAGACAGGGATGGAATTTTAGATAACCTTGGAAAGAAGTTCATGGTTGAAGGAAGAGTCACGGCAGCTTCAAAGGCAGCAGTTAAAAATACAGCCTTCTTTGACGTATTCTATGTTCAGGACGAAACTGGTGGAATTACAGTGTTTGGTGTTTCAAACAAGTCCCTTCCGCTTGGTTCAAAGGTTAGGGTAATAGGAAAGGTTGACCAGTATGATGGGGATGCTGAGCTTCAGCTTTCAAATGAAAACTATGACATTGAAATATTGGGCAGCAACATAGAGCTTGTTGAACCAAGGGTAATGAAAACCTACGAGAGTATGCTTGAGGAAAATGAAGGATGGCTTGTTAAGGTTGAAGGTAAGGTAACAAAAATGACAGAGAACTCACTATTCCTTGATGATGGCAGTGGAGAAGCAAGAATATATGTAAATGGATATATTGGAGATGATACAGACAATCCTGACATGCTCGGTAAATGGGATAGAAGAATTAAGGTGGGTGATGTTGTAAGTGCAGTTGGTCTTGCATCAGAGGATCCGGAGGGGCACAGAATAAGGGTTAGAAACACTTCAGAGATTGTTCTGGTAAATTCAGCTGTGTTAGTAACAGGAATAAGCCTTGATAAAACGAATGCCGAGCTTAAGGTTGGAGATACATTAAACCTTAAGGCATCAATAACTCCTGATAATGCAACAAACAAGAATGTTAGCTGGAAGTCTGACAACGAAGCTGTGGCCAGGGTAGATAACAATGGAAAGGTAACGGCATTAAAGGAAGGAAAGGCAACAATAACTGTAACCACTGAGGACGGAAGCTATAGTGCAGAATGTAAAATCGTTGTAAAAGCTAATGAAACAACTACACCAGGGAATATAGAGCAACCAGGAAATTCTGGCGGAATAGATACACCAATAAGTTCAGATGGTTCAAAGGTTATTCCCAAGACAGGGTCACCCGTTGATAGAAACCTTCTTATAACACTGGGCATTCTTGCTTTAGGTGCAGGGGTATTTATGGTAGTTCGTAAAAGAAAGGCTGAATAATATAATAAAAACCAGGCTTAATTGCCCGGTTTTTATTTACGATATAATTCACGCTTCATTAAGCACATATGGATATATGGTATCAAGCCCTTTAAAGCGGGAAAATCTTTAGAAGAGGATGTTAAGAATTTCGAAGCAAATAGGGGACAGTTCATTCTTTTTTAAGTTAGCCTCATTAGGCTAAAAAGTTATTAACTGTCCCTAAGTAGTTTAAACTTTTATCAACTGTCTCCGTTGAGCTTTTTCTTAAGCTCGAGGGCAGCCTGCTTAATATCCTTTCTGCCGAGTATTGCAGAGATGACTGCTGCTCCGTCTGCGCCTAACTCAATAATCTGTTTTACGTTGTTTTGGTTTATCCCGCCTATTGCAACAACGGGTATTTTTATACTTTCCTTAATCCTTTTAAGCTCATCAAGGGTAACGTCCCTTGTGTCGCTTTTGCTGATTGTTGGAAACATGGCTCCAACTCCTATATAGTCAGCGCCGTCCTCCTGTGCCTTTAGTGCTTCTTTTAAATTTGCTGTGGATACTCCAAGTATCCTATCAGGTCCCAGTATTTTTCTTGCTATGTGGGCAGGCATATCATCCTGTCCCACATGAAGCCCTGCCGCATCAACAGCAAGGGCGATGTCGAGCCTGTCATTTATTATAAGGGGGATGTTATATTTATCTGTTACAGCCTTTACCCTCAATGCTGTGTTATAAAATTCAAGGGTTGAAGCTGCCTTTTCCCTAAGCTGTACGAGGGTTACGCCTCCTAATATAGCCTCCTCCACGGCCTCTTTAAGATCCCTTCCATTTAATATTCCCCTGTCAGTGACAAGATAAAGGCTGTAGTTAACATCAATCTTGTTTTTCATATACTCTTCCACCTTCCATAATGTCCCCTTCAGACAGGTTGTATATGCTATCAAACAGCCTCATTCTAAAGGTTCCTGTTCCTTCCCCTTTCCTAAGGCTCTTATATGCCTTTTCCCCTGCAAGACCCATTGTTAAAATGCCTGCTGCTGCACTTAGGTAGTAATCATTTGTTACTCCTGAATAGGTTCCAATAAGGCATGTACTCATGCAGCCTGTTCCTGTAACCATTGAAAGCATTTTGTGCCCGTTTTCTATTGTGCACAGCCTTTTTCCATCTGATATGATGTCCTTTGCACCTGTAATTGCAATAACGCTTCCCAGGCGCATTGCAAGGCTTAGGGCTATTTCTTCACCTCCGTGGGTGCCCTCCGTTGAATCCACTCCCTTTATTCTGGCGTCAATGCCTGCCAATATTTTAATCTCAGACATGTTCCCTCTTATTACCGAGAACTTAACTTCATTTATAAGCCTCTCAGCAGTTTTAGTCCTTAGTGTTGTGGCCCCAATTCCAACCGGGTCAAAAATTACAGGTATTCCTGCTTCATTTGCCTTTTTGCCTGCACGTATCATGGGTTCAATGGTTCTTGAATTTAGGGTACCGATGTTTATAACAAGGGATGATGCAATTGAAGTCATTTCTTCAACTTCATCTATATCGTCGGCCATAACAGGGGAACCGCCGAGGGCTAATATTATATTTGCACAGTCGTTTACTGTAACATAGTTTGTGATGTTATGGATGAGGGGTTTTTTTTCCCTTACCCCTGATAGGAGTTTTGAGATTTCCTTAAGTATTTCCAATTTTCAATCCACCTCCAGGATAAAATATAAATCAACGAAGTTAATATCATTACAGGGACGGTTGAGCCCAAAATGAAATCGAATTTAATAAGTATATAGTATAGAACAACTCCAATGATCCACACGATCATGGCTCCCCAATCGATTATAAGGTTATCCTGAATCCTTGTGCGCTTTTTAATTATGAAGTAGTCAGTAAAGAGTATTGCAAACAGAGGAGCAAACACCGATCCTATTGCATATAGGAAGCTCTCATACTGTTCAATAGGTACAACAATTGCAACTATAGTACCTATAACTCCCATAATAACAGAAACTGTTTTTTCATTTAAATTTGGCATTATGTTTAAGAAGGTTACCCCTGCTGAGTAGACATCCATAAAGGTAGTTGTAACTGTTGCCAGAACGATTATTCCAAGGGCTGCAAATCCCAGGTTGGCAGCAGTCATTATAGCTCCAACGTCAGGGTTTTCAAAGAGTATTGCAGCGCCAAGCCCAACAAGGTACATCCAGGAGCTTGCAACAAAGTATCCTATAAAACTTCCTGATACTGCCCCTTTTTTGCTTTTAGCAAACCTTGTGTAGTCGGCAATCAAGGGAAGCCAGGATAGAGGCATAACTATATTTAATTCTAAAGCCCCTCCAAAGCTCATGTTTCCTGTAGCCTGCTTTGTAAAGAGTTCTCCATTTTTAAAGACTATAAAGCTTAAAACAATGGTTAAAATAAGCAGGAGAAAAACAGCCGCAGTATTTATCTTCTTAAAGCCTGCACTTCCAGATACAATCCAAAGGCAAACAAGAAGTCCTATAACGATGGACCAGAAGTTAATGCTGTCAAATGACCACAGCGTTTTGCTTATTATGTTTATCGAACGCCCTCCGGATATGATCATAACTGCCGTCCATCCAATGAGCTGAAGAACGTTTAAAATCGAAAATAAATAGGAACCATATGATCCAAAGGATATTCTTGTGGACATGATTGCCGGGATTCTTTCCTCTGTTCCGATAACTCCACCTAAAACCAGTATTGCAGTTCCTATGGCATGTCCAAGCAAAATAACTAAAAATCCTGTTTTAAAGCCAAGGGGTGCTATGAGACTTCCTGTCATTATCTCTGCAATTGATATTGCAGCACCAAACCATAAAAATAGAAAATTAAATGCTGTTAAGTTGTTTTTTGTTTCGTTATTCATTTAAAACACCTGCTTTCTTGTATAGTGTATAGAAATGGTTTGTTGGACCAACACCCTTTCCAATGGACAGGGAGTGTTCAATTGCAACTGTAATGTATTCCTTGGCCCTTTCAACTGCCTCAAATATTGAGTAGCCAAGGGCTAAATTCGAAGCAATGGCAGAAGAGAGGGTGCATCCCGTTCCATGTGTATTTTTTGTATTAATTCTATGGGACTTAAAGTGATTTATTTCATATCCGTCAAAGAGAACATCAGTTGCATCCTCCTCAAGATGCCCTCCCTTTACAAGGACGTTCTTTGGACCCATTTCGAATATGGCTTTTGCTGCCATTTCCATGTCATTTATATTTTTAATTTCCATACCGGTAATTGCTCTTGCCTCATGTATATTTGGCGTAATTATCGTTGCTATTGGCAGAAGGTTTTTAATAAGGGCATCCTTTGCCTCGGGCCTTAAAAGGTCAAACCCGCTTTTGGATATCATAACAGGGTCAAGTACAATATTTTTAGCATTGTATTTTTTTAGCTCCTCTGCAATGGTATTTATAGTATCTATTTGAGATACCATTCCGATCTTTACTGCGTCAACATCTATATCCTCAAAAATTACCTCTATCTGTTTTGCAATAATATCCTTTGATATATCCTGAACAGCAAAGACACCCTGTGTGTTTTGAGCTGTTACTGCTGTAATTACGCTCATTCCAAAAACTCCGTGGGCAGAAAAGGTCTTTAAATCCGCCTGAATTCCTGCACCACCGCTGCTGTCTGAACCTGCAATTGTAAGTACTTTCTTCATATTTTTACCTCCTATGCTGTTAGTTTTTTTAACATTTCATTTTTTTCAAATATGCTAACAAGAACGTATCCTATAATGCTTCCTCCTATGGTACTTATAAGGAAGGGAACTACATAGAAAAGCACCGCTGCATCCTTTCCCACTACAAACTTTGCAACGGGATATGCAGCAATTCCTCCCAGTATACCCGTTCCAAATACTTCTCCAATAGAGGCAAAAAGCTTGCTCCCTGTTCTTTTAAATACAACGCCTGCAAGAAATGCTCCTATCATGCTGCCTGGAAATGCTAAAAGAGAGCCTGTACCAAGGATGTTCCTGAGAAGTGAAATTAAAAAAGCGTTTGAAAGGGCATACCAGGGGCCTAGCAAAACTGCTGAAATAACGTTGATGGCATGCTGGACCGGGAAGCATTTTGATGCTCCAACAGGTATGTAAATTATATTACCAAGGATTGTACCTGTTGCGATTAGCATTGCTGAAAAAGTAAGTTTTCTTGTATTCAAGATCTATACCTCCCTTCATGTTAAGAAATAAAAAAGCACAAACCCAGATAAGGATTTGTGCCATTAAATATACAAATTAAAATGCATATAAATAGCACTTCCCTACGCTGGCATTATCCAGATCAGGTACAAGGGTCAAGGTTTTTCCGGAATCCTTATCTCAGCTGGCCAATTCCAGCTCCCCTAGTGCCGGTAATTTATTCAATTCATTCTTTTAGTTAAATTTTAACATAACTTAAATTAAAATCAAGTTATTAATTAAAGGGAAAATTGGAGCCGATCTGTAAATTTATCCAGCACAACGAGTTAATATAGTGCGAAGATATGGAAAGGAAGCAGGATTATATGTTTAGATTTAAAATGCAAGTAAAATGCATACATTATAACTGAACAAATAAACGCTTTATTCATTCAAACGTAAAATGAAAAATGAGGTGAAGGGAATGAAGGCCAATTCTACCAATAAAAAATTTAATATCTTACTTACAGTTGTAATAGCGATGCTATTTGTTACATCTTCATTGTCAAACCTTCTTAATCGCAATTATGTAAATTTCGTAACTGCAGCAGCAACCCTTGTCATTATATTTTTAATTCCAGCAGCAGTAAGCAAGTTGCATATAAGGTTTCCACAAAATATATGGATGATAATGATAATATATGTTTTTTCGGCTAACTACCTCGGAACTATCAACTCCTTCTACGATAGATTCTGGTGGTGGGATATAGTGCTCCATGCTTTGTCAGGAGTTATAATTGGTACTATCGGCTATCTTCTTATATTTGTTATAAATCGTAAATTTGATAAGGATATTAAGCTGACTCCTGCTATGGCGGCGATTTTTACCTTTAGCTTTTCCCTAAGTCTTGGGTCAGTATGGGAGATATATGAGTTTTTAATGGACCACATATTCGGCCTCTTTATGCAAAAGGGAAGCCTTGTTGATACAATGCTTGATATAATAGCTGATGCGGCTGGGGCTTTAATTTCTTCGCTTTTAGCGTTTAGACATGAAAAATATAGGAAAGGAAAAGCGCTAAAGGAGCTTGTTGAAGAATTCATCGAACTGAATAGGTGACATTTGCATTTATTTTTGTATTTAAAAACTATTTGAAAGAATTGTTATATGGTATTAGTGGACGATCCAGAAAATTGAGAAAAAGTTTAGAAAGATATATTGACATAGAATATATAACAAAGTATACTTATTTTCAATAAATTAAATAGGAACTCTTATCAAGAGAGGCGGAGGGACTGGCCCGATGAAGCCCGGCAACCAGCAATCTATTGCAAGGTGCTAATTCCAGCAGCATATGCTGACAGATGAGAGAGAATTCACATGCGGCCGCAGACCTCTTTCATCGAAAGAGGTTTTTTTAATACCTAAAAATATAAATAATCGCGATTTAAAAAAGAGTACGTATAATATATTTATTCTGTTGAGGAGGAATATTTGTGAAAAATATACTTAGTAAAGCTTTAATTTTTATAATAGCAGCAGGGGTTTTATTAACCGGATGCAGCAAGAAAGCAGATGATAAGATTTTAAAGGTTGGAGTTACTCCGGTACCCCACAGTGATTTATTAAAGTTTGTTGAACCCAAATTAAAGGAAAAGGGCATAAAGCTTGAGATAGTTGAATTCAACGATTATGTTACACCAAATAAGGCTCTGGTAGAGGGAAATATAGATGCAAATTTGTTTCAGCATGAACCTTTTCTAAATAACTTTAATGCACAGAACAACACAAACTTAGTTGCCCTTGGAAGGGTAAACTTAAATCCAATGGGGCTATATTCGCATAAAATAAAAAATCTTAAGGATATTAAAAAGGGTTCCACTTTAGCATTACCCAATGACCCTATAAATGAGGCAAGGGCACTGCTGTTTCTTGAGATAAACGGATTGCTTAAGGTAAAGGAAGGGGTAGGATTAAAGGCAGATATTAAGGATGTTGTAGAAAATCCGTATGAATTTAAGTTTAAGCCCGTAGAAGCCGCACAGCTTCCTAGAGTTTTGGATGATGTTGATTTAGATGTTATTACAGGAAACTATGCCCTGGGCGCCGGTATATCACCTGTCAAGGAGGCATTGGTACTGGAGGATGCAAGGTCAATGTTCCCTAACGTTCTTGTTACAAGGCCGGAATTGAAAGATGATGAGCGTATAAAGGCTCTTTTAAGTGCACTTCAATCCAAGGAAATGGCCGATTACATGAAGGAAAAATATAATGGTGCGGTAGTGCCGGGATTTGAAGTAAAATAAGCTGCCAAAATTCCTGGCAGCTTTAATTTTTTGGGAAATACAATTAAAGGTGCCTAAAAACTCATATTTCGCTGAAAGGCATGAAAATCAGGACATTTTTCTTAACTTAAAAAACAGAATTTCTAGGACTTGCTTGTTCCTTGTTTCACCTCATCCATATGCAAGTAATTTTCTAGATAATCCATACTGCCATGCAGCAGGAATTACGCTACAAACTCTTCAGGGGACTAAATAGAATCGTCTTGTTAAAAGTACAATAAAAAGTACAAAAACAGATGTTAAAGCAATAACTCCACCCGGAGCACTGTTAATGTAATAGGAAATTATAAGTCCTCCAATTATATCTATAAAGCCAAACAGTATAGAAAAGACAAGTGTTTGCTTAAAACCTTTTCCAAGCTGCAGGCTTGCTGCAACAGGTATAATGAGCATGGATGAAAGCACAAGTATTCCCATAATCCTTATAGATGCAGATATTGTGGCACCAACGATGAGTGCAAATATATAATTTACAAGTTTTACTTTTATTCCGGCAATGCGAGCACCTTCTTCATCGAAGGTTGTATATATAAGTTTATTGTATAGAAGCATAAGTGCAGTTATTGAAATTACATTCATAACCAGAATAGTAAGGAGGTCCCTGTCAGATACCGTTAATATACTTCCGAACAAAAATGAATTGACATTGGCGCTTGCTTTCCCCATGCTTATTATGGTTATTGCGATTCCAACACAAAGGGTAAGTATTATTACAAGTATGAGTTCGGCATATCTTTTATAGTAGACTCTGAGCCCTTCTATCAAAAGGCCTGCGATGGATGTAAAAATAAATGCACTCAGGATTGGGTTAATACCCAGTAAAACTCCCAGGGCAACCCCTGCAAATGACGCATGGGATAGTGTATCTCCTATCATTGACTGCCTTTTCAGAACCAAAAACATACCTATGGATGGGTATAATATTGAGATAAGCAGTGATGCTAAGAGGGCATTTCTCATAAAACTATATTGAAACATCGATTTATACCTCCTGGAGCATTGCTGTATATTCATCTACTGAAAATAGAATGCCTTTTCCATTTTCAATCTTAAATATATGTGTGGAATTTAAAAGAGCGGCATTTAAGTTGTGCTCAACTGAAATAACGGTAACCCCAAAGTCCTTGTTAAGCCCTTTTATTATGCTGTATATCTCCCTCTGGCTTTGAACATCAACTGCCGTGGAGGGTTCATCGAGGACCAAAAGTTCAGGCTGCCCCATAAGTGCCCTGGCTATGAATACCTTTTGAAGCTGTCCACCGGATAGATTTCCTATCAGTGAATTTTTATATTCCTTCATTCCTACCTTCTCTAAAATGCTGTCGTTTAATCTTAAACCCTTCATGCCTAGTGCTTTTCTGTGGACGTTTAGCATTTCAGATACGGTTATGGGAAATTGAGGATTAAACCCTTCAACCCTCTGGGGAATATAGCCTATTCTGTTTGTATATAATTTAATAGTACCTTTTAAAGGCTTTTTCTCCCCGAGTATTAGTTTTACAAGTGTGCTTTTTCCACATCCATTATCTCCAACTATTGAAACATAGCTTCCCTTTGGAACTTTTAGATTTATGTCGTTAAGAAGATAGGTGGAAGATCTATTATAAGAAAAATACAAGTTTTCAATTTCAAGCATGTGTTAACCTCCAGAAAATTGTTTGTGTAAAATGGCTATCCCAAATATATATAACCTGATTGACAAATATTAAATTCACATTTATTATATACCTAAATGCAAAATATTTGCAACTAAAATGCGGGGTGATTGATTTTATGCATAGAAAATTTGCTGCAATTATTGTTGCAATGATTATGATTGGAGTGTTGTCCTCATGCAGCAGCAATTCTAATAGTGGAAGCACAGATACCTCTGGAAAAATTAAGGTTATGGTGAGTATTAACCCACTAAAGGAGTTTGTAGAGGCAATTGGCAAGGACAAGGTTGAGGTTCAGATGATTGTACCAGAGGGAATGGAGCCCCATGATTTTGAACCGAGGGCGAAGGATATTGAAGCTATAGGAAATGCAAAGGTGTTTGTTTATAACGGACTCGGAATGGAGAACTGGGTGGATAGGGTGCTTGGTTCTATCGATAACAGGAAATTGATAGTTGTAGATTCCTCAAAGGGGGTAAGCCTCATTAAAGCCAGCGGAGATGAAGATCATGATGCATTTGATCCTCATATATGGCTTAGCCTTAAGGAAGCTAAAGTACAGGCTGGAAATATCAAAGATGCGCTTATAAAGGCGGATGGAGCAAACAGGGATTTTTATGAGAGCAACTACAATGCCTTTGCATCACAGCTTGACAGCCTCTACAACGAGTACAGGGAAAAATTTGATAAGGTTACCAATAAGAAGTTCGTAACAGGCCATGCAGCCTTCGCATACCTGTGCAGGGACTTTGGACTTGAACAAAACAGCGTTGAAAACGTATTTGCAGAGGGCGAGCCAAGTGCTAAAAAGCTCAAGGAACTTGTAGAATATGCTAAAAATAACAATGTTAAAACCATATTTTCGGAGTCTATGGCAAGCCCAAAGGTTTCAGAAACCCTTGCAAGGGAAATAGGAGCAAAGGTTGAAAAGATATATACAATAGAGAGCAGGGAGGACGGAAAGGATTATCTTGAGAGCATGAGGTACAATCTTGAAAAGATATATAACAGCTTGAAATAGCTAAGCGTGCTGGTGAATGAAATATATTTTATCGCAGCGCCTACCTGTAGATATTATCTACCTTTATTCCAATGGACTTTTCAGAGTAGCACAACGAGTTTAATTAATATATACTTATATAAATACAAAAGCGGAGGAATTATTTCTCCGCTTTTTTTGCACAATTTTTACAATATCCATATAATTCGATTTTATGGTCAGTTACTATGAAATCGCTGTTTGAAATAATGGAGCTTATGCTGTCCATGGGGCAAAAATCTATGACTCCGGTTTTGCCGCAGTTTTTGCATATTACATGGTGATGGTGACATTCATCACATATGAGCTGGTAATAGGACGATGTACCGTTTACCGTTGTTTTATGAACGATGTCAGTTTTTTCCATCATTTCAAGGTTTCTATATATGGTTGAAAGATTTGTTTGAGGATATTTTTCCTTCGATTTTAAAAATATTTCCTCAACGCTTAAAAATTGATCTCTATGTTCAAGGAGTACTTCTATTATGGCCTTCCTCTGGTTGGTAAGTTTAAATCCCTTTTCCTTGAATATCTTTTCTGCAGAATTAATGTTAACCATCATAAACACTCCTAACGTATCCTATTAACATTTTATAATATTATTAAGACATATTCAAGGATATCGAGGCGTTTATATGATTGCTTTCCCGAGCCACACCCCGAAAAGGCTTAAAAAAAGGTTTAAGAATATATTCAAAAGTCCGAGCAAATAGCTGCCATCAGAAAACATTTTTATGGTCTCATAACTGAAGGTTGAAAAGGTTGTAAGCCCTCCCATAATACCTGTTGTGAGAAAAAGCCTTAAATTCGAGGGGATTAGTTCAGTTATAAGGCTTAGTTCCATTATAAGCCCAATTAAAAAGCCTCCAGCCACGTTTACAATTAGAGTACCATATGGAAGATAATCTCCAAACCATTTCACGGAATTAGTGGATATTATATACCTGAGTGATGCTCCTATAAAGCCTCCAATGCCTACATAAAATATCTGCTGCAATTTCAATCCTCCTTCGTATATAAAATAAAACTCCTACTTTATGATATAAAGCAGGAGCCATCAGCACAATGGCAATTAAAGGTGAACTCCATCACCTCTTTATTTATTATAACATTATTATACAATATTATTTTAATAATAGATAGATTTTGAATAAACATCTAATAAATGCCCATCAAAAGAATTTCCTTATGCTCTATGCTTTGACAGAGGTTTAACATAGTTCGGAACGATTGGAACAAAATTATTAAAGAAGAATCAGTTGCACTTACAAAAAATTTTTATATAGAATAAGCAACATACATTAAAAACTGTATAAAAGACTTGCACTCCTTTAGGACGGGGCAGTGTTTTAGACATAAATAATTTTTTCACAAAAATGCTTGTATTGATTAAAGTTATCAATTATAATTATCTTTAGAATGATAGCATTTATCAATTATTCACTAAGTTTCTATAAATTACATTTATTATGATAAATTTTAGTTTCAAAAATATTAATCTCTACTAGTAGAGATTAATATTTTTGAAGGTTAGATGAGAATGAATGTCAATATATTTTAGAGGAGGGGTGTAAAGCTTAAGTAGAAGGGTAAATTTTTGATATATACTAAGCTTGATTGTTAAAAACAAACATAAATATTTAAGTAAATTTTATGAATGAAAGGATGAAAAATATGATAGAAGCTTTAGTTGTTACCTTAAGGGAAGGTATTGAAGCGGCATTGGTAGTTGGTATTATTGTTGCATATCTGAACAAAACCGAAAAATTTGAACTAAAAAAGCATGCTTATTTTGGTTTAGCTTTAGCCGTAGTTGCAAGCATTTTGGGTGCAGTAATTTTCAATTTAATAGGGTTTGATCCTGAAAATGAAGTATTAGAAGGGATTATGTTCTTTACAGCAGCGGTATTTGTAGGAAGCATGGTTATCTGGATGCAGAAAACTTCAAAGAATATAAAAAATGAGATGGAAGAGAAGCTACATAACATTGTAAATCAAAGCAGTGATAAAGATTTGAAAAAACAAGGTATAGGAATTTTAGCATTTACATTTTTTATGGTGTTTAGAGAAGGAATTGAAACTGTGCTATTTATGACAGCTTTAACTACTGAAAGTAATGCATTTTTGAGTTTTTTAGGAGGACTTGTCGGTATAGCCCTTTCTGTGCTATTTGCAGTATTCTTCATTAGAGGCAGTCTTAAAATCAATCTTTCAAGGTTCTTTAAAGTTACCAGCTGGATTTTAATGATACTTGTTGTAAGGCTCTTTGCAGGTGGACTTCATGAGTTTGGAGAGGTTGGAATTATACCTCTAGGTCAGCTTGCTATGAAAATAATTGGTTTAATAGTAAGGGATAACTCTACTGTAATAATTTCAATGATGCTTCTAACCCTTCCAATTGTAATGGTGCTGTTAGACAGTAAAAATACAAATATTGAAATAGAAGGAGTAAAAGAAGAAACAGGGGCAGAGAAAAGAAAGAGACTGGCTGAAATTCAAAGGGACAGGATGTGGAAGAAGGCAGTTATTGTGTCAGCCTTAGCTATAAATTTAATACTTGGATTCAATTTGTATTCCCAGGCTACAAGACCTGTATTCGACCCAAATCCACAGATGATTTCAGCGGTGAATGGAGAAATCAAAATTCCATTGGAGAGCCTTAAAGAAAATATAATGAGCAAGTATGCATATGAAGTTGATGGGGTAAATGTACGATTCATTCTGGTAAAAAGACCTGGAAATGCTGTTAGCAGTGGATTAGATGCATGTGACATATGTGGTGCAATAGGATACTTCCAGGAACAAGGTAACATAGATAATATAATCTGCAAAAATTGTAATGCACCTATACCTATGACAACAATAGGATATCCGGGTGGATGTAATCCAATCCCTATTAAAACTGAAGTTGTAAATAACAATATTGTTGTAAAAGTAGGGGATTTGGCAGCTTCCAAAAATGTATTTGCAGGGGGAGTGGTAAAATAACCTCCTCCCCATTATGCTGTTCATTGTTTATAAGTTATGAGGGGGTTGTTACATGTATAGAAGAATAATTTTGAAATCCTTTAAGATTCGAAGAAAACAAATAGCCTTAGCGGTTATAGCAGTTATAATGGGCGCCTCGCTTATTTCAGCTCTTGCAGGTGTATATTTAAACATAGAAGAAAAGGTGGGTAAAGAATTAAGTTCCTATGGAGCTAATATCATTGTTAAGCCAAAGGATGATGGTATCCAGCTGGAAATCGGAGGTGTTAATTATGGCTCCAATAAACAACAAAATTATTTAAGGGAAGACGAGCTTTATAAGATAAAAAAGATATTTTGGAAATACAATATTCTTGGATTTTCCCCTTCACTAAATACAGTAGTAAAGGCTGGTCCTAAGAATGAAAGTATAGTTTTAACTGGAACATGGTTTGAAAAGGAACTTGAAATCCCGGATGAAACATTTAAGACGACTAAGGCAGGTGTAAAAACCGTTTCTTCATGGTGGACGGTTGACGGTAAGTGGATAAATGATGAAGATAACAAGCCTGAGGCAATACTAGGCGCTGCCGCAGCAAAACAGCTAAAAAACAAAGTTGGGGATGTTATTAGAATCAGATACAACGGTAAAAGTATTGATTTAAAAGTTGTTGGTATCTTACATACAGGTGGAGAAGAGGAAAACCAGATATTTACCAATCTTTCTATTGTACAGGATTTAATGGGGCTTAAAGGAAAAATCTCTGAAATAAAAGTTAGTGCAGCGATTACGCCCGAAGATGAGTTTGCAAAACGAGATATAACTAAAATGACTAAGGAAGAATATGACCGCTGGTACTGTACACCTTATATAAGCTCCATTGCCCTTCAAATTGAGGAGGTAATCACAGGATCGGATGCACAGCCAATTGAACAAATAGCCAGTGCCCAGGGGAATTTTCTAAAGAAGATTAAGCTTATGATGATGCTCATAACCCTTGTAGCAGTTGCTGCTTCAGCTTTAGGAGTAATGACGGCAATGACCACAAGCATTCTGGAGAGAAGAAAGGAAATAGGTATCATAAAGGCTATAGGAGCTCAAACATCCCAAACGCTTGCCCTATTTATGACGGAGATAAGTGCTATAGGTATAATAGGTGGTGTGATAGGTTATGGTGCAGGAATTGGCTTGGCTCAGTTAATAGGTAATGCCGTATTTAATTCCAGGATTGTAGTAAATGTTATAGTATTTCCTTTAACTATTATCATTGCCATTGGAATTACCCTTATAGGCTGCCTCATACCAATTAGAAATGCACTTAAAATTGATCCTGTTATAGTATTAAGAGGTGAATAGGGAAAGGACGGTGAGACTTAGGATGCTGAAAAGAGTTGTTTTTAAATCAATTAAAAACAGAAAAAATAGAATTTTAGTTGCCGTACTTGCTGTTGTAATGGGAGCTTCAATGATCTCTATATTGCTAAATATTTCACTGGATTTAAATGGAAAGATGGCAAAGGAGTTAAGAGCATTTGGTGCTAATTTAGTAATTCTTCCGGATGAAAATAGAGAAACTAACTGGCAATTAATATCCATGGATGAAGTAAATGAGTTGAATAATTCGAACATATCGGCCAATATATATGGTTTTGCCCCCTATATCTACAGCGTAGGAAAGATTAAAGAGCAGAATGTTGTTATCGTTGGCGGTAACTATGAAAATATAAAAAAAATAAGCCCCTGGTGGAAAGTTGAAGGTAGTTGGAATGATGACAGCAGCAGCGAAAGCACTATTATGATAGGTGCAAAGGTTGCAGCTCAGTTGGGATATAGGATTGGTGACGATGTTGTTTTAAACATTAGAAAAGAATCTTATAAAAAGCAAACAGAAGTAAAAGATTCTAATCAGACACAGGTTGATGCAACAACTTCAGCATCTCAAAATGCCAATGGTGATGCATCAAAACGGTGGCCCCTTAATATACTGTCCGGGATAGATAATGGGGAATATGAACCAAAGAAGTTTAGGCTTGTTGGTATTGTAAGCACAGGAGGTTCTGAAGATAACCAGGTATTTATAAAGCTAAATGAGGCACAAAAGCTATTTAACAGAGAATCGCAGGTTAATTTAATTCAGGTCAGCGTACTTACCAACAAAAATCCTATTGATAAGGTTGCATCACAAATCGAAAAACAAATACCAGGAACCAGAGCTAGAGTCTTAAGCCAGATTTCCAAAGCTGAAGGAAATATTCAGGGTAAAATACTATTCTTAATGATTTTGGTAACTATTTTAACTTTAGTCGGCTCGGGTCTTAGTGTTATGAGCACTATGACGACTACAGTTTTAGAGAGAAGAAAAGAAGTGGGAATGATGAAAGCAATTGGAGCTGAAAATAAAAAAATTGCTGAAATCTTTTACCTGGAGGCAAGTGCAATAGGTTTAGCGGGTGGAGCAATTGGATATATTTTAGGTTTTTTAATGGCACAGGTAATTGGGAAGAGCGTATTTAATACATTTATAAGCTTCCACGTTACTGTGATACCCATTACTTTAATTATAACTGTTTTGCTTGTTTTAATTTCCAGCAAAATACCTGTAGGGCAAGCTATAAAGATCGATCCTGTAGTGACACTGAGGGGGGAATAACATGGATAAAAATGATATGATTGTAACAACGAACCTATCAAAATCCTATGATGACAAAACACATGTTTTGAAGGATTTAAACATTGTCATTAGAAAGGGCGAATGGGTAAATATAATGGGGCCGTCCGGATCGGGAAAAACAACCCTTTTAAATATTTTAAGCTGTCTGGATAGGCCAACTAATGGCTCAATAATTATCAATGGAACGGAAGTGACAAAACTATCTCAAAATGAAATGGCTAAATTTAGGAGAGAAAATATAGGTTTAGTTTTCCAGCAGTATCATTTAATACCTTATCTAACTGCCCTTGAAAATGTAATGCTTGCCCAGCATTTTCACAGCATGGTTGATGAAGAAGAAGCTAAAAAAGCCCTGGAGCTTGTAGGATTAGGGCATAGGCTTGAACATATTCCTGCACATCTATCCGGAGGAGAGCAGCAAAGGGTGAGCATCGCAAGGGCACTTATTAATCAACCTTCACTTATTCTTGCTGACGAGCCAACTGGGAACTTAGACAGGACAAACGGTAAAATTATCTTAGATTTGTTTAAGAAACTGCACAAAAATGGCCATACCATCGTAATTGTAACCCATGACCCCGAAATAGGAATGATGGGAGATAGGTTAATAAAACTTATGGATGGAAGAACTGTTGATGAGCGTGAAAGCGCATAACTTACAGTTATAGCAAATTGTACATAAATAGGGAGTCATATCACACTGGATATGGCTCTTTCTTTATAGTCAACCTATAAGTATAAAATTATCGACATCTTTGTAGAGCGAGGATAGATTATAATTTTTATGATTAAACTATCGAAATATGAAGGAATTAAATATTTTTTGTAGAACTATTATTTATGATTCTATTCACATAAATAGTTATTTTATGTATACTTACAAATTATGGAAAGGATATGGAGATATAAATCAATTGCGACTTTCAAATACGCTGACTTTATATGATGGCATTTGGGGGATTGGATTTTATGAAATACAACGTTAGGATTGCTGGTTTGTTAATAATGATTGGAATAGTTGTAATTTATTTTATCTTACGTATACACTTTTTTTATATACATCTAATGGCATTTGGAACATTGCTCTCTATCCTGATTTTTATAGCGTTCTGGTTGTTTATGGTCCGGCATGGTAAAGCAAAATTCCGTTTAAAAGAACCAGGCCTAAGGAAAAAGGAGATTTCTGAAGGTGAGAAATTGCATAGAAGTCTTATGGACATATTACCTCAACCAATAGTTATTTACAGGGAAGGAATAATAATTTATGCAAACCCTGCCTGCGTGGATGTTTTGGGGGCTGAAAAACCGGAAGAACTAATAGGAAGACATGTTTACGACTTTATTCATCCTGACTGTGCTGAAGTTGCCACCGCAAGGGTTCAGGAAGCACTGGAAGGAAAATATATAGGGATAAAGGATCAGAGGCTTGTCAGGGTTGACGGGAAGGAGATAGATGTTGAGATTGTATCTGTAAACGTAATATATGAGGGGCAAAAAGCCGTTATGAGTACATTCAATGATGTAACCGAAAGAAAATCTATGGAAAGGGCACTTAAGGAAAAGGAAAAATTCCTGTCGGACGTTTTTGATTCAATACAGGATGGAATTGCTGTTATTGACAGGAATTTTAAAATAATACGTACCAATAAAACGATGGATGAATGGTATAAGAAATGGCTCCCAATTGAAGAGAGGATTTGCCGCAGGGATGCATTTGGAGAGAACAAACAGATCTGCGCTGACTGCTCATCTGTTAAAACTATGAAACAGGGAACACCTCATACGACGATTTCAGAGTATACCTATCCATCGGGGGAGAAAAAATGGTTTGAAATATATGCATATCCTTTAAGGGACGATAAAGGAAATATAACAGGGGTAATACAGCAAATCCGCGATATTACCGGGAGAAAGAAGATTGAAGATAGGATAAATCAATTGGCACATTATGATGCTGTTACAGGTCTGCCAAACCGTAATATGATGAGAAGCAGCCTCAAAAAAGCCATAAGGGATGCTGCTAAAAAGGGTGAAAATGTAGGAGTAATATTTATAGACCTTGATAGATTTAAAATGATAAACGATACCCTGGGCCACATCTATGGGGATAGGGTCCTAAAGCTCATGGCACAAAGGCTGAGCTTCTGCGCAGAGGAGCCATACACCATATTCAGACATGGAGGGGACGAGTTTATAGTGATTCGTAAGGCAGTGGATAAGGAGGAGCTTAGATGCTGCGCGGAAAAGATCATAGATAAAATATCCCGTCCATTCGTAATGGATGGAAGGGAAATTTACATAACTCCCAGCATAGGTATAAGCATATATCCGTCCGATGGGGATGATGTGGATACACTGATTAAATATGCCGATTCGGCCATGTATCTTGCCAAGGAAAAGGGAAAAAACTGCTATCAATTTTATAACTCAAGCCTTAACGATCAAATAACTAGAAAAATGAACCTGGAGAGTGGACTTAGAAGGGCTATAAAAAACAACGAGTTTATACTATACTACCAGCCTCTGGTGGACCTTTCTACAGGGGATATAGTAGGAATGGAGGCCCTTATAAGATGGAAGCACCCGAAACTTGGAGTCGTACCGCCTTCTGAATTCATACCTTTAGCTGAGGAAACGGGTCTTATTATACCTATTGGAGAATGGGTTCTTAAAGCCGCATGTAAGCAAATCAAGGATTGGCATGATAAAGGATACCATCAAATGAGTATTGCAGTTAATATATCGGTACGTCAGCTTCAGAAAAAGGATTTTGTTAAAACTGTAAAGAAGGTGCTGCAGGAAACAGGGCTTGAAGCAAAGTATCTTGAACTGGAAATAACCGAGGGAATAATGCTTGATGTTGATGAACTTTTAACCATTTTAAATGAATTGAAGGAAGCTGGAATAAAAATATCCGTTGATGATTTTGGCATGGGCTATTCATCCCTAAGCGTATTAAAACATCTTCCTATAGATATCTTAAAGATAGATAAGTCCTTTGTAAATGGTATTGTAAATGATGAAAGAATATCAACCCTTGTCAAAACCATAATAGATATGGGCAGCAGCCTTAACTTCAGTACGATTGCTGAAGGAATAGAAACCAGAGAACAGGCTGATTTTTTAACGAGAAACAGGTGCAATATAGGACAGGGATATCTGTTCAGCAGGCCTTTACCAGCTAACGAAGCCGAAAAACAGCTTGAAGTTATAAAGAGGTATGGAGTATAAAAACCAATCTTTTAGAGAAAATATAATTTAGCTTGTTGTGCTAAATAAATTTACAGATCGATGCTGTGATAAAAAATATATTTCATTCACCAGCACGCTTATTAAAGAAGTTCTAAGGCTTGGAATTTGAAAAATGTGAATTTCATATGTTTTTATCTTTGCTTTGATGATAAAACTGGCACAACCCGTTAATTTAAGGAGGATTGGTACAATGGCAAGAAAAAGGATAGAATATACTCGACGTGAAGCAAGAAGAGAACAGTTTAAGAGCATATTTCCACTGGATGATGTAGATACTAACGCTGAATACTATGGAGATGATGACGATATATCAACTCAGATAATTACAAATTACAAATATGATCCCAATAGATAATAAAGCTTCAGGGAATTCACTAAATAAACCAGAGCTTTGAGTATGCCCTGGTTTATTTAGATGGAGGGATTAACCCATCAAAAACTTTAGCGCTTTAGCTATATATTAAACCTGCTATGTTAAGATTTTATGAAGAAACAAATTATTTTTGATAAAAAGTTGCATTATGGTGTAAAATGTTGAAATAAATCTTCATAAAATCCACACAATTTACTTTTAAGCTTAACATGAAAAGGTGTATAATAGATTTAAAAGGGGGAATACATATGAATTTAGACCAAAAACTTGAAAAACTAAAGAATATACTTAAAGATATGGAAAGCGTTGTTATTGGCTTCTCGGGAGGTGTTGACAGCACATTTCTTCTTAAGGTTGCCAAGGATACACTTGGGGATAAAGTGCTGGCGGTTACAGCATCATCCTCAACCTTTCCTGAAAGGGAGATGAGGGAGGCTATAAAATTTGCAAAGGAAATAAACGCTAATCATATGGTTATAGAATCTGAAGAACTTGAAATTGAAGGCTTCGCAAAGAACCCTGAAAACAGATGCTATTACTGCAAGAATGAGCTGTTTTCAAAGCTTACAGCTATAGCAAGGGAAAGGGGATACAATTTTGTATTAGACGGTTCTAATGGAGATGACACAGGGGACTATAGGCCGGGAATGAAGGCAGCCAGGGAGCTTGGCGTTAGAAGTCCCCTCATTGAGGCAGGACTTTCTAAAACTGATATAAGGGCATTATCCAGAGAAATGGGGCTTCCAACCTGGAACAAGCCATCCTTTGCCTGCCTGTCATCAAGGGTTCCATATGGGCAGGAGATAACAAGGGAAAAGCTCAACATGATAGATGCGGCCGAGCAATTCTTAATCGACCTTGGATTTAGACAGCTTAGAGTAAGGCATCATGGGGAAATCGCAAGAATTGAGGTGGCGCCACAGGAAAGGGAGAAATTCTTCTCGGCTGAAATTATGGACAAGGTTGCAGATAGATTAAAAGAGATAGGGTTTAATTATGTAACTTTGGATTTAAAGGGTTATAGAACTGGCAGCATGAACGAAGTGCTTAACAGATAGAGATTGAGGAGATGAACAATGTCCTACATAATCGGAGGAATTTTTATTGCTGCGGTCATTGCAGTTTATATAATGCTTTATAGAGGAAAGGTGAAGGGCAAAGCAGAAAACATTAGTGTAAGAGGATGCTGCGGAGGATACTGCAGGGATATAAAAAACAGCAATAAAGTTGAATAGCTTAGGGTAGGTGGTTTTATAGGCCATCTGCCTTTTATATTGAACTTAAATCAACCATCATTCCTTCAACAATACTTCTTTTTTTCAAATCCCAAGCCTTAGAATTTCTTTGCCAAGGGCATTGGTGAATGAAATATATTGTTTTATCGCAGCGTCTCTTAAAAAAAACTTGCATAAAAAGTTGCTATATCAAAAAAGCATCATAAGGCATAGAGTATATATTAGGAGCTTTTTATTAATAAATTGTGTAGGTGATATTTATGGGTAAGAATATTGTTTTTAAAACCCTTGAACTTTCAAACGGGGAAACTCTGGGTTACAGGGAAGCGGGGGAGGGGGATCGAACTCTTCTTTTAATTCACGGAAATATGAGTTCATCCTTAAACTGGGATATCTTTATGGAGAACATGCCTGAAAACTTCAGGATGTATGCAGTTGATCTCAGAGGATTTGGAGCTTCAACATATAATAAACCAATAGAAACCATAAAAGATTTATCAGACGACATAAAGCTCTTTGCAGATGCACTGGGACTTAAAGAAATAATTGCAGCGGGATGGTCGGCAGGTGGAACAGTTGCAATGCAGCTTGCATCTGATTATCCTGAACTCATAAAAAAGCTAATACTTATAGATTCAAGCAGCATAAAGGGCTATCCCGTATTTAAAAGAAACCTTCTAAACAGGCCAATGCAGGGGCAATATGTAAAAACAAAAGCTGAAATGACGAGGCTTCTTTCCTATCTTAAAAGCACATTTGAAAAGAAAAACGTGGCTGACATAAAAAAGATATGTGACTCGGAAATTTATACAATTAAAAAACCTGACGAATCAAGGTACGATAAATATGCCGAGGAAATTACAAAGCAAAGGAACATAGTAGATTTCAACTACGGCCTAAGCATTTTCAATATTTCACACGTGAATAACGGTGTTGTTAATGGAACTGGCGAAGTTGACAGGATAACTATGCCTGTGCTTGTTGTTCAGGGGGATAAGGATAAGCTTGTTACAATGGACATGGCAAGGGAGATTAAGGATGGAATAGGAGATAATGCTGAGCTTGTTATCTTAAAGGACAGTGGACATGTTCCCTTTGTCGATAACCCCGAAGACTTAATAAAGGCTGTTGTGGAGTTTATTTATAAAGAGTAGCTCTGCATGAAACAAAATTCACCACAATATTATGAAAACAGTTTTTAAATTAATCCGTTGTTCCAGTTCAAGAACTAAAGCGGAGATAAAAAATATATGCAGGCAGCATTTTAGCAAGCAATTAGAAGTTCTTGGCACATAGGATGAAGCAGAGCCTTAGAAGGGTTCGTGGTGTCTGAGCGAGAGCGAGTTCACGAACCTTCTTAGGCTGTGCGAATCCGGTGCCATAGAACTTCTTTGCGAAGCGTAGCAGCGGCTGGAATATATTTTTTATCTCCGCGTCGGTCTGTAGATATTATCTACCTTCATTATATTTTATGAATAATATATAGTGCTGCAAGAAGTACTGGTTGATGCACAAAATATATTAAAAGGGAATGCTGTCCCATGTACGATAAGGGATTAAATTTAGGTTCAAACTTAAAGAGACTTTTCCTTTCTTTATAAAGAATCCTTCCAAGAACTACGCCAAGTAGAAAGACTCCAAGCCACGGGAGAAGAGGATAATAGTCGAGGGAGGCAAAGTTCGCATCCCGCAGCCCCAGCATAAACAAAAATGGGCTTTTTACAGTCATATTTGAAAATATATTTCCCAGCGATATGATTACAGCAGAAAAAATGATAAGGTAAATGTTTTTAACTCTTCTTATAAAATGATATATTATCATACTTGCGCCAAGAAGATGAAGTATACCAAACCTTATGTACATCGATGGAAAGGTTATAAGGGTAAATAAAGTCAATATCATTCCAGCACTAAACACAAAGGCTCCCCTTTTAAGGTTATTTCTACTGAAGCTGCAGCTTATGCCCGAGATGAGCATAAATAGGATTGCCGATAGCTTACCCTCATAATACCAGAAGCCACTTAAGTATTCTATATTATATGAGTAAAAATCGCTTAAGTCATAAATTAAATGAAATATGACCATAAGAACGATTGCGATTCCCCTGAGAAAATCTATTTCCCATATTCTATTCTTCATTATAGCCCCCCTAACGCATCTTATTAACGACTATATTTTAATTCTATATATATTTTCAATATATTACAAGAAAACGTATTGATAGCCGTTTTTCAATTTTCAAATCCCGAGCCTTAGAACTTCTTTGCTAAGCGTACTGGTGAATGAAATATTTTTTATCGAAGCGTCTGTCTGAATATATTTTCTGCTTTTATTTTAATGGGCTTTTCAGAGTAACACAACGCTTTAAATTAAGATTTTTTAAAGTTAGGAATAATATTTGGAACTTGTATATTAAACGAATAATTTTTACAATGATATTGTACAATAAGTATTTTTATGTAATAATATGGGCATAATTAGAAAATGTAAGTACTAAAGGGACAAAAGATTTTAAGTGTACGGGTGATTATTAAATGCACGGGACAAAGTTTATTTCAATGCTTTTAGCAATTTCAACTATATTGATTTCATGCGGTGGAGACAATAATTTTCGTGTATCCAATGAATCGAAAAATTTATCAGCAGCACAAAATGCTGTGGCAAGTAATAATAACAGCCTTCATGAAAAAACCAGGGAGTCAGCAGCAAAAGCACCTGAGGCTTTGCAAGGTACTGTCCAAAGCAGTAAGAAGAATGAAACAGTAGAAAGCAATCAGAGCACAACTAAAGCAAGCAATGGCAGTGCAAACAAATCAAAGCTCCAAAATCAGCAGCCATCTACCAAAGCTAAAGGCAGCTCAAGCCAGAAAAATACGACCAGCTCAAATATTCAGGGAGCAGTTTTGGTTACAAACCTTCAAAGTACAATGGTTTTAGTTAATAAAAGGAGCTATCTGCCTGCAAACTGGGAGCCATCAGACTTGGTAAAAGTTAACGTTTTGTACAAAGGTAAAAGGGGAAACAATAGAATGAGGAGAGAAGCTGCTGAAGCCCTCAATAGTTTATTTGCAGCAGCACAAAAGGATGGTATAATCCTTGCAGCTGTTTCAGGCTTCAGGTCCTATGAATATCAAAAAAGTTTATTTGCAAGGCATGCAGCACAGCTTGGAGAAACAGAAGCTAGAAAGATAAGCGCATATCCAGGTCAGAGTGAACATCAAACTGGCCTTGCGATGGATGTTTCCTGTGCATCTTTAGGATATACCCTTAAAGAATCCTTTGGAAATACTCCTGAAGGAAAATGGCTAAGATCCCATGCAGCTGAGTACGGATTTATAATAAGATATCCTAAGGGAAAGGAAAGCATAACAGGCTATAGCTATGAGCCTTGGCACATACGTTATGTAGGCAGGGAAGCCGCAGAAGAAATAATGAGTAAGAACATTACGCTGGAGGAATATATAGGAATGCAAAATAGTTGAAGAAGGGACATTTTAAGCTGCAAAATGTCCCTTCTTTAATCCCTATAAAGATCCACATATAGATTTCCATTGGATCCTATGGCTGCAAAGGCAACGTTTTTAACGTCGTTTACACCTTTCTTTTTAAGCTCATTTATAAGCCACTCATTATCCACATTCCTTATCCTTAAGTTGTTTTCTATTATCTCTCCATCGAGTATCAGCTCAGCAGCCAGGAATTCTTTTTGAGGTGTTAGGTTTAAATCCTTTGGGGTTAAGGGTCTGTTTTTGGATTTAAGTTGTATGCTCAGCTTTCCATCGGGCTCAAGCACGGCAGACTTAACCTGACCTATATCAAAAATTTTTTCCTCCCTCAGCTGTTGGGTTAGATAATCAAAGGAATAGTTAAGGCATTTCATATTGCGTTCAAGTATTTTTCCATTATGTATTATAACGGCGGGATGACCTGCAACAAATCTTCTAAAGGGCCTGAATTTTAGGGATATATAGGATACCAGTAATATTATTACTGTAACAAGGAATATGGAAAGTATGAAATTTAAAATATGTACCCTTAAGTTGAAAGCCAGGTTTCCAGCAATTGTTCCAAGGAGGGAGGATGCTACAAAGTCAAAGTAGGTAAGGTTTGAAAGGCTTCTTTTGTTTAAAAGCCTTGTTGATGTGAACAAAAGTACAATTGCAAGCAAAACCCTTATTGTAATGTTTAAAGGTTCAAACAAAACAATCCCTCCCAATGAAATCTACATAATAGGTTTCCACCGATGAGGAATTTTTATGAAGAACAGCCGGAAGACTTGAAACTCCCTTGCCATTTTCCAATGGCTGTGGCACAATTTTTGATATGATGATAGTTTAGAAATTCAGCTTTGGATAACCTTTACATTTATAGGTAATAGAATGGTAAACCAAACAGCCTTTAGCTTTCGTATGAGAATATTGAAAAAATATTTAAGGAGGACAAAATGTATAAATATCCTGAGAATATCATAGTAACCGGTGCCTCGAGGGGTATAGGAAGAGCAATAGCTGAGGCCTTTGCACGCAGGGGATGCAGTGTCCTTATAAATTACAACCAATCCGTAGAAAGCGCCATTACCCTATATGAAAAACTTTCAAGTGAAAATTTAAGTGTCAGGCTTTTTAGGGCAGACGTATCCAGGAGGGACGAGGTTAAATCCATGGTCGACTACTGTATAAGGGAGTTTGGGGGAGTTGATGTTTTAGTTAACAACGCAGGAATAGCTGAAAGCAAGCTTTTTATAGACATAACGGAGGAAGAATGGGACGATATGATGGATGTAAACCTGAAGGGGATATTTAACTGTACCCAGGAGGTTTTAAAGCATATGATCTCGGAAAAAAGAGGGAAAATAATAAACATTTCCTCCATATGGGGGATTGTTGGAGCTTCCTGCGAGGTGCATTATTCCGCAGCAAAGGCTGGGGTTATCGGCCTTACAAAGGCCCTTGCAAAGGAGCTTGGGCCTTCAAACATTCAGGTCAACTGCATAGCCCCTGGAATTATAAAGACGGACATGCTTTCTCCCTACAGCGAGGAGGAGCTTGAGGAGTTAAGGCAGGAAACTCCCCTTATGAGGCTTGGGACTGCGGAGGATATTGCTGCATGTGCTCTGTTTTTGGCATCAAGGGAGGCGGACTTTATAACGGGGCAGGTTATAAGCCCAAATGGAGGATATGTGATATAAAAATTGTATTAGTATATTTATAGGCAGGTATGTCAATATTTAAAATGATAACGTTGAAATACGGAGGATATCCATGGAGATAAACAACAAACTTACAAAACAGATAGATGAAACGAGATACCTTACGGCAGATAATGCATGGAGATACAGGACAATAATGAGGTTTTTCTATCTTCAATACGAGAAGATGAAATACTGGATGTATAAGGAAGAGGTCTATGAGGAGCTTAAAAAGCACAGTGAATTTGAGGGTTATACCATGGACCTTTTAAAGCAGGATCTTGACGTTTTAGTTGAATGGAAAAACCTGATACCTATACAGGACACATCAAGGGTATCGACAGTTGAGGAGTTCAAAAACAAGCAGTTCAGATATCAGCTCTCGGAATATTCAGTTGAAATAGAAAGAATGACAATAAAGCTTGAAAACCTCTTTGTTGAAAATGCTTCCCTTGAGCCATCCCTGCTTGAGAGGCTCAAGGAGTACCTTCAAAGGTTTTCAAAAATGGCGGATGAGGATGAAAAAACAGCAGGCTCATGGTGGAGAGCTCTAAACGATAACTTTAGAAGGCTAAACCAGAACTATCAGGACTATATAGGGGACTTTTACAGCTTAAAGGCTGAGGAAATGATGAAGAGCAGGCAGTTTTTGATATATAAGGAAAAGTTTATAGACTACCTCAGGGATTTTATAAAGGGGCTCCAGTATAACGTAAACGCCATAGAGAGCATTTTAAAAGGAATATCTCGGGAGGATGAGAGAAGGGTTATGGAAAAGGTACTTTCCTACGAAATGTCCATACCAAGGCTTGATATGGAGGTACCTGAGGGAGATATATTTGACAACATAATGGGAAAATGGAACAACATTAAGGGATGGTTCCTGGGGGAAGGCGGCAGGGAGAGCGAGGCAGTAAGGCTCTTTGACATAACCAATGAAATAATAAGGAAGATAACCCGCTACGCATCTCAGATTTCTGAAAGCAGAAACAGCGCCGCCAATAGAAAGGAAGAGTATAAAAAACTTGCCGAGATGTTCCTGTCCTGCAGGGATATAAGCGAAGCCCATAAGCTGTCGGCCCTATCCCTTGGAATATTAAGCCCAAGGCACATAAAGGGTGACTTTGAAAGAAGGACAGAGAGCATAAATTCAGGGGTCTTTGACGAGGAAGCCTATATATACACAATAAAACCAAGGGTTAGAACCTACAGGGAAAAGGGAAAAAGAACTCCAATCACCGATAATACACAAAGGAAGGCCGAGATGCTTGAGAAGGTAATGAAATCCAGGCAGGAGGAAAAGAAAATAATGGAAAGCTTCATAAAAAACGGCGTAATAGATTTTGAAAGCCTTCCTGTAATAGATTCAAATGTCAGGGGAACCCTTTTAAGATGGCTGACAAAGGGTATAAGCACCATGGATGGAACATCCAAGACAGAGCATGGAAGGCTCTACAGGGTACTTGCCCCAAAGGATAATAAAAGGTGCAGGGTGGTATGCGAAGATGGTGAGTTTGAAATGCCAGCATACAAATTGATTTTTGAACCGGAGAGTGAGCTATGAGGGAACTTGAAATACTACTTGAAAACTACTGGATAAGCAAGGATGATGATAAGGAGCTGTACTACAGAGTAAAGGACAGCCTTCCTGAATACAAATCCTTTTTAAATGAAAAGCTTGGATATCATGTTATAGTAAACCCCTACCTCATAAAGCTTGAGAAAATCCCGGGCAAGGCTGAGGAGTGGATGGGCATACAGGAATTTGAAAGCACCATGGAATATGCCTTCCTATGCCTTCTTCTTATGTTTCTTGAAGATAGGGGACGTGAGGAGCAGTTTGTACTTTCAAGCGTTACTGAGTTTATACAGGCAAACTACCCGGGAGATGAAAGGGTTGATTGGACTCTTTTCAGACATAGAAAATGCCTTGTTAAGGTCCTTCGATTTGCAGCTAAAATTGGAATTATAAAGGTTGACGATGGGGATGACAGCGGCTTTGCAAACGACCAGAGCCTGGAGGTTCTATATGAAAGCACAGGGCTTTCAAGGTATTTTGTAAGGAACTTTGCGGTAAACATACTAAACTACAATTCCTACAGGGATATTGAAAAGGAGGAGCTTGCTGAAATTGACAGAGAAAGGGGTACAATTAGGCGCCAGAGGGTTTACAGAAGACTTATAATGTCCCCCGTTGTATATAATGAGGGCCCTGAAGACCCTGACTATGCATATATTAAAAACTTTAGGAGCGTAATTGAAAACGACCTGGAAAAATACCTTGGATTAAGCCTTCATGTCCATAGAAACGGTGCAATGGTTCTTCTCCCAGAGAGCCACAGCTTTAAGGACACCTTCCCTGAAAACAGGGCTATAAGTGAAATAGTGCTTCAAATGAACTACCTAATAAGAAGCCTTATAGAGAATGGGGAGCTTAAACCTGAAAAGGATGACACCATAACGATATCAGGTGCGGCCTTTGATTCCATGGTGAAAAGCCTAAGGGATGAAAATTCCCCCGGCTGGAGCAAGGAATACAGGGAGATGAGCCTTGACAGGCTTATAGATGAGATAAGAAATTACATGAGGGGCTTTAACATGATAGAGGAGATAAACGGCGGAAGGGAAATAAAAATAATGCCCCTTGCAGGAAAGATAGTAGGACGATATCCTGATGATTTTAAAGCAGGGCTTGAAATAAACAGGGAGGTAGCTGTAGATAATGAGTAACAGGTGGATAATAAACAGGGCAGGACTTATAAATTTCTGGTATTACGACGATGAGGAATTCAGCTTTTCAGATGGAAGGCTTCTTTTAAGGGGCTCAAACGGTTCTGGAAAGTCCGTAACCATGCAGAGCTTCATACCTCTTCTACTTGACGGAAACAAGAGCCCCGAGAGGCTTGATCCCTTTGGCTCAAAGGCAAGGAGGCTTGAAAACTACCTCCTTGATGAGGATGAGGAAAGGGATGAAAACACTGCATACCTTTATATGGAGTTTAAAAAGGAAAAGAGCGAAAACTATCTGACCATTGGAATGGGTTTTAAGGCTCAGAGGGGAAAGCCGCTTCAATCCTGGGGCTTTTCAATAACCGACGGCAGAAGGGTTGGAAAGGATTTTTATCTTTATAAGGATGTGGGGGATAAGCTGCCCTTAAGCAAAAAGGAATTGGAGAACAGGATAGCAGGAGGAGGAAGGATAACTGAAACCCAGGGTGACTACATGAAGATGGTAAACGACCTCCTGTTTGGTTTTGACGACATAGAGGAGTATGACGAGCTTATAAAGCTTTTAGTTCAGCTTAGGACCCCAAAGCTTTCAAAGGATTTTAAGCCAACGGTTGTTTATGAGATAATGGAAAACTCCCTTCAGCCATTGTCTGAGGATGATTTAAGGCCAATGTCAGAGGCTATAGAGAATATGGACAACATAAAGAGCAGGCTTGAGGAGCTGAAGGAGAGCCAAAAGGCTGCTGAGAAGATAATGGACGCCTATGACAGGTATAACCGTTTTATCCTTGTAGACAAGGCAAAGTCCTATATAAACGCTTCAAGGGAATATGAAGGGCTTTTAAAGGACAAAAGGGCCCTTGAGGAAAAGAGGGATAATGCAAAGGAAGAATATGAGGATGCCTCAAGGAAGGTGGATGATCTTAAGATAAGAAGGGCTGCTGCTGAACAAAAGAAAAAGCAGCTTGAGGTGCACGACAGCATAAAAATAAGAGAGAGGCTCCTTGAGGTGGGAAAAAACATTGAGGAGCTTGAAAGTGAAAGGGCTGAAAAACTAAAGCAGCTTGATGGAAAAAAGAGCAGGGAAAGGCAGCTCTACCATGAAATAAAGGGGCACAGGGAAAGGGAGAACATTCAAATCCAGAGCATAAAGGAAAGACTGGATGAAATGGATGGCCTTGCAGGTGAGTTTGCATTTGATGAGCAGAGCTTCATGAAGGATGAGATAACAAGGAGTATAGATAAAAGGTACGACTTTTCATATATCAAAAATGCATTTAAAAAGCATGTAAAGTGTATTGAGGATGGAAGGTCAGCAATACTTGAAAGGGAGAGGAAAAACAGCGAATACGACAGGGCCCTTCAGGAGCTTGAAGGGGCAAAGGCTGAAAGGGAGATGAAACTTAAAAGGGTTGATGAGGTAAGGCTTCTTCTTTCTGAAACGAAGGAGGAGCTTATCGAAAAGGTATACACCTGGAGGAAAGGAAACAGGGAGCTTTTGATATCCGATGACGGGTTAGTCAGCATATCAAGGGCCATAAACAACTTCAACTACAGCAGCAGCTATGATGAAATAACCTCAATAGTAAGGGATGAATACAGCATATATGAAGATGGATTTAACAGGGAAATATCAAGGCTCGGGTTCGATCTGGAAAATCTTGAAAAGAAAAGGGATGAGATTGAAAATGAAATAAAGGAATGGAAAAACAAAAGGGATCCCGAGCCTGAAAGAAGTGAAAAGGTAATGCTTAACAGAAAAAGGCTTGATGAAGAAGGTATACCCTATATACCCCTTTACAGGGCCGTGGACTTTAGAGAAGACTTATCCGATGAAGTTAAGGGAAGGATTGAAGAGGCCCTAATGGATATGGGTCTTCTCGATGCCCTTATTGTGCCTTCTTCATTTAAAAGCAGAGTTCTAGAAACCGACTCTGATATGGCGGATAAATACATTTTTCCATCCCCAGGTTTTTTAATGCATGATCTCTCTGAACTTTTAAGGCCTGAGAAGATAGATGTAGAAGGCATAACAGCGGTGGATATAGACAATGTATTAAAGAGCATTTTAATTGATGAGGAGAGCAGCAGAACATACATCAATGAAAAGGGAGAGTATGGCATAGGAATACTTAAAGGTAAAACGTCAAAAACATATGTTCCAAGGTTTATAGGGGCATCCGCCAGAAAAAGGTTCAGGGAGGAGATGATAGAAAGCCTGACCAGGGAGCTTGAAGATATAAAAATGCAGATAAGAGCCATAGAGGATGAAAAGGAAAGGGTTTTAGTAAGGCTTGGGGCTTTAAGGGAAGAGCTGAATGCCTTTCCTAAGGACATGGACCTTAAAGTGGCCTTAAATGAACTCAGGGATGCTGAGTTTAACCTTCGAAAAAGTGAGGAAGAGGTTTTAAAAAGGGAAAGGGAGGAAAAAAGGATTTACGATGAGCTAAAGGAATTGAATCAGAGGGTATATGATTTTACCCATAAAATAAACTTAAGATCATCCCTTGAGGTATATGACGCAGCCGTTGAAGCAGCAGGAGAATACAGGGAGCTTCTATATGAGCTTGACAATCTCCATCAGGAGCTTGTTAGAAACATTGAAAACGTGAAAAGGCTTGAGGATGAGAAGGAAAATGTGGAGATAGACATAGAAAACCTGAGCTTTGATATAAATATCAGGGACAGAAAGCTCAAGGAGGCAGAAAATCTCAAATCCTCCCTTGAGGATCAGCTAAAGCTTTCCAATTATGAGGAGGTAAAGAAGGAAATAGAGGAGTGCTTAAAGCTTATAAATGAGCTTCCAGGGCTCATTGAAAGGGAAATAGACAGGAGGGCAAAGGGAGAAAACCTTTATAGAGCGTCAGTAGATGAACTTCATTCATTAAATGAAAGGATAGCTTTAAAGGAAAGGATTCTTGAAATATACAGGGATGCCTTTATTGAGGAATACAACTTGAGGTTCCTGAACCTTCCTGAAATTGAGGATCCCTTAAAGGGAGCATGGTTTGTTATAAGGGAGATAAAGCTCCCTGATAAAAACCAGAGGGAGGATTATGTAAATAAGCTCTATGAAAGGTTTACTGAAAACACACAGTATCTCAGGGAATATATTTTAAAAATGGAGAACATATTTGAAAAGGATACCGAGGGAGAACTCCCCGAAATAGCGGAGGCCCTTTCAAAGGGTAAAAGGCTTTCGATAACAGGTAAGATAAGGGGAAGGGACGTTGACTTTTATAAGCTTCTCGACTTTATAAAGGAAGGAATAGAGGAAAACGAAGGGCTTTTAAAGGAGAGCGACAGGCAGCTCTTTGAGGATATACTCGTTAAAAATATAAGCAAGAAGATAAGGGCTAAAATATACCACAGCGAGCAGTGGGTTAAGAAGATGAACGAGCTTATGGAGACCATGAACACCTCAAGTGGATTGTCCTTCAGCCTCAGGTGGACCAGCAAAAGGGCTGAAAGCGAAGGTCAGCTTGACACAAAGGAGCTTGTTGAGCTTTTAAAGCAGGAAGGAAGCCTTATGAAGGAATCTGACCTTAATAAACTCTCTGAGCACTTCAGATCTAAGATTTCAGAGGCTAGAAGAATTCAGGAGGATACGGGAAAAAGCCAGTCCTTCCACAGCATAATGAGGGAAATACTTGACTACAGGAAGTGGTTTGAGTTTAAGCTGTTTTTTATAAAGACAGGCCAGCCCAGGAAGGAACTGACAAACAACGCCTTCTTCCAGTTCAGCGGTGGGGAAAAGGCAATGACCATGTACGTTCCCCTCTTTTCAGCGGTATACGCAAGGTATGAAGGCGCAAGAAAGGACTGCCCAAGGCTCATATCCCTGGATGAGGCCTTTGCGGGAGTTGACGAGAAGAACATTAGGGATATGTTCAGGCTTTTAAATGAACTTAACCTTGACTTTATAATAAATTCCCAGATACTCTGGGGAGACTACGATACCGTTCCATCACTGTCAATCAGCGAGCTTATAAGGCCCGACAACGCAAAGTTTGTAACGGTTATAAGGTATCACTGGAACGGAAGGGTTAAGGAGCTTGTTGTGTGATGAGTCTGGAGAAAAGTTGCATTGAATACTTTAAATCCGATAAAGGTTTTAAGAGGCTATTCGAGGGCATAAGGGAGAAGTACAGGTCCCTTGGCAGCCTGGGGGGAACCGTGGTTATAAACAACTTAACCCAGGATGAAAGGGAAGCACTTTCCGGGCTTTTTAAAAAGGACTACTACAGCAGGAAGTCAGCCTCCATAAAGGTTGAAAAACTGGTAAAGGCCCTTGAGGATACAAGGTTTTCAGGAGTAGATTTTGAAAGGGTTTTAATGGGGTATTTTGGCGAGGAGCTTATCTCCAAAAGGAAAGAGCGGGATATATATGAACTTGAAAAAAGCAGCTTTTTTGATGAAATACTGTATAGTTTTCAAGGAACAAGGTCATGGAAGTGGCTGAAATCCATACTTGAAAGTAGAGACAACGCCTATAGGATGATACTTCAGAAATATGACAGGGAAAGGGAAAGCTTAAAAGAAGCGTTAATCCTTACTATGAAGGCATTAAATGAGCTTACTTTTAATGAGAGAAATGCCACGAGGCTTGCCCTTTTTTCATCTAAAATAAGCAGAAACCCCCATACCTTTGACATGGACAGGAACTGCGGAAGGCTTCTTATGTATGGTATTTCATATTTTTTAGGTATTCAATATCCAAAGGGAGCGGAGGATAAGGCAGAAGCATTATACAGCGCTGGTATTATAGCGGATGAGATTTCAAATTACACAGCAATCAGCGGGCTTTTGGCGTACAGAAATGGGAAGGTTCACAGGGGATGGGAGGGTTTTTATAGTCTTGGAGAACCACTTCAGGTATCCCTTTGGAACCTGTCTGAAATAGATTATATATTAAGCCCATCGGGAAAGATTTTTGTATTTGAAAACCCAACTGTATTTAGTGAAGTCCTGTACAGCACAAGGGAGAAAAGGCCTCCCCTTGTATGCACCTGCGGCCAGATAAAGCTGGCCTCCCTTGTGCTTTTGGATAGGATCATTGATAATGTCGACTATATATATTACTCCGGAGACTTTGATCCAGAGGGACTTCTAATCGCAGACAGGCTTAAAAAAAGGTATGGAGAAAAGCTGGTGCTCTGGAGATATAGTATAGAGGACTACGAAGGGATAAAATCAAATGAGGTACTGGAGGAGATTAGGCTTAAAAAGCTTGATAATTTAAAAAGCCCTGAGCTTAAGACCCTTGGAGAACACATCAGGAATAAAGGTTTAGCCGCATACCAGGAACTTTTAACTGACAGATATATAGAGGATATAAATAAATATATGTCTGGGTAGGATGATGTGGAGTTATTGATTTTTTATGATAAAATTTAAATAGGTGGTGGTAAAGATGGATAGAGAGATTCTTGATGTGTTACAAAGTTATCCAAAACGATATAGGCAATATAAACAAAAGAATAGACATAGTGCAGAATGATATTAGTACTTTAAACAAAAGAATGGACACAGTGCAGAATGATATAAATACTATAGACGGAAGAATGGATGTAATGCAAAACGACATAAGTACAATGAATGGCAGAATGGATGTTATGGAGAAGGATATAAAGGAATTAAGGGATAGAACGGATAGGAATACGATAATGCTTGAAAATGTAAATAGAAGTATTGAAATCCTTGCAGAAGTTCAAAGTGCATCAACAGAACAGCTTGAAAGGGCAAAGGACAAGGATGGTAAGTCCATAGCTGAAAGGTTGGATATTATAGAATTATCTATCAAAGATACTTTAGGAAGGGTAAAGGAGATACAAAAGGATTTATCAAGGGTTGTTAGGGCAACTGCCGAAAACTGGGCTGAAATCGTTGAACTAAAGGCTGTGAAATGAGTTTTAAAAGTAATCAGATGGTGGTAAACACCCTCTGGTTACTTTTTTCTGTTATAATATATATAAATTAATTCGTTGTGCTACTCTGAAAGATATTTTCATTCATATTGGTGAACAATTATTCATCTGCAGCTAGTTCAGGGGCTGAGCGGAGATAAAAAATATATGAAATTCACATAAAGCGGGCAATTAGAAGTTCTTGGCGAAGGGATGCAGAAAAATCCTAGAACTTTCGTGACTTAAGCAAGGCGAGTTTAACGAAAGTTCTTGATTTTTCAAATCCCGAGCCTTAGAACTTCTTTGCTAAGCGTACTGGTGAATGAAATATATTTTTTATCGCAGCGTCGATCTGTAAATTTATCTGGCACAACGAGTTAAATTAACTCTTTGGAGGACGGAATATGGAAAAAAGATGGAGGCTAAAATCAAGAAAGCATAACAGCGATATAGATAGAATAGCAAAGGAAGCAGGAGTAAATAGATTTATTGCTGAGATACTCGTAAATAGAGGGATTGAAACACCGGAGGAGATGGTTAAGTTTTTAAACCCTAAGCTTAAACACCTCCACAGTCCGAGGCATATGAAGGATATGGACAGAGGAACAGATATAATAATAAATGCAATAAAGTCTGGTAAAAAAATAGTTATCTACGGGGATTACGACTGCGACGGGGTTACAAGCACAACCATAATGTATAAGGGGCTAAAAAGGTGCGGTGCAAACGTTTCATACCACATACCCCATAGAATAGAAGAGGGTTATGGCATGAACAGCGAGGCTGTTAAAAGGCTCGCCCACGAGGGGTGTCAGGTTATTATAACTTGCGACAACGGAATATCCTGTGTAGAGCAGGTTGCACTTGCAAAGAGCCTGGGCATGGAGGTTGTTGTAACTGATCATCACGAGGTTCCATTTACAGTGGACGAAAACGGTGTAGAAAGGGACATACTCCCCGAAGCAGACGCGGTAATAAATCCTAAAAGGAGGGACTGTGATTATCCCTTTAAAGGTCTTTGCGGCGCAGGCGTTGCCTTTAAATTTGTTCACACCCTTTACCACAAGCTTAAAATAGATACAAAGGAGCTTTATGAGCTTATAGAAATAGCAGCAATAGGAACCGTGTGCGACGTTGTGGATTTAGTTGATGAAAACAGAATACTTGTAAGCATGGGACTCAGGATGATAAACGAAACAAGAAACATTGGCCTCAGGGCCCTTATTAAGGAGGTAGGGCTTGATGGAAGAAAAATAAGGGCGGGAAATATAGGCTTTCAGATAGGGCCATGCATTAACGCCACGGGAAGGCTGGATACTGCAAACCTTTCAGTTGAGCTTCTTATGTGTGAAGATGAAAAAAGAGCTTTAGAGCTTGCAAAGGAGCTTAGAAGGCTTAATCAGGAAAGACAGGAAATGACGGATAAGGCCCTTGAAGAGATATTCATGGAAATAGAAAGCAGCAGCCTCAAAAATGACAGGGTACTTGTTGTTTACAGGGAGGATCTCCATGAAAGTTTAGCGGGAATCATTGCAGGAAGAATAAGGGAAAGATATAACAGGCCTGCCTATGTAATTACAAATGCAAAGGATAAGGCAAAGGGATCGGGAAGGTCAATTGAGGAGTACGACATGTTTGAGGAGATATCAAAGTGCAGGGATATCCTTCTTGCTGCAGGTGGACATCCTATGGCAGCGGGCTTCTCCCTTTTAGCTGAGAACATACCCCTGTTCAGGGAAAGGCTGAACAGCCAGTGCACCTTAACCGATGAGGACCTTGTTTGCAAGGTTGATATAGACGATGAGATTGAAGTTGGCGATGTTACGTTTAATCTTATAGATGACCTTGAAAGGCTTGAACCCTTTGGGAAGGGAAACAGGGAACCCCTCTTTATGGCTAAAGATTTATACATAGACAGAATATTTTTGATGGGGCAGAACAGAGAGCACTTCAGGCTAACATGCAGGGACAGCAAAAGCGGAGCAACAATAAATGCTGTAGCTTTCTATGAAACTGATGTTCTAAGGGAAAAGCTTAGTGAAATATACGGTGTGGATATGGTGGATGATGTAATTTTAGATCCACAGGGAGCAGATCTTAGAATGGATCTATTGTTTAAGCCGGCTATAAATGAATGGAACAATACAAGGTCCATTCAGCTGATACTTGAGGACTACAGGGTTAGGGAGTAAAAGCAGGAAAATTGGAAAGCTTTTTAATACAAACAAAGGGATGTGAGATAATCACGTCCCTTTGTTTGTATTAGGGGACGGTTAACAAACTCTGGTAATTCAGGCACATCCATAATTGCATGATTATGCTGCCAATCAAAGTTTATGAATGGGAATTATATATTAAAAACTGAATTTATGTCGAAAATATGAAACATGAATTATATAAAATTTCACAGAATAAATGTACACAATGAAAATATTTCATAAAATTAATAAAAAACATAGCGAAATATGTCGAATTTAATGTAAAATGAAATTTTAATAAATGGATATTGCATGTGGTGAATTTCTATGATAGAATTAAGACTAATTAATGATAAATTAAAATGATTACAAAAAATGAATTAAAAAATTTTATTAAAAACATGTGTATAAATACAAAGTGAATACATATTAAAAATATATTATATTTTATATATCCTTAAATTAATCAAAGGGGGAGGAAGGAAATGAAAAACAAGGTATTGGCTTCTTTAATTATTGCACTTATTGCTGCCACAACGCTCCTTTCAGGATGCGGTAAAGGCACTCAAACAGGTTCAAAAAAGCCTAAAACATTAATTTATGCACAGGGTGCAGACCCCAGAGGATTGGACCCGGCCTATGTAGATGATGGAGAATCCGCAAAGATAATTGTAAATGTATATGAGGGGCTGGTTAAATATAAGCCTAACTCCACAGAGATAGAGCCATCCCTTGCAACGGAATGGACAGTTAGCCCCGATGGAAAGGAGTACACCTTTAAACTTCGCCAGGGGGTAAAGTTTCATGATGGAACACCCTTCAATGCAGATGCTGTAGTGTTTAGCGTTGAACGTCAGCTACCCCCAAAGGCAACTGATGATATGCCATACGCTTCATTTACATTTGGACCGGTTGAAAAGGTTCAAAAGGTTGATGATTATACTGTAAAATTCATATTAAAGCAGCCATACACGCCGTTCTTGGCTAACCTTGCAATGAGCCTTGCAGCACCAATTGTAAGCCCTGCAGCTGTTCAAAAATATGGAGATAAGTTCATTGAAAACCCGGTGGGTACGGGTCCCTTTAAGTTCGTTAAATGGGATAAAGGGCAATCCGTTACACTGGCAAAGAATGAGGACTACTGGGGAGAAAAGGCAAAGGTTGACACCGTAGTATTTAAAATAACAAAGGAAAATTCAGTTCGTGCAAGCGAGCTTATAACGGGTTCCGTTGATATAATAGACGGAGTTGATCCAAACGATATTAAAAAGCTTGAAGACAACAAGATTCAGATATTTAAGGGTAAGGGAATGAATATCAACTACATGGCATTTAATACTTCAAGGGCGCCATTTAACGATCCGAAATTAAGGGAAGCAGTTTCACACGCCATTGACAGGGATGAACTTGTTAAATATTTATACCAGGGATATGCATCGGTTGCAAACACCTACCTTCCAGACTTTATTCCTGGATATAACGATAAGGTGCAGCCATATAAATACGATGTAGAAAAAGCAAAGGCACTTTTAAAGGAAGCTGGCAAAGAAAATCTTGAAATTAAGATGATTACCTACTCAAACCCAAGGCCATACAACCCTGTAAACGGACAGAAGCTTGCTGAGGCAGTACAAAATTATCTTGCCAAGGTTGGTATAAAAGCTACAATAGAGGTTTATCCATGGACAGAGTACAAGCAAAAGGCTGCACAGGGTGAAGGCGATATATTGTTCTACGGATGGGTTGGAGACAACGGTGATGCAGACAACTTCCTGTCCCTGCTGGATTCAAACGAAATAAAATCATCATTAAATGCTGCAAAATACAGCAATCCAAAGGTTGATGAGCTTTTAGCAAAGGCAAGAAGGCTGCCAAATGGAGAAGAGAGAAATAACGTATACAAAGAGATTCAGGAAATATTAGCAGTAGATGCTCCATGGCTTCCTATTTCAAATGCAATGGATATGGCGGCATATTCACCAAAGGTTAAAGGGTTTACTTTACATCCAACAGGAGCTGTATATTTAAAGGATGTAGATAAGGAATAAATTGACTTGCTGTGCTGGCTTCGAATTTAAAAAGACGCTGCGATAAAAAATATATTTCATTCACTAGTATGCTTAGCATAGAAGTTCTAAGGCTTGGGATTTGAAAAATCAAGAACTTTCGTTAAACTCGCCTTGCTTAAGTCACGAAAGTTCTAGGATTTTTCTGCATCCCTTCGCCTAGAACTTCTAAGTGCACGCTCTATGTGAATTTCATATATTTTTATCTCCGCTTGTTTATAATGAGCTAAGGAAATACGTTAATAAAACGTTATTTCCTTTTTATATATCTTGTTGCCTGATGTCAGGTTTACAAATTTATTGGGAGGAAGAAAGATGGTAAAGTATATAATAAAGAGATTGATACTTCTAATACCTGTGCTATTAGGCGTATCAATAATGGTATTTGTGGTAATGCATGTCTTTCAAGCAGATCCTGCCAGCATCATACTGGGGCAGCATGCAACAGCAGAACAAATTGAAAAGTTGAGGCAGGAGCTTGGGCTTAATAATCCACTTTATGTGCAGTACTGGGATTTTTTAAAGGGGGCACTTCAGGGTGACCTTGGAAGCTCACTAATAACAAAGACGCCGGTGGTAAAGGAAATACTGTCGAGATTTCCTGCCACAATTGAGCTTGCTTTAGCTGCTATTATAATCGCATCGATTTTTGGAATTTCAATTGGAGTTATTTCAGCTGTTAAACAGAATTCAATTGTTGATTATATCGGCATGGTATTTGCGCTACTTGGAGTGTCCATGCCTATTTTCTGGCTGGGTTTAATCTTAATAGTTATTTTTGCCGTACAAATGCACCTGCTTCCAGTTGCAGGCAGAATACAAATAGGCCTTGAACCAGCACATATTACAGGTTTTTATTTGATAGACAGCCTGCTCACAGGCAATATGGCATCATTTAAAAGTGCCCTATCCCACATAATACTTCCTGCAGTTGCACTTGGCTCATACTCAACGGCCATAATTGCACGTATGACAAGATCTACAATGCTTGAAATAATAGGACAGGATTATATTCGTACTGCAAGGGCAAAGGGCCTTGTTGAAAAGGTTGTAATTTTACAGCATGCTTTGAGAAACGCTCTTATTCCAATAATTACGGTTATAGGGCTTCAGCTTGGCTCACTGCTTGGGGGTGCTGTTTTAACAGAAACCGTATTTTCCTGGCCTGGAGTCGGAAGTTATACGGTTGAAGCCATATTAAAATCCGATTACCCGGTTGTTCAGGGAGCGGTTATATTGCTTGCAGTGGTGTTTGTACTTGTAAACCTTGCTGTTGACCTTTTATATGCATACCTTGATCCAAGGATAAAGTATTCTTAGGAGGTATATTATGGAACTAAATCGTGAAGAAAATGTAATGCTGGAGGGAGGAGTGGAAAAAACGAGTTCTCCCTGGAGAAATATATGGAGTGAGCTTGTAAAAAATAAAGCAGCTATGGTGGGGCTTTCCATTATAGTTATTTTGATATTAATTGCCCTATTTGGAAAATACCTGATGCCCTATGATCCGAATACAGGTGTGCTGGCTGAAAGCCTGCAAAAACCATCATCGGCACATATCTTCGGAACCGATGAACAGGGAAGGGATATTTTTAGCCGAATTATTGACGGGACGAAAATATCTTTAAGAGTTGGAATTACAGCAGTAGCAATAGCTCTAACGGCAGGCATAATATTCGGCTCCTTTGCAGGATATTATGGAGGAAAGATAGATATGTACATTATGAGGTTAATGGACATTATTTTAGCCTTTCCATCCCTGCTTCTGGCAATCGCATTTATGAGCGCACTGGGAAAGGGAATCGATAAAGCAATTATAGCCATAAGCATTGTTACAATTCCGGAATATGCAAGAATTGTAAGGGGTTCCATATTGTCGGTTAAAGAAAATGAATACGTACAGGCTGCTAAAGCCATTGGGAATAACGATATGGGAATAATATTTAAACATATTCTTCCAAATGTTATGTCACCCATTATTGTCCGAGCAACCCTTGGAATTTCCACAGCCATTCTTGAGACATCAGCCCTGGGATTTTTAGGCCTCGGGATTCAGCCGCCGCAAGCTGAGTGGGGAAGCATGCTCGGAGCTGGCAGGGGATACTTTTATAACGCACCACATATAGTCCTCTTTCCGGGAATTGCAATCACCATAACAGTGCTTGCATTCAATTTGTTTGGCGATGGTCTTAGGGATGCTTTAGACCCAAAACTTAGAAAGTAAGGTGGTGCTTGATATGTTGTTGCAGGTAAAGAATCTTAAAACTCAGTTTAAGGTAAAGGGCGGCGTTGTAAATGCCGTTGATGGAGTAGATTTTGAAATCGATAGGGGAGAGGTAGTGTCCATCGTTGGAGAATCGGGAAGCGGGAAAAGTGTAACATCCCTGTCGATTATGGGACTTATCCCAAACCCTCCCGGAAAAGTTATAGATGGGGAAATACTTTTTAAGGGAGAGGATCTGCTGAAAAAAACTAAGAAGGAGCTTCAAAATATAAGGGGAAACGAGATATCAATGATTTTTCAGGAGCCCATGACCTCCCTAAACCCTGTATTTACAATAGGCAAACAGATATCTGAAGCCCTGATCAAACATAAGAATATGAGTAGGGAGGAAGCACTTAAAAAGTCCATTGAGATGCTTGAACTGGTTGGAATTCCTTCCCCTGAAAAGAGGGTAAAGGACTACCCCCATCAGCTAAGCGGAGGCATGAGGCAGAGAGTTATGATTGCCATGGCACTTGCCTGCGGTCCGGAGCTTTTAATTGCAGATGAGCCCACAACAGCCCTTGACGTTACCATACAGGCCCAAATTCTTGATTTGATGCTAAAGCTTAAGGATAAGCTCGGCACCTCAATTCTTCTTATAACCCATGACCTTGGAGTAGTTGCGGAGGTATCCGACAGGGTTGTTGTAATGTACTGCGGAAAGGTTGTTGAAAAGGGAACTGTCATGGAAATATTCGAAAGGCCTCTGCATCCGTATACAGAGGGGCTTCTCCTTTCCATACCCAGGGTTGATGAAAAGCATGATAAGCTCTTTATGATACCGGGAGTTGTGCCAAATCCACTCAATATGCCTAAAGGGTGCGCCTTTGCCGATAGATGCCACAGGTGTGAGGAGATTTGTAAAAAGGAAGTGCCTCCCCTTGTTGAGTACGAAGGAAGACAGGTTAGATGCTTTAGGTATCTTAACCATAAGGAAGGGAAGGTGTGATTATGGAAGCTTTATTGGAAGTAGTAAACTTGAAAAAATATTTTCCTGTTGAATCGGGTTTTTTAAAAAAATCCGTTGAATATGTAAAGGCCGTGGACGATGTGTCCTTTAAAATATATAGGGGAGAGACATTAGGCCTTGTTGGGGAGTCAGGATGCGGTAAATCCACAACTGGCAGAATGCTTGTAAACCTGCTGAAGCCTACATCCGGTGAAGTAAGGTTTGAAGGAAAGGATATTACAAAGCTAAAGGGAGCAGAGGAAAGGGAATTTAGAAAAAACATTCAAATAATATTTCAGGACCCCTATGCTTCATTAAACCCAAGGATGACCGTAGGGGATATAATTGCAGAACCAATAAAGATTAACAGGCTCGCAAAGGGGGAAGAGGTTGAAAAAAGGGTTTTAAAGCTGTTAGAATACGTTGGCCTTGCAAGCTATCATAGAAACAGATATCCCCATGAGTTCAGCGGGGGACAGAGGCAGAGGGTTGGAATTGCAAGGGCCCTGGCCGTAAATCCCAAGCTTATAGTCTGCGATGAACCTGTATCGGCCCTTGACGTATCCATACAGGCTCAGGTTTTGAATTTACTTGATGACCTGCAGAAGGAGTTTAAACTCACCTATTTATTTATTGCCCATGGGCTCAATGTTGTAAAGCATGTAAGCGACCGCGTCGGGGTAATGTATTTAGGAAAGCTTGTGGAGATTGGCGACGCCGACAGCCTGTACGATAATCCCCTGCACCCCTATACGAAGGCCCTATTATCTGCAATACCCGTGCCTGACCCCGCTAAAAAGAGGGAGAGAATAATTCTTTCAGGTGATGTGCCAAGTCCATTAAATCCTCCAGAGGGGTGCCGCTTCCATACCCGCTGCCAGAGCTGTATGGAAATATGCAAAAAGAAGGAGCCTGAACTTAAGGATGTTGGCCAAAACCATAGGGTGGCATGCCACTTATATTGATAATAGATAAAAGAGCCGTACAACTCCCCCATTCAGCGGCTCTCTTTTAATTTCCATAGGTAATTTGTGTGTTTATCAAAGTGCATCTGAAATTGTAGAGGTTATATAAAATCGATGATTTAGAAAAACTTGAATTAATCCGTTGTGCTAAATAAATTTACAGATCAGCGCTGCAATAAAAAATATATTTCATTCACCAGCACGCTTAGCAAAGAAGTTCTAAGGCTCGGGATTTGAAAAATCAAGAACTTTCGTTAAACTCGCCTTGCTTAAGTCACGAAAGTTCTAGGATTTTTCTGCATCCCTTCGCCAAGAACTTCTAGTTGCCCGCTTTATGTGAATTTCATATATTTTTTATCTCCGCTTAGCCCATGAACTAGCACAACGAATTGAATTAAAAATTTTTTATGCAAGGGTATAAAGCTTTTAAAAAACACCACGATAAAATAAGTAGAAAAGTTAGTATATAAAATTTAAAAAACCTGATCAGGTAAATGCGTATTAACTTTGTCTATCAAGCCAAAATGGCTTGACATAAAACTTGTGGACAAGGATGTTCACAAAAAAATTCATGGAGGGATCTAGTATGATAATCAACCACAATCTTAATGCGATGAACGCATACAGACAGCTTGGAATCAACACTGTAAATTCTGGAAAGTCAATGGAAAAGCTTTCATCAGGACTTAGAATCAACAGAGCAGGAGACGACGCAGCAGGTCTTGCAATATCAGAAAAGATGAGAGCACAAATAAGAGGTCTTGACCAAGCATCAAGAAATGCACAGGATGCAGTTTCACTTGTTCAAACTGCTGAAGGCGGATTAAATGAAACTCATGCAATTCTTCAAAGAATGAGAGAACTTGCTGTTCAAGCTGCTAATGATACTAACGTTACATTAGATAGGGATGCAATAGCTACCGAAATTAGTGCATTAAAGGATGAGATTGATCATATTGCACAGTCTACAAACTTTAACGGAACTAATTTGTTAAATGCTACAGGATCAATATCATTCCAAATTGGTTCCACTCATAATTCTTATGATCAAATGTCTCTTAACCTTGCGTCTGTTCAAGCAGATGCAAGCACTTTAGGCGTGGCTACTTTAACTGTTTCAAGTTCAACATTTGCACAGGCATCAATTTCTACTATTGATAGTGCAATCGCAAAAATATCAACTTCAAGGGCATATATAGGTTCATTACAAAATAGATTAGAACATACTATTACTAATTTAAATACTGAATCAGAAAACCTATCAGCAGCAGAATCAAGAATTAGAGATGTAGATATGGCCAAAGAAATGATGCAGTTCAGTAAAAATAATATCTTAGCACAAGCTGCACAGGCAATGCTTGCACAGGCTAACCAGCAACCACAGGGTGTTCTACAATTACTAAGATAATATAATATTTTTCATAAAATTTTGGAGTCAGATATCTGGCTCCAAAATTTTATGAGTCAAAATTTGAAGCCAATTACTGTAATTGGTTATATTTTTAAGGGGTGTGTATTTTGAAATTAAGCCTTTGTATGATAGTTAAAAATGAAGAAAAATTTATTAAAATGTGCCTTGATAACTCATTACCTTTAGTTGATGAGGCCATAATTGTTGATACAGGGTCTACTGATAATACAAGAGAAATTATAAAAAGTTTTGACAATAAAGTAAGATTAATTGAAACAAAATGGGAGAATGATTTTTCAAAGGCTAGAAACTTATCTATTGAAAATGCTACTGGAGATTGGATACTTGTGCTGGATGCAGATGAAAAGTTGGTTGCAACAGATAAGTTAAGAAAGTATATTGAAAAATGTCACTATGAAGGCATTAGAATTCCATTTTATCATGTAGTTAATGATGGAGATATTTTATATACTAATGTTTATGCAAAAATATTTAGAAACAAATATAGATATTCTGGAAGAATTCATGAACAAGTACGAATAGAAGCAGATAAGATTGTGGATGTACCCGAAGATATAGCGAAAATATATCACTTCGGTTATTTAAAGAAAGTTTATGAATCAAAGAATAAATTAAATAGAAATTTAACATTGTTGAAAGATGAATATAATAAAGATCCTAATAATCCTTTTATCTTATATAATTTAGGAGTTACTTGCTTTTCTGAAGGAAATTATGAAGAATCATTGAAATATTTTTTTAAATGCAATGAACAATTGAATTATAAGTATGCAAATCAAGTTACTTTTTATGAATTTGATATTTTAAATAGAATTCCTTCAATATTAAATCGTCTTAAGAAATATGATGATTGTATCATCTTTTTAGAGGGTGTGACAGGAGAAATAAATAACATACCAGATTTATATTTTAATTTAGGTGAAGCATATGAAGGAAAAGGTGATTTGGAAAAAGCAATAGAAGCATATAAAAAATGTATTGAAATTGGAGAAAATAGAGATTTTGTAAGTGTTAAGGGAATTGGAAGTTTCTATCCAAAATTTAAAATTGCTAAAATATATGAAAAAAAAGGTGAAATAATGAAGGCTGCATCTATGTACATTGAGGGTGTGTTTGATAAGAATAATATATTGAGGAAAGGAATAAACGAAACTAGAGAATTTCTTGAGAGAAATAAGCTTTATGAAATATTAATTGAATTCAATAGCCTGATAAAGAATTTATTATAATATTAATATTAACATTAACTTGGTGATTTTATGATAAGTTTATGTATGATTGTTAAGAATGAAGAAAATAACTTTAAAAATTGCTTAAACAGTATAAAAATTATGTTGATGAAATTATAATTATTGATATTGATTATTAAGACAAAACTTAAGAGATTGCGAAAAGTGTTATAAATTAAGTTGTTGATTATAATTGGGATAATGATTTCTTAAAGGTAAGAAATTTGATTTTGCTACAACAGCTCCTGTATAAAACTGGTGATTAACACATTGAAAACCTCACAAAATTATTTGAGATAGCTGTGCTCATTTTTAGGTAAAATAGGGTAAAATTATGAAAAAAGAAATACACAAGATAACCTTAGGTCAAAAATTGACTTAAAGTTTCATAAAAACCTTGAAATTTTCCTAATAATGGTTATTGTCTGATGTTGTTAAAATGCATATTAATATATAAAATATATTTCTGAAGTGGAATTAAATATACTTAGGGAGGACAATATAATGCCAACAAGTTGGTACCAAGCAATTCCAGATATAATTGAACAAGTAGTAAGTCTGCAACCAACTTCAATACTAGATGTTGGAATCGGATTTGGGAAATATGGGGCTCTTTTAAGGGAATCCTTAGACATTGCTCAAGGAAGGTATGACAAAGAAAATTGGAAAATAATTATTGATGGTATAGAAGGGTTTGCTAGATATAGAAACCCTATACATGATTATATATATAATAAAATCTATTATGGAGATGTTTTTGAAATATTGAATTTTGGTCTTCCAAAATATGATTGCATCCTGCTAATTGATGTTTTAGAACATTTTACTAAGGAAGAAGGATTTAAATTAATTAATAATCTATTATTGTACACTAATAAATCGTTAATTATCTCTACTCCTCTTTTTCCTGATTATCAAGAAGAGTATTTAGGTAATTATATGGAACATCATCTTAGCCGATGGTCTATAATCGATTTTTCAAAATATGATTTTAGCTTTAAACAAATTAATATAGGCGATAATGCAGCACAAATATTTCATATTTTTCCTCAGAAAGTATCATTAAAAGACAATAAAAAAATAACTACTAAACCAAAATTAAGTGATAAAAAATTGAATATTGGTTATATTCTGCCACATAAAAATTTAACTGGCGGTATGAAAATGCTTTTATTACAAATGAACGAATTAAGTAAAAGAGGGCATAATATTTTTGCATTTTATAGGGGCGATAATGATCAATCTGTATTACCAGATTGGTTAGAAGTAAATACGTTTAAAAATATACTGGTGCCTTATAATGAAAGCTATACAAAGTACACGGAAGAATGTGATGTACTTTTCGTCGGGTGGATTCAACAAGTATTGGAACTAAAAGATTCAGATATTCCGTTAGTTTATTGGGAACAGGGTAATGAGTGGATATTTGGAGATTTTAACAATTTGTTTATGGATAGTATTGTTAGAAAAGTATTAGTTAACTGTTATTCCTCAAATATAAAACTTGCGTCTGTTTCGTCAATAATACAGAAAATTTTAAAAGTAAGATATAATAAAGACTCAACAATAATCTCAAATTTTATTGATTGTAATTTTTATTATCCAAGTAAGCATGAATTCAATAATACTATTTTGTTAGTTGGTAATCCTGTGTTAAGATTTAAAGGGTTTAATATTGCATTAAAGTCATTACAAAAACTTTGGACATTGGGATATAGATTTAAAGTAAAATGGATTTGCCAAGTCATACCGAATATTAGTGGCATAAGTTTTCCAATAGAATTTATTGAAAAACCGGCACAGCATATCTTGGCTAAGGAATACAGAAATGCAGATATTTGTTTATTCACATCCTGGTATGAAGGCTTCGGCATGATACCTTTAGAAGCAATGGCATCGGGTACACCAGTAGTTACAACAGATTGTGGGGGAATTTCAGATTATGTAATTCCTGGATTTAATGCATTAGTTGCAGAACCGGGAGATATTGATTCACTAGCCGGAGCGGTTGGATATCTCTTAGAGAATGAAAACGCTAGGTTGCTTTTATCACACAATGGACGCGAAACAGCATTAAAGTTTTCACCAGAAAATATTATACCGAAGCTAGAAGAGTTTCTATTTAATTCGTTAGAGTAAAAAATGCATCTAAAGTGACAGGCTCATGAGTTATGAGTTATTGAATGTTTAGTGCTTAGTACTTGAGTTTAAATTAAGCGGCTCTGCGCCTATATATACTAATATTTTACAAGATATTAGCCGTTTCAAAACCTAAATTATATTGGCTCGTGATTTGCAGCACCTAAGAAGGCTCGTGAAACTCGCTGGCGCTCAAATACCACGAACCTTCTAAGGTTCTGCTGTATCACTTCGCAAAGAACTCTAACGGCTACGCCCACTGGGAAAATTTTAACGCCGCTTTTGTGGTTAATTTTCCCGCAAAAAGCCATTTAGGCTTTTTGCCTCGCTTTATGGTCCATTCCATATATTTTTTATCTCCGCTTAGTTCTACTATTATCCGGAATACAAATATTGGCTTCTTAAGTTGATGACGTTGCACATAGCCTTGCCCTACAAATCTAAAGGGGGTTCCTCCCCTTTAAATTTCTAAACATAGATTTTCAAAATCTTCCTTGTAAACTCATATCCAAATTCCCAAATGTTCATAAGGTTAAGGAGAAGTTAATCGGTGGTATCCCTGTACTCTACCTTGTAGAAAAACTGAAGGCAGAAGTTGTTGTTGATGCAAATATCAGCTTTCCTAATGCCTTTTCTAATTCCTTCTAATGTAATAAAATATGTTAAATATACACCTATCACAATTTATTTCAGAAATTGCTTTGGGTGAAATTATGCTTGTAAAGGGTATTATATGGGGCATTGGCCATTTTGAAAGGCCTGAAAGGGAGTTGTTGAAAAAGGCGAAGTTTCCAAAGGATGTAATAAGATTTTCAAGCTCTTTCTTTACCTCGTTTTCTTCCTGCTATTTTAAGATGGACATATTGTATCCCCATTTAAAACTACATTTATACCTTATTATGCAGCGAAGATAATTTATGTTCAAACTGTTAGTGTAAGAAGATTATAGATGCACCGATTTTTAAAAGTTTTTTATGTAAATATTTAGAGGATTTTGAAATTTAATGACGAATATATTTTAAATAGCTTTTTAGAATTACAGCAAAACTGCTTGAGTTAAAGGGGATGTAATTGATGTATAAGTTAATAGCGCTTGATATGGATAGAACGCTGCTAAGAGATGACAAAAGCTTGTCGGAAAAAACAATACATGCAGTGAGAAAGGCCAGGGAAAGAGGAATCAGAGTAGTAATTGCCTCCGGAAGACCAACGAAGGGGATAAGAAACTATCTTGAAGCCCTGGGGCTTGTTTCAGAGGAGGACTATGTAATAAGCTATAACGGTGCTCTGGTACAGAATGTGAAAACAGGAGAGATTATAAGTAAAAACGTATTATTAGGGAAAGATGTTCATGTAATATATGAATTGAGCAAAAAACTGGGGCTGCATATTCATGCATTTTCGAAGGAGCATGGGCTTATAACCCCAAGGGATAACCCTTATACCCAGATAGAGTCTATTGTAAACGGATTCCCAATAAAGGAGATGGATTTTAGTAAGGTTTCAATGGATGACGAAATAATCAAGATGGCCATAGCAGAGGAGGAAGAAATCCTGACAAATGCCATAAAGTGTATTCCCGAAGAGCTATCCCAAAGATACACTATGGTAAGGAGCATGCCCCGCAGCCTGGAGATATTAAGTCCAAACAGCAACAAGGGCAGGGGAGTTGAAGCCCTGGCTAAACATCTTGGAATAAAGAGGGAAGAAGTTATATGCGTTGGAGACGCGGAAAACGATATGCACATGATTGAATTTGCGGGCCTTGGGGTTGCCATGGGTAATGCCACCGACAGTTTGAAAAGAATAGCTGATTATGTATCAAAATCCAACGAAGAAGACGGAGTGGCACACGTAATAGAGAAGTTTGCACTAAAGTGACAGGCTCATGAGTTATGAGTTATTGAATGAAAATTTTACACAGTGCCCAATAATAGGGGACTAATTTGAATTAGCTGATATGGTTGTTTTGGAAGGGAGTACAAATCCCTTTTCATTTGCTTGTTAAAAATTTACATTAAACTTATTGTAAAAAAATATTATAGGATGTTGACAAGAACACAATCGTAATGTAAACTTTAACATATAATTTAATAAGACCTCACTTTTACAAGTGAGGTAGAGGCGCGGTATTTAACAGTCCCTGGTGGAGCGTGAGGGAGCAATGAGCCTGGGGAGAAGGAAATATCGCCGAAGCTTGTAATATCCTCAGTATTACTTGCTGGGCCTACAGTTAAGAGCTGTAGGACTGTCTCAATAAACGTCCCGGTTTATTGAGTTGTGCTATCTCATTTGGGGAAGGAAGGGGATTAGGAGCAATTATGCATATTGCGGCCTGAGTTTACCTCAGGTTTTTATATTTGTTTTGATCCCCCACAAATGAAATAGCGCCATCTGAGGGAAAAATCAGAATGGCCTTTTTTATTTTTAAAAACTTACCATATTTTTAATAACAAAAGGGGGAATTAAATATGAAAAAGAGATTAATAACATTAATAGCAATAGCCCTATCAGCTATTATGTTGCTAACAGGCTGTAAAGCAGGCAGCAGTTCAGTAAATACAAAATCATCCTCAGGAGCTGACGATGAAGTATTTAGGGTGGGCATGGAGGCAGGATACGCGCCCTTTAACTGGACCCAAACGGATGATTCAAATGGTGCCGTTAAAATCGAAGGAAGCGCAGAATATGCAGGCGGATATGACGTGGAAATTGCTAAGAAAATTGCAGAAGGATTAGGTAAGAAGCTAGTCATTGTTAAAACTGAATGGGATGGACTTGTACCTGCATTAACTTCAGGGAAAATAGATGCAATAATAGCAGGTATGTCGCCAACAGCAGAACGTAAAAAGACAATAGACTTTTCAGACAACTACTACAAATCAGATTTAGTTATGGTTGTCAAAAAAGGTGGAAAATATGAAGGGGCTTCTTCTATTCAGGATTTCAATGGAGCAAAGATAACGGCCCAATTAAATACCTTCCACTATTCAGTTATAGACCAGATTAAAGGGGTAAAAAAGCAACCTGCTATGGATAATTTCCCTGCCATGAGAGTTGCTCTTGAATCAGGAATGATTGATGGATATGTATCAGAGCGTCCAGAAGGTATTAGTGCTGAAGCTGCAAATCCAAATTTTAAAATGATAGAATTTAAGGATGGATTTAAAACTTCAGAAGAGGATACTGCTGTAGCTGTAGGTGTTGCAAAGGGCAGTCCTTTAACTAAGAAGATAAATGAGATATTATCAGGTATTTCTGAAGAACAGCGTAAAGCTATTATGGACAATGCCATCAAGAATCAACCAGCAGCAAAATAATTATCATATGAAACCGGGTGCATTTTGATGCATTCGGTTTTGTGATGTTTTAAAGGAGGAGAAAGATGAGCTTTGATTGGATGATAAAAATTGTTTCGGAAAATTGGCCGATGTTTCTCAGGGGAGCAGGTATGACGCTCTTTATCTCCATCATTGGTACAATTTTAGGCTTTATTATCGGGCTAATAGTAGGAATTATACGTACTATTCCAATGCCTGAACGTGGGGGGAAGAGGGTAACTCTTAAGATAATAAATTCAATTCTTGGTATTTATATAGAAGTATTTCGCGGAACACCTATGATTGTGCAAGCGATGGTAATTTACTATGGTTCTGCTTTACTCTTTGGTATAGATATGAACAAACTAAATGCAGCGATACTTATAGTATCCATAAATACAGGAGCTTACATGTCGGAAATAGTCCGTGGCGGTATTATTTCTGTTGATAAAGGGCAGTTTGAAGCAGCTTATGCTATAGGTATGACACATTTTCAAACCATGATTAATGTGGTATTGCCTCAGGCTATCCGTAACATCTTGCCGGCAATAGGTAATGAGTTTGTTATTAATATAAAAGACACCTCAGTTCTTAACGTGATTGCTGTATCGGAATTGTTTTTCCAAACAAAATCAATTTCAGGAATCAACTTTAGATATTTCGAAACCTTTTTCGTTGCAAGCGTTTTGTATTTTGTAATGACCTTTACAGTAACAAGGATTTTACGCTACATCGAAAGAAAAATGGATGGACCGGAGAACTATATTATGTATGCCAACCAAATGCAGGTGGAAACCCCTGAAGACACACTTCGCAGAACCCAAAGTGTCAATGGTAATAACAGGTAAAGGAGGGTGGAATTATGGAAAAAATAATTGAAGTACAGCACTTAAGCAAATCCTTTGGAAATCATGAAGTTTTAAGAGACATTGATTTTTCAGTAAATAAAGGAGAGGTAGTTAGCATAATAGGCTCATCAGGATCCGGCAAATCAACCCTTCTTCGCTGTATTAACCTATTAGAAAAACCTAGCAGTGGACAAATCATCTATAAGGGAGAAAATATATTAGATGACAAGCATGACACCCGTGCATACCGTACAAAGCTTGGCATGGTGTTTCAGCAGTTTAACCTGTTTAATAACCATGATGTTTTAGGAAACTGTATAGTAGGCCAAATGAAGGTGCTAAAGCGCTCTAAAGAAGAGGCTGAAAAGGTGGCCATGAAATATTTGAAGGTCGTTGGAATGGATAAATATATTAACGCAAAACCAAAGCAGCTATCAGGCGGACAAAAGCAACGTGTAGCTATCGCCAGGGCACTTTCCATGGAGCCAGATGTAATGCTTTTTGATGAACCAACTTCTGCCCTTGACCCGGAGATGGTGGGAGAAGTTCTTAAAGTTATGAAGGAACTTGCTGAAAGTGGACTTACAATGCTTGTAGTAACCCATGAAATGGGATTTGCAAGGGAAGTATCCGACCGAGTTGTATTTATGGATAAGGGAGTCATCGTAGAAGAAGGAACACCTGAGCAAATCTTCAACAATCCAACACAGGAACGTACGAGAGAATTCCTGAAGCGCACCTTGAAAATATGATTATAGGTGAAGGCTCACCAAAGGCACTATGATTTGTAAATCATAGTGCCTTTTATGTACGCCCAGCATGTTTGATGAGCAGATAGGCTGAAAGAAGCCTTGTCGCCTTATAAACAGGAAGACAACCCGTAAGCAAGGGCATAATCGGCAACGGTTTAGGGACATCATGGGATGGATACGAAGAAGACTTAGAATGAAGAAGATGAAGGACTGAAAATCCTGGAAAGCCCTGCATAAGCAACTTAGAAGAATTGGGTATAAAGGAGAATTTGAGAAAATATCAATGTTGAGATGGATAAATTCAGCATCTTTCCTTATCAATATGGCACTTCCTAACAAATGGTTTGATGAAATAAAACTGTTTGACATTTCTAAGATACAAGCCGGCACTTTCTCACTCCACTATCTTACTGCAACTTCCTGAACATCCCTGGAGATTTAGTTTGCCTCCATAAGCCAAACTAAATCTCCTCCGATGCTGCCGAAGATGTTCCTGGAAACTATAAGCTTCATGAGAGCCTTCATTTCAGCTGGGGTTAGGCCCTCTCCAACCTCAGGAATGCTAATTGAAACGTTCTTTCCAAGCTGATTTTAGAAGACCATTTGAAGGGTTAATGCCATCTAATTCATCTCCTAATTTTCTTTTTAATTATTCTCAAATAGTGAGGTTAAAAAAACTATTTTCTCCGGTGCTTGGCATATCAGTAGTATCTTTCTACCATAATGGTAAAATGTCGAAATTTTACTAGTGAAAAATGTTGCCATAATTTAATATATTTATGTATAATAATTACAAATGTTAAAAAAATATCAATTTATATCTGTAATAATTTCATTTAGTCAAAAAATGTTTGTCATAAAGGGAGAATTGATGTGAGCTACAAAAAATATTTAGTAAAACAGCATGACATGACTGATTGTGCGGCAGCATGTCTTGCAACAGTCTGTATGTATTATAAAAAAGAAATTACTATAACAAAATTACGAGACATATTGGGAACAGATATTAAGGGAACAACCTTAAAGGGACTGGAGGATGGTGCAAAAAGACTGGGGTTTGATACAAGAGCTATTAGAGTGGACAAGCAGGGCTTTATGAGCAAATACACTTTACCTGCAATTGCCCATGTTATAACGGATGAAGGCCTTAGCCACTTTGTAGTTATACATAGGGTTAAAAAGGACAAGGTTATAATTTTAGATCCTGCAAAGGGAGTAGAAAAGAAGGAGATAGATGAATTCTTTAAGAATTTTGATGGCATTTTTCTTCTAATGGTTCCTAACAATGAGTTTTCTTCAGGAAAAAATAAAAGCGGCAGTATGCTGTCTAAATTTATAAGTTTACTTTTACCTCAAAGGGCATTGTTTATTTATAGCATTATAGCCTCAGTAATACTTACAGTTTTAGGCATAGCTTCATCCTTCTTTAACAAAATACTCATGGATGAGATACTTCCCTATGGATTAAAAAATCAACTTAAAATATTTGTAATAGGATTTTTAGTTTTAGGAGTCACACAAATTATTCTATCATCCATAAGGCAGCACATGCTTCTATACCTATCTCAAAAAATAGATATTCCACTACTTTTAGGCTACTTTAAGCATGTCTATAAGTTACCCATGCAGTTTTTTACAACCAGGAAAGTAGGGGATATATTAACGAGGTTTAGTGACGCCTTTACTATTAAGAATGTTCTTACATCCATATCACTGTCGTTAATAAAGGTAGTGCAAGCTATCAAGAAATAAAAGATGCCTGTGAAGCTGCTGGTTGTAACTCTTTTATAGAAAAACTTCCAGCAAAGTATGATACCTTCCTGGATGAAGCTGGCGGAGGGTTATCAGGAGGAGAGAGACAAAGGCTTGCTCTTGCAAGGGCTTTAATTAAGAAATCCAAGTTTTTAATTCTTGATGAAGCCACAAGCAACCTTGACTTTATAAGTGAGGCGAAGATTTACGATACCCTGTTTGTTAAGGGAAAGAATCTAACCATGCTTATAATAGCCCATAGATTATCCACTATTAGAAATTGTGACATTATATATGTTATGGATAAGGGAAGAGTAGTTGAGGTTGGAGATCATGAAACACTTTTAAAGAAAAAGGGTTATTACAATAAACTTTACATAAGTCAGGTTGGAGAGTTAGATTCCTCAATAGATAAGGCAAAAGAAGAAATTGCATATGCAAATAACGAAGGTATAACAGGAGAAGAGGGGGATAACGATATATATGAGTACAGGTGAAAAGATAATTTTAAGGGAGAATAAGACACTAAAATTAAACAATGTACTTATTAGAGAGGTAAGAGAAAATGAGTTTATGGATATAAATAAGATAGCTTATATGATGGAAAGCTATATAAAATCTAAGGGAAATTCCATAGTTGGGCCTATGATAAACTATTCAGCAGCATCGGCAGATGAAAGTGGACAAGTTAAGATTATTTTGAAACTAATGGTACAGCTTAAAAATCCTATACATAATATTGAAGAGCCTTATGAGTTTAAAAGTCTGTTAAGAGTTCCAAATTGTCTATTTGCCAGATTTTCAGAAAAGGAAGAAAATCTTCAATTTGCTTATTCTAAGCTTCAGCTTCACGCCTTTGAGAATGATATAAAGCTTAAAGGTGATAGCTATACTGTATTTGTTGATAAAAATGGAAATAAAATAGTTGCGGATGTATTTATGGAAGTACAAAAGGAGGACTTAGCACTTGAAGGTATATAGTTTAAATGAAATAACGGATAGTAGACTTCTTTATGATAAAAATCCTCCAAGGTTTTTGATGTATATAATTTTAGTTGTTCTAGCACTGGTTATTGCTTTTCTTGTGTGGAGTACAAAATCTGTTAAAACCTTTGTAGTTAAAGGACAAGGAATTATAACCACTGAAAAAAAGAGCAACATAATGGCAAAGGTATCAGGAGAAATTAAGGAGGTTTATGTTGAAGAAGGAAAAGAGGTAAAAGAGGGGGATTTACTCATAGTGTTTAACTCTCCGGAGCCTAAATATCAGCTTCAACAGATAGAGGGACAGATTGAGGTTTTGAATAAAAGAATTGAACTTTTAAAGAGAGCAGAAAATGATGCAGCCAAAGGAACAAATACTTTTAATAAGAAAAACGCAGATGAAGCAGAATTTTACAACAAACTTGTAAATAGCTATATAAAGCTAAAAGAGTATAACATAGATGAAGAAGCACTTAAAAAACAGAATTATACGGAGGAACAAATAAAACAGAATAAGGAGCAGGTAAAAATAAAAAAAGATCAGTTATATTATGATATAATCCTATCCTTTACTAATGAGAGAAAGCAGCTAGAAATGGAAAGAAGTAAGCTGGAGATACAAAAGGCATCTATTTCTCAATCAACTGAAGAGTACAAGCTTTATGCTCCCAGTAATGGAAAGGTTCACTTAAATATATCTCTTAAAAAAGGCGTAGTACTTCAAGGAGGAAGTTTAATAGGCACCATATCAAGTAATGATGGTGATATAATAGTAGAAACTCTTATACCAAGCAGCGATAGACCTAGAATACATGTGGGGGATGAAGTATCCCTTGCAGTAGGCGGCTTAAACCAAGCCGAATATGGAACTTTAAAGGGAAGGGTTATATCCATAGATGAAGACGCCACGATAGATAATGAAAAAGGGAATGTTTATTTTAAGGTAAAGGTAAAACCTGAGAAAACATATCTTACGGATAAAAAAGGTGAAAGGGTAAACCTTACTCTAGGAATGGTTACTGAAACAAGAGTAAAGTACGAGAAAATAACTTATATGAAATACTTCATGGAACAAATAGGGATAAAATTTGATTAATTGGTTATTAAAGGTAGCTGCAGATGCCTTTAATAATATATAATTTAAATGAAAGGAGTATTTAAACATGGGTGCATTTGCATTGCAAAGAAAGTACGAATTGCAATTGCCAAGCAGCTTCGTGGATATTGACAGAGATGAAATGGAATATATTGAGGGAGGGTTTCCAAGATGGTATGTAAGTATTCCAGTAGACGCATTATTACTGGCTACACCACTAGGATGGGCGATGGCACCTCTAAAGTACTTGGGAAGAACTGCTGCAATCTCATTATTAAAAAGATATGCTGGTAAATTAAGTGGAATAATTGGCTGGGCTGTCACAAAGGCAGTTGGAGCGGCCGGAAGTGCTTTGTTCAATATAACGGGGAGTTCTTTACTAAATCTTTTAATCCCAAATCTCGGTAGTTTTACATCCATAGGTGGAATAGTTGCATTTGCAGCTGACTATTTTTCAGATGGAGCCGTGAATAATAATATTGTATTGTGATTAATATGATATTATCGATTGAAAATAAATATTATAAGGATAATTATAAATGCCTTATTACTTGTAACGGTAAAGAATTACCCCTCAATTATAAGAAAGATTGTATATTTGTAGAATTAGAAGATAATCTTGAGAAAACTATAACGATAAAATTTGTAAATTTTCTTTTTGAAGATAAGAAAGGAATATTTTTAATGATATTTTATTGGTTTGTAGTGCTTCTTTCAGGTACAAGTGATAATCAAATGTTTGGTAAACCGTATAATGCTATTCTATCATTTAAAACAAAAAGTGCTGAGAATATCAATATAAAAGTTAATAAATTTAAAGCAGATAAACCATTTGAACTATTAAATTGTAATTGTGAAGTTTTGCAGAATTGTTATGAAGCAAAAAAAGGATATAAAATAAAATGGTTCATATTCACAGCATTACCATTGATTATTTTGTCCACATTTACCTTTTTTGTTCTGTATCGTGCTATCTTTTTAAAAAATATATTATTCTTAAGAATAATATATTTAATGTTTGTTATAACCATATATTTGCTATTAGGTAAGTGGATATATAATATTGTTAATAAAGACAATATTAATAACCTATAGTGTTTGTATGGTTATCAAAGAAAACATATAAAAAGGCAAAAGAGTAAACCTTACTCTAGGGATGGTTACTGAAACAAGAGTGAAGTACGAGAAAATAACTTATATGAAATACTTCATGGAACAAATAGGGATAAAATTTAATTAATTGGTTATTAAAGGCAGCTGCAGATGCCTTTAATAATATATAATTTAAATGAAAGGAGTATTTAAACATGGGTGCATTTGCATTGCAAAGAAAGTACGAATTGCAATTGCCAAGCAGCTTCGTGGATATTGACAGAGATGAAATGGAGTATGTAGATGGGGGAGTTTATATTTCACATGCTACTCTTTGGGGTTTTTGTAAAGGGACATTTTTAGCGGCAGGAATCAATCCGGTTGGGGCAACACTCGTTGCATTAGGAACATGGAAAGTATATCGTATAATAGCTGCAGGATGGGCAGCTATAAGTGCTAGGTTAGGAGCGTTTTCAGGACCAGTAGGTTGGGTGTTAGGTATTATAGGTTTGGCTGCTATTAGTGGATTAGGTTATGATATTGCAGATGCCTTAATTCAAGGTAAAGGTCTTGAGATTGGAATAAAGTATTCAAGGTGGGGAATACCATACGGAATAGATTCTTCTGTAAAATAGTATTTTACTAATCAACATTGCGTAGAAATTAACTATAACTGCAATGACTGTCTTGAATTATTGATAAGAAGTCATTGCGGTTATAACAATTAAACATAGGAGATTGATTATGAAAAAATGGAATTTGTATATAGCTACTTTATTGATATTAAATGTAAATAGTTTGATTTTTGGTATGTTATCTTCATATTTTGGAAGAATAATTGATCTATGGAGCTTGTCCCATTATTTTACTTATTCTATTTTGTTACTTTTGTGTAGCAAGATTATTAGAACAACAGACTTTAAATCAAGATTTGTGAAGGGGGTTTTTGTCTCAAGTGTTATTATAAGTTTGTTAACATTGATTGCAGGATGGTATTTATCGACTTTAAATATCAAATCTACAATTTTCATTTATGTTTTTATTAGTCAGTTGACTTTGGGACTTTTAACTTTTTTTATGACACTTTACTGCAAAAGATATTCATCATTCAATGCTGATAAAGATGAAAATCCTAAAATTTCAATTAGAGATGGAATAAAATATGGTTCTAGAGTTATCATAGGACAAAGGTCTAATGAATCTCATATAGAAAATATTATAAAGTGTTCAATTTTGGCATCTATAGTGTTTATTTTAATAATTATTTTGTATATAATTATTCCGCCTATATTGAAACAAAGTGATAATAGGAATAGTATAATACTTTTTTCAATTCCGATTATTTTTGGTCTTATTTTAATAAACGATTATAAGAATAAATTATATTACAAGAAAAACATATATTTAAAGTTAACAATTTTAGAAACAATACTAATATTAACAGGAATCTCCTTTTTATTTTTCTTTCAAGGATTTGTTTACCATAAAACTCACTTTACTAATTTTTATGTGTTAATTATTCCAATAGCTATGTTGTATAGTATTTTGAACACAAATTATAAAATATCAAAGGAGTATCATAGAATTATTAATGATAAAAAACGTAAAGAGTTACAATAATATAAATGGAAAATAATGGTGATAAATATAGGATATTATAAAATACCTAGTTTTATTTTCTTGTTATTCTACCAGTTATATGATATTACGCATAAAAAAGTGAATAACAAATTTCTGTTGTTACAGTGGGTAAAGGGGGGTAACCCCTTATTTTTCTGCGCAATATTATCAATTTATAGCTAAAACCAACGTGGAGTGCGTTGCGAGGATAGAGAGGAAGTAGGTTGAAACAAAGACTTTGGGATAGGTACTAGGGACGGTTAACTAAGAAGTATTACATATTAAAGTGAATATCGTCTCTATCATAGGCAAGTTTTAAAAAATATTAACTTCATATAATTCGAAACTATAAAATAACCAATGTGAAGTGAAAAGAGCACAGTTAACGAGAGTTCATATCATCTCCATTAAAAGTAATATTAAAAATAAAAGTTATTAAATTGAGGTATCTTTATGTCTAGATTAGTTAGAAAATGACAGATACACCTAAAGTAGCTAGAGAAAATCATAAACTTGGTATTGAGTATAATACGAAAAATATTAATCATGAATTTGAAGTTTAGAATGAAGGAACTGGATACAGGAGCATCAGAGATTTCGCATCTAATTTCCAGTAAAGCTTTTTTCTTTATAGGAAATTAGATTTTTTCTATTTTATTGAAATTTTGGAAGGGAAAAAGGCCG
>NZ_SOAZ01000011.1 GCF_004364155.1 Fonticella tunisiensis | reverse complement strand
GCGTATACCTTAAAGCCAAACTGCTCCTGATAGCCCTTTACGAGGTTTAGAAAGGCATCCTTATCCTTGTTTTCCCTGAAGAGAAGAAGCCCGTCGTTGCTCCTTACCATGATGTGATATATTGAATCGGTGCTTTTAATGCGTGCAGCCCTTGGCATAAGATCACTCCTTGATTTTTTTATTTTTAGTATTTCCAGGGCTTTGGGGAAATATACAGACTTGGAAAGTTTTTGTGAACTGTCCCTCAGTTTTTATTTTTATTCTACTATAAAGATGGAATGGTTATTTAACAGTTGTGACCCGTCCCTCGATTTTCCCCTCAAAAATAAAAAAAGGCGCCACCAAGCACCTTTACACCCTAAACCTATATCCTGCGCCCCAAACTGTTTCTATGTACTGAGGATTCGAGGGATTTGACTCTATTTTTTCCCTTATTCGTCCGATATGTACTGTAATTGTTGCATTATCTCCCAGAGCATCAAGACCCCACACCCTTTCGAAAAGCTCCTCTCTGCTAAATACCCTGTTTGCGTTTTGGGCAAGGTATAGAAGAAGTTCGAATTCCTTTTGCGCTAGGGCTACTTCCTTTCCGTTTACAAATACCTGCCTGGAATCCTTATTTATTTGCAGTCCCCGTATGGATATTATGTTGCTTTTAGGTTTACCCCCATATCTGTTCTTTAGCCTCTCGTAATTTTGAATATGGGACTTAACCCTTGCCACAAGCTCCCCCGGGCTAAAGGGTTTTGTAATATAATCGTCAGCCCCAAGGCTTAAACCCTTTATTTTGTCAATTTCCTCCCTCTTTGCTGAAACCATAAGTACAGGAATATCCTTTGTATCCTGTATGCTTTTTAAAACATCATATCCATTCACCTTAGGAAGCATTATATCAAGTATTATTAAATCATAGTTATTCTCTTTTATTTCCCTCAAAGCCGACTCTCCATCGGTACAAATTTTAACCTCAAAGTCTGAAAGCTCCAAATAGTCCCTTTGAAGCTCTGCTATACTCAAATCATCTTCAACTATTAATATCTTTTTCATAATGACCTCTCCACCATCTTTTTAAGTGATATTAGTATGCTTGTGCCTTCCTCGCCATGGCTCACAGCCCATATCCTTCCTCCATGGCCCTCAACAATTTCCTTTGCAATGGCTAAGCCAAGCCCGCTGCCCTTAGTTCCGCTTCTAGCTAAATCACTCCTATAAAACCTATCAAATATTTTATTTACATCTTCACTGCTGATTCCTCGCCCATTATCCCTTATCTCAATAATAATACTTGAATTGGTTTCTCTAAGGCCTATAGTAATTTGTCCCTGCTCTTTATTCATGTATTTTCGAGAGTTATCTATGATATTCATGATAACTCTTCTCATTCTTTCTCTGTCCATCATAACAAATCTCGAGTCCCTTAAATTTATAGCCAAGCTGATTTTTATGTTAGCCCTTGCAAGCTCTCCCTCAGTCTCACAAATACAATCATTGAAGTATTCTACTATATCCGTCTTCTCAAAATTAAAGGGAAGCTGCTTCAAATCAAGCCTTGAATATAAAAGCAAATCGTCGATCATTCCATCCATATACTCAGCCTTTGAATAAATGGTTTTCAAATAACTTTCCAGCTTTTCAGAGGTGTTTGCAACACCATCCAAAATCCCTTCAACATAACCTTTAATGGAGGTAATAGGTGTCTTAAGGTCATGGGAAATGCTGGATAAAAGAGCCTTTCGATTATCATCGTATTTAATCTGCATATTTATAGAGTTCTTCAGCTGTATTCTCATGGTCTCAAAATCGTGGCACAGCTCCCTTATCTCCTCATCACCCTCCTCCGGGATTTCATACTCAAGATTGCCGCTGGTTATTTCCGAGGCTGCTTTTTGAAGAAGTGATATTGGATTTAGTATTCTCTTTGAAAATCTATAGGAGCTAATTATGTTCACAACAACGAAGGACCCAACAAAAACTAAAATAATTAAAAATATTAGTTCCGTAAACAAATCCATTTCTTTTCCCGCAGGAGCTAATAAAATAACACTCCCTCTCGTTCCATCCTCTAATATAAGTTCTGAAACTTCAATAATATAGTTTATATTATTAAGGCTTATTCTCCTTCCAGGAGCCAAACTCCTCGACTTATCAATACACTTTTCTATATCGATTTTATTTAAATCTCCGGAGGAAGCTACAACATCACTACCCTTGAGTATTATAAACTTGCCATTAATACTTGGCAGTCTCCTTAATAGATAGTTCTGAAGGGTAGTTTCTTCAATTCCATCCTGACCTGATAGACTTCCCTGAATATTTAGCAGTTCTGATTTTATAAGTGTGAGCCTTTTAAAATTATCATAGCTCATATCCCTATGTAAAACCTTCGTGGAAACAAATATAAATACATAGGCGGTAAGAAAGGTAACTATAAAGGGAATTATTAAGGTTATTGTATTTGAAATAATAAGCCTTCTTTTGATATCCATTTATTCACCCTAAAATTCTTTTTTATCAAAGAGATAATACCCTGTTGTAAATAAAATTATAACATAGCCCACCATCATTGAAAATTTATTTGCGATTTTAAGTATTGGAAGGGGACTTATAGTAAAAAGTTTATACCAATCCAGCATGGAGGTAAATAGTATACCTGAATACCTTGAAAACACCATGCCAAGGGCTTTGAGTATTATAAAAACGAATATGGATAGAAAAAATACCCCTACTCCGCTTCTTAGAATGTTTGTAAAAACCACTATAACAAGTGTAAGTACAAGCATTGGGAGGAGAGTTACAAGGTAGGATACTATAATGTCTATAACTCCCCTAAGTGTAAAGGAGTTTGCATTAAATATAAGCCCTGCCAGGGTTGAAAGCACCATTACAAATAACAGATTAAAAAGTACAAATAAAAGTATGGCAGTTATTTTTGCTGTAAAAAACTTAAGCCTTGTAACGGGTCTTGTTAGAGCTATTTTCATGGTGTTATTTGAAAACTCCCCTGAAAAGCTGTCTATTGCAACAAGTGCTGTAAACAGAGGAAGAATTGTGTTTACCACAACAGAAAGCACAAGCATTGGAAACTCCATGCTTCCTACTCCCCTAATACCAAAGCCCCTGTTAACTCCAAGTATAATAAGCTGTCCTAATATTATAATGATAAAGGAAATAATAAGCGCTACAACTAGCTTTTTTCTCTTATATAATTTTTCAATTTCGTTTATTAAAGCTGTTTTAAACCTTCCCATTTGTCTCTACCTCGCTAACAAAATAGTTTTCAAGTGAAGCGTAGTTGTTTAGAATGTTTCTAGTCGTATCTACGTTCAGCAGTTTACCATTGTATAAAATCCCAATATGGGTACAGGTAAGCTCTACATCGTGAATAAGATGGCTCGATATGAAAAAGGTTGTATTCTCCCTTTCGGCAAGGCTTTTAATAAGATTTCGCATGTCAAGCATTCCCTCAACGTCAAGACCATTTAAAGGCTCGTCCAATATAATCACCTCAGGCTTTGAAAGTATTGCTGCTGCAATACCAAGCCTTTGCTTCATGCCCAGTGAAAACTTCCTTGGCTTTTCATTTTTATACTTTATTATACCGGTAAGCTCAAGCACCTCATTAATTCTATCATCATCCACATTTTTATAATATCTTGAAAACTGCTTTAGATTTTCATAGGCCGTAAGATAGGGGTAGGACTCCGCTGTTTCAATAATGCACCCCACCTTTTCCATAGCCTTTTCAAAGTCTTCTAAAACGCTGTGCCCCAGGATTTTAACATCACCACTGTCAGGCTTCATAAGCCCTGTCATTATTTTCATGGTGGTGGTTTTACCTGAACCATTGGGACCTAAAAAACCAAATATCTCTCCCCTATGTATATCAAGGTTAATATCAGTTATACCGCGGCCATTTTTAAAAACTTTTGTAAGATTTTTTATCTCAATAACCTTTTCCATTCATTTTCCTCCATATACTTTTAATGCGAAAATTCCGATAGGGGGCAGAGCCCCCCTCAAATTAGACTATAATTTACATTAAATTATTCAAATACTCTGTTAAATTCACCGTCATAATCATTCATATTAGTTTTAATCGTCTCCGGGTTTAGATTTATCTTAGGGATTGATGGATGGATACTAACGAAGCACATTCCGCTTGAGCCTGTAGAATCCTGAATGTTAACCCTTCCGCCAAATCCACCTTTTTCCAGCGGTCCACTGAATGTGTATTCCTTTATGCCACTGCTTGCATAATTCTCATATCCCTTTAGGTACTCCTCACGGTACTTGCCGGAAATATTCTTTCCGTCGAAGGAGGTAATCTCAACTATTCTTTCACCAATCTTTATGAACTTGCCATCCTTTTGTATTACTATATTGTTCTTGTAGGTACCAATATAGCTCTCTGGGTTACCTACTCCATTTTCGCTCGGCGAAACTATCTTTTCTACCTTTTTGCCAGTAAGGTCAGGTTTTTTAACCGTGGTTGAGTTAACATTTGTCAGCTTTCCCAGAACTTCAAAGGTAATATTATGCTCCTTGTCGTTATCATCCTTACCATAGAGTATTCCTGTTCCAAGAACGCTTTGTACTATGCCATTCTTGTCCACAACCATTTTCCCTTTGATTTCCTTAACGTAAATATCCTTTGTCATTCTAGGTATGCCGTTTCCAAGGCTTGCCCTATAGCCAAATTCATTTTTAAACTGAAAGGACACTATTGCATTTACAAGGGCAGGTATTTGAGATTCGCTCAGTGTTCCTGAAAGCTCCTTGCTTCCATCGGAATTCTGCGAAACTACAACATAATCCTTAAGGTTACCAACAAAGGCATCAACTATTCTTTCTATATCGGCAGCCTCCTTTTGTTTAAAGGGGTTTTGGTTTGGAAGGAAAACATCCTCCTTACCACTACCTGAAAGCTCATGCACATAATAAACATCCTGGTCGCTGTTGTAATTAATATATCTTTCTCTGTCCCTATATCTAAAGCTTTCAAACTTCTTATTGCCATCTACTCTGGTTTCAGTAATTTCTTCAACTTTCTTGGATACATCAATTTTAGTAACAATATTATCAGAATAAATCACATTACCATTATCCTTCATAACAAAGGACATATCCGTTGTATAGCTTTTCATTTTAGTTGCCATATTATCAGCTGTAATCTTCAGGGCATCCTTCATCTGCTCATACCCGCCCTTGGAAGCTATCTCGGCCAAGGCTGTTGAGCCAAACAGAAAAACGCCTACAGCTAAGCTTATAAGCATTGCTGTTTTCTTTTTTAGTTTCACTCCTTATCATCTCCTTATAAATCTAATTGGAAAGCTTTCCATATTTTAATTATACCGTCCATATCTCTACTTTCTCTAAACTAATTATAAACTAATTATAAACTTTAGAGGATTTATTTAAATTGTATTCTCTATTTATTTATAAATTTCTTCAAATCAACTACTCCTTTTAACAATAAAAGCAGCCACATAATTCGTAGGTTTTATCGCCAAAAGTAAATTCAAATCCTTCCATCACCCATCCCAATAAAGCCAATTAAAGCAACAAATACAATCGGGGACTGTAGCGTCGAGCTGCCCCATATAGAATAAACAAAGGGACCGTTAATAACCCTTTAGTGTCATTAACGGTCCAATGTCGTTTATATGTTTAACCAATCCGTATGGAAGATCCCTTCCTCATCTATTCTTTCATAGGTATGTGCTCCAAAATAATCCCTCTGTGCCTGTATTAAATTAGCTGGCAGCTGAGCACTTCTGTAGGAATCAAAATAATTAAGTGAAGCACTAAACGCAGGAACTGGAATACCGTTAAGTGCCGCAACGCTCACAACATTTCTCCATGCACTCTGAGAATTCATGATATTTTCCCTAAAGAAGGGATCGAGTAGAAGGTTATCCATTTGAGGATCCCTATAGAAGGCTTCCTTAATTCTGTCCAGGAACCTGGCACGGATAATACATCCACCCCTCCATAGCAGAGCAATTTCTCCATAGTTTAAGTTCCAGCCATACTCCTCTGAGGCCTTCTTTAAAAGTACAAAGCCCTGGGCATAGGAACAAATTTTTGAAGCATATAGCGCCTGCCTTATTTCTTCAATGAATTCCTCCCTGTTTCCCTGGAACTTTACCTCCGGTCCTGATAACACCTTGGAGGCATTTACACGTTCAGCTTTTATTGCTGATATATATCTTGCAAACACTGCCTCTGAAATGCTTGGTGTACTTACCCCAAGGTCAAGGGCTTCCTTGGACGTCCACTTTCCTGTTCCCTTTTGCTGAGCAGAGTCCAGTATAACATCTACCAAAGGTTTACCTGTTTTTGAATCTATTTTACTTAATATATCAGCTGTTATTTCTATAAGATAGGAATTTAATTCCCCCTTGTTCCATTCCTCAAATACTTTTTGCATCTCCTCTGTGGACATATTAAGCAGATTTTTCATTAAATAATATGCCTCTGAAATAAGCTGCATATCAGAGTACTCTATGCCGTTATGAACCATCTTTACATAGTGGCCTGCTCCATCTGGTCCTATATAGGCGCAGCATGGCTCTCCATCCCATGCCTTGGCAGATATATCGATTAGTATGTGCTTTACAGCCTCCCAGGCTTCCTTTGAACCTCCAGGCATTATGCTTGGGCCTTTAAGTGCTCCCTCTTCCCCTCCGGATATTCCAGTACCAAGGTATAAAATGCCCTTCTTCTCAAGTTCCCTGGTCCTTCTCATGGTGTCCTTATAGAAGGAGTTTCCGCCATCAATTATAATGTCGCCCTTCTCTAAATATGTAAGAAGATCATTTATTATATAATCTACTGGATCTCCGGCCTTAACCATTAAAATAATTTTCCTTGGCTTTGATAAGGAATTTACAAATTCCTCTAATGAATATGTGCCAGTTAACTTCTCATTATTTTCATTTTCTTTGATAAAATCCTCTACTTTTGATACTGTTTTGTTGAATACAGAAATACTATATCCATGGTTTGCAATATTCAACGCCAGGCTTTGACCCATAACGCCAAGACCTATTAATCCAATCTCCGAACTCTTCATCCAAAACCACTCCTCTGTTTGATTTAAGTAAAAATTCTTAATTATAAATCTTTATTCTAATTTTAATTTTATTTTTTATTTTAGTCAAACTTTTAATGCCAAATAATCAATTCGCAAAACAGTCTTGAAGGGATAAATAAAATATATAAAAGCAAAACAAAGCTGGCTTCAACATCCCTTGGGTCTAATCCATAAACGTCCCTTAAAAAGAGTCTCTCCCAGTTTGATGTTACAAAAAAGGAGAAACCTCTCCCCTCATTTGGTGTCTTTTGTGTTTAGTGATGGTGATGACCATGATGATGGTGTCCATGGTGGTCGTGATGATGGTCATGTTCATGGTGGTGGGTATGGCTAAAACCCATTTCCAGCCCATACATCCTATAGGCATTATAAAAGAATATATATTTATTAGCTGAGCTATCCTCGATTTTTTCTTTTGCTAACATCATGTAGCTGCTTGTAAGTGATGTTTCCAAACTATCATCAAATATCATAGGTGCTCCCGAAGTCATGTTAAGCTCTGGATAGGGAAGTACTCTTGTATATATTAATGAACTTATTCCCATAGTTTTGCTGAGGGAAATATCAACAAGCCTTATATTTTTGCTCTGATTAAAGGTATCTTTAAGGAATATCACAGGCTTTGAGGGTGAAATGTTAACAACCCTGTAAAGGGAAGTATACGAGTTTAAGAGTGCCTTAAGGGCCCTCTCCTCCATCTCATTTTCTGGTGCATGCTTTTCAGCATAACGCTCAACGGCATTCTTACCGTTTATTTTATATTCATATATTGCAAAATCCAATATGTAATTTAAATCGCTTTCATCGTCATAAATTATATTTCCCTTATCATCAATCATATCAAGGGCTTTGGCTGAATTTATAATAGCCTCTCTCTCCAAAGACTTTATGATTTTCTCATTCACAAATATCATCTGTTCATTTCTGTATTGCTTGTATAACTCCTGTAACTCCATTTTATTCCTCCAATTAATTTTTGATGGCTTATAATCTTTATAAACTGTTACAAAACAATGATTTTGAGATAGTTATGAACAGCTTCCCCTACGATTACAGAAATAGGACTTTTTTATCATACTTACATTTAGCCTCTCCTGAATTTAAACATTTTAAACAATAAAATTTTAATAAAAACAAGTAAAGTTGTAAGATTTATTTTACACCCTTTTTCCTGTTCACATCATTAATTTCCATACCCTCGTCTCTAATTTCAGTGCAGACTGCACTCCAAGTTTCCAGTTAAAACATAACTTAGTATCGAAAGCAGGTTGTTAAATAGTCGTTAATAAGCCATGAACAGGAACGCCCCACTCTTCATCATGATATTTTATATAATTCATCATCACCACACCAGGGACATCTATTCATTTTATCACCCTCAAAATAATTATTTCTCATGTCTTTATAATATCAAATTTAGCAGACAATTCATATATTAATCCAAAGCCGCACTTATAGCAATTGATCTGTATATTACAAGGGACAGTTCACAACTTGATACAAATTCAAGTATCTCCTCAGGAGGAAAGTCCCTAACAAGCATTACCCTCTCGCTTCTATGCTGGCCCCTTTCATTTTTAAATTCTACGGTTCTATCATAGCCTGGTTGTTATATGCATAGGCAAGCTCAAGATACATCTTCCTTGCCTTATCCATTCTGGTTAAATAGCTGCATTATAAAACCCTCATCAACTATATGAAAGGTATCCCTATGCTTATTTTCCCTGAAAAGAGTAAGCCCGTCGCTGCTCCTTACCATGATGTGATATACTGAATCGATACTTTTAATGCGTACAGCCCCTGGCATAAGCTCACTCCTCGATTTTTTATTTAGTATTGCCAAGGATTTTGGTAAATGCGCAGGTTAGGGAAAAAAATGTGAACTGTCCCTGTTTTCTAGTTCTTATCTCCGTGTTATTTATTTGTGTGATAATTTTTATTTAACACAAAGTAAGAACTTATGCCAATTTTTGTTTTTGGTTAATGTTACCAATCAGACTTTTATTTTTGCATAACTAAAGTTATCAAAGATATGCATCGTCTACAAAATAAAAATGTTGATGATCTGAAAGAAATCATCAACACATACATAGACAAAGTTATTGTATATGACAACAAGGTTGTTGCTAACCTTCGGGTTGTACATATGAGTGGAGCAGGTAACGGGAATCGAACCCGCACCGCCGGCTTGGGAAGCCGGAGCTCTACCATTGAGCTATACCTGCATCAATTTATATTATATTTTGATTTTTATTGTTTTTCAATTGTATATTTAAGGTTTTATTCAGAAAATTATTATTTTAATATGAAATTTTCCTCATTTTCTAAATATATCTTTTTATATCATTATTGTTCTAGCAATTTGTTTTTTTACAACGATACTACATATTCCCTACATACATTTATATTAATTGATAATAATATATCTTGTAAACAAATTCGAGGAGGCATATTTATGACTGTAATAAATAAATTAAACCAGACTCTTGAAATGCTAAAGTCCAGTGAATCCAACTGCAGAACATTTTCTATGGATACAGATGATCAAAATGCCAAACAAATGTTCAATCAGATTGCAGATACTATTAAGCAGGCTGAGGATATGCTGCAAAATAGGATAAACTACGTGATGAGCGAAGAACCTCAATATCAGCCACAGGCTCAGCAGAATCAAGCTAAGCAACAGCAAAATCTTCAGGCTCTACAGAATGACGTTGAAAAAGATGAAATTCCTGAGCTATAAAAAACGCCTTTTTGGCGTTTTTTTATATAAGAGATATTTTAATAATGACCTGAATAATGTAAAATTTAATCAATAAATATTTTTACATAATTTGTAATGTTAAAGCTTCAAATTTACTTAATATTTATCAATGATATTTGAGGTGATGCGATGCTTTTAATTAAATCTCCTTCCATTTACTCACCAGATTATATGGGTAAAAAAAGCATATTAATTTCAAGCGACAAAATAATTTATATATCAGGCGAAATTGCAGTGCCTGATAAAAACTTTCCCGAAGTTGAAGTCATTGACGGTGAGGGTTTAACTGCGATACCGGGCATAATCGATCTCCACGTCCATATAATTGGAGGTGGAGGAGAAGGCGGCTATACAACGCGAACTCCGGAATTAAACCTTACAGCCTTTACTCTTAATGGCATCACTACCTGTGTAGGGCTACTTGGAACCGACGGAACAACTCGAAATATGGCAAATCTTATTGCAAAGGCAAGAAGCTTGGAAATAGAGGGAATAACAACATATACATGGACAGGATGTTACCAGGTTCCAACAAGAACCCTCACGGACAGTCCAAGAACTGATATCGTATTAATAGACAAGGTTATAGGAATTGGTGAGATTGCCATATCGGATCACCGCGGCAGCCATCCATCGGAAAGGGATCTCATACATCTTGCAAGCGAAGCCAGAGTTGGAGGAATGCTCTCTGGAAAATGCGGAATACTTCACATGCATGTTGGAGACGGAAAAGCAGGCCTTAACCCGCTTTTCGATCTAACCAGAAACACGGAGATCCCCCATGAAAACCTTCTTCCTACCCATATAAACCGAAATAGTATGCTGTTTAAGCAATCCATCGAATATGCCCGTGAAGGCGGTTTTATTGATATAACAACCGGAATTAAACCTGAGGGAGACGATGCTATCCATCCTGTTGAGGCGTATAAGACAATGCTTAATGAAGGTATTTCTCCTTATAACATAACCATGAGCTCCGATGCAGGAGGAAGCATGCCCATATTCGATGAAAAAGGAAAACTTATCAAGATGGGTATAGGCCTTCCAAAAACTAACATAGAAATACTTCAGGGCTGTGTTGAAACCGGTATTCCCCTTGAAATTGCCCTTATTCCCTTTACATCATCCCCCGCAAAACTTCTCAAATTCCATTCTAAAGGAAAAGTTGCAGAGGGCTTTGATGCAGACATAGTTCTGCTTGACAAGAATATTAAACCTCATACCGTAATATCAAAGGGAAGAGTGATGGTTAAAAACTATAAACCAGTTGTTTTAGGAACCTTTGAATCATATGAATCATAAATGTCGTGTATAGTCAGTTACAATAAAAAAAGTTAAACCTATGGAGCATTTTCCAACATATTCTGATAAATCATGGCTTTACTTAATGTATTTATTCACATTTTTAACGTGCTCCTCATAGGTCCTGCTGAACACATGCCCATTATTTCCAAGGACATAATACAGGTAATCATGCTCTTCTGGATAAAGAGCTGCTTCAATAGAAAGCCTGCCTGGAGATGCTATAGGTCCAGGTGGAAGCCCCCTGTATAAATACGTATTATATTTTGACTCAAATTTGAGATTGCTTTTGTAAAGCCTTCCTATATTCCTCTCCCCCTTTGTTATGGCATAAATAACAGATGCATCGATCTGGAGTGGCATTTCCCTTTTAATTCGGTTATATATTACTCCAGATATTCGTTTTCTTTCTTCATCGTTAGCTGCTTCCCTCTCTATAAGGGACGCTATAGTTACCACATCATTTATACTAAGTCCAAGCTCCTTTGCCCTCTGCCCGTATTTTTCCGAAAAAACAGACTCAAATCTGTGGAACATAAGCTCTGCAATTTCTTTTTCAGATAAATCCTTTGGTACGTAATACGTATCAGGAAAAAGGAAGCCTTCAGCCTCATAATATACACCTTTACCAGGGGTTATGAGTTTTCTTCTGTCTATTTCATCAAGCTTTATGTTTATAAAACTATCTTTTTTTACCAGATTCCTTTCTTCAAGCCTGCTGGCTATTTGGTATAAAGTGAACCCCTCAGGAATAGTAACTATCTCAAAATCTGAAATACCACTTTGAAATTTTTTAAATATACCCTCTACTTTAAGGCCTGGGGATAATATATAGTTTCCAGGCTTTATTTTTTTGTCAAAGCCTTTTATTTTTCCATAGTATATAAAATACCTTGAAGACCTAATTACTTTTCTATCTAACAAAATTTTAGATATATCCTCCAGGGACTGTCCTTCTTTAATTACTAAATATACACTGCCAGTATTTATCGTTTGGCTGTACCTTCTTATTATATGGATTGAAGTACTCGCGATAATGGCTAAAATAAATAAAAGAGAAATAAATATAATAATTCTTTTCATATTCTCAACCTACTAATACTTAATATTAATATATAAAGAATGCCCACCCAGACACGAATGGGCACTTTAAATTAACTCATTGTGCTAGTTCAGGGGCTGAGCGGAGATAAAAATATATGAAGTTCACATAAAGCGGGCAATTAGAAGTTCTAGGCGAAGGGATGCAGAAAAATCCTAGAACTTTCGTTTGTTTGAGCTGGGCGAGTTAACGAAAGTTCTTGACTTTTCAAGTCCCGAGCCTTAGAACTTCTTTGCTAAGCGTGCTGGTGAATGAAATATATTTTTTATCGCAGCGCCGATCTGTAAATTTATCTAGCACAACAAGTTAAATTATATTATCTTATCATGGTGTAGAAAAAACCCCCAATAAAAGCAACTATCATTATCCATGAAACAACTCTTATTATAGTATTATTCCTTTTGCTTTTTTTACTCTTTACTGATGAACCTTTCACGGAAATCCTCCTTTCACAAACAGTAAAAGCTCACTTACATTATAAAACTTACACTCTATGGAAATATCATACACTGGAGTTTGAATGGAAGATTCAGATTAATTATATATCAAATGGCTTATAATTAGAACAACGTTATTTTCATTTACAATTGTCCCCGCCTAAAGTCCTATAACTATAAAGGAAGTTTTACCGTAAAAACGCTTCCCTTACCCTCCTGACTTTCAACCTCTATTTTCCCTCCATGGGCTGACACGAGGTTCTTTGTAATAGCAAGCCCTATTCCAGCTCCACCGGTTTCCCTGTTTCTTGATACATCCCCCCGATAAAACCTTTCAAATATAAATGGAATGTCCTTTTCAGATATGCCTATTCCATTATCCTTAACCTTTATTATAGCCCATTTGTTCTCCCTTGTTAAAAGCACCTCCACGGTTCCATTTTCACCGGTATATTTGTATGCATTTGACAAAAGGTTATGCATTATCTGCTTTAGCTTATCTCTGTCCATATTGATCTCTATCCCCTGGCTTATATAACCCTTTAAAGCGATATTTTTCTTTTTAAAAAGGGGCTTAAAGGAGTCGATTATCCTTTCTAAATCTGATGACAGGTCAAACCTGCTTTTGTAAAGTCCAAGGGTTGACTGCTCAAGTTTTGCCAGATTTCTAAGGTCATCTGTAAGTTTTGTAATCCTTTGAATCTCTTCATAACAGCTTTGAAGCCTTTCAAAAGTAGGCTCCCATATTCCGTCCATCATGGCTTCAAGATAGGTCTGAAGGGTGGTAAGTGGAGTCCTTATCTCATGGGCCATATCCGATGTCATCCTTTTTCTCAGCATTTCCTGATTGCTTAATGTTTCTGCAAGGTAATTCATAGAACTTGAGAGATGGTTTATTTCAAGGGTGCTGCTTTTAATATCGGATCTTATCTCAAGATTGCCATCCCTCATCTCATCAGCTATCTTTGTTATTTTTACAAGAGGGTTTGAAAGCTGCTTTGAAAGAATAAAACTTATAATAAGCCCGAATAGAAGAGCTGCACTTGTAGAAATAATAAGGGCCCGGTTAAGCGTATCCTTAAACCCTAAATCCTGCTCACTCACATTAAAGCTTCCAAAATACCCAACTATAATGGTTCCACTCTGCTTGCCATCTTTATTTAGTGGAAACTTTTCCTCAATATATTTACCAGGGTTTATATTACCATGTCTTCTCATCATATTTTTCATCATGCCATTCATCATTCCCTTATGGAGCAGATAATCCTTACCCGACCTATATATAACATTACCTTTATCATCCTTAACTTCTATATATAGATTTTCCATCATGGCATACCTTGATATTTCTTCGGAAATAATTTGTCCATTTTGGGTGTTATACATATCACCTATAAGGCCAACAATTTTATTTATTCTATCCCTATGTTCACTCTGCAAATACTCATCAAACCTTTTATCTATCATTCTGTTTGATATTATGCCAACTGTTAATATAGACATTATTATTGCAAGTAAAAAGCTTATTGCTAACTTTTTTCCCAGTGAAATGATCATCGGCTACCTCCAAATTTATACCCTACTCCGTATACCGTTAGGATATAGGCAGGATTTTTAGGATCGTCTTCAATTTTATGCCTGATATTTTTGATATGCGTGTCTACAGTTCTATCAAACCCTTCATAGTCATAGCCAAAGGCTTTTTCTACAAGCTGCTCCCGTGTAAACACCTGACCTGGATTTGAAAGAAGAACAGACAGTATCTTGAACTCATTGGGAGTTAATGCCGCATTCTCTCCTCTCTTTTTTACCTCAAACCTTTTAATATCAACCTCAAGATCTCCGTTATTAAATGTTAGATAATCCGCAAGGGGATCGCTTTCCCTGTACGCTCTTCTCAGAAGGGCCCTTACCCTTGATACAAGCTCCCTGCCGCTAAATGGTTTTGTAATGTAATCATCGGCTCCTATTGCAAGGCCCTCTATTTTATCATCCTCTTCGATTTTAGCCGTAAGCATAATTATAGGTACATCAGACTTTGTTCTTATCCTTTTGCAAACCTCTTCACCGGAAATTTTCGGAAGCATAAGATCAAGGACTATAAGATGTATCGGTTCCTCGTTAAATATTTGAAGTGCCCTCTCTCCATCCGAGGCTATTAATACCTCAAACCCTTCCTTTTCAAGATATGCCTTAACAACCTCAACTATCTTGAGCTCATCATCAACAACAAGAATCCTTTTTTTATTCATACTCTCCTACTCCCTATATTAAATATACAAAGATAGCTAGAGTGATTCCCTAGCTATCTTTAAGTATCTTCTTTTTTCTTAAATATTCTTCTTCGCTAATCTCTCCACTTGCAAATTTTTCATCCAGTATTTCAAGGGCTCTGTTATAGTTTCTGTAGCCTATTGGATTTTCTCTTTTTATAAGCCTCAAAAGGAAAATAACTCCTCCTATGACCAGAGCTGTTCCTATAACCATTCTTAAGATCATGAATATCCACCAAACCGAATATCCATCTGCGTACCATCTCATCATAACAATTCCTCCTTATATTATAATATCTTTTTAAAAATTAAAAAATATACTTAATCATTCTAGGACTCTTCTTTTTGCATGCTCATCTTCAAAACATCCATAAAAGCATCATACATATTCATCCTTTCTCATCTTTACCCTTATTATAACTGCGAATTATGAAGGAAGTGTGAAGAAAATTCTCCATATTTGCTCCACAATCTCCCCATATAATAAAACCATGATAAAAATAAGTTAATAGGGAGGAGTTTATATGAAAAAATCTTTAAAGGTTATCGCTTCTTCAGCCCTGCTTCTAATTATATTCTCTGGCTTCGCCCTTGCAGCAGGTATCGACACCCCTCAATGGTTTAAGGACATGATTAACTTCAAAAAGGAACAGGTGGAACAGGCGGTTAAGGATGGAAGGCTCACACCTGATCAGGCAAAGGCATGGAATGAACATTTTGATTATATGGAAAAGTGGCATAAGGAAAATGGATTTGGACCTGGGACTTGCGCCGGCGGTTTTGGGGGATTTGGCCCTAATGGTCAAAACTTTAAAGGCAGCTTCGGTCCCGGCATGATGGGTGGATTTTACAGCTCACAAAATCAATAATTTGGAGGCAGGCTTCTAATAACTAAGAAACCTGCCTCTAACTTAATCCGTTGTACTATTCTGAAAAGTCCGTTGGAATAAAAGCAGAAAATATATGCAAACTGACGCTGCGATAAAAAATATATTCCAGCCGCTGCTACGCTTCGCAAAGAGGTTCTATGGCACCGGATTCCCACAGCCTAAGAAGGTTCGTGAATCCATTTGACTTATCAGCCCCCAGAGCTCTAGAACCTCCCCCTGCGGTCCAAACCATGTCACTTCATCTTATCTTTACTTTCCATGCTCCAAAACTTCTTCACTTATGCATGCCTCCATTTTAGCAAGCCTTGTATAATAATCTGAAAATTCATTTAAGTGCGCAAGGGCTATTTTCCCTGTAAGTATTGGGTCATCCCCCGTAACGTCCGTTTTAGGGTTCCTCGTTCCATGCTCCAGTTCAACGTCAAGGCCCATCCTGAACTGCTCAACATCAAACTTTGTAAAATCTATTCCCAGTTCCCTTGCAATTTCTATCGCCTCTTCAGTCGTGAAGCTGGCCTTCGGATGATGAGGATGTCTCATGAGATCCTCTTCCATATAGTAATCAATATCCTTAAAATCGTTCTCCTCAGTACTTTCCATTGTATAATTTTCAAATTCATCCTCTTCTTCAGGAATATCATAGGGCTGATTTCTGTAACTAGTATAGTAATGGCACATGGGATTTGTACCTGCACACCAATAGGGACACATGTTATTACACATTTTAACCTCCAGATGAATATGAGTTCAATTTTATTGTATGCATTATAAGATTATATGACATTGGAGTATTTTGTTTTTCAAAGAAATTTATAAGCACTTTTTAATTGATTTTTAAGTTTTTTAAATTCAACTCCTCTTTCATATAAAAATTAGAACTTCCCTGCACAAACATATCAGTGAATGGAATATATTTTTATCGAAGCACCTTTAAAGCCCAAGGCAGCGCTTAGTATTTCATTTTCTCAGCCTATCCATTATATCATTTGCCTCATCTGAAACAAGAAATTCATAGGTTGTCTCAGGTACAAACGACCTTACCTTCTCCATTTCACCATCTTTAATAAGGTTTCTAACCGTAGATGCACTTACAGCAACTCCATCTATCTCAAGCCTTGGTATAAGCCTTACCTCAACTCCATATCCCGGAAGTATCTCATTCAGTGCAGCATTATAACTGTTTGTCATTGGACAGTAGGGTTCAGTTCCCACGTATCTTTTTACAATGTTAAATACAGGGGCAATGTATTTTCCAAATATTCCCGCATCCAACATAGTATATGCTGAAAGCCTTTCATCCTCCCGCTTTAAAAAGTAGGAGGGAAAGGTATTTGAGGATATTATATAATGCCCTCCAGGAACAACATGAACGTTTTTAAGTCCTTCTACTCCTTTTTTTACAAGTTGAAACCTTGCTTTAAATGGAAAAATGGATTTATCCTCCTCAACAACAAACACCACAACCTCATCGTTTTCCTTTGATGCAGTTTCTATGAGGTATCTATGACCCAGTGTAAAGGGATTGCAGTTCATAACAAGGGCAGCCTTTTTTCCATTGCCGAGTCCATTTTTTTTTAACATGCTTTCAACATATCTTTTTACATTTGCCATTCCACCTTCAAGAAGAGAAACTTCCCCTGTTGAATAAACCTCATAATATCCCATTCCCTTGAATATAGTTATGTTTTTAGGCTTTGTGAAAATGAAGGTTTCATATATACCCTTATCGAAAAGAAGGTTTGTAATATGAGTTATTAGCTTTGAAGCAATACCTTCTCCCTGAAGGTCTCCATCTACAGCAAAACATTTTAAAACATTCCCTGAGCTTGAACAGGTGCCGACTATTTCATCGTTGAACTTTGCAACAAAAGTACATTCAATATCGCTATCGAGAATTAAATTAAATTTTTCGAGAAAAGCTTCGACTTGATGTTTTTCATTGCTATCATTCAAATCTATATTCTTAATATCTAAATTATACATATACATAAAACCACCTGTCTAAAATTATTTGGGACGGCCAATCAAGCACTAAAACCTATTTGATTTTCCTCACAACGTCAATAACCGTTCCATCCCTGCACTCAACAACTGCTTAAATCCTATCCTCAAACTCTATCCCCTCAGGCTTTCCTGTCATTTCTTCCGCAATATTTTTAAGCTCCTCTATTGTCATAATCGTCAGATTTGTTCCCTTTAGCTTTTCTTCGAGGTTTATTTCTACTCCACCGTCCTTTGGCTGTACTAATAATGTATATATCGTTTGATTCCATCGTACCTGCCCTTGCAGGCTTTTTTATTTGCATAGTTTTCCCCCCATAGTACTTTATGATTAAGCTTTATATTTATTAAAGAATTCTATAAAGCAGTATGATTTCCTTCATAGTTTTAACATTATGTTAATTTTACTTGTTGTACTACTCTGAAAAGTTCGTTGGAATAAAAGCAGAAAATACCTACAGGTAGGCGCTGCGATAAAAATATATTGCTCTCACAACTACGCTTGCGCACAGAGGTTCTAAGGCTCGGCATAACGAGTTAATTTAAATACATCTTAAACTCCATCGTTATTATAGGTTAACTGACCCTATAGAGATATTATAAATCCTGCATCCCGACATTTCAAAATATTTCGAATTCTACATACGAAAAAAGAGCCTTCAGGCTCCATTAATTCTATGAATATTTGAGCTGTTTCTATGCGCATTATTATATATTGATTGCATTGTATACACTAATTCATTATACCTTTTTGTATACTTTTTAAGTTCATCCTTTATTTCTTCTATCTCAACCTGGCAGCCGGTTATAAAATCTTCCCTATTTATATCATTTATTCTAACGCTAAACACATTTGAGTATCTCTGTCCTGTTAAATTGATCTCGACTGGCCTTCCATTTGCCACTAGGACAATATTCTTAGTCAACATCTTCTTCAGCACTGTATCCCTGTCGTCTATAATCATAAGGGTTTTAACTTCTTCGCCTAAGTGGGCCTCTATGGACTTTATAATGACGAAGTACATGTAATAAGATGCTTCCCTGGGTTTTTTAATGTTTAATATCTCTCTATTTTTGACTATGCTCTCTTCCCATGGAGCATCGAACATAAATTCAACGCTTTCAAAGTCCGCAGTCACAATCCTTTTGGTATTTTCAATTATACCTGCTGCAATGTCATAGTTTAAAAAAGAAACGTTAAAGGTTGTATTGTAGAATTCGTGTCTCTTTGCTGTGATTCTTGCCTTCATATTATCACATCCAATCTAATCACAAACTCAATAAAACGATTATATCAGCCTCAGATAAGTATTACAAATGCAATTGATGGAGAAGCAGAGCATTGCTGTAGGAAATGGTTATAAAATCTTTAATAACTTTTATAGTTTCTATCGTAAATTTAAAACTTATCTCATATATATAAAATGAAGATTTACAGGAGGTGTAGAATGATGCGCATATTTATTAACAAAAACGGAAAGTTAAGATCCGGGTGGAAAATCTGGATCGTTCTTATGGCCAGTATATTTGCTGCCTTTGTTCTTAACTATGTTATAAGCTTTCTATCCCTTTCCCTTATGGTCTCATGGTCTAAGTTTAAAGCCCTTAGCATATCCGAGGATTATGCCATACAGATTGTTTTAAGAAGCCCTGTAAGAAATTATATGTTAGGCCTGGCAGGAAATCTCTCTATAATTGCTGCTGTTGCTGTGGCGCTTAAGCTAATTGATAGGGGGAAATTTAGGGATATTGGGGTTATATTCTCAAGGAAAAGCTTTAAGGAACTTATTTTTGGCCTTCTGCTTGGTATCCTTTCTATGTCAGTTATATTTTTTATACTTCTTAAGATCGATAATATAAGCCTCTCTCATCCTCAGTTTAACTATTATATGTTGTATGGGCTTATAACGTTTATCTTTGTTGGAATCGCTGAAGAAATGTTCAGCAGGGGATACTGCATAATGGTACTTAGGCAGACTCAAATCAAATGGGCTCCCGTCGCAGGTTCATCAATAATATTTACGCTGCTTCATCTTGGAAATCCAAACCTAAAAATTTTGGGCTTAATCAACATATTTTTAACAGGAATTCTGTTTGCACTTATGTACATAAAAACTGAAAGCATATTTATGTCGGCAGGCTTCCATATAACCTGGAATTATTTTCAGGGAAATATATTTGGCTTCCCTGTAAGCGGTGTTGATTCTAAGGGATTTTATGGGGTAAAGATTTTAAAGGACAACCTTTTGACAGGTGGAAGTTTTGGGCCCGAGGCAGGCATTTTAACTACATCCGTTCTTTTGCTTATAATGCTTGCCGTTTGGAAGTTTGGAACTATAATGAAAAAGAAGGAAATTTCAAACAAAATCAGCATTACAGCTCCTTAGTGGATGACAGGGTTAACGAAAGCGATATCCTTGCAACAACTAAATGAAGAAATCGAGTAGGAGCTGAATAATTATTTTATTCAGCGTCCTCTCACACCACCGTACGTACCGGTCTGGTATACGGCGGTTCGTTAGTTTTCATGCATTTTGGAATACTGTGATGTTAGGCTTTTATAACCTAGCTTTTCAAAATATTCGTTAGTTAGAGTTGTTGCTAGGATATGACTGTTTGCTATATGCCAATACCCTTTTCGGGTGTTGGCATATATTTTTGCAAAGTATGGGGTCATTCCTAATCTTATTAGATTCCTTATCCTTGTTCTAACCTTCTTCCATAATTTCCATTCGCACATCCTTAATCTTCTTCTTATCCATCGGTCTAGTTCTTCCATGTGTTTCTTCCCTTTTGCAAGAGAGAAGTAGTTTACCCATCCCGTTGTAATTTGATTAAGTTTCTCAATTCTTTCTTCTGTGCTTATTGGTTTCCTTCGACTAGTTATTTCCCTTATTTTACTCTTGAATTTCTTTATACTTTCTTCCGCTATCCTTATATTAGATTTCCCTCGGATTATATAGTATGAAAATCCAAGAAACTTCCTCTTCCATGGTCTATCAACTGCGCTCTTCTCCTTATTTACCTTTAATTTAACTACCTTTTCAATGTATTCTGTTATGCTTTCTCTAACTCTATTAGCTGCCCTTTTACTCTTAACAAATATATTGCAGTCATCTGCATATCTACAAAATTTATGTCCTCTTCTTTCTAGTTCTTTGTCTAAATCATCAAGTATTATATTTGCTAAAAGTGGGCTTAATGGACCGCCCTGTGGGGTGCCTTCTTCGTTTTTAACCTTTATTCCGTTTAGCATTACTCCGGATTTTAGGTATGCCCTTATTAGTTTTAGTACCCTCTTATCCTTTACCTTCCTTGCTACACGGCTCATTAGTATATCATGGTTTACTTTGTCAAAAAATTTCTCAAGGTCTAAATCTACTACCCATGTATACCCTTCGTTTATATATTCATTAGCTTTCTTTACTGCTTCTTTTGCACTCCTGTTTGGTCTAAATCCATAACTGCTGTTAGAGAAGTCCTTGTCAAATATTAATGTCAATTCTTGTGCTATCGCTTGTTGAATTAACCTGTCAAGCACAGTCGGTATCCCAAGTAGTCGAATTCCTCCATTGGGCTTTGGAATTTCAACTCTTCTAACTGGCTGTGGTTTGTATTTACCTTGTAGTATTGCTAATTTTATTTCTGGCCATTCTTGTATTAGAAAGTCCCGAAGTTCATCGGTTGTCATTCCATCTACTCCATGGCTGCCTTTATTAGCAATTACTCTCTTATACGCTCTTTGCATATTTTCTCTTGAGAGTATTCTCTCCAAGGTTCCGTATTCCTCTGCACTGGTTTCTCCTTCTGGGACTGCCGGAGATACTCTGTGCACTCCTTGTTTACCTTCATGTTCCACATTATTCTCAACAAGGTAGCCTGTATATTCAGTTTTCTGCAGTCTTTGAGTATCTCGCGAAGTCTTCAAAATTAAAACCTCGGAGCGTAAGTCCTTCCCGTGATAACGCGTATCTCACAGTACTATGACCTCTGCTGACTTCTAACAGTTCAGCTATCCATCACTGGGTAGGTTACCATTTAGAAAGTTCATTCTTTTTAATGGTGTATCTGTTAGACCTCCCCGGGTAAGAGCGACCGCCTTCATCCCATGCACTCGCCACATTTACTGCATGAGGTTCGGGTAGTGTTGGACTTTGTTTTGTAATGCAAACTCGTCCGCCTCAAGTCAGCCTCTTATGTGGTTCTTGTTCATCGAGTCGGGACTTTGCCTCCGGCTTCCTTCAGATTCCACCTCACGATGGACACCCTTGCCTTTGGCTAGTGGTTCCCACTACCAAGCCCACAGCGGACTTTCACCGCCAAGCTGTCGCCCATGCCGGGCGCACATTAAAATAGGCTGTCATCGGTATATTGCCATATGACAGCCTATTTCGATTTGTATAACACAACCCTTTCTTTTTCAATGATATTGCGCCTCGAAGGGAGTATATATTCCTCCCTATCCCTACCATGTGCCTCATCAAAGACAATTTCAATACCATTAAATTCATTCTTAAGTTTTTTTATATATTCAAATGTCTTTATGTCTGACTTATCCTTTATATTTCCTGTAACAAACACTGCCTTTAGCTTAACATCAAGGTCCGCGATCCTGGCTCTAATTATTGCTTCTTTTATCGTGTTCATATTTATAAATAATGAGTGGAAATAATCATATTCTATAACAATTCCTGATAGACCATTTCTTTTAAAATCCTGGAGTATATCTGTATATGGCTCCAATCCTCCCCAAAATCCATTAGTAACTATATATTTTTTTGTATTAAGATGTAAAATTTTTTTCATATACTTAAAAACCGTTCCTGAATGTAAAAATGGTTCCCCTCCTTCTATCATTATATAATCCTCAAAACCTCTATTATATTCATCTACAACCCTTTCTTCGAACTCATTTGGACTCATTATTCCCTTTTTTAATGGACTGCATCCATATTTGCAGTGGCTGCACATTATGTTGCAGTTGTATGTAACGACGACTCTTACTCCCTTCATCCCAACACCTCATCCTTATTTTAACATATGTATAATTTTTATACAAATAAGAATTAAATATCCATTTTAAAAGCTTATACCTCCATCCAAAATATATTGTATAATAGGACAAATAATGCAATAATGTTCTGTAGGGGGTGTGCTTATGTGGACTATAATAGTAAGCTTGATAATTGGAATGCTCCTTGGATTGAAAAAAGCTGTTCCAGACAGGGTTATAAAATATAATTCAAGATTTCAGCAGGCAGGAATAATACTCCTTCTATTTTCAATGGGAGCCTCAATTGGTGCAAATAAAGAAATGCTTCTAGATCTTAAAACCATGGGGATAAAGGCCCTGACATTTGCAATGTTTACGACTCTTTTCAGTATATTGCTGGTTTATATCATATCCAGAAGATTTATGGAGGAGGACAGCAGGAAATGACCTATACAATACTCATTGCTTTAATTGCAGGAATACTCAGCGGCAAATTTATACTTCCTCGGGAAATGGTATCAAATCTTGATTCCATTTCCTCCTTTGCCTTAAACCTGCTTATTCTATCAGTTGGAATAGACCTTGGCTCAAACAGAGAGATATTTTATAACCTTAAAAAAATGGGGCTCAGGGTTCTTTTAATTCCATTATCCATAATAGCAGGAAGCCTTATAGGTGGAGTAATATCAGGCCTTATATATAACATGCCCCTAAACCTCGGCCTTGCCATATCCTCCGGCTTTGGCTGGTACAGCCTTTCCGGAGTGATGCTGAAAAACATTGCAGGTCCTAAAGCCGGTACTATAGCTTTTTTAACGAACGTGTTCAGGGAGCTTATCGCCGTTATTGCAATACCCATTATAGCCGATAAACTAAACCATTTATCTGCAATAGCTCCAGCCGGTGCAACCTCAATGGATTCTACCCTGCCAATAATTTCGGAAGCCACTGATAAGGAAACGGCGGTTATATCCTTCATAAACGGTGCATTGCTTTCAGCGCTGGTACCTGTGCTCGTACCTCTAATATACGGCCTAAACAAGTAGAATATACGTGCCTTCTTTACTTTAAAAAATTTAGTGATTTTACTATTTTTTCTATTTTGTCAACATCGGAATACAGAACAAAATACCTCTGGGCCCTGCCGTCGATTATGACAGGCTCAGGGTATTTAACTATAAAGGCTGCCTGTTCTTTAAATTTTTCATTTTGATCGTAGGACGGAATAATAAATATTCCCCCTGTATTGTTTATCTCTACGCTGTACATATGGGGGCTTTCGCCATATGGCTTCTCTTTTTTTTGTACCATCTCCACCGCAATCGTATCCATATCAATGTTGTTTCCTTCTATTGTATCTATCTTGAAGAATCCATGCTTGCCTTCATAGGCAGTTGGCACTCCACTTTTATCCCTTGATTCCTCCTTTTCCTGCCAGTTTTTAGGATACATAAATGAAACTTTATAAACCCTATTAACATACTCTGCTTTATCCTCTTCTTTAATCATGTCCTTTACAATTTTTAATGTATTAGCTGCATCGACATATTCAGCGTCCTGAGATGGCTCATGTTTATCAACAATTCTCCTGTAGCCCAGCGCAAAAATTACAATAAAGATAATTAAAAGCAGAATAATAATTATCTTTTTTCTCATAACTTTACACCCCATCTTAAAATACTGTATAAAGATAGGATGTGAAGAAACAGGAATAGAAATACATAAAAACAATAAATAACCTGCCATTAAGATAGGTTATTTTCCTATTCCACCCATTATAAAATCCACAAAGGTATCTGCTAAATCCTTTACATTTTTTTCTCTGTGCATAAGACTGTAAATAATAGTTGATATCATAACTCCAAAGAAATTAAATGCAATTATCTCCATATTTTTATCCTTTATATACTTCTCGTCGGCTGCCTCTGTAAGATATTTTTCAATCAATTTGAAATATCCGGCTAAAACATCCCTTAATTGATTTTGCCTTTCCTCGTTTCCCCACATCTGACTGAGTATGGTTTTAAAGAACTCCACATGTTTTGTAACAAGTTCAATATGCACATAACATATTGTCCTTAGCTTTTCCACGGGATCTTCGAGATGCTCTGTCCTATCCAGTATTTCTTCTTCTATTATTCTTGTTCCTTCATCAATTATGAACTTAAATATTTCCTCCTTACTTTTAAAATGGTAATACAAAGTTCCCTTTGCAACGCCTGCTGATTCGGCTATTTCATCCACTGTTGTTTTATGAAATCCCTTCTGTGAAAAAGATTTTATAGCAGCATCAAAGATAAGCTTTTTCGTTTTATTCACATTTTTCACCTCTTTAAAACCCCCTTTATTTGATTATTGCATAAACTTATAGTTTATACAACTTGGTGCAAATGGTTAGATGATATAGACATGATATAATTTGACAATTTTATTCCTATTTTCTGTAACCATTTTTGTTTTCAGCGAATACATTATTATTAGATATAGTTAGACACTCTTCGACAGAACCATATACAGTAAAGGAGGTGTTTATATGAATTTAGGAGCTCTTTTTCCAGGGCTTGGCGTTCCTCCACAAAATGTCCCTCCAAAATCAAACAATTTAATAATAATAATCCTGGTTTTAATTATTATACTAATCTTTGGAAACACATCCCTTAAAATTGGAGGTTACGGCTTTTTAAACTACCCTTATCCTCTAAAAATAATTGAAAAAAAGCATCACAAACGCCACAGCAAAAGATGCAGGCCAATTTATCCACCTGTATGGGGACCAGGGTTTTCAATACTTCCTCTGATACTACTCATCGTTTTGATAATACTCCTGATTCCCCGAAGCCCGCGTATTGCCGGGTAGTTTAAAATAAAAGTTTAAACCTGTAAAGGAGGTTTTATAATGTCAAGGAGACATAAGGACTATGTAGGTTATGGTTATCCGAACATTTATATAATCATAATTCTTATTCTTATTGTACTTCAGTGGTTTAGAGTAGGCTGCTTGGGCACTGCCGGAGCAGCAGCTCCTGGAGCTCTGCCTGAATCAGGCCTTATTAGTAATGGAGGTCTATTTATAATCACTCTGTTCATTCTTATTGCATGCAGCTGCCTTAGACCAATGCATGAGCGCCACCATAGACATCATCGCTGCGGCTGCTAGAGTCAAAAAGGGCGGCATAGCTAAAATTGCAGAATGCTGCCCTATAGCTACTTATAAAAACCCCTTTCCTGAAACCCTATAGGTTCCATTGAAGATCCCTTATTTTAATTCTTACTTTAAAACCCTTATTTATCACATATCCCTTAAACTCAGGAAAGCGGGGTGGTGTTATGAATTATTTAGGCCTGCTGCCTTTATTCACTCGATTATCAAGAAGAAATCTCATAATTGTGCTTATTATAGCCTTCCTCATTATATTTGTTTATGGTAATAGACGAATTGCGCTTCCTTCATACTTTAGAAGATTTCCTATATACTATAACCTCTACGCCTTTAATAAAAACAACTTCATCTTTGTCGTCCTGGTTATAGCACTGATATTGATTATAGGAAAATGCTGTTAAATAACAGGGATGGATTGATTTCCCTCCCCTACATATTTATAAACGAGGTGATACTATGGGACATCACTATAAGAAAAAAGATCATAATACTTCCATTTCTGAAGTTGATTTAAATTCTCAATCTCAAACCTTAAATAACATAACACCATCAGATTTGTCGAAGGTTATGAAGAATATAGACATTAATAAGATAATATCTATGATGTCAAATGCTTTTCTTCCACTCTATAATGCTGAGGAAAATAAATCATCAAATTCTGAAGACATAATAAGTCAACATCCTTCCCTATCTTCTGATATCACCAAACAAACACAGTATAGTCCACTCTCTCCATGTGATCCTTCAATAGTAATTTTAAATTCACTAAAACCTTTCCTCCCGGAGGACAAGTGCAGGATAATTGATGGAATGCTACATGCCCTGGGGATAAAGTCAGTAATCGATACATTTCTTTCTGGCAGCAAAGCTTCAAACTAGCTCCGCATGAAACAAAGTTCACCAAAAGATTATGAAAATAGTTTCTAGATTAACTTGTTGTACTAGTTCAGGAGTTGAGCGAAGATAAAAAATATATGAAATTCACATAAAGCGGGCAATTAGAAGTTCTTGGCGAAGGGATGCAGATAAATCCTGAAAGTTTCGTGACTTTAGCAAAGCCTGTTTAAAAGCTAAAAATAGCACATCATATAAAGTTAGAACTAATTCTAATAGGTTTTTCAAAACAATAATTTAACATAACTTATAAAAAGGGATATATATCCCTTTTTTTGTAACCATCCTATCCTAAATGAATAAATTATTATTAGGAATCTAATGACAATTTTCGACTTTTTATTGCCTTTATGTGACAGAACGCATCATAAAATGCTAAATTACTTCTTTAGCTTGAAGAGGAGGTGTTTATATGGGATATGGATATACCTATCCTGATCTATATGCCATAATCATTCTCATCCTTATAGTTTTACAGTGGATGGGTACACCTACCACTGATCCCAACAATCTGGTAAACAATGGAGGCCTCTTTATAATTACACTATTTAGCATTGTTGCATGCATATGTACCAGATATCAGATACCATACAGATATATGCCATATAGATATATGCCCTACAGAAGAATGTACTATCTTTACTACTAAAATTACTACAAAAAATCTAAAAAAATGCTCTAGAAGTTAAACGTTATGTAACCTATCCTATACTATCAGAATACACTGTATTAGGAGATAATTTTACAAAATTCGATTATCTTCAACAGAAAAAACTTAAAGGAGGTAAAACAGTATGTATGGATTTAATGGAAGCTTTCTCTGGGCCATAATAATCCTTATCCTCATCGTTCTCCAGTGGTTTAGAGTTGGATGTGTCGGCGGTGTAGCTGGTGTTCCTGGAGCTGAACCTGGATTAATGGCTAACGGCGGATTGTTTATAATAGCCCTCTTCATCCTCATTGCCTGTTCTTGCTTTAACCACTATCCAGTAGTCAGAGGATATTGCGCATATGGTAGAGGTGGTTATGGATATTAGTAATTTCCAGGGAGGTTATCCTCTCTTCCCTCTAATAGTTAATGATAAATTTTCCTACCCACCCAGATTGTATTGGAGGTGAAATTATGAATTTAGGTGCATTATTCCCTGGCGCTGCCCCTGCTGCCGCTCCTGCATCTACAGGCTTTGGATGGTCCTGGTTAATATGGTTGATAATAATCATCATAATACTATTATTTAGTAGATTTGGATTTGGCGCCTACGGATTCTTTGGATATCCAACTTCCGGATATGGAGGATATGGTTATCCAGGATATGGCATGTTCGGTTATGGAGGCTGGTCATGGCTGTTTATCATTCTTATAATAATTCTGATCCTGTGTCTCTGGAAGTTCTGTGTATAAGTATATAAGTTATAAAGGAGGTTGTGCTATGTACGGGTTTGGTGGTAATTCTCTCTGGGTTATAGTAATCCTTATTCTCATCGTTCTTCAGTGGTTTAGAGTTGGCTGGGGCGGTGGCGTAGCCGGGGCTCCTGGTGGTGGTCCTGAGTTTGGATTAATGGCTAACGGAGGATTATTTATAATTGCCCTCTTCATTCTCATTGCCTGTGCTTGCTTTAGGCATTTCCCAATTGGAATGGGAGCAGCTCCTATGGCTTGCCCAAGATGCTATTAATAAACACATGATGTACAAATGATTAATAATTCTTAAGTTTTTAAAATCAATTATATTAGTTTTAGATTTATTTTATAAAGGAGGTTGTACTATGTACGGATTTAGCAGTAACTTTCTCTGGGCTATAATAATCCTTATTCTCATAGTTCTCCAGTGGTTTAGAGTTGGCTGGGGCGGTGGCGTAGCTGGTGCTCCTGGTGGTGGTCCTGAGTTTGGATTAATGGCTAACGGAGGATTATTTATAATTGCCCTCTTCATCCTCATTGCCTGTGCTTGCTTTAGGCATTTCCCAATGGGTATAGGCCCAGCTCCTGTAGCCGGTGCTAGATACTCCTGCTAATAGATAGGGGGCCTACCCCTATCTATATCTAAATAGATAATAGAAGGGATTCCTTGAAAGGAGGATTTTATATGTACGGATTTGGTAGCAACTCTCTCTGGGCTATAATAATCCTTATCCTTATCGTTCTCCAGTGGTTCAGAGTTGGCTGTAGCGGTGGCGTAGCCGGGGCTCCTGGTGGTGGTCCTGAGTATGGATTAATGTCTAACGGTGGATTGTTTATAATCACATTGTTCATCCTTGTTGCCTGCAGCTGCTTCAGAGGATACTATTAATCGGGGACCCCATTGAGGCCCTGGGGGCCCCTTACATAAATATTAAGGGCGGTGATAAAATGCAAAACAACCAAACTCCTGCAATACCAGGTTTTGATCTTAATGCGATGGGAAAGCTCCTTGGAGGTATGAATTTATCATCACTAGCCAGTGCACTTAATGGCATTAATATAAACCAGTTAATTCCTCTAATACCAATGGTTACGAAAATGTTTGGAAATGCTTCGTCGGGCCCTGCTGCAAACCCCGGATATCAATCATCAAACCCCGGTATTTTTCCTCAGCCCTACGGCCAGGTTCAAAATCCTGGTGTTCCATCACCTTTTCTTCCAATACCTGAACCCTATTTACAGGATCCAAGGTTTGTTGTTTTAAATACCATGAAGCCACTCCTACCTCCGGACAAAATTAGAATCGTAGATTCTATAATGGGTATACTTGCAGTTATATTAACAATCAACTCTGTACTTCCACATAAACCAGCCCCTGTGGTAGCTCCTCAAGCTTCATCTACTCCTGCACCACCAGTTATAACTCCAAGTCCTCCAACAGCATAAAAGAGCTACCGCAGGGTAACTCTTTTTTAGCGCAAATATATTTGTAACCTTTTGGTTGAAACAGGAATAAAATATTATTAAGCATCCATATTTCGACATTAAATATTTTAATAAATGAGGTGAGACTATGTTACAGGAGGATATATGCCCTAACCCTGCGCTTACCATCCCATGTGACCATAAAAAACATCATAAACATCACAAGCACCATAAGCATCACCATGATCATAAGGAAATGCATCTGGTGTATATATCTCCGAGCAATATATTTTTCATAGTTTTATTAATAGCTTTGATACTTCTCATAAAAAAACGCGGCCCCGCTGCATGCTGATTTGAGAGCATAATGCTTTTTAAAGGAAACACCAAAGTATGGTAAATATAAGACATATAGGTGCAAGGTATGGGCCACAGAGCCCATGCTATACATACTTTTGAAAGGAGTTGAAATAATGGGACGCCATGACAGGAATAATCAGCCTCAACCAATAGACTTTAATGCCCTTGGACAACTTAATTTTGCACAATTATTCCAAATATTAGGTTCAATGGATATAAACCAGCTCATGGCTATGTTGTCACAGGTAAAGATAGACCCAAACGATCCAAACAACTTACTTAAGGAGGATGATCCAAGAATAGGACTTTTATATTCTTTAAAGCCATTTCTCCCACCAGAAAATGCATATATAATTGACGAAATCGTTAAGGGGCTTACTGGAAAAAAATAATAAATCCCCATTATAGAGTAAGCAGTTATATTCCTTTATATAACTGCTGCTTATTTTATTGTGAACTGAACTCGACTGCTATCATGCCTAAAAGTATGAGCATTGCCCCCAGCGCCATTTTAACTGTCATTGCCTCCCCTAAAAAAAGTGCAGCAATTATTATGGAGAATACCGGCTCTCCCAGGAATATAACCGCCGCATGGCTTGCAGTAGTATATTTTTGCATCTCCATCTGAACCCAGTATGCAAGCGCTGAACAGAAAATCGCTGTAAAAAGTATTGAAAAGACTGAGGTTGGGGTAACAACAACCTTAAATCCCTCAAAGAAGATTCCAAGTATACCTGAAAAAAGAGCGACTACAACCATCTCTGTAACAGTAAGTGCGAGTGAATCAAATTTTGCACCATATTTATCAACAAAAATTATTTGAAATGCAAAAAAAACGCTGGAGAAGAGGGTTAAAATATCTCCACCGTTTATTCCTGTATTGTTGTTTAAAGTTAAAAGTCCAAGCCCTAATAACGAAGCTAATATACCAGCTGCTGCTTTGAAACCAGGCAGTTTTTTATATAATACCGCCATAATTACCGGAACAAATATAACTGCAAGTCCGGTTATAAACCCTGATTTAGATGCCGTTGTATACTGAAGGCCCAGTATTTGAAAAATACTGCCACATGCCAGGGCTAATCCTATTAAAAATCCATATTTTAAAGTTTCTAGGTTTAAATTTCTTATTCTGTTTCTAAAAAACAGAATAAGCACTAATGACCCCAAAAAATATCTTATGGCTAAAAAAGTATAGGGAGGTATATCCTTTATACCTTCCTTCATAAGAGTAAAACTGGCTCCCCATACTATAGTTATTCCAAGAAGTGATAAATCAGCTTTTGTTTGTCGTTTCAAATATATCCCTCCGAAAGCTATGTCAAATTAAAGCCGCTAAATCTTACAAGCAGTGCCATAACCACAGACGTAAGATTGAATATGAAATGGCTTAAAACCGCCGCCCTGTAGCCTTCCCTTTCATATAGATAACAATTAAAAAGTCCTACTGAAAAAATGGCTGCGGAGCTTGCAAGGTTAAAGTGAAGCACTGTAAACATAATACTTGTTAAAATTGCCGATAGAACCCTGCCGATTTTCATAGCAAAGCCCCTGTATAAAATGTGCCTGAATACAAACTCCTCAAGGACCGGTGCAATAACCACTGCAAGAATTGATAAAAGAATTACAGAAATAATATCCTCATTCATAAATTGATTGGATATCTCCTGTTCTTTGACTGCAAATCCAAGCTTTTGTAGTTCATATACAAAATACATTGTTATTATAAGCGTTGCTATTTTAAAGAGAATGGAATACCAAATCACCTTCTTCTTTCTCCCGCTTAAACTTCTAAGATAGTAGTTTATCTCATTATTATCATTATTTTTCTTTGCAAGATGTATGGTTATAAGCACCAGTATAAAGGGAATAATAGTCTGTGTAAACTGAGAGAGAAGAAGCCCGAAGGTACAAATAAAGGTATATCCTAACGTCATCAAAACCGTTAAAAAAGCAGGAATTCGTTTTTTAAGCTGTCCAAGCATTGCAAACCAGGGAGGCATTATTAAAAATATTATAAAAGCAATTAGCTTTATCATATCCACATAGCTAATATCCTTCATAAAAATTCTCCTTCATAAGCTATATAATGCATTGTGCCAGTTTGGCTTTTTAAGCAGGCTGCGATAAAAATATATTACTCTCACAACTACGCTTGCGCACAGAGGTTCTAAAGCTCGGGGCAGCTGACAAGCCAAGTAAGCTTTTAAAACTTGCTTAGCTCAAACACCACGAACTCTACTTCAGCTTATCAGTTGCCCACCCGCTAAGAACCTCTAGTTGCTCGCTAAAATAGTTCGTTTCATATATTTTTTTATCACAGCTTATAAAAAAGGAACTATCACAACAACTTAATATAAAAAAATTATATCACACAATACAGTCTACTATCAAAATTAAAAAATTATTAAAAGACTAAAAGCCTAAGCTCTTAGTCCTTTGTGATAGATTTCTGCCCTTCTATCAGGCAGTATTTCTCAATAATATTCCACAGCTCCTCCCTTCCCTGCTTCGTCTCTGAAGAGAAGGGAATGAGTATATCGTCTAAAGCCATATTCAGACTCTTTCTTATTAAAGGAAGGTTTTTATTTATCTGGTTCTTTGAAAGCTTATCTGATTTCGTAGCAGCAACAACCATTTTAGAACCGGTAGCTTTCATCCACTCAAACATAAGCTTATCATCCCCTGTTGGCTCATGCCTTATATCCACCAGAAGAATAACAAGTTTAAGCTCCTGCCTCTTATTTAAATATTCTTCTATGATTTTCCCCCATTTCTTCTTTTCCTCCATAGATACCTTTGCGTATCCATAACCGGGGAGATCCACAAGGTAAAGAGCATCGTTTATATTATAAAAGTTAATGGTTCTTGTTTTCCCCGGAGTACTGCTTATCCTTGCAAGGGACTTTCTATTTACAAGGGAGTTTATAAGGGATGATTTACCCACATTTGATCTTCCTGCAAAGGCTACCTCAGGATAACCCGCTAAGGGATACTGAGAAGGGTCTACAGCAACTTTTTCAAGCTCTGCTTTTCTTATTATCATGACTCCTCCCCCTTTAATGCAACCTCTAGAACCTCTTCAACTCTGTCCACAAATATAAACTTGATTTTCTTCTTAACGTTTTCAGGTATTTTATCTATATCCTTCTTATTGTCTGAAGGAAGTATCACTACTTTTATCCCAGCTCTGTATGCTGCAAGGGACTTTTCCTTTACTCCACCTATAGGAAGCACTCTTCCAGTAAGAGTAATCTCTCCAGTCATGGCTATATCGCTTCTGACGGGCTTTTTAGAAAGGGCTGAAACCATGGATGTTATCATTGTAACTCCAGCTGATGGACCATCCTTTGGAACCGCCCCCTCGGGAACATGAATATGGATGTCCGTATTTTTATAGAATTCCTCATCAATCCCAAATTCCTTTGCATGGGCCCTTACAAAGCTGTAACCAGCCCTTGCAGATTCCTTCATAACATCGCCAAGCTTACCTGTAAGTTCAAGCCTTCCACTTCCGCTCATAGGGACAGCTTCAACTGGAAGGGTGTCACCACCGTAGGCAGTCCATGCAAGGCCCATAACCACACCTATCTGATCCCTGTTGGCCCTTTCTTCATATTTAAACCTTGGTGCTCCAAGATACTTTTGAAGGTTTTGCTGTGTAATTTTAACCCTCTTATCAGGATTTTCAGCAACCTCTATGGCAACCTTTCTACACAGGGCACCAATTCTTCTTTCAAGGTTTCTTACACCTGATTCTCTAGTATAAAGGTTTATAATATCCTTTATAGCTTTTTCTGATACTGTAAGATTTTCCTCCTTTAACCCATTTTCCTTAATTTGCCTTGGAATAAGATATCTGCTGCATATGCGTGCCTTTTCTTCATCGGTATATCCGGAAAGCTCTATAACCTCCATCCTGTCCAATAGAGGCCTTGGAATAGTATCGAGTGTGTTTGCAGTTGTTATAAAGAGTACCTTTGAAAGATCAAAGGGAAGTTCAAGGTAGTGATCCCTGAAGGTGCTATTTTGCTCTGCATCAAGCACCTCAAGGAGTGCATCTGCAGGGTCACCTTTAAAATCTGAACTCATCTTGTCTATTTCATCAAGCAGAAAAACGGGGTTTTTAGAACCGGCCTGCTTCATACCATATAAAATTCTTCCAGGGATTGCACCTATATATGTTTTTCTGTGTCCTCTTATCTCTGCTTCGTCCCTTACTCCACCAAGGGACATTCTCACAAACTTTCTATTCATTGCATTTGCTATTGAACGGGCAATTGAGGTTTTGCCCACACCTGGAGGTCCAACAAGGCATAGAATAGGCCCCTTCATATTCTTATTTAGTTTTCTTACCGCAAGATATTCAAGTATTCTTTCCTTTACATCCTCCAGGCCATAATGTTCTTTTTCAAGCACTTCTCTTACTTTATTGATGTCATCAACATCCTTTGTTTCTTTGCTCCATGGAAGATCCACAACCCAATCAAGGTATGTCCTTATAACTCCGCTTTCAGGCGATGCAGTACCGAGCTTTTCAAGCCTTGAAAGCTCATATAACGCTTTATCCTTGGCCTCCTTTGGAAGCTTTGCCTTCTCTATTTTCTTTTTATAGCTTTCAATCTCAGCCTGCATGCCATCCTTATCCCCAAGCTCCTCCTGTATAACCTTGAGCTGTTCTCTCAGGTAATACTCCTTTTGCATCTTGTCTATCTTTCTCTTAACCTTTGCTCCTATTTTTCTTTCTATCTTCAATATATCTATTTCATTTGAAATTATGGATAGCAGCTTGCTAAGCCTTTCAACAGGATCTACTGCCTCTAATAGCTCCTGCCTCTTATCCTGCTTTAATAACAGGTATGAAGTTATAACATCCGCAAGCTTTCCTGGCTCATCTATACCCTCAAGGGTCATAAGAACATCGGGAGAAATTGAATTGTTCTGCTCCATATATTCTTCAAAAAGCTTCACGGCCTGCCTCATATAGGCTTCTACTTCCGGCGTCTTATCTACTTCCCTCTCACTATGTATGTTCACCCTGGCTTGAAAGAAAGGGTCTTCCTGCACAATCTCCAAAAGCTCTGCCCTGTGAACCCCCTCAACCAGAACTCTTATTGTATCCCCTGGAAGCTTTAAAATCTGCTTTATCTTGGAAACAGTACCTACCTTATAAAGTTCATCCTGTCCAGGGTTTTCAATTCTTGGATCTATTTGGGTAATAAGAAAAATGGTCTGGTCCTTTACCATTGCCTCCTCAAGGGCAAGTATAGACTTTGCCCTTCCTACATCAAAGTGTAAAACCATATGGGGGAAAATCGTTATTCCCCTCAGAGGTAAAAGGGGAAGTATGCTGTTGTTTAATTCATTCATCTATATCATCTCCTTCTATAGAGATCTTTTCTTTTTTGAGAAGACTTATAATATTATACCTTATAATATAAAAACTTTTCAACTTATAAGAAAATTACACATCAATGCTTATTATTTAGTCTTTCCTAATACCGCGAAACAGTATACCAATTATATATTGTTTCTAAACAAAAATAGGGAGCATAACTCCCTATCAAGATACTCCCTCTGCTGAAAGCACATCTACATTTGACTTTACGTCGTTAGTGAAGTTCGCTGATTTTCTGTTGTCAAACATAAGGGCTTCTTTTATTACCTCTTCAATTCTTTCAACGGGAACTATTTTTATATCATAGTCCTTAAAGGTTTCCTGCCAGTTGTCCTTTGGAATGATTACCTTTTCTGCTCCTGCCTTTTTAGCCGCCTCTATCTTTGCAAGAACCCCTCCTATTGGCTTTACAAAGCCCCTTATTGAGATTTCTCCAGTCATAGCTACTTTATTGTTAACGGGTATTCCGGTTATTGCACTGTATACTGCAGTTGTTATTGTAATTCCTGCTGAGGGGCCGTCTATTGGAACACCTCCGGGAAAGTTAATATGTATATCATACTTTCTCGGATCGGCCTTTAAATACTTTCTTATTACAGCTATTACGTTATCAACTGAACCCCTTGAGGTGCTCTTTCTCTTAAACTTTCTTCCATAGGAACCTGTTTCCTCCTCTTCAACTATACCCACAACGGTGACCCTTCCGTTACCATCTTCAGAGGGGATGGCTGTAACCTCAACTTCAATGAGAGTTCCCATATTTGGTCCATAGACCGCAAGGCCATTTGCATATCCAACCTGCGGCTCCGAATCGATTTTCTTCTCAGGGCGCGGATTATAATGTCCACTCTCAATTACCCATTCAACGTCCTCAAGTGTTATGTTTTTTCGCTTTTCGTTTATGGCAATTCCGCCAGCTATCTGCACGATGTTTACCGCTTCTCTTCCATTTGTAGCATATTTGCTGACCTGATGGGCTGCATCATCGGATATTAAAAAACCTCCCTTTTTGGCTGCATTCTTAGCTATAAGCTCAACTTCATCAGGCATTAAACTTCTAAAAAATATTTCAACACATCGTGAGCGTATTGCCGGAGGAATATCCTCTGGATTCTTTGTTGTGGCACCTACCAGCCTGAAATCTGCAGGAAGACCGTTTTCGAATATGTCCTTTATATGAGTTGGTATATTGGGATCCTCAGAGCTGAAGTAAACGCTATCCAGCATAACCTTTCTATCCTCCAAAACCTTTAAGAGCTTATTCATCTGAATTGGATGAAGCTCTCCTATTTCGTCAAGGAATAAAATTCCTCCATGGGCCTTTGTTACTGCACCTGGCTTTGGCTGTGGTATTCCTGCAATGCCCAGCTGTCCTGCCCCCTGATATATCGGGTCATGCACAGAACCTATTAAGGGATCGGCAATTCCCCTGTCATCAAACCTGACCGTTGTAGCATCAACCTCAACGAATTTAGCACTGCTCTTAAAGGGAGACATGGGGTTCATCTTTGCCTCCTCCAGGACAAGCCTTGCAGCTGCAGTTTTTCCAACCCCAGGCGGGCCATATATTATGACATGCTGTGGATTCGGGCCGCAAAGTGCAGCTTTAAGTGCTTTTATGCCTCTCTCCTGGCCAATTATTTCCTCAAAGGTAGAGGGCCTCGTTTTTTCAGAAAGCGGCTCCGAAAGCCTTGTATCCCTCATCCTTTGAAGCTTATCCAGCTCCTTTCTGCTTTCCTTTTCAATATATATCTTTGTGCTCTGCTGGCCCTTCAGGAGATTATAAAAGTATAGGCCAATTATGGCTGTAAAAATAAGATTAACAATGACTAATATCTGACTACCATACATCAAGAAACCCTCCCTTCTTATACATGCTTAGTATGCAACTTATCATGGAATAATATACAAAAAAAGAAAAAAAACCCTATGATTTAATCATAGGGTTTTTATGATACTATTTCGCTTTTAATCTGTCCTTTTCTAACTCCTGATGCTTTTTTATTTCCCTTTCTGCCCTTTTCTCCTAAAACAAGGTTAGGTGGCTGCTTCTTAGTAACCGTTTCTTCAGTAACGATACAGCTTGTAACATCATCCCTTGAGGGTATATCGAACATAACCTCAAGCATGAGTTCCTCCATTATTGCCCTTAAACCTCTAGCACCAGTCTTTCTCTTGAGGGCCTCATCGGCTATTCTCTCAAGGGCCTCCTTCTCAAACTCCAGCTCAACTCCATCCATTTCAAATAGCCTCTTGTACTGCTTTACAAGTGCATTCCTGGGTTCGGTTAAAATTCTAATGAGTGCTTCCCTGTCAAGGGAGTTGAGGGTTACAACTATTGGAACTCTACCAACAAATTCAGGTATTAGACCGAATTTTAGCAGATCTTCAGGAAGTATATCCTTTAATATTTCTCCCACATCTCTATCATCTTTGCTTTTTATCTCTGCCCCAAAGCCCATTGAGCTTTGATGGGTTCTCTTCTGTATTATCTTTTCAATGCCATCAAAGGCTCCTCCACATATAAAGAGTATGTTGGTCGTATCTATTTGAATAAACTCCTGATGGGGATGCTTTCTTCCTCCTTGAGGAGGAACGCTTGCTACAGTTCCTTCAAGTATCTTTAAAAGGGCCTGCTGAACTCCTTCACCAGAAACGTCCCTCGTAATGGATGGGTTTTCTGACTTTCTAGCAATCTTATCAATTTCATCTATATAAACAATACCCTTCTCTGCTCTTTCAATGTCATAATCAGCATTTTGTATAAGCTTTAAAAGTATATTTTCAACATCCTCACCTACATAACCTGCTTCAGTTAAAGTCGTGGCATCCGCTATTGCAAATGGAACATTTAAAAACTTTGCAAGCGTCTGTGCAAGGAGTGTTTTTCCAGAGCCAGTAGGTCCTAGAAGAAGGATATTGCTCTTTTGTAGTTCAACATCATCGTTTTTCATCTTGGGAGCGTTTATTCTCTTGTAGTGGTTATAAACCGCAACGGCAAGGGATTTCTTAGCTTCATCCTGGCCTATTACATACTGATCCAGGAACTCCTTTATTTCCCTTGGCTTTGGTAGATCCGTCAATTCCACATCCTGATCCACTTCAAGCTCCTCTGTAATTATTTCGGAGCAGAGCTCAATACATTCATCACATATATATACCCCAGGACCAGCTATAAGCCTTCTAACCTGATCCTGGCTTTTACCGCAGAAAGAACACTTTAGCTGCTTCTTGTCTTCAAGTTTCGACATCTTCACACCCCTCAATTATCACTTAACTCTTTTTGGTGATTACGTCGTCAATAAGCCCATAGGCCTTTGCTTCCTCAGCTGACATCCAATTATCTCTATCCGTATCCTTTTCAATCTTTTCTATTGACTGACCTGTTCTTTCACTCAATATTTCGTTAATCTTTTTCTTTAATTTCAATATGTGTTCAGCCTGAATGGCTATATCAGTTGCCTGGCCCCTTGCTCCCCCTAGAGGCTGATGTATCATGATTTCCGCATTTGGAAGTGCAAACCTCTTTCCCTTTGCACCTGCTGCAAGAAGGAAAGCTCCCATGGAAGCGGCCATGCCTACACATATTGTTGATACATCAGGCTTTATATACTGCATTGTATCGTATATTGCAAACCCTGCTGATATTGAACCGCCAGGGCTGTTTATATAAAGATATATATCCTTATCAGGATCCTCTGATTCAAGGAATAAAAGCTGCGCTACAACAAGGCTCGCAGTTACATCGTTAACTTCTTCTCCAAGGAAAACTATTCTTTCCTTCAAAAGTCTCGAATAAATATCGTAAGATCTTTCACCCCTGCTCGTTTGTTCAACAACTATAGGTACCAAGCTCATATTTATCCCTCCTATCTAAACTTTAGAACAATTGCCATGTTTATCTGGCAATTGTTCTATTCTAATTCCCTGCTTTCATTAACAAGGAATTCAATAACCTTATTATTTACAAGTTCCTCTTTAATTATAGCCTTTTCAGTTCTAAGTATTGCTTCCTTCATCTTTTCAATATCTTCATTTCCATAATATTTTGCAAGCTCTTCCGCTCTCTTTTCTATTTCTTCATCGGTTACATCTATATTTTCAGCCTTTGCTATGGCTTCAAGCACAAGGTTTGTCTTAACCCTTGTCGTTGCAACCTCTCTGTAGTCATTCTTTAAAGTATCCATTGTTATACCCATTATTTCAAGGTATTTATCAACTGTAAGCCCCTGATATTGAAGCCTGTAATCAAGATCCCTTATCATATAATCTATTTCCCTGTTTATCATAGCCTCAGGAATATCAACCTTCGCAAGTTCAACAACCTTCTTAACAACTTCATCTTCATAATCCTTCTTAGCCCTTTGCTTGTTTGATTCTTCCTGATGCTTTCTTATGTCAGCTCTGAGCTCTTCAAGGGTATCGAATTCCGAAACGTCCTTTGCAAACTCGTCATCTAGCTCTGGAAGCTCCTTAACCTTTATGGATTTTATTGTAACCTTAAATAGTGCCTGCTTACCCTTTAGCTCCTCTACGTGATAATCTTCAGGGAATGAAACGTTGACATCAACTGTTTCTCCAATCTTTGCCCCAACAAGCTGATCCTCAAATCCTGGTATGAAAGTTCCTGAACCTATCTTAAGCTCGTAGTTCTCTCCCTTGCCACCTTCAAAGGGAACTCCGTCTATAAATCCTTCAAAGTCAATAACAGCTATATCATCCTTTTCAACTGTTCCTTCTTCCTTAGTTATTATTCTGGCATTTCTATCCCTCATTGAGTTAAGCTGTGCCTCTACATCCTCATCCGTTACAGGATACTCTATCTTCTTCACTTCAATACCTTTATACTGTCCAAGCTCAACCTCAGGCTTTACGGTAATCTTGGCTGTATATGTAAGATCCACTTCTTTTCCTACCTGAGCTATATCAATTTCAGGATAGTCAACTGGTATAATGTTGTTTTCCTTTAACGCCTCTGGATAGGTTTTATCAATAAGCTCATTTATTGCATCTTCAAAGAAAACACCTTCTCCGTAATATCTTTCAATTATCTGCATTGGTGCTTTTCCTTTTCTAAATCCGGGGATGTTGAATCTTCCCACATTCTTTTTGTATGACCTCTGAAGAGCTTCTCTAAACTTTTCTACAGGTACCGTTACTTCAAGCTTTACAATGTTTTTTTCTATTTTTTCTACCTTAGTATTCATTTGTGTTCCTCCTATCTATTTACTCCGGGCAACCCACATAGCCCTAATATACCATTAAAAGATAATATTGGCAGTTTGGAATTATTCTATAACATTGTAATAATATCATACACTAAATATATATTCAAGTCTTTAAGCTTTTTAAGCCTCCACTTTATCATTTATAGAATCTTGCAACTATCTTTTCCTGCGGCATTTTTCTCATCTCTTCCTGGCTCAATTCCTCAAATTCGGCACAATTTAAAAGGGTTACATCGTAATGTTTTGAAGCGTTAAAAACTCTGAATCCCTTAAGGTTTCCATCTTCATCAACTAAATCCACCATATCGAGTACCAAGCTTGCTGCTTCGTCAATTTCATACTCTCTCTCACTCTTACTTTTAGAAAGGCCATTTTCTTCAATTATACCACTTTCACCCTGCAAATCAAAATATATGCTCACAACATCGTTTTTTCTGTCGTAAAAAACTTCCAAACCCCTGGCCTCCCTTCATAATGTATATATAAATTATACCCTTTATAATCAACGATTTAAACACCAATATCTGTTTATTTTTTAGCACTTTTAATATTATATCCGTCGGTTGAAAATGAAACCGTTCCATCGATGTCAGTTCTGTATGTTTTGATTTTAAGGTCGCTGAGAAGCTTTAGAGTTTCTCTGTGGGGATGACCATAATCGTTTCCCTTTCCGCACGATATTACTGCATATTCTGGATTTACAGCCTCAATAAACTTACGTGATGAAGATGATGAGCTCCCATGGTGGCCTATTTTTATTATATCAGCACTTACATTGAAGCCCCTTGACATTATTTCATTTTCTGAAAGCTTTTCAGCATCACCCATTAAGAGAAATGAGCTTTTCCTGTATGTGACTTTAACAACGGCGCTATAGTTGTTGACTTCCTCATATTTTGAGCTGTTTGGTGCTATAAAATCAAAGTTTACGCCATCCAGGCTAAAGGATACACCTGCCTTTGCGTTTTTGATGGAAAGATTCTTATCCCTTATAGCATCCATTAAATCTGCAAAGGTTTTGGTTGAGGCAGTAACTTTTGGCAGATATATTTCACCTACGTCATAGTCCCTTATAACGTCATCAAGATTTCCTATATGATCTTCGTGGGGGTGGGTGCCTATAATCACATCGATTTTGTCTATGTCCTGTGTTTTTAAAAAATTAAATAGCTTATCCTTTTCAGTTTTTGAACCTCCATCAACAAGAACATATTTATTCTTCGGTGTTTTTATAAGAATGCTATCGCCCTGTCCTACATCTATTACTGAAACTATAAGGTTTGTATTTTCATCCTTGTTTATATTTCGAGCTAACGGCGCACATGAAGTTATCAATGTAACAAACAGCAGTACTATAAAAAGTCTTAACCTTTTCATTCTCCTTCCTCCAGCCTTTCCATATATTCCTTCGATATTTTAAGCTCTTTGTAACTTGTAAAATTTTCACTATAAACCTCTATTATAAAGGGAACATCGGGATTTAAAATCTTCACCCTGTCTACAATACTCTTTAAATCGATATCTCCCTGACCTGGCAAAAGGCATGTGGATTTTTTTGATGCATCATTTATATGTACATTAATTATTCTATCTTTAAAAACATCAATGTAGCTCTCCGGAGAATAACCACTTCTAACCGCCTGCTTTATATCAAGATTGAAATATATATCCTCCTTCATTCTTTCCCTGACAAGCTCCAAAAATCTTGGTGAACAGGACATACACCATGCAACATTTTCCCAGGCAAGCTTTATCCCATATTCTCCTGCTATTTTACACAGATTGTCCATTCCTTTTGCTGTATTATCAATATTGGGAAAATCAGGTGTTTTTCTTATGCCGTGGAATACATAACATTCAGCTCCAAGAATTTCACCAGCCCTGCAAATGGCCCTGAACTTTCTCTCCATCTCCAGCCTTCGCCTTTCATACCTGTCAAACAGGAAGGGTTCGAAGCTTACGGAGTATGGATGAACAGAATATATATCAATTCCAATTTTATCAGCTTTTTCTTTAAGAGACAGGCAGTATTCCTCCGTTGTTTCACATTCTGCCTCAAGAAACACCTCGCAGATGTCAGCACCTGTTTCTTTTATAATTTCAAGGGTATCTTCCGTATTAATATATGGATAAAAACAAGCCGATGATATACCTATCCTCATTTATTTCCTCCCCTGATATATAGTGATAATTATATTATATCACTCATGTGTGTCATAAAAATATAGGCATGCATCAGATTTATTGTCTTATATTTACGCATGCCTTTTTCAAATATTAAATAATTTTCATGAATAAAATTTCATGTAATGGAAAATATATTAATGGTATTAATAGTTAACATTTTATTTAATTGACAAAAAAGGCAATCCCTAACTCCTGTTTAGTTCCTGCTTAGTTTCTGTATCAGTGCTGCCGTATTATATAAGATCTAATATTGTTTCCATGGGGGTTGCCTTTTTTAATGCTGATATTTTGTACAAGCCTTATACCGATCCGTTTCAACACAGCGCAGCTTACATGATGAACAACCATCAAAGTGTATACAGCTTTTGCAGTATCCATATTTCAGGTTATCAAAGGGCACATCGGGAATTTTATAATAATATTTAAAGTATATATCAAGGGCATTTCCATGTAGTCCCTTTGCCTCCTTCTCAGCAGCAGACTTCATATACTCATTATTCAACGATGGAACTTTTTTGTGTAATATAGCCTGTTTTATCATTGAAATGGCTGATTTTATATCCTTTTTTCTTCTCTGAAAAGCCATCAGTTCAAAACAGCTGTAAGTACATCTATCCTGGAAAATAGTTTCCCCTGTTACATTTTCAGCTTCCTTAAAGAAGTTTAACCTGCTCATCAAAATTCTATCCGTAATTTCTTCAAACCTTTCTTCATCATTTAAGATTAAATAAACCTCAGCTTTTCTAAGCCAGAGCTGCTCGACCCATGATATATGATATACCCCAATTTCATCCCCCAGTATTACATCCCTTGACCAGTTCCTTTCAGCTCTTTCTATAACAGATATGGCTTCATCGTATAACCCGTCATCTATTAGCTCTCTTGATAAGACATAAAGATTCCATATAAGCAGATTCCTGTCCTTCAGATCCTCTGTATAATCCCTGATACTGTTTATTATCTCTATGGATATGGAGTTCCCCTCATCTCTGAGGCCATATGCCCTGTGAAATCCTGCAATAATGGAAGCGAGGTTAAAATTTCTATAATCCCTTCGATACATATCAAGTATTGATGGAGCTACTTTCTCTTCAAGATCCTTTACACTATGATAGCCAAGCATAAATATCCCCCAAACATTACTTTATTAAATTATATGTATCAGTTAATATTTTTTTGTGTCATTATTAAAAATATATAGCTGTACATGTTCGTTTAAGATTTTCCACTTCATTCAGTGTTAATATCAGCGGGGGTAAAAAATACTCAAATAAACATGAAGCGTAGGATTAGAATTTCAAATAGAAAGAATCTCGATAAAAATGAAAACAGGCGTGCTTTGCAGCCTGCTTTCTATTGAAGAGCTATGTGATTTGCCCCCGGGGCAAGATAATAAGACTTATCTCCGTCCTTTATCTTTAGTCCTCCTTTTTCGTCAAAACCATCGTAGGAAATATTGTTTATGTTATAACCAAGCTTGCCGAGAAATTTATGTCCTGTGCCATCCATATTTACAGTCCAAAGGTAAAGATTGTTTCCCTTCTTTACGAAGGGAAGATGTGAAACATAAACAACTCTCCCATCGGAGGTAAAATGGGGCTTTTGTGCCCATATATGCCAGGGCTTATTTTTAACAGTTGACTCCTGTTTTATTACAACTCCTGAAGCCTTTGATATGTATTCTTTAAGCTGTATCTTTATAAAAGTGTTATTCACATCTCCAAGGACTATATCACCTGAGGCTTTATCTTCAAAAACAATTCTCTGCTTATCCGGTGAGATATCAAAGCTTACTGTACTATTATCCTCCTTAAGACCTATTATCTCCTTTCTATCAGCCTGGACAGTATATTCTACCTTAATTGTCCCTCCTTCAGCAGTCTTATATTCATAATAGGAAATATTTTTTCCCTCAGCTTGTTTTTGTTCATTACCTGGGTTCTGAAGGTTAGCTTGACTTTTGTTGTCCTGGGATTTGTCCGGAGCCTGTTTATTATCGTTCTTCTGGCCTTTTTGTATATCTGCAGCCTTTTCTCCTTTTAAAAATTTAATATCGTTACTAATATAATATTTAACTCCAAAGAAAACTGCACTTATAAGTATTAATACTATTAAAATTATGTTTATCCTTCGACGTCTCATCTGTTCTCTATAGTTGCTGCTAAAGATGCTGGGTTTCCTCATGGAACGCACCTCCAATTTTTATTTCTTATTTATTATACCCCAATTAGATCTATAAAAAAAGAAGGCTAAGCCTCCTTTTTAATGATATATTCCCTTATTGTGCCATTGAAATAATTTTCTATAGAAATCAATCCTATTCCGTCCTTTATATAAAAAAGATACTTTCCGTTATTATGATCAAGAGTAAGCATTTTACAACGCTCAAACTTTATTCCTTCGTATTCAACATCAAACTCCCCTTCAACTGTTTTGATTGTATCCTTTTCGGTAATTTTAATTCCATCCGACAGAAGATTAATCTTGTTTATTTTGAATATGGGATTTTCTAAATCACTTTCTGTAATTTTTCCATAAAAAAGCCCCTTACCGGCCCTTAAAATTGAAATATTTTCGTCATCCTCTGATGCTATAAGAAAATATTTTCCCATGAAGGGGCCTTCAAAAGTAATTAACCTGCAGTTCAGTTCGATTTCAGTGACGCTCAAAGAAATATTAAAGTTTACAAACTGAGACACATACTTATAATTCATACTAATTCCTGGAGCTGGAATAAACATAATAAACCTCCTTTACAAATACTGCCTCAGTTTATAATATTCAATTAATGAGGGACAGTTCACAGTTTTTTATAGATTCCAACTTCTTTTTCAGAGGCAAGAAATCCAGTAAATACACAAACATTCCAGAATCATTTTCAAAATTCATTAATCATTTTTAAACAGGTACGATTTACAACTAAGCAACAAACGTAAAAATTCAATTGTGAACTGTCCCTGTTTCCCAATAATAAAAAAAGAGAGACGTTAATCTCTCTTTTATGCTGGTGCGCCATCGGGGACTCGAACCCAGGACACCCTGATTAAGAGTCAGGTGCTCTACCAACTGAGCTAATGGCGCATGATAATTATATCTAATGTGGCGCGCCCAGTAGGATTCGAACCTACGACCTCCAGATTCGAAGTCTGTAACTCTATCCAGCTGAGCTATGGGCGCCCGATCAAACCGCTTTGGGCCCAAAAGTCTTATCTGGTGCGCCCTAAGAGATTCGAACTCCTGACACACGGCTTAGAAGGCCGTTGCTCTATCCAACTGAGCTAAGGGCGCAAATACTGGAGCGGGTGATGGGAATCGAACCCACGTAACCAGCTTGGAAGGCTGGGGCTCTACCATTGAGCTACACCCGCATATCTGGAGCGGAAGACGGGATTCGAACCCGCGACGTTCACCTTGGCAAGGTGACGCTCTACCACTGAGCCACTCCCGCAAATTAGATATCGGATGTCAAACGTCAGATGTCAGACTCCTTAGTATTCCTTTCGGGTCTTTTTTAATCTATTTTAATAAAATTAGATTCCAGAAGTCTTGTGATTCTCTCTGACCTCTCACCTCCGACTTCTGTCCTCTGAAATGGTGCGGGCAGAGGGACTTGAACCCCCACGCACGAGGCGCTAGATCCTAAGTCTAGTGCGTCTGCCAATTCCGCCATGCCCGCATTTGGTGCGCCATCGGGGACTCGAACCCAGGACACCCTGATTAAGAGTCAGGTGCTCTACCAACTGAGCTAATGGCGCATGATTTTTGATTTAAAATGGTGAGCCACCGGGGAATCGAACCCCGGACACCATGATTAAAAGTCATGTGCTCTACCGACTGAGCTAGTGGCTCACATTGGCTGGGCTGGCAGGACTCGAACCTACGAATGCGAGAGTCAAAGTCTCGTGCCTTACCAACTTGGCGACAGCCCAGCGTTTGGGGTGGATAAAGGGATTCGAACCCTTGGCCTCCAGAGCCACAATCTGGCGCGCTAACCAACTGCGCTATACCCACCATAGTGGTGCGCCCAGAGAGATTCGAACTCCCGACACACGGCTTAGAAGGCCGTTGCTCTATCCAACTGAGCTATGGGCGCTTATATGGAGCGGGTGATGGGAATCGAACCCACGTAACCAGCTTGGAAGGCTGGGGCTCTACCATTGAGCTACACCCGCATAATATGATGAACTAAATTTCAAACAAAAATAATTATATCACATCATATCAACTTGTCAAGATAGGATGTTATAGTGGTCGGGGTGACAGGGATTGAACCTGCGACCTCATGGTCCCAAACCACGCGCGCTCCCATCTGCGCCACACCCCGATATCATTTTATTTATCGCCTCGTTCCAGCGACAATATAGAGTATACAGGATATTATGTTAATCGTCAATACCTTTTATAAACTTTTTGTCTTGTATTTTTTGGTTAAATATAAAAACATAATATCCTATATGCCGTACATTGCTAATAATCCAGTCTTAATAAATTTACATCTATATCCCCACTTTCATCTATTTCAATAACCGCATATCCAGCCTTTGAATCCCTTGGCCTCGATACACTCCCGGGGTTTAAAAACACCATGCCTCCTTCTCTTACGAGGGATTGTATGTGTGTATGTCCATAGAGAACAATGTCAGCCTGCACCTCTTGAGCTTTAAAGTACAGCCTGTCAATTCCATAGTATACGCCATATTTATGCCCATGGGTAATAAAGATAGTTTTTCCACCAGATACTACTATCCTGTCATATATTGGATTCATAACAAATTCGTTATTCCCAACAACGTACTCCACAGCTTTTTTATACTTTTCATTTACCTTTAAAATATCATAATAAAAATCCCCCAGGTGTATAATAAGGTCCACATCCCCCATCCGGGATATAGCCTTATCAAGCATATAAAGATTTCCGTGGGAATCACTAACTACACCTATGCGCATAGCGTCCTCCCCCTAAACTTAAATGTTGTATTATAAAATTTTCTTTAGCTTACTCTTCAAATCCGCAAGAGCTCTTGATCTGTGACTTATTAAATTTTTCTCCTCAGAAGTCAGTTCTCCAAAGGTTTTATTCAATTCAGGTACTATAAAGAGGGGATCGTATCCAAAACCATTCTTTCCCTTTTCTTCATAGCCTATTTTTCCTTCTATGTACCCTCTTCCTATTATTTGCTCTCCGTCGGGTGATACAAGGGCTATTATACTTACAAACCTTGCCCCCCTCTCTTCATCAGGAACATTTTTAAGCAGGTTTAATAATTTTTTATTGTTTTTCTTATCATTCCCATGCTCCCCGGCAAATCTTGCTGAATAAACTCCAGGTTCCCCATCCAGTGCATATACTTCAAGACCCGAATCGTCTGCGAGGGCCATCTCACCCGAAACCTTCATAACTTCCACTGCCTTTTTTAGGGCATTTTCCTCAAAGGTTTTACCATCCTCGTCAACCTCTATATCTATTCCTGCCTCCTTTAATGACAATATTTCAAAGGGGAACTCCCTGAGTATCGCCTTTATCTCATCAACCTTATGTTTATTGTTGCTGGCTATTATTATCCTGCTGTTCTTCCTCAATTTTAACTTCCTCCCCCGTTCCTATTTTATTACCATCTTCTCCAAGACTTTTCTTCTGTATATCAATGATCTCTCTAATGCCCTTTTCTCCAAGGGCAATAAGTTCCATCATTTCATCCCTCGTGAATGGGCTTTTCTCACCTGTTCCTTGAACCTCTACAAACTGACCGTTATCCGTCATGACTATGTTCATATCTACCCTTGCCCTTGAATCCTCATCATAGCATAAATCAAGCATTATTTCATCATCAACTATACCAGCACTTATGGCTGCAACATAATTCCTTATTGGATATATACTAAAGGGCTGTGCATTATCCATTTTATTTACGGCATCCACAAGGGCAACAAAGGCACCTGTAATAGACGCCGTCCTTGTACCTCCATCAGCCTGAATAACATCACAATCAACCCATATAGTCCTTTCCCCTATTGCCCTTAAATCAACAACTGATCTTAAAGCTCTTCCAACAAGCCTTTGTATTTCCATGGTACGACCATCAACTTTACCTTTGCTTGCATCCCTTGCCTTTCTGGTTTGGGTCGACCCTGGAAGCATTCCGTATTCTGATGTTATCCAACCTTCCCCCGTTCCCTTTAAAAAAGGAGGTACCTTATCATCAATCATAGCAGTGCATATAACCTTTGTATCCCCAAATTCTACAAGAACAGAGCCCTGGGGATGCTTAATAAAGTTTCTGGTTATTTTAACCTTTCTAATTTCATCCCTTCGTCTTCCGTCAATTCTTACCATTTAAAATCCTCCTTAGATCTACCTTATAATTTAACTTATGATCGGTAAACATCCATCATATATAACTAATACAATTTACATTTTGGATGGTCTATAATGATGGACTGCTTACCTGGGTTGTCATCTGACCCGAACCCTCCTGAAACCTTATGCACAAGCGTAGTTGTTAATGCAGTATCTCAATGTCTTTCAAAACAAAATCAGCGCAGCAAACAAACAATTCTAAATGTATTATATCCAGTTATGTAAATTAATACGCCGCACCGGTTAAGCCTTTATCGGCAGTTCAAACAAAAGCATATGGAGAAAAGGCAATATATGCCAACCATCCTTACACCTTCACCCTGTAAATCTCATCTGCTTCAGGAGGAGCTATCTCTTCTTCCCCTTGTGAAGTTGCTATAATTCTTTTTCCATCAGTAAATTTACCTACAACCCTGGCATCTATTCCGTTTTCACCCAGGAACCTGCAAAGGCCTTCTCCGTCGCTGCACGCTATTATCATTGATCCGCTTGATATAAGCCTGTAGGGGTTTAATCCCAGCTCCCTGCATATTCTTATAGTCTCATCCTTTACAGGAAGTTTTTCTTTATAAATATATACACCTTTTCTTGATGCCTCCGCCATTTCCCATATAGCCCCAAGTACTCCTCCCTCAGTGGCATCATGCATTGCGTGCACTCCATAATCAGCTGCTAAAAGCCCTGTCTTTACAACGCTTATGCTTTTGAGCATATTCTGGGCCCTTAATAAAAGTTTACCATCGAGTCTATCCTTTAAAGAATCATAGTAATCCTTGGCTATTATAGCTGTTCCCTCAAGCCCTGCATATCCTGTAACGACTATGTCGTCTCCGTCCTGTGCACCGCCTGTTGTTACAAAACCATCCCTTTTTCCTTTGCCTATGGCAGTAATTGAAAGAACAATTCTATTTACAGCATCCGTCACCTCGGTATGCCCTCCTATCACATCAACGGAAAGTTCCCTGCAGACCTCGTTTATCTCCTCCATTATCCTCTTAATATCCTCTAGAGCTGCAGAAGGTGGTGCAAGTATGGTAACAAGTATGCCAAGCGGCCTAACCCCTGCAGAGGCAATATCATTACAGCAAATATGCACTCCAATTGTGCCCGCATTGTTGCTTGCCGCAGTTATTGGATCCGTAGTTAAAACACAAACTTCATCACCAAATTCAACCACAGAACAATCCTCACCAACCCCGGGCCCAACAATTATATCTTCATTTTTCTTATCGATTCCCGATATAATAACCTCTCTCAATACTTCATTAGAAAGCTTACCAATCTGCATAACATTACCTCCATTTCTATTAACATTATACATGCATTGTGATCCTTTTTACAAATTCAATTAAAGAACAATTAATTAAATAGTAACGCTACATGTCCATCTATCATACACTATATATAAGAAATTAATTGTCAGGTGGTGGGTATCCTTTGAAATACCGCTTTAAGAATATAAGCGATGCCTTGATCGATATCGTACTAAAGCTATCAGCCTTTTCCTTGGCCAATATCGAATGGGGATGCCTTTACTCCGGTGCAGGCATAATAGACATATTAAGCGAAAAGGATGTTCAAAGACTAAATAATGCCTGTGGTATAAAAAATATTCAGGAGCTTACAAAGGATGTAGCCCTATTAAAATGTATATATAAAAAGGCTAAATCCTCCTTTACAAGTCCACCGGATGAGATAATAAACCCTGGAAGATATATGTGGGATTTTACGAGCTTTAACAAAGAAATATCCCTATCCTCTCAGGCCTATGGAATGCTCAGCCTTTGCAGAGGGGCTGAAGTATTGATGAATAGTAGGCCCGTCACCGGAATTCTTATGAAAAAGAGCGCTGAGGCCTATTATGACTTCACAACAACATATTTAAGAAACGATGATGGGCTTTTTGTATCCGCTGAAAACAAAACCAGATTTATAAGCGATGAACTTAACATAAAACAGAACAAAGGTGAACCCAAACTGCTGGATCAGGTACTTATACATGAAGCATTTTTATCCCTGTATAACCTGACTTCAAACAAAAACATAAAAATTTACTACAATTCAAGCTCTGACAACTACTTAAATGAAGCAAACAACATTTTTAATTACCTTTTCAACAACTACAACCTTTTGCTTGAATCATCATCTCGAAACATAAGTCAGTTCATATCATCCTTTGCAAGATGTTGTATGATGCAGAAGGACCCTCTTAGAAGGGTTAACTATCAGCATATGATAGCGCTGCTTTGTGCAGAGCTTGAATCAAGGATAAAAATTACCGGTGAGGTAGAGAAAAATTATAATGATTTTGAAACTGCCTCCCTTATAACGCACTTTAGAGTTGCTTCAGCCTTATTAGAAGGTTTTTGGGAAACGGGTATTGAAAAATTCAAGGAAATATCAACAGCAATTTACCAATTTGTTGAAAATTTCTTTGATTATTCATTAAATCTTTTCGTACAGGGAGATTACAAGAAGATAAGCTATTCATCAAGGGATATTGCAGAGATTATAAAATTTCTCTTTATGTACCATGTTGAAACCCAGGACGAAAGAGTATTTAACGTTCTTAACAGGTTCTATGAATCCGCCGTTTTAAGAAGTGGTATAGTTCAGAGCATACCCGACAGACACATAAATCTTTTGGGATATGAAGGTATGATCGATGAATGTATACCCCTTATGGCTGACTCAGGAAGGGCACCTGTTTTCTTAAAAAGCTTTAGAATCAATACAAAAAAAATTACAGCACTAACTGTTTCCAAACACTTCAGCAGCAGCCACAGCCTCTACCTAAGCTACACGGTACTCCATTATCTTATACCCCTGATAATGAGCAGTGGGCCAATAAATACGGAGTCAGAAGGCATATCAATTGAAAGTGTAAGGGAATAATTAGAACTTTATTCATCTTCCTCCACAAATATTTAACCATCAAAAATACTATACTAACTAATAGGAGGGGATTATATGACAAATATAAACTGTTCAGCAGATTGCATACATCAGTACAATGGAAAATGCAGCCTGAACCATGTGGTCATAACCGCTAATGTAATCGGCTATGGATCTGATTGTGCATATTTCTCACCTCGTGACAAATATGAAAATACTCCTCCTAAAAAAAAATAAGCCCGGGTCTCCGGGCCTATTTTACTTTTGAACATATCCTGTATCAAAGAATACGAATCCAAGCTGAGATTTTGTAACACCCTTTACATAAGGCTTTATTGCCACAATGTTATTGTAGTAGTAAAGTGGTATAAGAGGCATATCCTTCATCAACAAATCTTCTGCCTGGTGCAGAAGGCTAACTCTCTTTGCTGGATCTGCTTCTTTCTTAGCTGCAGCTATTAATCTGTCATATTCTGGATTATTATATCCAACATCGTTGTTGCCGCTATTTGACATCCACATATCAAGGAACGTCATCGGATCGTTATAATCTGCAATCCATCCACCCCTGGCTATTAAATACTGCTTCTGAGTTCTAGTAACCTGGAATACCTTCCATTCCTGATTTTCAAGCTTAACATTAATATTGAGGTTCTTTCTCCACATTTCCTGTATAGCCTGCGCAATATTTTGATGTCCTGTTCCTGTGTTATAAGTTATTGTTATTTCAGGGAATCCGCTGCCATCTGGATATCCTGCTTCAGCAAGAAGCCTCTTAGCCTCTGCAACATCTCCCTCTGGCTTGTAATAATCCTTTGTTTTAAACCTATTTCCCTTTTCATCTACCACAACTGAATCGGCAACAAAAGTAGTAGCAGGTGTTTGTCCTCCCTTTAATACATTGTCAACAAGGGCCTTTCTGTCTATAGCAAGTGAAAGAGCCTTTCTAACTCTTGCATCCTTGAGTACCTTTGCAGCTGCTGGGTTAACAGAAGCCGCCTTATCTGAAACGTTTATCTCATAGAAGTAGGTTCCAAGATATGGCAGAGCCTGTGCTTCTCCACTCTTAAGCATGTTTGGTACTTCCTGTGATGGAGGTGATTCTATATAGTCAAGCTGTCCTGATCTAAATGCTGAAAGGGCTGCTGTTGCATCTTCAAGCATTCTCATTTCAACCTTTGCAAGCTTAACTCTCTTTGCATCCCAGTAGTTTTCATTCTTTTCAATAACTATCTTATCCTTTGGCAGCCATTGTGTCATCTTAAATGGACCATTTCCTATGTATGTTTCTGGCTTTGTAGCCCAATTGCTGTTGCCTTCAACTATATCCTTTCTTACTGGCATGTATGTTGGAAATGCCATAAGTGAAAGGAAATATGGTGTTGGTGCTTCAAGTGTTACTTCAAGAGTATAATCATCAAGTGCCTTTACCCCAACCTGATCGGCAGTGGCCTTATTTGTGTTATATGCCTCGCCATTTTTCAGATAGTAAAGCTGGTAAGCATACTCTGCGGCTGTGTTAGGATCTAAAGCCCTCTTCCATGCATATTCAAAGTCCTTTGCTGTAACAGGCTTTCCATCTGACCACTTGGCATTCTTTCTAAGATAGAATGTGTATTTAAGTCCATCCGCTGATTTTTCGTATCTTTCAGCTACACCTGGTATTGGGCGGTCCTTTTCATCAAGCCTCATTAGACCTTCAAATACATTCTCGATAATTGTACCTGCCTCAACTGCTGCGTTTAAAGCTGGATCAAGTGTTTTTGGCTCTGCACCAAGGTTATATCTTATAACCTGTGCTGCTCCACCTCCGCCCTTAGCACATCCAGCCAAAAGGCCAAGTGCAAAAACAAGGGCTAGTACAAGAGTCGTTAATTTAACTCCCCTTTTTCTCATTTCTATTCCTCCTTTATGTATTTTTTATCTATGCTAGTCTTAGCTTAACTGCCATAAGGCAGTTAAGCTATATTAGCACAAATTTATTTATATATATTATTTGCTTTTTAAATAATTATTTATTTAAATAATTATTTATCGTATAAATGGCATGCAACCATATGTCCTCCACCTACATCCTTAAGTTCAGGTGTAACCTCCCTGCATTTCTCAGTTGCATACTTACACCTTCCTGCAAACCTGCATCCCTTTGGAGGATCTATTGGAGATGGGATTTCTCCCTCAAGAACTATTCTTTTCTTTGAAGCTGCCTCATCTGGATCCGGTATTGGAATTGCAGAGAGCAGTGCCTGGGTATATGGATGGAGAGGCTTTGAATAAAGCTCATTGCTTTCTGCAAGCTCAACCATTTTGCCAAGGTACATAACACCTATCCTTGTTGAAATATGCTTAACCATTGAAAGGTCATGGGCAACAAAGAGATAAGTTAGCTCCAAATCCTCCTGAAGGTCTTCGAGCATATTTACAACCTGAGCCTGAATAGATACGTCAAGGGCTGATATAGGTTCGTCAGCTATGATAAATTCAGGCTCAACGGCAAGTGCCCTTGCTATTCCTATTCTTTGCCTCTGTCCACCTGAAAACTCATGTGGGTACCTGTTTGCGTGCTCACTGTTTAATCCTACTCTGTTTAAGAGGTACTGAACCCTTTCCTGGGCAGCTTTTTTATCCATAAGGTTGTGTATCATTATAGGCTCACTTATGATGTCGCCTACAGTCATTCTTGGGTTTAGGGATGCGTATGGGTCCTGGAATATCATCTGCATCTTTCTTCTGTATGGTATCATCTGCTTTTCATTAAATTTTGCAATATCAACACCATCATAAATGATTTGCCCATCTGTTGGTTCATAGAGCTTTATTATAGTTCTTCCAGTCGTAGTCTTACCGCATCCAGACTCACCAACAAGTCCTAAAGTTTCACCCTTATTTATTGTAAATGAAACATCATCAACGGCCTTAACATAGCTTGGAGTTTTGTTGAACAGACCTTTCTTTACCGGAAAATACTTTTTTAATCCCTTTACCTCAATAAGAGTTTTCTTATCACTCATTTGTTTCCCCCCTTCCTACAGGTGGTTCAACCTTTGGAGCATCAGGGTGATTTAACCAGCAGGCAGCCTTATGCCCTTCCCCAACTTCGAATAGAGGTGGCCTCTGCTGCATGCATATCTTCATTGCATACTCACATCTATCTGCAAATGGACATCCTACCGGAGGCTTTAATAGATCAGGTGGTTGTCCTTCTATTGGTTTAAGCCTCTCCTTCTCATCCTTTTTAGGATTTGGAATACTTTTTAAAAGTCCCCATGTATATGGATGCTTTGGCCTGTAGAATATATCTCTGGTTGATCCCGTTTCTGCCACAAGACCTCCATACATAACATTTATCCTGTCGCATACATCCGCCACAACTCCAAGGTCATGGGTTATGAGAATGATGGATGTGTTTATTTTATCCTTAAGCTCCTTCATCAATTCAAGAATCTGAGCCTGTATTGTAACATCAAGGGCTGTTGTAGGCTCGTCTGCAATTAGAAGCTTCGGCTCACACGCAAGGGCCATGGCTATCATAACCCTCTGCCTCATACCCCCTGAAAACTCATGGGGGTACTGCTTCATTCTGCTTTCAGGGCTTGGAATGCCTACAAGGGAGAGCATCTGAACTGCCCTATCCCACGCCTCCTTCTTTGACATCTTCTTATGCTTTATAAGGGGTTCCATTAACTGATCTCCTATAGTTAAAACGGGGTTTAGGGATGTCATTGGATCCTGAAATATCATTCCTATTTCGTTACCCCTTATTTTCTGCATCTCCTCCTCTGAAAGCTTTGCCAGATCTCTGCCCTCAAAGATAATTTCTCCATCTATGATTTTTCCATTTTCCGAAAGCAATCCCATGAGGGACATCATTGTGATACTCTTGCCGCTTCCTGACTCTCCAACGATTCCTATGGCTTCGCCTTTATTTAAATCGATGGATACTCCACCCACCGCCTTAACTTCTCCAACATGTGTATAGAATGATGTTTTTAAATTTCTTATTTCAAGTAACTTTTCCTTTTCCACGCTATCCCCCCTAACTATTTACGCATCTTTGGATCAAGGGCATCCCTTAATCCATCACCAAGCAGCTGGAAAGCAAAAAGTGTTAATGAAATTGCACCTGCCGGGAAGAACAGCTGATATGGATATAGCTGATATCCCTGTAGAGCCTCTGAGGCAAGAACTCCCCATGAAGCCATAGGCGCTGAAACTCCAAGGCCTATAAAGCTTAGGAAGGCCTCTGAGAAAATCGCCGATGGTATAGCAAGGGTTAATGTAACTATTATCGGCCCCATACTGTTAGGTATTAAATGCCTGAGCAGTATTCTTGTACTTGAAGCTCCTATTGTTCTTGCAGCAAGTACGAACTCCTGCTGCTTAAGCGATAAAATCTGACCTCTAACTATTCTAGCCATACCAACCCAGCTTGTTATCGCAAGGGCTATGATGATGCTTGTAAGCCCTGCGTCGAATATAAGCATCAATAGAATTACATATATGGTCGATGGTATGGAAAGCAGAATATCCACTATTCTCATCATAAAGTTATCAACTTTTCCACCAACATATCCAGCGATTCCACCATATAAAACGCCTATTGTAAAGTTTAAAATGCTTACAGCATATCCAACTGTTAAGGATATTCTCGCTCCGTATAGAATTCTTACAAAAAGATCCCTTCCAAATTGGTCTGTACCAAACCAATGCTCTGCACTAGGGGACATATTCGCTATACTAAAATCCTGAGTTCTGTAATCATATTTGGAAAACCATGGCCCAACTATGGCTAAAACGGTGATGAATATAACGAAGAACAAACCCGCCATAGCAAGCTTATTGGCCTTAAGCCTTCTCCAAACGTCCTGCCAGTAAGTTTCACTTGGCCTGACTATTCTATTTAGATTCTTCTCCTCTGCGGGAACTCTTTCAAACAATTCTTTGCTTATCTCCATTGTTCCCCCTCCTTAACCTTCAAGTTTTATTCTTGGATCTATTACTGCATAAAGTAAATCCACTATGAAGTTACATGCTATGAGCAGCGCTCCATAGAATACAGTAACTCCTGTTATAGTCATTGCATCTCTGTTTGTAATGTTTTGTACAAATTCACGTCCAAGCCCCGGTATACCGAATATCTGCTCAACAACAAAGCTTCCTGTTAATATTCCAGCAACAAGGGGTCCAAGATAGGTTACTATTGGAATCAATGCATTTCTTAAAGCATGCTTGTATATAACAGCATTTTTGGATAATCCCTTGGCCTTTGCAGTTCTTATATAGTCCTGCCTTATTACATCAAGAAGGCTTGATCTTGAAAGTCTTGCTATAAATGACATTGAATACCCCGATAGTGCTATTACAGGAAGTATATAGTTGGCCGGGCCATCAAGTCCAATTGAAGGAAGCAGCCCCATCTTTACTGAGAAAAGATATATTAAAGCAGTAGCCAGAACAAAGCTTGGAACAGTTACACCAAGTGTAGCTATTACCATTGTAAGTCTGTCCTGCCATTTACCCTGATTTAACGCTGCTATAACTCCCATGTATGTTCCAAGAAGCACAGCAACAACTATTGATATTGAACCCAGCTTTGCTGATGCTGGAAATGAATATTTTATAATATCGTTTACTGTTCTTCCTTCATATCTTATTGAAGGACCTAAATCTCCTCTTAAAAGATTTTTTAAATACATGATGTACTGCTGATGTACTGGTTTATCCAGTCCAAATTTAGCCTCAAGATTTTTCTTAACCTGATCAGGCAGTTTTTTCTCTCCATCAAAGGGTCCACCTGGCAGTGCATGCATCAGGAAAAACGTTGCGGTAACAACAATCCATAAAGTTACAAGGCTCGCTACAAATCTTTTTATAATGTAGTTTATCACTTAAAATCTCCTCCCATCTTTTGAATGTGTCCCCCATATAAAATTTCAAATGACATTTATATATATATTAAATTATTTTGTTGAATTTTGCAATAAAACTATTGATATATTACGACAATAGCATTTTTATTTTCTATAAATTTCATGTCTATTTTCCATATTTTTATGTCATTTCAGGAAAAATTCATATCATAATTAATAAATTATATTGCTTTTACTTTGAAATTTCAATATAATTTTATACGTTATTTGTGTGTAATTGCTGGATATCCTTCGATAATTTTCGACATTTACCAGATTCTATGTATTAATTTTAATACTCATTATGGTAAGAAATGTACTTAATAACTCTTTTTCCAATTTTGAGGAATTATTCCGTGTAGATTGGAATTTAGATACACTTGAATATTTTACTAAAATTCTGTACCATCATTTTTCCATATGAAAAACATTTTTTCATTTCATGCAAAAATGTTTAAAACAGTCATCATTTTATAACTAAATAAAAGATTTTATATCCATGCCACAAACTTCTAAAAATGAATAATGCTATTGCTGAAAATGCAGAAATGGTATTAGATGTTCCTCTGAACTTATAATTCAAAAAACCCTGTTTGTGGTTCACAAACAGGGTTTTTTGAATCATCTCTTATTTAGCTCTTCGGTGAGAATCTTATTTACAATCTGGGGATTGGCCTTCCCCTTGGATGCCTTCATAACCTGGCCAACGATAAAGCCCATTGCCTTTGTTTTTCCCGCCTTAAAATCTGCAACTGATTGAGGGTTTTCATCTAAAACTTTGTTTATAAGCTCTCTTATGGCCCCTTCATCCGATACCTGAACAAGGCCCTTTTCCTTAACTATCTTTTCAGGATCCTCTCCAGTTTCAAACATATCTTTAAACACCTTTTTGGCAATGGTCCCGGATATGGTTCCCTTATCAACAAGACTAACAAGCTTTACAAGGTGTCCTGGAGCAAACTTTATGTCTTCAATTTCCATACTTCTGTCCTTGAGAGTCCTTAAAATCTCACCCATTATCCAGTTACTTATTTCCTTTGGCCTTCCACCCTCATTTACACATTCCTCAAAAAAATCTGCAAGCTTTTTGGAGGATGTAAGTATTTCTGAATCGTATTCCGGCAGTCCAAATTCATTTATATATCTTCTCCTCCTTGCATCAGGAAGCTCGGGAAGGCTTTTTCTTATGCTTTCTATCCATTCATCATCAACTGAAAGATATATCATATCGGGTTCTGGGAAATATCTGTAGTCATGGGCCTCCTCCTTGCTTCTCATGGTTACAGTTTCTCCCCTTCCTTCATCCCACCTTCTCGTCTCCTGTATTATCTTTTCTCCCCTTTCATATGCCTCCATCTGCCTTTTAGCTTCATATTCAAGGGCCCTCTCAACGGCTCTGAAGGAGTTCATGTTCTTAACTTCAACCTTTGTTCCAAACTCATTAGAACCTTCAGGCCTTATGGAAATGTTGGCATCACATCTTAAAGAGCCTTCTTCCATTTTGACATCTGAAACCCCTGTATACTGAAGAATGGCCTTCAGCTTTTCAAGATACATCCTTGCCTCCTTAGGGGACCTCATATCGGGCTTTGATACTATTTCAATAAGAGGTACCCCTGCCCTGTTGTAGTCAACATAGGAACTATCCTCCATATGGACATTCTTTCCTGCATCCTCTTCTATATGGATTCTCTGTATTCCTATTTTCTTTAAGCCGCCTTCAGTTTCAATTTCTATATATCCATCCCTGCACAGGGGTGTTTCATCCTGGGTTATCTGATAGTTTTTAGGGGTATCGGGGTAGAAATAATTCTTTCTTGCCATATGGGTTAGCCTGTTTATATCGCAGTTTAGAGCAAGGCCTGCCTTTATGGCATAATCAACAACCTTTTTATTTAAAACAGGAAGGGAGCCTGGAAGCCCGAGGCATACCGGACAGCAGTGGGTGTTTTGCTCTCCGCCAAACTCAGTAGTACATCCACAGTATATTTTGGTGTTGGTTGAAAGCTCTGCATGAACCTCAAGACCGATTATAACTTCAAAATCCATCCTAAGCACCTCCTATATAGATGGCCTTATCCTATGATGTTCTGTAGCCCTTTCAAAGGCATGTGCTGCCTTTAAAAGCGTTCCTTCTTCAAAGTAATTTCCCATAAGCTGAAGTCCAACCGGAAGGCCATTTGAAAGCCCTGCCGGAATAGATATTGCAGGAATACCTGCAATATTTACAGGAACCGTATATATATCTGAAAGATACATTGAAAGAGGATCGTTTATCTTTTCTCCAAGCTTAAAGGCCGTTGTTGGAGATGTTGGTGACAGTATTATGTCAACATTCTTGTAGGCCTCCTTGAACTCATTTATGATAAGAGTTCTAATTTGAAGGGCCTTTTTATAATATGCATCGTAGTATCCTGCTGACAGTGCATATGTACCAAGCATTATTCTCCTTTTAACCTCATCTCCAAAGCCCTGGCTTCTTGACTTGGTATAAATATCAACGGCATCGCTGTAGCTTTCAGCCCTGTATCCATATCTTATTCCGTCAAACCTTGCAAGGTTGGAGCTGGCTTCGGAGCTTGCAAGTATGTAGTAAACCTCAAGGGCATACCTTGACATTGGAAGGCTTATTTCCTTAACCTCGGCCCCCTGGGATTTAAACACCTCTACTGCATCAATTATAATTTTTCTAACATCCTCCGAAATTCCCTCGCCAAAAAACTCTACAGGCATTCCTATTCTCATGCCCCTTATATCCCGGTTAAGGTATTTTGTAAAATCCTCGACTTTAACGTCTGCAGAGGTTGAGTCCCTTTCATCCTTTCCTGATATGGCATTTAACACAATTGCACAATCCTCAACGTCCTTTGTAAACGGACCTATCTGATCAAGGGAAGATGCAAAGGCTACAAGGCCATACCTTGAAACCCTTCCATATGTCGGCTTTAATCCTACAACTCCACACATTGCCGCAGGCTGTCTTATGGAACCACCCGTATCTGAGCCTAATGAATAGTATACTTCACCTGATGCAACAGCTGCTGCAGAACCACCCGATGATCCTCCTGGTACCCTTTCCAAATCATATGGGTTTCTAACCTTTTTAAAGTATGATGTTTCATTTGATGATCCCATTGCAAACTCATCCATATTGGTCTTTCCAATTATTACAGCACCGTTTTCCTTAAGCCTTTCAGTTACTCCTGCATCGTAGGGCGATACGAAATTTTCAAGCATCCTTGAGGCGCAGGTTGTTTTAGTTCCCTTCATGTTCATGTTGTCCTTAAGTGCCGTTGGAATTCCTGCAAGGTCAGGAAGCTCTTCTCCGGATGCTATTTTTCTATCAACATCCTTTGCAGCCTCTAACGCCTGTTCCCCATATACGCTAATAAAAGCTCCCAGCCTATCATCAATTGAATTAATTCTTTCAAGGGCAATTTTCGTTAGCTCCACCGAGGAGATCTCTTTTCTTCTCAGCAAATCCCTTATCTCATGTACAGTTTTTTTGTGCATTTTATCCCTCCTAATCTATAACCTTCGGTACTTTAAAGTATCCATCCTGCTTGTCAGGGGCGTTTTTAAGTATTTCTTCCCTGTCTAAGGACGGACTTATCTCATCCTCCCTAAGTGCATTGTACATGGGATACGCACCTATTGCAGGTTCCACCCCGCTTGTATCAACCTCTGAAAGTTTTTCTACGTATTTTAATATGCTGTTCAGTTCTTCAGTAAATTTCACCTTTTCCTTTTCACTGAATTCAAGTCGAGCAAGTTTTGCAACGTATTCAACATCCTTTATAGATACTGACATATATATCACTACCTTTCATATGTAATTTTTAGTATATTCCAAGGACTACAAATATAAGCAGTACCCCTCCAAACAGGAAGGAATAAAGCACTGTTATTCTGCTGTCCCTGGTGTAATGGTTGTATATGCTGTTTACTCCCCAGAGGAAAAAGGTTACTGCAAGGCTTATTTCAAGTGGCATGAAGGTAGCAAAGGGGGGTATCCACTTTATTCCGAAGGTTACAAGCATGGTTAAAATCGATATAACAAAGGATACAGCTATTGAAATCCACATCATGCCGTCTAATATTTTCATTGCTTATCACCTTCGCCTATCATTTTCTCAAAATCATCCTCTGATATTATGGAAACTCCAAGGTCCTGTGCCTTTTTCAGCTTGCTTCCCGCTTCCTCCCCTGCAAGTACATAGGTTGTTTTCTTTGAAACGCTTGATGAAACCTTGCCACCAAGGCTTTCAATAATCTCAGAGGCCTCGCTTCGAGTGTATTTTGAGAGAGTTCCTGTAAGCACAAAGGTCATGCCTTCAAATATCTTCCTGCCATTTCCTTCCCTGGCCTTCAAATTGAAATTGAGTCCCGCCTCTCTGAACTTCTCAATCAGCCTTCTATTATGCTCTTCCCTAAAGAAGGATAAAACACTTTGTGCCATCTTATCACCTATTTCCTCAACCTTTATAAGGTCATCATAGGAGGCCTTCATAAGATTATCCATGGACTTAAATGCCCTTGCAAGATTCTTTGCCGCCTTTCCCCCAATGAATCTTATTCCAAGTCCAAATATCAGCCTGTCTATATCGTTTTCCTTAGTCCTTTCTATTGAATCCAGGAGGTTCTGGGTTGATTTTTTGCCCATCCTTTCAAGCTTTACAACGTCGTCAAATTTAAGATAATAAAGATCCGCTGCATCATGTATAAGGCCATTATCCATTAGAAGTCCAATTATCTGGGGGCCAAGCCCATCTATGTTCATTGCATCCCTTGATGCGAAGTGGATTATTGTACGCTTTAACTGTGCGGGACAGGACATGTTTGTACACCTTACTGCCGCCTCCCCACTCTCCCTTACAACCTTACTTCCACAGGAAGGGCATATATCAGGCATTTTAAATTCAACCTCATCTCCATCCCTGTCATCAAAAACGACTTCAACAACCTCCGGGATTATCTCTCCTGCCTTTTGAATTATAACGCTGTCCCCGATTCTTATATCCTTTTCCTTTATGTAATCCTCGTTGTGGAGGGTTGCCCTTGAAACCGTTGATCCTGCAATTCTTACAGGTTCAAGTATTGCCGTTGGAGTAATGACCCCGGTCCTTCCTACCTGAACTAATATATCCTTAACCCTGGTCTTTTTCTGCTCTGCAGGGAATTTGTAGGCAGCTGCCCATCTCGGAGTTTTTGCTGTCTGGCCTAATATCTCCCTCTTATCAAGCTCGTTTACCTTTACAACAACTCCATCTATGTCAAAGGGAAGCTCTCCCCTTGTTTCACCTATTTCCTTTATCGCCTCAATTACCCCTTCAATATTTTTATATACCATCCTTTTGGGGCTTACTTTAAATCCAAGGCCTTCAAGGTAGTCGAGGGCTTCCCTGTGGGTTTTAAAGGGAGCTCCTCCATATCTTTGTATGTTGAATATAAATATATCAAGCTTTCTATCGGCGGTTATTTTAGGATCAAGCTGCCTTAAAGAACCAGCAGCCGCGTTTCTCGGATTTGCAAAAAGGGGCTCCTCCATCTCCTCCCTCTGTATGTTTAGGATTTCAAAGGCTTTCCTTGGCATGTAAACCTCCCCACGAACCTCAAGGAGGTTTTTATCCTTAATTTTAAGGGGTATGCTTCTTATTGTCCTTATATTTTGAGTTACGTCCTCCCCTATGTTTCCATCCCCCCTCGTGGCACCTCTGACAAGCTCTCCGTTTTCATAGAGCAGGGACACTGAAAGTCCGTCTATTTTAAGCTCAACTACGTATTCCGCATCCTTAACAGCACTTTTTACCCTTTCATTCCATTCCATAAGCTCTTCAAAACTAAATACGTCCTGAAGGCTCAGCATTGGAACAGCATGCTCCACCTGATTAAATTCCTTAAGGGGTTTTCCCCCAACCCTCTGGGTTGGGGAGTTTATATCAAAGTATTCCGGATGCTCCTTTTCAAGCCTTTTAAGCTCGTTCATAAGCTTATCATATTCATAGTCGCTTATGGTTGGGTTATCTAAAACATAGTAGTTATAGTTGTGTTCCTCTATTATCTGCCGGAGTTCATCAATGCGCTTTTTTATATCCTCCATATGATCACCTCAACATTTACTTTATGAATCGCTAATGGTGGGCAGCTGCAGGGGAGAACATCGTTCTCCAGCCAAGTAATGGCTACATTACTGGCGAGCGTTGTTCGCCCCTACACCTTTACGCTGTTCGCCCCTACACCTTTACGCTGTTCGCCTCTACACCTCTGCACTGTTCACTTGCCACTTGTCACTAATCATTATCCATCATCCACTACCCACTATCCACTATATCAACTTATCACTTGTCAATTATAACTTGTCACTAAAAAATATTACAGTATCTCTATCGGCGCCGAACTTAAAAGCAAATTCTTAAGCCCAACGTTATCAAAATGAACCGTTATCTGCTTATCCTGACCTGAAGGCTTCACTGCTATTACAAGGCCCTTGCCAAATACCCTGTGCTTTATTTTAATCCCTGCTTTGATTTCGCTAACCTTTACTGCATTTGAACTTGATGATACCGTAGAAGATACAGGGGATGCTATATGCCTTGGTTTTGATAGGCTGTGGGGCTGGCTGTAACCTTCGTAGCCGTAGACCCTGTTAAAGCTCATGCTTCTTGAGGATACATCGTCAATAAGTTCTTCAGGAATCTCCTCCAGGAAGGATGATGGTGAGTTAAACATGGTTCTGCCGAACATGAGCCTCTGCCTTGCGCAGGTCATATAGAGATTTTCCTTTGCCCTTGTAATCCCTACATAGCAGAGCCTTCGCTCCTCCTCCATCTCGTCTCTATCCTCAAGCGCTGAGAAGTGAGGGAAAATCCCCTCCTCCATACCTGCTATAAACACCACCGGAAACTCAAGCCCCTTTGCTGTGTGCATAGTCATCATCGTTACTCCGCCTGCATCATTTAACTCATCCTGGTCAGATACAAGGGCAACCCTTTCGAGGAAGGCCGAAAGGCTCTTATCCTCCGAAGACTCCTCAAACTCAACGGCCGATGAGTAAAATTCCTGAAGGTTTTCTATCCTTCCCTGGCTTTCGGGGGTGTTATCTTCCCTTAGCTCCCTTATATACTCTGTCCTTTCAAGTATTTCATTTATAAGCTCCGATACCTTTATCTTATCCTTCATAACGAAGAAGTAGTTCATAAGGCTTATGAACTTATCCATGGCATTTGCGGCCCTCTTGGTAAGGCCTTCTATGTTATCAATTTCAAGCATGCTGCTGTAGAGGCTGATATCCTTTTCCAGAGCATACTCCTTAACCTTTGCAATGGAAGAGTCTCCAATTCCCCTTTTGGGAACGTTTATTATCCTCTCAAGGCTTACGCTGTCAAGGGGATTGTTTATAACCCTGAGGTATGCAAGTATGTCCTTTACTTCCTTTCTGTCATAGAACTTGAGTCCCCCAACAACCCTATAGGGAAGTCCTGAAGTTACAAAGGCTTCTTCAAGTATACGGGACATGGCATTAGTCCTGTAAAGAACTGCAAAATCCCTGTAGGAGTACCCTTTAGAAGCAAGCTTATTTATTTCGCCTATTATAAACCTTGCCTCATCCCTATCCGTTTCAGCCCTGTAGAATTTTATGTTATCCCCGGCACAGTTTTCTGTCCAGAGCCTCTTTGCCTTTCTATTTTCATTGTTGGCTATAACATAGTTTGCAGCTTCAAGTATCCTCTTTGTACACCTATAGTTCTGCTCAAGCTTTATAACCTTCGCATCGGGATAATCCTTCTCAAAGTCCAGTATATTCCTTATGTCAGCCCCCCTCCAACTGTATATGGACTGGTCATCATCCCCCACAACGCAGAGGTTTCTATGGCTCTTTGCAAGGAGGTTTGCAAGCTCATATTGGGCCCTGTTTGTATCCTGATACTCGTCTATGAGTATATACCTGAACTTTCTCTGGTAATAGCTGAGGACATCTGGATGCTCCTTAAAAAGCTTTACAGTTTTCATTATTATATCGTCAAAGTCAAGGGCATTATTGGCCCTGAGCTTCTTTTGATAAAGCTTGTATATTTCTGCAAACCTTTTATTTTTAAAATCGTTTCCGTACTGCCTGTAATATGTATCCTCGTCTATGAGCACATCCTTCAGGGAACCTATTTTGTGAAGCATATCCTTAGGTGGAAATACCTTTTCATCAAGGTTAAGCTCTTTAAGGCAGTCCTTCATAATCTTTTCCTGATCGGAAGTATCATATATAACAAAGTTTCTATCATAGCCAAGTTTACTTATATCCTGTCTCAATATTCTAACGCATGAGGAATGGAAGGTGCTGATCCACATGTTCCTTGCATCTTCTCCAACAAGGGACTCAACCCTTTCCTTCATTTCCTTTGCCGCCTTGTTGGTAAAGGTTATTGCAAGAATATTTCCCGGGTAAACATCCTTTTCCTGAATCAAATATGCTATTCTATATGTCAAAACCCTCGTTTTTCCCGAGCCCGCTCCCGCAAGTATAAGCAGGGGCCCCTCAGTAGTTTCGACAGCTTCCCTCTGTTCCTTATTCAGACTGTTTAAATCTATCATAACTTCCTCCTGTGTCCTTTATTATCTTTAATATTATAGCATTAATGAAGAAATTGCAAAACACATAACAAAAAGGGGAAGCACCAATATTTTGGTGATTCTCCTTTGGTATCAATAAAATTATTTAAAACTTCTAGGCACTTCTTAATATTTTCCAAGCGAAAATAAGAATTATATAATGAAACAGTAGAAGGTTATAATAAACAACAGATAATTGATTATCATCGATAGATTTCTTTTCCGCTGCTTTAAGAGTTAGTATTCCTTCCTCATAATTAGAAATTGCTGCCTCCGATTTTGCCTTATTCAAAAGATTATTAAAAGAGAGTTTATCTGGGGGTACCCTATTATAGATATCAACAGCCTCCTTATACTTTCCTTGAATAAAGTATTCTTCAGCTTTTTGCAAATCATTAGAACACCCATAAGTCAATATTAAGGAACAGATTAATAGTATAAATACTAATTTTTTAACTATTGTTCTCTTTATAATCCTCCTTAATAATTTTTATCGCCCATATATTAACAATTTTGTTATTATTGTCTATAATTAAATTTTAGCATAAAAATAAAAATTCTGCTGTAGGAGTAATTACTCCTACAGCAGAACATATGAAACAAACTATCTAATTATTTGTCAAATGGAAATAATGCACAAATTATCTACACATCCCTCACATTCAAAACTCTCATGGCATTAAGCACAGCAATCAGCGCCACGCCTACATCTGCAAATACCGCTGCCCACATTGAAGCCATTCCAAGGGCACCTAAAAGAAGCACGAAAAGTTTTACTCCAAGGGCAAATATAATGTTCTGCCATACGATTCTTCTCGTCCTCCTTGCAATTCCTATGGCGCCTGCAACCTTTGAAGGCTCATCGGTCATAATTACAACATCCGCCGCCTCAATTGCTGCATCTGAGCCAAGGCCTCCCATCGCAATACCTACATCCGCCCTTGCAAGTACAGGGGCGTCGTTTATTCCATCACCAACGAAGGCTATTTTACCCTTTACGCCCTCCTTTTTTGAAAGTTCCTCAACCCTCTCAACCTTCTCATGGGGCAAAAGCTCTGCAAATACTTCGTCTATTCCAAGCCCTGAGGCGACCTTTTCTCCAACGGATTTAACATCCCCCGTCAGCATGACGGTTCGTTTAACTCCTAAAGCCTTAAGTGATCTTATAGCCCTTTCCGAATCCTCTTTAATTTCATCGGATATTATTATATGTCCTGCGTATTTCCCATCCACAGCTACGTTAACTATTGTACCTGCTGCATCTACTTCCTCAAATGATATATTTTTCATCTTCATAAGCTTTGCATTTCCGGCAAGTATCTCCCTGCCTCCTGCAAAAACCTTTATTCCGTACCCTGGAATCTCCTCATAACTTTCTATATCCTCTTTGTTTATTTCCTCACCATATGCCTTTAATATGGATAGTGCTATTGGATGGTTTGAGTGTGACTCACAAAGGGCTGCAAACCTTAAGAGTTCATCCTTTCCTATACCATCAGCGGGATTTACCTCAGTAACATTGAAAACTCCCTTTGTAAGGGTACCGGTTTTATCAAATACTACAGTGTCTACATAGTTTAGGGCCTCAAGATAGTTGCTTCCCTTAACAAGTATTCCGTTCCTTGATGCCCCTCCGATACCCCCAAAGAATCCCAGAGGTATTGATACCACAAGGGCACAGGGGCAGGAAATTACAAGAAATATTAAAGCTCTATAGAACCAGTCGGAAAATCTCGCTCCAGGTAAAACAATGGGCGGAATCGCTGCAAGGACAAGGGCAGTAAACACGACTGCAGGAGTATAGTACCTTGCAAACTTTGTTATAAAGTTTTCCGTCTTTGCCTTTCTGCTGCTTGCATTTTGAACGAGGTCAAGTATTTTAGATACCGTGGATTCCCCGAATTCCTTCGTTACTCTTACAGTTAAAGCTCCATTCTTGTTTATAAAGCCTCCAAGTACCTCGTCCCCTTCTATAACTTCCCTTGGAAGAGATTCTCCCGTAAGGGCTGATGTATCTACCATAGATTTACCATCTATCACAACGCCATCAAGGGGTATCCTTTCACCGGGCTTTACAAGTATTATATCCCCTGCCTCAACCTCCTCGGGTGAAACCCTTTCCACATCATCTCCAAGCTTCAAATTTGCATAATCAGGCCTTATGTCCATAAGGGCTGAAATTGACTTCCTTGAGCGATTAACAGCCATATCCTGGAACATTTCACCTATCTGGTAAAAGAGCATAACCGCAACACCCTCCGGGAACTCCCCTATTACAAAGGCGCCTATGGTTGCAATGGTCATAAGGAAGTTCTCGTCGAAAACCTCTCCCCTTGCGATATTTCTTACCGCCTTGGTTAGGACTTCACATCCAACCAGAAGATAGCTTATGAAAAACATTGCAAACTCCAGGTAGAAATTAAATTTAAATATTGTTGGTATAATGAGCAGGACTGAACCAGCCACAAGCCTTATAACTTCCTTCCTTACTCCGCCTTCTTCTGCCTTTTCCTCCCGCGCATCCATATGTCCTTTTATTTTACGTTCATCGATAACCTCTACATGGCTCTCTATCCCCTTTATTATTTTTTCAGCTTCCTCAGTAATTTGACGTACTCTTCCTCTGTCCTCTATTTCAATTGTCAGCCTTCCTGATGCGAAATCTATTTTTGCATTTTTAACGCCATCCAGGCGCCTTATACTTCCCTCCATTTTGGAAGCACAGTTGACTCATCCAAGCCCCTTAAGAAACAGGGTTTTGTTGTATGATTTGGCCATATTCTTTTCCATGCCATCCCCTCCATTCTATAAAAAAATCTGCCTTCCTGCGTCATATTATCATATCAGAATACTTTATTTATTATATGAATATTTGTTCATATATTCTAATTTTATTATATTATCAATCATTCAAAAAATCCACTCAAAAAAAATAAAATGCAGGAAAAATCCTGCATTTTATTTTTCATTTTCAGTTTTGTTCTTCTCCTCTAAGGCCTCCAGCCTTTCAAACACCCTGTTATACCCATCACTTCCATAGAGAAGGCATCTATTTACGCGGCTTATGGTTGCTGTGCTTGCTCCTGTGGCATCTGCGATGTCTATGTAGGTCCTTTTCTCCTTGAGCATTTTTGCAACCTGAAGCCTCTGAGCTATGGCTTTAATCTCGTTTATTGTGCATATGTCCTCAAAAAATCTGTAGTAATCCTCCAGCGTTTCAAGGGTCATCATGGCTTTAAATAAAAAGTCCATTTCCTCACTTTTTAATTTGGACTCATACTCCCTCACTGTATCACCTCAAACATTCTAAATCTTTAGGAGCATAAACTACGGCTAACTATTGCCTAAATAGCAAGGAATACGAATTAAACTCATAAATAATGCCAATTACATTATAACATATAACAACTTTTTTGCCATAGATAAAGATAACTTAAAAAGATTGTTCCTTTAGCTAAATATGGACATAAATATCATATTTATTATTTTTCTGCATACAATATACATAATTTAACTCGTTGTGCTGGATAAATTTACAGATAGGCGCTGCGATAAAAAATATATTTCATTCACCAGCACGCTTAGCAAAGAAGTTTGAACCAGCACAACGGATTAATGTAGGGAGGTCTTACTATGGAAAAGGGATTTGAAAATCAGGACAAAAAAGATATATTAATCAAACTTCCTGATGGAAGGGTAATAAACACTTCCATATCAATCATTCAATCTAATGCCCGCAGGGACGAAACACAATCCCGAAGTAAATACAATGAAATGATGGGGTAAATATGACGGGTGTAGTTATAAAAATGGAAGAGGATATAACAACTATACTTACAGATGACAACAGGCTTTTAGAGGTAAATTCCCTATTTCTGCCTGTTAAGCTGGGTACTGGAGACAGAGTTGAAATTGATGGCAACAAAATAGTTCTCAGGCCATAGCCTGGGAACTATTTTGCTACTGCCCTTTTAAGCATATCTATCTCATCATCCGTAAGCTCCCTGTATTCACCTGGAAGCAGGCTTTCATCGAGCTTGAGGGGGCCTATTTCTATCCTTTTTAGATATACAACCTTTTTGCCAACGGCCTCGAACATCCTCTTAACCTGATGATATTTGCCTTCATATAAAACTACTTCTATTTCAGAAATCTCATCTGAGTTTAATATAATAAGCTCTGAGGGCATCGTCCTATAACCATCGTCCAAAATCACACCTCGCTGGAATTTCTTAACGTCATCCTCAGTAACCTTCCCATGTATTCTGGCATAGTACTTCTTTGGAACATGCCTCCTTGGGGACAACAGCATATGATTAAGCTCTCCATCGTTTGTAAGAAGTAAAAGACCCTCCGTATCCTTATCAAGCCTTCCAACCGGTGCCGGCTTAAATAATGAGTGCTCAGGCTCCAAAAGGTCAACTACCGTTTCATCATAATCATCCTCGGTTGCAGATATAACCCCCTGGGGCTTATTCATCATCAAATATATGTACTTTCTATAGAAAAGCTCCTCCCCCGAAACCACTATAACATCCTTTTCAGGGTCTACGTGCATGGATGAATCCCTAATCAGCACACCATTTACAGTAACCCCTTCATCCTTTACAAGCTTCTTTACTTCCTTCCTGGTTCCATACCCCATATTCGCAAGTACCTTATCCAGTCTCTCTCTCGCCATGTGCAGCCCTCCATATGCTTAGAATATATATACATAGTATACATTAAGTAAGAGAAAATTACACTTTTTATAAAATGCCAAACATCCAATGTAACCATGTCCAAATACTTTAGGGAGCTAAATAGGTAAATTGAATTTGCAGGGGCTAGAGATGGAAGGTCTAAAATTTTATCACCAATATAGTTGCAACCAGTTCACATTTCACATTTAGGTTCTAAAATGTGAAATGTGAACTGGTTGCCATTAAAAACCTAATTCTTCTTCGACAACACAAGTGATAAAAACATGTTTGCAATTGAAATCTTGGGGAATGCCACTGCTATGAACCTTCTAAACCTCTTTAGCTTCTCGTCGGTCTCATTAAGATAAGGTTCATAGGATATTATAAACTTTCCCTCAATAAGCGTCTTTTTAAGCTCCCTGTCAAACTCAAGCTGATTTCTGCTGATCATAAGGCGTGTAAGCCCCTGCATGTACTCCTTAAAGTCCCTACTGTTTTTTATATTCTCATATTCCTTCATTATCTCATCAATAAGCTCACTTAACGTATACACCCTTTTCCTCTCGATTCCAAGCTGCTCTGCTGTAATTTCCGCCATGGCAGGGAAAACCGTATCACCGGTTAACCTATTATCTGCATACTGACGAATGGTTCTCATTATTCTGTCCAATATAAACTTATTATTTACACTGGATTTCCCTCCCAAATCCATGCCGAGGAAGGCAAACATCTTCTTAAAATCTTCAATACCAAGGTTTTTAATATAAAGCTCCTTTGCTTCATTAAAATCCTCATTTGGAAATATGAAATATCTGCTTCCTTTAAGCTTTCCGAAGGCCTTTAAGGTATCATAATATCCAAGTTCAATATTAGCTTTTGATCTTTCACCATTAAAATCAAGCGTTCCTCCAAGGTCCTCCGAGGCCTTTATCTCTATAAGGTTTAAACCTTTCTTATCAACTTTTCTACTTATCCCCGGCCCCGATATATCAACTGAAATTATATCCTTTATTCCTTTCTCAAGCATCAAGGATATTGGCACATTATCATATACTCCTCCATCGATAAACCTTTTATTATCTATCTCATGGGGTTTAAAGGCCGGAAAACATGCACTTGCAAGAAGATAATCAACAAGCTTTCCCTCTGGAATATCCTTTTTAAACAGTTTTAAAGGTTTAAAATCACTAAGGGAAAATGTAACTATCCCAAGGTCAACGGGGGAATTTCTTATCCTATCTTCATCTATTATTTCTAAAAGCATCTCCTTTAAGGGAGTAATATCAAGCCCTCCCGCAGTTATAGCATTTTTTATTGCAGTTAAAAGCCCCATGGATTTCTTTCTATTTTCATTAACAACGGCAACTTCCTTTTCAAGCTTTATAACGTTTTCTATACTGATGCTCGTCCATAACTTATACGCAGTATCGAAGTCATCCTGTGCAATAATAGCTCCATTTAATGCACCAACAGAAGTTCCTGCAACGGCTTTTATCGATATGTTCAGCTCCCTCAGCGCCTTCCATACCCCGATCTCATATCCTCCCTTAGCGCCGCCCCCAGCAAGTACAAGACCATATTCCTTCATATCGTTTCCCCCTCAATAGAGCATAATATCATAATCCCAGAAATCTTTGGTAGTTTCTCATAACTCTGTCTACGTAGTTTTTAGTTTCCTCAGGCATTTTATTTATTTCCTGAGCAGTATCAACTCCAAGTCTTTTCATCCTTCCAATACCTCCATTGTATGCGGCAAGAGCCAACTCCTTGCTGCCGCTGAAGGCATTTAAAAGATTTTTAAGATACCTGGTTCCTCCATCTATGTTTTCAAGCACATCGAAGGGATTTTCAACTCCAAGGGATTTTGCAGTCCCGGGCATGAGCTGCATAAGACCCATGGCCCCTGCCTTTGAAAGGGCCGTCGGATTAAAACCTGATTCCTGAGCTATAACAGCCTTTATAAGCTCCCTTTCAACGCCGTATTTATTTGAAGCATAGTCAATGGCCTTTGATATATCTTCTGATTTCACTTTATCAAAATTATTCCCATCTATTTTGCTGTTTTCAATCTGTGCGGTTTGAGTATTTTGTTTATTTGATAAATCATTGGTATAGACGTTATTATTGTCGTTTAACATACTTTGAAGCACAAGCTCAAACATTAAAGATGTTTGGGTGTTATTTGAATTTGAATACAGGTTTTGAAGCATATAGACCTGTAAAACCCTTGCTACTTCATCGGCTTTCATGTATAATCACTCCCTATTGTATAAATTATAGCATAAATTCAGAGAATTTTTTATTAAAGTTTTTTTCATAAGCAGCTTTGCCTTTATACAATGTTGAATATAAATATTTCCCGGTAAATAAGCACATATTATAAATAAAAGTAGCGAAGGAAGTGAAAATATGTCAATATATAATGAAAACGATAGGCCTATTGATCCAACTGAAAACCATAAAAAAATAGATATATATCAACCTGAGGGAATGGATTACCCTATAATAGAGCAAACATACAACGCACTTCTATGGCCTGAGGCCCCAAAGGGAAGGATAGATCTTGAAAACACATACGAGATATCTACTGTTCCAGAGGATCCTGACACGCCCCTTGAAACGGTAGAAACCCTCGCAAGAAAAAAGGTTACACCAAATTGAAAAGGGGCTTCCTTTAATATAGCCCCATTTCAAATATCTCCTTTATTTCCTTCATATCGCTGGTTTTGCTCAGTGCAACCATAAGCTTAATTCTTGCCTTTTGTCCCGGAAGTGTATCTCCAAGTATTACGCCCATATTTGTAAGTTCTTTACCTCCTCCATGGTATCCATAGGAGTCAAGAACCCTTCCCTGATAGCATCTTGAAACTATGACTACAGGAACCCCCCTTGCTATTGCCCTTCCTACGCCATCCACCATACCAGGAGGTATATTGCCTCTTCCAGTACCCTCTATTACAATTCCCTTTACCCCCTGGCTTAATGAAAAATCAATAAACTTTGAATCCATACCTGCAGCACACTTTATAAGGTCAACCCTTGTTTCAATATCATCTATGTCAAAATGTTGTCTCTTTATGCTGTTCCTGTAGAATAAAACCCTATTGTTATCAACTATTCCTATTGGGCCAAAGTTAGGTGAATGGAAGGCATCAAGGCTCATAGAATTAGCCTTTGTAACCTCGCTTGCATAATACAGCTCATCATTAAAACACACCATAACCCCTCTTCCTATAGATTCATCTGAAATTGCTGTACAGATGGATGCTGCAAGATTAGCAGGCCCATCATAGCCAAGCTCTGAGCTGTTTCTCATTGCACCCGTCATAACAACAGGCTTATTGCTTTTTATAGTCAGGTCAAGGAAATATGCCGTTTCCTCAAGGGTATCCGTCCCATGTGTTACTACAGCACCTGATATATCCTCTCTATCAAGAATTTTATCTATGTATCCAGAAAGCTCAAGCATCATTTTTGGAGTCATATGAGGCCCGGGAAGGCTTGAAAAGGTATATGATTCAATTTGAGCATACCTTTCTATACCAGTTACCATAGACATTATTTCTTCTCCAGTCAACGTTGGAACAGCTGCTTGAATTCTTGGGTCAACCTTCATTGATATGGTTCCACCGTTAAATATTACAGCAACCTTTTTCATCACAATTCCTCCCGAATACCGTAAAATACATTCCAAAACTATTTTACAACTATTTTAATCAATAAAAAAGAAAGATAAAAACTGCCCCGACGGAAGCAGGGCAGTTTATTCCCCCCTGTAACTGTTTACAGCTTCAATTATATCCAGCATGCCCTTTCTGTATCCCTCTATATAATCCCTTGAAAGACTGTCTGGAGGGTAAATTATAAACTTATAAAAAATCTCTATAAGAGAAATCAACAGCTCATCCTTATCAACCTTCATATTCCCCTTCCCCCTTATAATGAGAATCCAAAATTTGTTCTCCCAGGAAAAAACCTTCTCTTTAATGTATTTTTAACCTGTTTTTTATATGATATGATATATTCACCATAAAGTTACATATAAATCCATAAAGATACCGGAAACCACATAAAAGGCTCCGGTACTTAACATTAACTATTGTTCCTGGGCTCTTATCTTCTTCTCATATTCCTCTTCACCAAACACAGCCAAAAGGGCTGCCTTACATACAGCCTCTATAAGGTTGTCCGCATGGGCTATATAGCGTTTGTGACTTTTCATACTGTCAAAAATGCAGCTGTGCTCATATTTGTTTATGTTAGTTATAGTGTATTTAAAATTCCTTTCTGCAAGCTTGTTGATGATTGTCATGATTATTGACGGGTCAGAGGAAAAATCCCTTAAGATGTTGTCATCTTTCCTTTCATCAGGTGTAATTCCAAGAACCTTCTGGCTAATGAGCAGGTTAAACTCCCTGCCCGGTTTCATATTCAATATATCCTGCTTATTCATATCCCACACTTCCTTTCGTTTTATTTTTCTGAAGGCGCTGTATAACCCCAGATTCAGGTGGATATATGAAAAGTATAGTGTTTAGTAGAACTTTTCGTATATTATATCATATATTTTTAGCAGAGTGTTTTCCAATTTTAGCCTAACAACAAAGGAGTGTGTTCCCGATTGAAACACACTCCTTTCTGCTATATAACTCCCACGGTGCGTATATTAAATTTTTGAAGCTGCCATTAGTTAGGCAGAAGCACAAATCTTAAAATAAACAATACTGCAAAAATATATATTATGGGATGAATTTCCTTACGCTTTCCTGTTATTAGCTTTATTGCTGGATAGAATATTAATCCTGCTGCTATGCCGTTTGCAATGCTGTATGTGAATGGCATAAGCGCTACTGTAAGGAATGCAGGAATTGAAGTTTCAATATCTGACCAATCTATCTTGGAAAGTCCGTCAGCCATTAATATACCGACAACTATAAGAGCCGGCGCTGTAGCTGCTGCTGGAACCATTCCTGCAAATGGAGCGATAAACAGACTGAGTAAGAATAATATACCAACTACCACAGAAGTAAGCCCAGTCCTTCCTCCCAGGCTTATACCTGCAGCACTTTCAACATAAGTCGTAGTGTTGCTTGTTCCAAGAAGCGCACCTATTGAAGTCGCAGTTGCATCTGCAAATAACGCCCTTTCAAGCTTTGATGAAAATCCATTTCCATTATCCACTGATTTTTCATCTTTTTCATCAAATATCCCTGATTTTCTACCTGTTCCGAGGAAAGTTCCAATTGTATCGAAGGTATCCGTAAGTGAAAAAGCAAATATTGTCGTTAATGCTATAAACATCTTCTGCCCATTAGCAAACAGTCCGCCAAAATCAAGTTTAAATAACGTTGGTTCAAGGCTTGGTACCGCAAAGCTTATACTTGAAAGTCCAGGAACACGAGTTACGTTAAAGAATATTCCAATTATTGTTGTAAGAACTATACCAAGGAGTATTGCACTTCTAACCCTGAGAACCATAAGAACTACTGTAATTATTAGACCTATAAGTGCAAGCTGTGAAACCGGATCTCTAAAGTTAACAATTGCAGGAATAATATCACTAAATATTCCCCCTTCGCCAAGGGAAACAACTTTATTTGCTGCTTCTCCAGTGAATTGAAGGAAATGGGCTTCCTTTATTCCAATATATGCTATGAAAAGTCCAATTCCACCGCTTATTGCATATTGTAGGGAAGCTGGTATTGCATGTATTATCATCTTTCTTATTTTAGTTACGGTGATTATTATATTTATGATACCGCATATAAATACCATAGCTAAAGCCTGCTGCCAGGTATATCCGAGGCCAAGCACTACTGTAAATGTGAAGAAAGCATTGAGGCCCATACCGGGCGCCTGGGCAAATGGTACGTTGGCAACAAATCCCATTATAAACGTTGCGATTGTTGCTGCAAGTATTGTTGCTACGAATACAGCACCCTTATCCATCCCTGCTTGAGCGAGAATTGATGGATTTACAAATATTATATATGCCATTGTAACAAAGGTCGTGATACCGGCCATAACTTCAGTTTTAACATTTGTACCGTTCTCTGATAATTTAAATAGTCTGTCCACAAAGGATCTGCTCGATTTTTTTACTCCTGGCTGAGTAATATCCATTGTACATCCTCCTTAAAATTAAAATTCCATCGCCGGAATCCATACAGGCAAACCCGGAGGTGGAATAATTGCTAGAATATATAATATTAGCATGCTCCCAACCTGGGCTCACCCATAGCCGGAGAGTTTGCGGCTCCCCCGTAGATACTCCTGAACCATATTATCAGGATTATATGGATGGCGTGGTTTCATTAAAATTACATGATTATAGTATCATAGAAAAACATATTGGTCAATATATTTTCATTAATTTTATCAAAAATGTTCGTATTATTATCGAATCGTAAAAAATAAACTACAATAATGTTCGTATATATACGAATATTATTGTAGTTTCTGTGCCAGTTTTGACTTTTAATAATCAGGCGCTCGCTCCATCAAACCTGTGGGAGGTGCTGTCCTCTACAATATCCAAAAGATCCCTTAATTTCACGATTACATAATCCGGGTTAGTATACACCACGTCTTTAAATGGTACTGCGCTATATTTTACAAAGCAGGTTTTAGTTCCTGCATTTTTTCCGCACAATATATCAACTGGGCTGTCACCCACCATTAGTGCTTCCTCTGGGGATACGCCTAAAAGCTTACATGCCTTAACCGCCGGCTCACCTTCAGGTTTGTGCTTTAATGTATCCTCCGGTGTAATTACAACATCCATCAATCCCAGGAGATTGAATATATTAAGTCCCCTCTCGGCCAAAGTCCTTCTTTTTGAGGTTACAATACCAAGTTTTATACCTCTATTCTTTAATTCCTTTAGTACTTCCTCTGCCCCCTCTATTCCCTTTATCATGGAATCATGAATACTTTCGTTATATTCTCTATAGTCCTTCAAAAGCCTGTCAGCATTTTTTTCATCGTATCGCGCAAGGGTAGTATGTAGTGGTTCTCCAAAGAACTTCACTATTTCATCTTTAGAAATATCGATATTTAGATGTTTTTTAAAAGTATATTTAAAGGACTGAACAATAAGCTCATTGGTGTCAATTAGTGTTCCATCCAGATCAAATAATACTGCATTAATCAAATATATCATCCTTCCATGTTAATTCACATATATTATAACATAATTTCCAAAACAAAAAGAACCTGAAGAGGTTCCTTTTGTCTATCTCTGCTTTTACTGGGGGAGTATAGCAAAGAACTATTTAAAAAACCCATAGATTTAATCGAGGGGTTGACAACTAAAGCCAGCATATCCTAAACCCATAGCCACGTGGTTGCTATCCTACATCAACATGCACTTAAATTTTGTAAACATTCTAGCATTTATGTTATTTAAAGTCAATATTATGGGATAATTTTCTTATTAAATATTTTTCTCAGTTATCCAAAATAACATCACAATGCTGGCGCAGTAGGGCCCATTCTCTTTAATTTCCCATATTTTTTGAGGTGGTTTATCACCGTCTACTGCTTTTCTAAATATAACCTGCCTGCCTTCTATACCCCCATCTACCCTGCTCTCAACATAATCAGCATAAACAATATATCTTCCATCGGTGGAAAAATCAGATATGTATCCATTTTGAAAATCTAATGATTTATTTTTATTCATGTCGAACAGTCTTATATTTTTTACACCGCCCTTCTCTATTGTATATGATATATATTCATCATCCGGAGACCATTTAATAGTTCCCTTTTTAACACCATTTTCCCTGTCAATTACCCTTTCTTTCCCTCCATTTAATAAATCACTTATACACAATATATATTTATTTCCTTCACGTCTTAAAAAGGCCAGTTTTCTTCCATCTCCGGAAACAACCGGGTTTCTGTCATCATATTCTGACTGTATAACCCTTTCTTCAATTCCACTTGAAAGACTGTATTTATATATTTGATGATTTTCTTTCCCTATTTCCCTTTTAGAATATATAATGGTATCGCTGTCAAAAAAGGAGATATCCATAACATCTCCCTTTATTTTGCTTATTTCTTTAGGATCCTCATCTGAGGATTTCATGTAATAAAGTTTTTTATAGATTTTTTTATCCTTTTCAGTTCTGAGTAAAAATGCAAAAACGGAGCCGTCACTGCTTATGGCAGGAGACTCGCCTTCATATAGTTTGTAATTACCTTCATAGCTTTTTATAATATTACCGTCAAAATCAATTATGGTGAATTTGTCCTTTGATGAATCCTTTTTATTTACATTATTAGTTTTATCATCATAAAGAAGTATTCTGCTTCCATTTCTCACTGAAACATCAAATTCTTCTCCATATATTTTATCTATTCCCCTTCCCTCAGGGTCAAAGGCAACTATCTCCTTCTCACTGCCAATGCGGCCTGCATATATATACTCTGTGGATTTATTGGGGGTTTTCTGTTCCCCCTTCGATGCGTTTATATCAGAGCTCTGCAGCTTATTGCATGAGAAGGAGGTGAGCAAAAGAATTGTCATTAAAAATAAAATGGATTTTCGCATAAAGCCAACCTCCTATGGATTCTACCTGGAGGATATTGTTCCCATAGAAGGTTGTTTTTATAACTTTACTCCCATTTTCCAGATATATATTTGATTTAAATCTCACATAGTTTGACCTGTTGTCCGAAGGAAGACAGGAATACCCTGTGGATAGATGTAAAATGAGCCTTCCTGGAACATCCTGACTTTACCCAATTCATATGCAAGTACGGAATCCCCCAACAGCATTGGGCATCTGAAATTTGCACCGCTATATACTCATTTTATTGATTTTCAGCATGTATCAATTATTGTTCAAACACTTTATTTAAATCCAATAACAAGTCTTCAAATATTCCTATTTTTACCTTATCCTCTTTCGAATATATCTCAGGCCTTCCATATCTTTTATTCTCATTCAATTTGTACACCATAACAATCTCATCAGTAGGATGTACAATCCAATATTCTTTGATTTCATTTTTTTCATATAAAGCTAATTTTTTTATATAGTCAATTGAAGCTGTAGATGGAGAAACTATTTCCATCACAAGATCCGGACTTCCTTTGCAGCCCCTATCGTCTAACTTCGATTTATCACATATTATTGATATATCTGGCTGAACAACATTTCTTATATCATTATCTTCATCTTCTATCTTGGCTAACCGCACATCAAATGGTGATCCATAGACTTTACAAGTTTTATCAATTAAATAGTTGGATATCTGTCTTAACAGCTCCACCTGTATTTCCTGATGCCTTCGAGAAGGAGCAGCACTCATATATGCCACTCCATCAAGTAACTCCCATCTTTCCCCTTCCGGCCACATTAAGTAATCTGCGTATGTATAGTTGCCTGATAGTTTTCTTAGCGGCTCTTCCATTCTTTCACTTCCTTTTATCAGTTTATCTATATTATGCCATATTTAGCGTTAAAATTCATGTAGTTATACTACATGCCTTGACTAATAAAACTCAATATGACTACTGTAATCTTCTTTCTTCCAATTCAGCTTGCATTTTCCTGCATCTGTCATACCACAATATTTCATATTGTTCGCCATCAAGAATCCTATTATCTAAATGAGAGATATTTGTAATACCCTCGTTCACACACCAATCCACACAAATCTGATATGCCTCCCAATTCAGCTCATCTGTATCCCAAAATACACGAATTTTCTCAAATCCCAGTTTATATAGAGCCAAAGCTCTCGTATGCCCATCGGTAAATATTATTTTCCCGTTCAGGTATTTTACTGGTATTGGGTCATAATTATAATCATTCTTTGCATTTAACCATTTATAAATCGCCATAAGTTTTTCATTTGATATAAATAATTGTGAAGGTTGAATATCTAAAATGCTTAATTCAGTCAATTCTGACATACCTAAAATCCTTTCTCACCTAACTTAAAATTTTTGCTATCTTAGACGTAACTGCAAGAAACTTGAATAAATATATAACCCAATAAGGCTGACACCTGTCTCTACAGCATTTAAATCCTAAGAAACGTGGGATAGCTGTCACTCCACTCATAGTTCTTTATCCTGTTTTTCAGAAGGAGTCAGTTCATTATTTTTACGATTAACTTAATAATTAACAAAGGTATACCTATACTTGCCGAAGCACCTAAAATTACAATGAGAATTGATTTTACTTTATCTTTTTCTCTTAAATCTGTAGATTTCCTTTCTCTTACATCAACAACATCAACAATAAAACCAACTGCATTTCTTATAGCTTTAAACATAAACTCCACTCACTCAGTTTTATTATACCATGTAATTATCATTGTAGTAATAAAATGGTAATAAAATGTTTAAATATTACAAAATAGAGGTTCAACAATGAATTTTATGATTTAAAATTTATCCCATAAATTACATTGCAATATCGTTGGCAAAAAATATAGAAAGCCATCCGATACCTCTATACAGTATGTGAGCATCCGTTTTATCCCAACCCCTTCTGCAAACTTCATACCCATCCGCCCCCGGAAGCATAATATCCAGAAGTATCAAATCATAACTGAAGGATTCTATGCTTTTAAGGGCCTCATCCCCTGCATAGGCTCCGTAGGTTTCAAAACCTTCCTCCTCCAGTATGCCCCTTATCAAATTAACAATATCCCTGTCATCATCTACAATCAGTATCTTTTCCTTCATTCCATCACATCCTGCGTTATTTTATATATAATTTACCATAAAAATTGTCTGAATAAAAAGCAAATAATCACATAAGGGGAGAATACATGTATTCCCCCCTTAGTGTTATTACGGAATCATACCCATGAGTGTGTCCAAGTCTGAGTTTAACTTGGTTAGAGCGGCATTTCTATCCTTTTGCATCTGGATTATTTTATCCAGCCCCGCAAGTGCCCCATCATAGTTTTTATTAATCTTGTTTGTCCTTATTCTCTCATACTCAATGAAGTACGAACCCCATCCCTTAACCTTTATCATGTCATCCTTGATAACCTGAAGCTGAGCCTCCATCTTGTCCAGTGTTTCCATTGGAATTGCCTTTTTGTCCTTTCTGAGTGCCTTCACCTTTTCCTTCATTTGTGCTGTCTTCTCCTTTGCCTGCTCCCTTAATGTCTTGTTCTGCTCTTTTTGTTCCTTAATAACCGAGAGCTTTTCCTTTAGCTTTTGCCTGTACTCGGAAAGCTGTGCCCTGGTTTCCTGAGGGGTTGTTTCCGCATAGGCAAAGCCTGCAGGAATAATAACAAGAAGTGCCATTAATGCTGCAAGTAGTTTTTTCATAATACTACCTCCTTAAAAATTTAATTTTGACTCATCTAAATCCTCAAGCGAGTCCAAAAGCTTATCAAGTTCCTCCGAGGTTCTAACAACATCGCTTTGGATTTTGTCCGCCTCATCCCCCGTTGCCTCAGCTTCCTGCTTTTGTAAATTGGTATTTGACTCTTTACCTGAATCTGACTTCGAAGGAACCTCAGTATTGATATTTGATGTATTTATGTTTTTTGATGAGTTACTGCTGTTTTGGATTTTTAATGCCTTGACGCAGCCCGTAAGCACAATCAAAACAGCAAGCCCAAGAGCAAACAACCTCTTCATATTCCATCTCCTCCAAACCTTTCATAATTTAATTATATTCCCCAATTATTAAATGCAAATATAATAAAAATTAAAAAATTATTAAGGCTAGATATAAATAATTAGCAGCCAGTTCACATTTGAATACTCAAATAGAATGTGAACTGGCTGCCAACTATATGTACTTTATGCAATACTCTCTATCATTTTTATTGTTCTATCTTTAACTTGATATATGACATCACAAAGTTCTTCGATGTCTTCCTTGTTATGACTTGACAGTAATATTATTTTTTTATGTTTTATTTCCTTCAACAATTTTCGTACCTTTACGACAGTCTCTTCATCTAAAGAATTCATAGGCTCATCCAGTATCAAAATTTCTTGGTCTTCCATTAAAGCTTGTATTAATCCAAGCTTCTGCTTCATTCCCAATGAATAGTCTTTGACTTTCTTTTTATCATCTGGGTTAAGGCCAAAAAACTTCATATATTCTTTGATTTTATTATCCGTTATAATTCCATTAATATCTGCTAAAACTTTTAGATTTTTAAACCCTGAAAGATTATTAATAAATCCTGGAGATTCAATTATTATTCCACAACTTTCAGGAAAATCTCTGTCCTTCCCTATTTGCATATTATTAACTTTTATTTTACCCTGCGTAGGTGACATAAACCCTGCTATCATCTTAAACAGAACGCTTTTTCCGCTACCATTTTGTCCAACAAAACCATAAATTTTACCCTTTTCTAATTTTAAATTTATATTTTCTAATATAGTGTTACTCCCAAACTTTTTTGTTAAACTTTCCACAATTATCATATACCATCTCTCCCAACAGATAATCTTATCATCTTAACTGTAAATAGATATACAGTAAGCGTAAAATAATCCCCACCTATTATGTAGATGGGGATTATTTTACGCTTACATTTATACCAGCAAACTCTATTGGATTATAAAATTTTGAATAAACTCTCAACCTATGGGCCACTGAACTCCAATTTAATCCGTAACCTGATATTATGATGCCGATAGCTAGTGCAAATATTGTTGCTAAAGTGATACTAATAAAATTAAAAATAAAATTGCTTATTATTTTAGAGGTAAACCAGGTTAAGAAATTGTTTACCCTTATCTTTATAAACATATCTTTTTTATTGTTTTGAAAGCTGTTAAAAATAAAGTATAAGCTTGAGAAAATTAGGACGCTCACCAGTATATTGCTATCTATAAATACAAATGAATAGAAATCCCACATATTTGCTGTATCAGAAACATGCCTATTTAAGTAAACATATTCTCTCCCTGCATATATTATAAATGACAATAATATCAAGCCAAATATTGTAATAATCCTCAAGTTTAGTTTCTTGTAATCATATAATATTGAATATTTTATTACTCTATTCATAGCTATTACCCCAATATGTTTTATACAAAAATACTGTAATACTTAATACGAATAAGATAGCTAATTGAATAAATATGTGATAAAGGTTTATCCCTTCGTAAGTGTAAAAATGATTAACTATTAATGGGTTAATTATTTTTATTCTATTTCCTATATATGCTCCAAGATAATATATTGTAAAAGGAGATACCAAAGCAACCAATGTGTTGTCCACTAGCGACGATATGGCAAGTCCCATAATTGCATATGTACCTCCCATAAAACTGGTTATTATACTATATACAAAGGCAAATAAATTAAAATTATTTTTATTAAGACTAGAAAGAAATGTATTATTATAAAAAATACTTCTAAATTCTTCCCCGGAATCCACCAAATTTATTATGGCTATATATATCATGGAGATAATAAATATGGATAGAAATCCAGATATAAATGTCGTGATAATTCTAGAGTATATATAATTTTTATAGTTGCTTCTTATAATTAAAGTTTTGTTAAAGCCACTTTTCTTGTCACTTAAATATGAAACGGTATATGGAATGCAACATATTAATGGCATTAAAACTGTATAGAAATAGTTGCCAAAGTTCCATAATGTGGCTTTATTTAAAGAGTTTCCTATTAAATGTAATTTAGCTGCATACGTCAAATCTGGTGCATTTGATAGATATAAACGTAATGCACTTTTTAAAGGTTCCATCAGCATACCGGCTAATATAGATACCAGCCCTAATATTATAGATGCTATCATGTTCCTGCTTAGTATTGCTCTCTTCAAATCAACTTTAACTATATTCATAAATTATACCTCGAACTTTCTATCCATTTTTTATAACACTAACGATTAATTATCTATTATCAGGTGACCACGATCCCGTTATATAACCTGATGTCCATTGAGAATCATGGTTCATAAAAACTGCTTTATAAATATAATTTGCTTGTCCCCAAGATCTAATTTCATGTCTTCCTAAACCAACTACTGTATAATCACTTCTTCTTTCACCATTTGAATTAGCTAAATATGTATCTACAGAGCTGCAATTATCTAGTTTAGTAAGATTTACAACCCAAGGAGCATTCGTTATTGATTTTGTCAAATAATTTGTTGATACCACTGTTTGCCATCTGGGTAATTCAAAAACACTTAAAGTTCCAATTTGACGTGCGAAAACTGACATACCAGGTATCAACATACCTAATACCAATGCTGAAATTAAAACATTTCTAAATCTTTTTTTTCATAATAAACCTTCTCAAACTTTTTATTTTTTCGTATGCAGCTAATCATTGCATTAAATTGGATTTAAGATGTTCGCGAATATTCTTTATATTCACATTATACCTAATGAATTTTTTAGTACAAGCCATTTTGCATGAAACCCCTTTTTTCTTGAATGAAATCCGTATAAGAAAATAAAATAGTGTTTTCATGCGCAAAAAAAGCCTTTTCATGCATCAAATATTTATTTTTTATTACAAACCTGTTACATTAATTATAAAAAGGAATGATTACATTGATAAATCGATTAGCTAATCTATTAACTTGCTGCATTGATAACTATAAGGTAGTAAGCAATGAGGATATTGAAAAAATAAATATGCTCTGGAGGTTCTTTTAAATGAATTTTTTAAAACAGTCTTTTTAGTTGTACTTTTTTATTCTATTGGAGGAAAATTAACATGAACACTAAGGAGAACCCAAGCCTCCAAAAACCCTTTTAAAATAATATCCTGAAAACTGTGTATCCATTTTCTAAAGATAGTTGAATTCTACCATTATTTTTTTAAGGGATAAATTGTTCACCTTATATTTTCCATTTATCGTATGAAAAGTACATTCCCTTATAAAGACTTCTACAAAAATGATTTCATCCAAATAAACCTTTATGAATATTCCTTTAATATCAAGGGTGATATAATCCCTTTCCTTTTTGGGAATAGATTCCCTGTTTACCGTATTCCTCGTAAGTTTTATAGTCATTTCCTTTACAAGCTTTTTATCATAGAGCTTTATTATATAATCATAGCAGTGGATTTTTTTGAATGCGTCTATCATATAATCAGCAAAGGTAGTTATAAACACAATCCAGCTTAAACCATATTGTGGTAATTTCCTAATTTCATATGCCAGGTCAACACCTGAGAAATCAGGAAGGTTTACATCTATATAAAAAAGATCTATTTTGTTATTCCTGGAAATCTTCATTGCATCATTTGCACATGCTGCCTCTAAAATATTAAAATTCTCGCCAAGCTCCAAGAGCATCTTAACAAGGTTACATCTTTGTACTTTATCATCTTCAACAACAAGTATATTGGCCATTTAGAATCAGTCTCTCCCTGGATTTACTTCTAAATTAAAAAAATTTAACTGTTATTGAATTTCGACGACAAATGATAAATTCCTTCTTTTATTTAACATTTGAAGGAATAATTTAAAATGTAGAACCTGCCTTAGATAAAGTTTAAAGAAGAATAACTTATTATAAATGAAATATACATTGCATTAATACCAGCATAGGTGATATCCTCATAAGATATTAGATATTGTAGAAACACTAAAAGGTGCTACAGTTTAACCCATAGCACCTTTACCATTGTAAGCTAATCGGGAGCATCCATAGATTTGTGTAAATCACATCTGTGGATGCTCTTTTTATTAACTATTCCCACTCGATGGTAGCCGGAGGCTTGCTTGTTACGTCGTATACCACTCTGTTTATTCCCTTAACCTCGTTTACTATCCTTCGTGATATATTTGCAAGAAGTTCATAGGGCATTCTATACCACTCGGAGGTCATTCCATCGACGCTCTCAACAGCCCTTATTACTGCTGTGTATGCATAGGTTCTCTCATCTCCCATAACTCCTACGCTTTTTATATCAGGAAGTACTACAAAGTACTGCCAAATATCATTTTCAAGCCCTGCCTTTTTGACCTCATCCCTTAATATATAGTCAGCCTGCCTCAATATCTCAAGCTTTTCATCCGTAACCTCACCAAGAACCCTTATTCCAAGTCCTGGACCTGGAAATGGCTGTCTGTTTACTATTTCAGGAGGTATATTTAACTTCCTTCCAACTTCCCTTACCTCATCCTTAAATAGCTCCCTTAGGGGTTCTATAAGCCTGAACTTAAGGTCTTCAGGAAGCCCTCCAACGTTGTGGTGGCTCTTAATCGTTGCAGATGTTGATGTGCCGCTTTCCACCACGTCAGGGTATATTGTACCCTGTACAAGGAATTCTGCATCGGAGAGCTCGCCTGCTTCCTCTTCAAATACCCTGATAAACTCCTCTCCTATTATCTTCCTCTTTCTTTCAGGGTCTGTAACTCCCTTGAGTTTGCTTAAAAACCTTTCCCTGGCATCAACCATAACAAGATTCATATCGAACTTTTCCCTGAAGGTTTTATAAACCTCCTCAGCCTCTCCCTGTCTTAAAAGCCCATGATCAACAAATATACATGTAAGCTGCTTTCCCACGGCTTTGTGTACAAGCACCGCTGCCACTGAAGAATCAACCCCGCCCGATAAACCGCAAATTACCCTTTTTTCTCCGACGATTTCTTTAATCTCTTTAACCTTATCCTCCACAAAGGAAGACATGTTCCAGCTTCCACTAATTCCACAAACGTTGAAGAGGAAGTTTTTAATCATCTCAAAACCATACTCTGAATGGTTAACTTCAGGATGGAACTGAACCCCATATATCTTAAGCTTATCGTTTGCAATTGCTGCGTTTTCGCAGTTTTTGCTCGAGGCTGTGGTTTTAAAACCCTCGGGAAGTTTTGATATGTGGTCAGTATGACTCATCCAGCAAATGTTCTCTTCCGGTATGCCTTTAAAAATCGGTGAAGTTCCATCCACCTTTATTTTAGTATTTCCGTATTCCCTGACCTCAGAGCCTGAAACTACTCCTCCAAGTGTGTATGCAATTAGCTGTGCCCCATAGCATATTCCAAGTACGGGAATCCCTGCTTCAAATATTTTCTTTGAGATCTTTGGAGCCCCCTCTTCGTATACACTGTTTGGCCCACCCGTGAAAATTATCCCCGCTGGCTTTCTCTCAAGTATTTTATCAACTGGAGTAGTATATGGAACAATCTCACAGTATACTTTACTTTCGCGCACCCTCCTTGCAATTAGCTGGTTATACTGTCCTCCAAAGTCTACGATTAAAACCAATTCCTTTTCCATATTATCCTCCTTAAAGAGTTGTGTAGTTTGGTGCTTCCTTTGTCATCTGTATATCGTGTGGGTGGCTCTCCCTGAGTCCTGACGAAGTCTGCACAACAAACACTGCGTTTTTCCTCAGCATCTCTATGGTTTTAGCCCCGCAGTAGCCCATTCCCGCTCTCAATCCTCCAACAAGCTGATAGATCGTATCCGATACAGGCCCCTTATAAGGCACCCTTCCTTCGACTCCTTCAGGTACAAGCTTTTTATTATCTTCCTGGAAGTACCTGTCCTTGCTTCCCCTCTGCATTGCCCCTATGGAGCCCATGCCTCTATAAACCTTAAACCTTCTTCCCTGGTATATCTCTTCCTCTCCAGGGCTTTCAGCACATCCTGCAAAGAGGGAACCTATCATAACGGTTGACGCCCCTGCTGCAAGTGCCTTTACAACATCTCCCGAATACTTTATTCCTCCATCTGCTATAACTGGTATCCCATGCTTATCTCCTTCTTCTGCACAGTCCATGACGGCAGTTAGCTGGGGAACACCAACACCTGCAACAACCCTTGTGGTGCATATTGAGCCCGGCCCTATTCCAACCTTAACGCAGTCTGCTCCTGCAAGTATTAAATCCCTTGTAGCTTCAGCCGTTGCAACGTTTCCACCTATAACCTGAAGCTCAGGGTAGGCATTTTTAATTGTGTATATAGCATCCAGTACTCCCTTTGAGTGCCCGTGGGCAGTGTCTACGACAACAACATCTACCCCCGCATTATAAAGGGCAGTTACTCTATCCATCATATCCTTTGTAACCCCAACTGCGGCACCTGCTAAAAGCCTCCCCCTGCTGTCCTTTGCTGAATTTGGGAACCTTTCAGCCTTCTCAATATCCTTTATGGTTATAAGTCCTTTAAGGTTATAGTTTTCATCAACTAAAGGAAGCTTTTCGATCTTGTGTTTTCTAAGTATCTCCTCAGCCTCCTGGAGGGTTGTTCCAACCGGAGCTGTAATAAGATTATCCTTTGTCATAACTTCCCCTATTTTCCTTGAAAAATCCCTTTCAAACCTTATGTCCCTGTTGGTAATTATTCCAACAAGTTTCGTTCCCTCTACGATGGGAACTCCGGATATTCTATATTTTTCCATGAGCCTGTCTGCGTCCATAAGGGTGTTCTCTGGGGTTAAAAAGAAGGGATCTCTTATAACACCGTTTTCAGAGCGCTTAACCTTATCAACCTCTGTGGCCTGCTCCTCTATAGACATATTCTTGTGAATTATACCTATTCCGCCCTCCCTGGCCATTGCAATTGCCATTTTGGACTCGGTCACAGTATCCATTCCGGCACTTAGAAAAGGAATGTTTAATTTGATTTTCTTCGTAAGATATGTCGTAAGCTGAACGTCCTTTGGAAGAACCTCTGATTTTTGTGGAACGAGTAAAACATCATCGAATGTGTAGGCTTGTTTTAAGATAATTCCCATTTGATTTCCTCCTTAAGCTCTGCCACTCATACGGGGAAAACAAAAAAGCATATTGCCCCCTCCTTATAAGCGAAGAACAATATGCAAAAATGCAAATCGAACCCCACTCATAGGCGGAAGTTTACGGCTTCCGGTAGAGACTCCCGAACCATATTATCGGGATTATATGAGTAAGCATGTGTTTTATTTGTTTTTTCAGTATTATAAACTTTGCCTCAAGGCTTGTCAATAGGTGACGGATACATTGTTATCGTCAAGTTGCATTAGTTTTTTTTTAATATTATAATTTTTACAATATCAAATTTTAAAAGCTCAAAAGCTGAGCTTTTGGCTTATTTAAAGGAGGAAACAATATGGCAGCAGATTATCATGTTCACATAGAAAAAGGTCCTTATACTATAGAATGGCTTAAAAAGTTTGTAGATACGGGACTTGGCAGGGGGCTAACCGAAATCGGTATTTCCGAGCATGGTTATAGATTTGATGAAGGTTATAATGCTTTTTCAAGTGATGGATTTAGAGGTGAGTGGATTAAAAGGCGCAAGGGACAGAAAATTTCCGAATATGTAGCGCTTATAGAAGAAGCAAAGGCAATGGGGCTGCCTGTGAAGCTTGGTATTGAAGCAGACTATATACCGGGAAAAGAAAAGGAAATTAAGGAATTTCTTGAGCCGTATCCATGGGACTACATCATAGGATCTGTTCACTGGATTGAAGATTGGGGTATAGACCTTAATGAATGTATGGAGAAATGGAATTCATGGGATGTTGATTCGGTTTACCTTGAGTACTTTAATATGGTTGAAAAAATGGCCAAAACGGGCATGTTTGATTTTATAGGGCACATTGACCTTGTAAAAATTTTTGGATTCAGGGCAAAACCCCATACCTTTGATAAAATAAAAAGAAACCTTGAGGAAATTGCAAAAACAGGTATTGCCATCGAAGTCTCTACGGCAGGGTTTAGAAAACCCGTAGGCGAAATTTACCCTTCAGAAAAAATAATGAAAATGATCAAGGAATACAATATACCTGTATTAGTAAATTCCGACGCTCACACACCTGAGGATGTCGCAAGGGATTTTGACAGGGCTTATAATTATATAAAGCCATACGGAATAAATACACTTTATTATTTTAAAGAAAGGAAAAGAATACCATATAACATATGAAAGGAGCAGATGCTTGCTCCTTTCATAACTTTCTAAAACAATCTATATCAATCCCTTTACGGCCTTTGCCTTTATAATACTGTTCAATTTGTTTAAGGATTCTACAGCCTCAACTGGAATTTCCTTATCCGTGTTTACAACCATAAGAGCCGTTCCGTCACTTTTATTTGGGCTTACCTGCATTGCAGAAATGTTTATGCCAAAATCACCTAAAACATTTCCGATATGACCTATAACTCCAGGCACGTCTTTGTTTTTCACAAACATCATATATTCCGTCGGCTCAAAATTAACTTTATGGCCCATATACTCCACAATCCTTATCTCATTTCCATATGTTGTTCCAGCAAATTCCACCGTTTTGCCATTGGTACCCGTAATCTTAAGTATAATAAGGCTTGAATAATGGTCTATTTCTTCAACCCTTCCCTCAACAGTTTCTATGCCCATTTCCCTGGCCCTTAGTCTGGCATTTACTACGCTTACGCCTTCCTTTAAAGCCGGCTTTAAAAGACCTTTAAGGGCATGAAGCGTTACAATTTCCGTATTGTACTTCGATATATCACCCTTATATATGACTTCCACAAGTTTAACAGGCGTTTCGTTTATCTGATAATAAAGAGCTCCCATAGCTTCACTGAGCTTCATGTAGGATTTTAATTCCAAAAATTCTTCGGATTTTACCTCTGGCAAATTCACTATATTGCCGTATAATTTTCCCTTTAATGCTCCAATAACTTCCTTTGCAATGGATATGCCTATGTTGTTCTGAGCTTCAACAGTTGAGGCGCCAAGGTGGGGTGTCACAATGACCTTTGGAAGCTCAAGCAGAGGGTTGTGAAATTCCTGATGTTCAGTATTGTATAATGGTTCAACCTCAAACACATCTATCGCCGCTGCTGCAACAATGCCTTCTCTAATGGCATTGTAAAGGGCTTTCTCGTCAATAAGGCCTCCCCTTGCACAGTTAACAAGGCGCACACCTCTTTTTACCTTTTTAAATTCCTCTTCACCTATCATTCCCTTTGTCTCCTCCGTTTTAGGAGTATGTATCGTTATAAAGTCGGACTGTTCAAGAAGTTCAGAAAGGGTAACTTTTTCTGCGCCGTATTTTTCAAACCTGCTGTCGGGTATATACGGGTCATAGGCGATTACCCTCATTTTGAAGGAAGCCAATCTCGCAGCGACAAGGGATCCAATCCTTCCTAATCCTATTATTCCAACGGTTTTACCGTTTAACTCAATACCCTTGAATTTATCTCTTCTAAAATCCCCACTTTGACATCCATTGTGAGCCTGAGGAATATTTCTTGCAATGGAAAGCATGAGCCCAACGGTAAGCTCTGCAGCGGCAACGATGTTTCCATCAGGAGTATTTACAACAATAACTCCTTTTTCTGTAGCAGCCTCAAGATCAATATTGTCAACACCATTTCCTGCCCTTCCTATAACTTTAAGCCTTTCACCCTTTTGTATAAGTTCTCTGTCAACTTTAGTTGTGCTTCTAACGATAATAGCATCATAATCCTTTATAATCTTTAAAAGTTCTTCCCTTGGAATATCCAGCTTTACATCTACATCTACATGCTTTTTGAGATATTCCATGCCGTTTTCCGATATTCTTTCCGTGACAATTACTTTCAAAATTAATTGCCTCCTTTGATTTTTAATATTTTATTATGCTAAAAAGCATTTACATTGAAGATAGGGCATCCCTTAACGCTTCAAAGGTTTTTTCAAGCATTTCTTCCGCAACATATCCCATATGGCCTATTCTTATAATCTTGCCTTTCAGAGGACCTTGTCCCCCTGTTATAAGTACATTATGCTTTTCACTCATATAGCTTATAATCTTTGAGGCATTGTAATTTTCGGGAACTTTTACTGCCGTTATCAAATCAGAAGCGATGCTTTCCTCTGGAAATAATTCCAAACCCAAACTTTTTATATATTCTCTTACCCTTTTGCCATATAAAGCTTGATTTTTGTATACATTATCCATACCTTTTTCAAGCAGCATATCCGTAGCTTTTTTTACTGCCATAATAGTGGACACCGCAGGAGTATTAGGAGTATCGGGTTTAGCTTTTAAAACGCCTTGCCTTGCTTTCTTTAAATCAAAATAAAATTTTGGAAGATTTGATTTCTCTGCCATGTTCCATGCCCTGTCACTTAAAGCCACAAAGCTTAACCCCGGAGGCGACATGAGGCACTTTTGAGAACATGTTACAACAGCATCAAGCCCCCATTCATCCATTTCAAGGGGAATGCCACCTAAAGAACTTACAGCATCGACGATGACGGGAGTATTGTATTTGTTGGCTGTCTGGGCGATTTCTCTTATGTTATTTGTAACACCCGTAGATGTTTCATTGTGTGTAACAAAAAGGGCCTTGTAATTGTCATTTTTTAGCTTGTTTTCAAGTATATTAAGGTCTACAGCCTGTCCCCAGCCAAAATCACAAAGTTCAGCGTCAAGCCCATAGGATATTGCTATATTATAAAACCTTTCACCGAAATTGCCTATACTTGCAACCAGCACCTTATCCTTTGAAGAAAAAAGATTTGCCACAACTGCTTCCATGCCGCCTGTCCCTGAGGATGTAAGGGTTAAAACTTCGTTTTTTGTTTTGAATATTTTTTTAAGGTTTTTATTAAGATTTGAAAACAACTCATAAAACTCCGGAGTCCTGTGGTGAAATGGTTGTAATCCACTGATCCTTTTTACCTCTTCAGGTACCATTGTTGGTCCCGGTGTCATCAAAATTTTATCCATTATCCTATCACTCCTATTAAAAAATATAGGTTCATATTTTGTGCTTTTTATTTACAACAGGCAATTAGTTGTTGACCCGTTTTTTATAATATGTGCACCCTTGTTGTCGCATTTGAGTTTATATACTCTGTAATCTATTTCCATGCTTTTATAAACGCTTCCTACTCCTTCTACTACTTTATCTGCACTTTCTTCGGAACAAACAGCCATAATTGTAGGACCTGCACCACTTAAAAAAGCAAAATACGCTCCACACTCCAGGGCTTTATCAAAACATTTGTACATTTCAGGTATGAGCTTGGAACGGTATTTTTGATGCAGCACATCCTGTGAAGCAATTTTTAGTAAACCATATTCTTCTGAAAAAAGGGCAGCCGCAAGAAGAGAAGATCTTCCAGTATTGAATACGGCATCTTTAAAATCTACCTTTGCAGGCAGTACATTTCTTGCTGTTTCTGTTTTTAAAACTCTGTTTGGAGTAAAGGCAACAAATTTCAAATCTTCATCCAATTCTTTCCTTATATAATAGGTTACTGCTCCGTCAAAGGCCATTATATTAAGTCCTCCAAGCAGCGCAGGCCCTACATTATCCGCATGGCCCTCCATTGAAGCAGCAAGGTTTAAAATCTCATCATCTCTCAGGGGTTTCCCAATTAGTTCATTTGCCGCCACCATGCCGCCAATTATAGCCGATGCACTGCTTCCCAGTCCGCTTCCCAGGGGGATGCCGACTTTTATTTTTATATTTAGTCCGGTATAGTCTGTCTGTGTTTTTTCAAACACTTTTTTTGCTGCCCTGTATACGAGATTATCTTGATTTTTTTCTATATCCTTATAATCCTCACCTAAAACTTCTATCAAAAGCCCATCCTCCACGAATCCCATAGAAATCTCTGTATATAAATTTAATGCAACCCCTATACAGTCAAATCCCGGTCCCAGATTTGCCGATGATGCCGGTACCCTTACCCTCACCATATCACTTACCATACAGAATTTCCTCCATAAGCTTTAAATTAGCGTCTATCGTCTCTACCTTGTCACCAAGTTTTATTGCGGTATCAGGGTCTTTTAAACCGTTTCCCGTTAAAACACATACAACTGATTCCCCTTCTTTAAAAAATCCTTCTTTATATTTCTTGATAACACCTGCAATGGAAGCAGCTGAGGCAGGCTCCGCAAAAATCCCTTCATTTTTCGCCAAAAGGCTGTATGCTTCAAGTATCTCTTCGTCAGTAACCTTATCAATGAGCCCTCCGGATTCATCCCTTGCAGTAACAGCCTTTTTCCAGCTGGCAGGATTTCCTATTCGTATGGCAGTTGCAATAGTTTCGGGATTTTCAATTATTCTGTTTTCAACTATAGGAGCCGATCCTGATGCTTGAAAGCCTATCATTTTGGGCAGCTTTTTTATTCTATGGGCATTGTAGTATTCTTTAAAGCCCATCCAGTATGCAGTTATATTTCCTGCATTTCCAACGGGAAGCGCCATGTAATCGGGAGAATCCCCAAGTTCATCGCATATTTCAAAGGAGGCAGTTTTTTGACCCTCCAGTCTATAAGGATTTATAGAATTAACCAGCATTATGGAAAACTTTTCCGAAATTTCTCTAACCAATCTTAATGCATCGTCAAAGTTTCCGTTTATAGCAATAACTTTTGCCCCATAGGCTATGGCCTGTGCAAGCTTTCCTAAAGCGATTTTGCCCCCGGGTATAAGTACAACACCTTTAAGTCCTGCCTTTGCCGCATAGGCAGCAGCAGAGGCAGATGTATTTCCTGTTGACGCACATACAACAGCACTATAGCCTCGCTCCTTTGCCATAGAAACCGCCATGGTCATGCCTCTGTCTTTAAACGAACCCGTTGGGTTTAATCCTTCGTATTTTAAATATATTTTAATTCCTGGAAAAATTTTCTCAAGATTTGCAGCTTCTATAAGAGGGGTATTGCCTTCTTTAAGACTTACTATATTTTCCTCCTTTATTTCAGGCAAAAACTCTCTATAGGCCTTTATTATTCCTTGATATTTCATCATTTTACTCCCCCTCTACCCTTATAACACTTTTTATGCTCTTTATTTCCTTAAGACTTTGCATCTCTTTTAAAGCTTCAAATATTTTTCCTGTACTTGCAATATGGGTAATCAAGACAATTTCCGCCGTATCCTCCATAACTCCTTTTTGTACCACTGACAAAAGGCTTATATCCTTATTCCCCAGTATGCCTGTAATTTTGCTCATGACACCGGGTTTATCAAGGGCAATAAGTCTTATATAATATTTGGATACAGTATCCTCAAAGGAAACGATATTAGCATCTTCATAACCGTTTTTAATTACAATATTATTTTTTACATCCATTATGTCCGCAACAACTGCGCTGGCAGTAGGCATCATACCTGCACCTTGACCATAAAACATGACCTCTCCTACAGCATTTCCGTCAACTAATATGGCATTAAATACTCCATTTACTCCATTTAAAGGGTTGCCTTTCCTTATCATAACAGGATGCACCCATGCTTCCAAACGGTCTTCTTCATCGACCTTTGCGCAGGCTATAAGCCTTATATTATATCCCAACTCTTCTGCATATTTTATATCGGATTTAGAAACAGACCTTATGCCCTTTGTATATATTTTTTCAGGAAGAATGTATTTATTAAAAGCCAATGTACAAAGTATCGCAAGTTTTCTCGCAGCATCGAATCCGTCAACATCATCTGTAGGGTCAGATTCCGCATATCCTTTTTGTCGCGCATCCTTTAAAGCTTCTTCAAAATCGAGGCCTTTCTCCTTCATTTCTGTAAGAATATAATTTGTAGTTCCGTTTAATATGCCTTTGATTTCATGTATCTTATTTGCTGCAAGGCACTGCTTTAATGGCCTTATGATTGGTATTCCACCACCAACCGATGCTTCATAAAGAATGCTTACGTTGTTTTCCATTGCAAGCTTTATAAGTTCCTTCCCATATGCTGCTATAATTTCTTTGTTGGCAGTAACTACGTTCTTGCCTTTTTTGATAGCTTTTATCATATATTCAAGGGCCGGGTGTTCTTTACCCATAACTTCTACTACAACATCTATTTCTTCGTCTTCGAGAATATCATCGGGATTGAAAATAATCTTTCCATCTGCAAGAGGTGCCCTTTTTTTATCAGGGTCTTTGACAAGTATCTTTTTTATCTCGATTTTCTCCCCTATCTTTTTCTCAATGTTTTTGCCGTTTTGATTGATTAAATGCAGCACGCCTGTTCCAACCGTTCCAAGGCCCAACAAACCTATTTTCATTTATATCCCCCTTTTACTCCCCTAAAATTTCCACTTTTCTTACGCCGTTTTGACTGGCTAATTGGCCAAGAAAATTTTCCAAACTTATTTCCATATACTGCGTATCAATAGAAATAGTAACACTTGCAACTCCCATTGATGGCATACTTTGATTTATGGTAACAATGTTGCCTCCTGAGGATGCCACCACATCGAGTATCGATGATAGCACTCCCATCGTATGTTCTAAAACCATGGAAAGCGTTATGATTTTCCCTTTGCTAAACTTAGTAAAAGGAAAAATATAATCTCTATACTTGTAAAAAACGCTGCGGGATATACCTACCTTTTTTACAGCTTCATTGATGGTCTTTGCTTTGCCTGATTCCAATAATTCCTTGGCTTTTAATGTTTTCTTTAAAAAATCGGAAAGAATCTCTTCTCTTATGATGTAAAGTTTGCTGTCATCTGCCACAATTCCACCTCCATTGTCCTTATATGGTAAACATATTTCCATGTATGAAAAACATTTTACCGCATTAACTTATAAAAATCAATATTAGTTTGGGCTTGCTAAATAAAAAATAAAGTAAGCGTAAAATAATCCCCACCTATTATGTAGATGGGGATTAATGTATCATTATTCTTGACTAAGAACTCTACAGTTGTCAGGTAATGTATCTGACCATGAAAGTAAAAAATCTAAATGTTCTTGTCCCTGGTATCGACATTTGGAGGATGTTCAAAGTAAATGGATTTACTCAGGTCACTGATTTTGTAGTCAACAATCCGCTTTTCCCATTCATCTCGTATTTCTGTTTTATTCATGATACGATTCCTCCTTTTCTCAGGAGTATTTTCTCATGAATAAAACAACATTTCTATGTGGGAAATGTTTGATGCTTACAAAGAAGATATAGGGAAAATATTGAGGAAATTATGCGAATATAAAGGAGTAGAAATAATAGAAGCAATTGTGTAATATTTTGGAATTAGAATATATGTTGTGAAAAAATAGTCACTAAAATATAATTTTAATAGTGACTATTTATGAAAAAAATGTCAATATATGAATGGACAACCAATTATGTGAACTATTACTAAATTGTATCGCCATTACAACTTTAGAAAGTATTTTAATTGCTTTGATTCCAAAAATGATTATGAACGAACGGTATTTTTTTAATATATAAAAGAAGGTGATGGGAATGTAAATATAAAACGAAAATTCAACAACAGAATTATTATAACAAAGGGGGAGATTTTATGAAAATGAAAAAAAACTTTACTAGCATTGAGTTTAACTGTAGGTATTGTTTTGACATCAAGTTTTCCAGCTTTTGCTCAGGAGAAAATTCCAAGTTATAAAGGACATAAGGCAAATGTCATTAGTGGGACTACAGAAGTTTCAAAAATGGAAATGAGCGAAGTTTTAACCTTTGACGAAATTATTGCTGAAATTGCCTTGAGTAAAAATATTTCAAAAGAGCAGGCAGCTGCTCAAGTAGTAGCTAATTTTAAGACAGATTATTCAACAATGTCAATATCACCTTATGCAGCTACATATCGAACACTCACATCTTATTTTTCTGTTACGACTGAGTATCAACCTTCTTTAAAATTTTATTGCCAAACAGAAGAGTGGTCAGGTAGTTTTAGGGCAATAGTCAGTATATTAAATGTAGGGATGAATAGATCATCCAATAATATGGTCAAACAATTTTCAGGAACTGTATACACTCACTTAGAAACTGCTAATAGAATATTTTGGATTGTAAACGGAGATTTTTATAATTTGGGAAGTACTACTGTAAATGGTGGTGTTAACATTAAGGTTGGACAATCTGCAGAAGTAAATTTTGGAGTTTCTTATGCAACAAGCTACTACGCATATTGTTACAAAGAAGGTTATTATTATTTCTGATGCAAACTAATTAATGATGGAGGGCTAAAATGAAACTAGATTCACAAAAAATTCGCACCTTTAGTATTTGCTGTGCCATAGGTGTTTTAATAATATTAAGTCCCATTATTATTACAGGCCGTTTGTATAATGAAAATAAAATTATGGGAGGACTACTTATTAGTGAGTTTGTCATGAGAACATCATGTTTCATGATTGGTTTATTAGTTATTTATGATGCGATTAAAACGCATTTTAAGTAAGTTTTTATTCTCTCGTTTCAGAAGTTTCGCAGCTAAAAAAATAAATAGGGCGTAGCCCCTTGATATGTAAGGGTTTAGATGAATAATAATTGAAATATGTAAATTCCGATTTTTACTGGAAAAAATTTAG
>NZ_SOAZ01000010.1 GCF_004364155.1 Fonticella tunisiensis | reverse complement strand
ATATTGCCTTAAAGTAAACTACAAAAATAACCATAGGTTCTTCAGCTATCCTATTAGAGGTTCAGAAAAATGGGAAAAAATTTATGATAAAAGAACCTCAATAGAAAGGTGCAACAGTAGACTGAAAGATTACTTAAATACCGATAATTTAAGATCTTCAGGAATTGCCAAAGCTAAATCATGGGCACTGCTAAACTGTATTACATTAATTGCAGGAACAATCGCTGTAAACACAGCAAAATCAATATCCACAGCTGCTTAATACAAATTTATTAATTTTTTAGTTATCCACATGTAAGTTGGATAGCTTATTAAAGTGCGTCTAAAATTACAAAAATTTATGCACAATCTAGGATTTGCATAAATTTGAATTGTGCAATTTCCTCAATTATCCAAAGAAATCATAAATAGTAATTAAAATTCGTTCAAAATTATACATATTTATATTCTTTAAGGGTGGACATGTGTTATGTTTTTGTATAAAATTAAATTGAATGTTTATATATTAACAAAAAATTTCTATATTAAAGAGGAGGGGGAGTATGTCAAATACAAAGAGAATAGTAATCTTAGGTGCTGGATATGGTGGTGTCCATGCGGCTAAGTTACTAAATAAAAGATTTAAGAAAAACGAACAAATAGAAATTACCCTTATTGACAGAAATACTTTTCATACGTTGTTAACTGAGCTTCATGAGGTTGCGGGTTCGAGAGTTGAACCGGACAGCGTTCAAATCGATCTTAAGAAGATATTCAATGCCACAAAGGTTAATTTAGTAACAGACAATATAACAAAAATAGATTTCAAAGCTCAAAAGCTCTTCTCCGACAGCGCAGAATACTCATATGACTATCTTATTCTGGGTACAGGCAGTGAGCCAGCTTTCTTTGGAGTTCCGGGCTGCAGGGAAAATGCCTTTACGTTGTGGTCCTTTGAAGATGCAATGAAAATCAGAGAGCATATCGAAACTGTTTTTAGAAAGGCTAGAGTGGAGAAAAATCTTCAAAAGAGAAGAGAAATGCTCACTTTCATAGTAGCAGGTGCAGGTTTTACCGGAATTGAGATGATAGGTGAACTGCTGGAGTGGAAGGAAAAGCTCTGCAGAGAAAACTACATCGATGAAAGCGAAGTAAGGCTTATGGTTGTTGAAGCCGTGGGCAATATACTAACAATGCTTGGTGAAAATATGAGAGCCAAGGCTGAAAGATACCTTAGGAAAAAGGGAGTGGAAATACTTACAAATGCTCCGATAGTTAAAGTAGATAAGGATGGTATAACATTAAAGGACGGAACAGAAATTAAAACCCATACATTGATATGGACATGTGGTGTTCAGGGTAATGAAGTGGCTGCAAAGTTTGGATTAACAATGGGTAAGAGAAACAGAATCCAAGCCAATGAATTTATGCAGTCAGTTGACTACAGCAATGTATATCTTATAGGTGACAACGCATACTTTGAAGAGGAACCAAACAAGGGAATACCACAGATAGTTGAAACGGCGCTTCAAACAGCAGAAACGGCGGTTCACAATATAGTTGCAGATATAGAAGGAAAAGAAAAGAAGCCGTTTAAGTCAAACTACCATGGTTTTATGGTTTCAATAGGTGGACGCTATGGAGTTGCTGAAGTTGCAGGAATGAAGCTTACTGGAATCTTCGCAATGGCCATGAAACATCTTGTAAACTTACACTATCTATTTGGTGTTGGTGGTATTAACGTTTGCTGGGGATATTTAAAGCATGAGTTCTTCGATATGAGGGAAAATCGCTCATTCTTGGGTGGACACTTAGGTGCTAAAACGAATACATGGTGGCTTGTTTTACTCAGAATATTTGTAGGTGTTATGTGGCTTACAGAAGGAATTAAGAAAATTCAGGAAGGATGGCTTGTACCTGGAAGCAATAAACTTAATTTCATGTTTACCGCAACTCAGGCAACAACAGGAGCCTCACAGGCTGCTGAAGCAACAACAGGAGCCTCACAGGCTGCGGCAGGTGGAGCTGGGGCTGTAGCAAGTCAGGTACCACTGCTGGCACATCCACCGGCAATTTATCAGTGGTTCCTTGATACATTTATTCAGCCAGTTTCAGGTATATTCCAGTACGTTGTGGTATTCATTGAAATAGGAATAGGATTGGCATTAATAGCAGGATTATTTACATTCGTAGCTTCAGTTGTTTCAATTGGTATGAACCTAAACTTTATTCTCTCAGCAATGGCTGGAAAGGAAAGCCTCTGGTATATATTTGCTTCAATAGCTCTTATGGGTGGAGCAGGAAGAGCATTTGGACTTGATTACTATGTAATGCCGTGGCTGAAGAGATGGTGGAATAAAACTAATTTTGCCAGAAAAACCTATTTGTATGTGGATAAACCCAATATAAGATTTTAATAATTGTTCTATATTTATTTTTAAAAGAATGGGGCAGTATAATGAAAAGGTTTGATATTGTTATAATAATACTTGTGGTTATTATTGCACTGGGATCCCTTGGAGTTCTTGCTATAAGGCCGCAGGGGAATTATTCCAGGAAATACGTAGAAATTTATTCGGAAAATAGGCTGTATAGAAAAATTCCATTTGATAAGACTACAACCGAGAGAGTTGTGGTTAAAAGCAACCTTGGATTCAATATTATTGATATCTCAAACGCTAAAGTACGGATAATTGATGCCGACTGCCCCGACAAAATTTGTATTAAAGATGGAGCAATCAGCAAACCTGGAGATATGCTTGTTTGTCTGCCGAATAAAGTCGTTGTTGAAATTAAAGGTGAAAGTAATTCTGAAAACGATGCTTTATCGTTTTAAAGGAGGATATAAATGAGTAAAACAAGAAAACTAACCTTTATATCCTTGCTTGTAGCCCAGGCGCTGGTTCTCCATGTTATTGAAAGGGCTATTCCTGTTCCTTTTATTACGCCGGGGGCAAAGCTTGGACTTGCGAACCTGGTTACCGTAATAGCCCTTTATACATTTGGATTTAAGGAAACTTTTGCAATAGTTGTATTAAGAATAATAATGGCGGCACTGCTTGGAGGCTCCCTTTCAAGTTTTTTATACAGTATTGCAGGAGGCATTCTGAGCTTTTTTGTAATGTTTGTCGTCATGCAGCTTGGAGAAGAAAATGTTAGTGCAATAGGAGTTAGCGTAGCAGGGGCAGTATTTCACAATATAGGCCAGGTCTTAGTAGCGTCCATGATTGTTCAAAACATTCGGATTGTATCCTATTTGCCTGTGCTTATGGTTGCCGGGCTTGGAACAGGAATTTTTATAGGCTTAACGGCTAGGTATCTTATTACGTATGTCAAAAAATTAATTTCCTACGGAATAAACTAACTATTATAGAAATCAAGGGTGATTAAATGAGTAATTTTTGGGATAAATATCCTATGCTTAAGGAAGACCTGGAAATGGTTAAAAATATTATGCGGAAAAGTGTAAAATGCAATGAGAAGCTAATAGAGAGTGCACTCTTGGATTTAATTGATTCTGGAGGAAAGCTGCTCAGGCCTGCTTTTCTTCTATTAGGAGGAAGGTTTGGCTATTATGACCAGAAAAAGTTATGTTCTTTAGGAGCCACTATCGAAATGCTCCATATGGCAACACTCGTCCATGACGACATACTTGATGATGCAGTTTTAAGAAGGGGAAGCCAGACTATACAATCAAAATATGGAAAGAACTACGCTGTTTTCATGGGAGATTATTTGTTCAGCAAATGTTTTATGCTTCTTTCGAATAATACATCCATTGAAAACATGAAAATGCTGTCTAAGGCAGTTTCAAGAATATGTGCAGGTGAAATAGACCAGTTTGCTTCACAGTTTAATCAAAATGTATCGGTAAAGAAGTATTTGAAGAGAATTGGAGCCAAAACAGCAGCACTGTTCTCTCTTAGCCTCTATATTGGAGCAGAGGAAAGCGGATGCAGCAAAAAACTTGCAAGCAAGCTAGGAAGAATAGGTTATAACATTGGTATGGCCTTTCAGATAATAGATGATTTGCTGGATTATACGGGTGATGAAAAGGTAGTTGGAAAGCCCGTTGGCAACGATTTAAAACAGGGAATTTATACATTGCCCCTGATATATGCCCTTGAATCAGATAAAGGAGATATTAGGAGAATGCTTTCAAAGCCTCTATGTTATGAAGATATAAAAAATATAGTAAAACTTGCGAAAGAACTTGGAGGCATCGAAAGGGCAAGGGCTCTCGCAAAAAAATATACTGATAAAGCATTTAAGGATATTACATCTCTTCCAGATGGTGAGGCAAAGGTTATATTGATGGAAATTGCTGAAAAGCTTCTTGTAAGGGATTATTGATAAAAAAGCATTTTGATGTGATTCAAAATGCTTTTTTTATTTTCTTAACGTGTTTTATTAGGTATAATGGGAAATGAATAGCAATTGCGTTAAAATATACTTAAAATTTTATTTTGGGGTGAAAAATGTGGTAAGTGGTAAAATGTCAATTCTCAAGTTTATAAAGGTGAGGATGGTTATTATAACTTTTCTAATTCTTGGAGTTGTTGCAAGCCTTGGGAGGCTTGCCTTTAACGCAATTGAAGCAGACTATACCAGCCGTCAACTTATAAATGTGCTGGGTAAACAGAGGATGTACAGTCAGATGATGGCAAAGGATGCCTCCATGCTATATGTTTTATATGACAGGTTAAACAACGATACAGAAGGCTCAGAAAATGAAATAAAGGAAAAAATATTGCAGACCAAAGCGGAATTACAGGAATCAGAAAGACAATTTGACACAACTTTTAAATCAATTAAAAGTGGAAAAATCAATATTGGAAGTAAAATCTTAGATTTTGAAAAGAATCTGAATGAACTGGAACCAGCTTTAAAAGAAACGGATGCAACCTGGAATAAATTGAGAAGTTATATTGATGAAATTATTTCTTCCGAAGGGGGATTTGACGTTCAGTACATCGACTATATAAATGAAAATAATCACAAATTGCTTGATAGTAGTGATAAAATAACGGGCATTGTTGTAATGGCAGCAAAAAAGAATATGATTTATTCCATACTTTTAACAGCATCCCTTGGAACGCTTGCAGTGATATCTACTATAATTTTGTTATTCAATATTAATAGATATTTGATTCTGCCTTTAAGTGAACTTTACAGAGGAGTTTCTGAAATAGGCCTGGCGGGCTTTAGACCTGACATTATAAAACCGACAAGAAAGGAGCTTGTACCTGTAATTAAGGAAGTAAACGATGTATTTTCAAAATTCAATAGCATGATAGAGCTGATTGAGAATTTAAATTATAGCAAATCATTTACTGAAATACTTCAATATATATATTCCACATTTTCATCATTCATACCCTATAATCATATAGGTATTGCACTGATTGGAGATGATGAAAAAACCATAAGAGCAGCCTATGCAATTTCTGACAGGAGCATAAGCGATAAGACGCAAAGCTTTGTAGGCTATAAGGTTTCTATAAGTAATACAAGTCTTGAAAGGATAATAGAAACCGGAAGAACAAGAATTATAAATGATTTTGAAGAATATACCAGAGGTAAACAGCTTAAGGATTATAACAAGAAACTTCTTGAAATAGGTATTCGCTCATCTATAACACTGCCGCTTAAAATAAACAACAGACCAGTTGGGGTTATATTCTTCTCAAGTCTGAATAAAAATGTATATACGTCAAAACATGAGAAATTTCTTAAAATCCTTGCGAATAGCATAGCAATAAGCTTTGAAAAGAACATATTTACTGATGAACTTCTCTACAGCAGCATACTGGCCCTGGCAAAACTTGCAGAATCCAGGGATATAGATACGGGAGAACATTTAAATCGAATGAAAACTTATTCAAGGATGATTGCAGAGTTTCTATATGAGGACAGTATATACAGAGATAAAATAAATCTGGATTATATAAACGATATTGAAAGATTCAGCCCTCTCCATGATATAGGAAAAGTTGCTATAAGGGATGAAATACTTTTAAAGCCGGACAAGCTTACGGATGAGGAGTTCGAAATCATGAAAACCCATACGTTATATGGAGGCCAGGTACTAAGGGCGGCTGAGGAGAACATTGAGAAAAGTGGAAGAAGTGTTTTTAAACTCGGCATAGAAATAGCAGAAGGTCATCATGAAAAGTGGGATGGAACAGGGTATCCTTATGGAAGGAAGGGAGAGGAAATACCCTTAAGTGCAAGGATTGTAGCACTGGCGGATGTTTTTGATGCACTTACCAGCAAAAGGCCTTACAAAAAACCGTTCAGCTTTGAAGAGTCTATTCGAATGATAGAAGAGAAAAGCGGTTTCCATTTTGATCCGGAGATTGTTAGAGTGTTTCTGAAGAACGGAGAAAAAATTAAAGAAACATATAATAGTTTTCATCAAAATGTCACCTCATGATTTTAATTACATATTATAAAATTGTGTAAATAAATCGGAGGTGTATCAATGTACAGGTGTCCATATTTTTACGGGTATTACAGATGGAATGATGACTATAGGGATGATTTTTATCCTAATATACAGCCAATGGATCCAATGACAGATTTTGAACTGATCAATGAAGAGGAAGATTATTATGACGAAATGATGAGACAACCTCAGGAAATCAATGAGATCATGAACAGAATCAATACCCGGCTTGGCTATCTTTTCACTGAACTTGCAAGATATAGAATGAATAGGAATACTGCAAGGTACCTCTTTAGAGTTATTGCATCATACGTAATAAACAATGCTTCAAGATTTACTGGAACCCTTGAGCAGAGAACCGGTGCAATGCTTGCAGATTTTAGAAGGAGGTATCCATGGGTTTTCTTCATTATGAGAAGCTTTGGGATTCCGGCAAGGAGAGTAGAGGAAATAGTAAGAACTGTTATTGCCTTTGTACTTTCAGTCCTGGGGGCAATTCCAGCACCTCCGGAGGATATAGAGCAGAGGGCTGACAGAATTGTAAATTTAATTAGAAGCCAGACGGATGTTTTTAGAGATTTAAGAAGGTTTGATATTCCTGAAAACCGTATAGTTGCTCTTGTTAGAAGGGTTGTAGTATTTACGCTTAGAAACAGCAACATCAACCAGCCGCCTGTAAATATACAGGATAGAGCGGATGAGCTTTTAAGGCAGTTTGAGAGAACAAATGCTGACATCATAAACGATATGAAAAGGTTTGGAATTCCAGATCAGCAGATAAGGGCTATTTTAAGAACCATTATACTGTTTACTTTGAGAAATATATATATGAGGGAAGAGGAATAACGTGTCAGGCCTGGAGCTTTTAGCTTCAGGCCTTTGGAGGTTAAATAAAATTTAATAATTTTAAAAAAGGTTTTTTTAAATGCTTTATAGAATATATTTTTAGTATGATTTTATCTGTATTTTTTATCGCAGCGAAGATCTGTAAATTTATCCAGCACAACGAGTTAAATTAACTTTGGACAAGAAAAAGGAGAGAAAACTATGATAGAAATAGTTGAAATAAAGGACAGTAAAGGCTTAAAGGAGTTTATAAATTTTGCATGGGATGTTTACAAAAATGATCCTAACTGGGTGCCTCCATTGAAATACGATTTATTGAAAACGCTCAAGGGTAAAAATAACGCATTATTTTTAAATGGAACCCATACGTTTTTTATGGCCTATGAGAAGAATAAACCCCTTGGGCGTATACTGGTTGGAATAAATGAAACTTTAAACAAAAAGAAAAATCAGAAGGATGGATATATAAGTCTTTTTGAATGCGTTGAAAATTATGAAATAGCTGAAAGGCTGTTTGATGCAGCTGCCAAATGGCTTAGGGATAGAGGAATAAATTGCATGAAAGGGCCTTTTTCCCCAACCAATGGAGACGATTATAAGGGTCTTCTGGTTGAAGGTTTTGATGGGCCGCCTGTGCTTATGAATTCATATAACCCTGAATACTATGTAAGGTTTTTTGAAAAATATGGTTTTGTAAAGCATGAAGATCTCTATGCTTATTACTTTGATCCTAAAAATAATGAAATAGAAAATTATAAAAGGCCAGTTGAATATGCAATGAAAAGATACAACTTTAGAATAGAACCTTTAAACTTAAAAAATTTGGAAAAAGAAATGGTGGACATTAAGAAGGTAATGGACGCTGCCATGCCTGAGTGGGAAGACTTAACTCCTCCTTCTCTAGAGGATATAAGGGCTGAGGTTAAACAGCTAAAGTCCATGGCTGACCCTGATTTTGTTCTAATCGCAAGGTCAGGAGATGAACCTATCGGTTTTCTAATATGCCTTCCGGATTACAATCAGGTGTTCAAAAGGATGAATGGAAGGTTATTTCCTATTGGTATATTTAAGTATTTATGGTATAAAAGAAAAATTGATGGATTAAGGCTTTTTGTACTGTTTGTTGTGCCTGAATATAGAAAAAAAGCGGTCAGCAGCGCCATGTTTTATAAGGGACTTGAGGCTGCAAAGCGAAAGAACCTCAGGTATGCTGAAGGGTCTACTATAGGAGAAAACAACCTTGAAATGAGAAGGGATGCAGAAAAAGCTGGTGGAAGGCACTACAGAACATATAGAATATATAGGAAAGATATATAGTTTAAATAACCCTGCAGAGCAGCAGGGTTATTTATAAAAAACTTTAAAATGATGTCTTTTATCTCCAACTGCATAGTTTTTCTTCAAGCTTATCTACGGCTAAAAAAAGCAAAAAGCCCATAACACTTAATACTATTATTCCCGAGTACATTTCAAGGTAGTTAATCCTCATCCATGAATCCATAATGAAATATCCCATTCCATACTCTGTGCCGAAGGTTTCAGTAAAGAACAATACAGAAATAGCAGTTCCAAGGCCAACCCTTGTTGAAGTTAAAATCCCTGAGAGGGAGGCAGGAATAACTATGTCTTTGAATATATCCTTTCTTGAGGCTCCAAGGGAATGATATGAATAATAGGTTTCCTTAGGTATATCCTTAACAGCGTCCCTTGCTGCAACAATAATTTGAAATATAACTATTAGCGTTATCATGATGATTTTAGACATTTCTCCGAGTCCAAAGAGAAGCATGATTATTGGCATAAGAGCTATTTTGGGAACTGGATATATGAAGTAGATGAATGGAGAAATTATTTTATCCAGCCCGTCAAAATACCCCATAGCAAGTCCTATTGGTATGCCTGCAACTATGGATAGTGCTAATCCGGCTAATATCCTCCACAGGCTGTAAAGGCAGTGGATAGAGATTTTAGAAGGAAATATGATTAAGAGGGTTTTAAAAACCTTAAGAGGAGACGGTATAATAGGCAAATCCAGTACAATAGAAATAACAAACCATATTAATAGTACAGACATAAAGGCAATTAGACGCTGTGAATTTTTACTCATCATCTTAACCAACTCTCTCTAACTTTTTTTCTAAGTTCTATACTGAATTTATAATAATCTTCATTAAGTCTTAAGTCTTTTTTGCCAAATAAAGGATTAACATAAATCTCTTTGACTCGTCCTGGAGATGGAGATAGAATAGCAATTTTTTTCCCTATATATAAAGCCTCATCTATGCTGTGTGTTATGAAAAGAGTTGACACCCTGTTCTCGAACCATATCTTTAAAAATAAATCCTGCATTTCCTCCCTTATAATTTCATCAAGCGCGGAAAAGGGCTCGTCCATAAGCAGCAGTGAAGGCTTTAAGATAAAGGCCCTGGCTATTGCAATTCTCTGCCTCTGGCCGCCACTCAGCTCTCCAGGATGCCTGTGGGCAAATTTATTAAGGCCGAGCTTTTTTAATATATAGTCCACATACATTCTGTCTATATTATCCTTTCCATCTTTTATTTTGGAGCCTGCAATTGCATTATAATATACACTTTTCCAGGGAAGCAGCCCGTAATTTTGCATCACAAGTCCTATGCGGTGAAGGGATGGATTTATAGGGTTTCCGTCTATTAAAACGCTTCCTTCATAGTCTTTTATTACACCCGATAATACATATAATAGGGTGGACTTTCCGCATCCTGATGGCCCTATGACGGCGCAGATATCACCATTTTCAATTGTTATATTAATCCTATCAAGTGCCAAAAAATCTTTATCATTAGACTTATATTTTACAGAGAGGTTTTTAATTTCAATCATTAAAATTACCTCCACACCATTTTGAATATAAAGTGTTTTCTATACCAAGGCCTTCAAGAACTCTGCCTACGATAGAATTTACAATATCGTCAATGGATTCAGGATGATGATAAAATCCCGGCATGGCAGGAAGTATCTTAACTCCAATTTCACTAAGGTAAAGCATGTTTCTAAGATGTATTGGACTTAAAGGAGTTTCTCTTGGTACAAGTATTAGATTTCTTTTTTCTTTTATGCAAACGTCCGCAGCCCTTCCAAGAAGATTTTTTGAAGCTCCCGATGAAACCTCTGCGAGAGTTGACATTGAACAAGGAATTATAACCATTCCATCCACCTTGAAAGAACCGCTGGCAATAGGGGCAAAGAGGTTGTTTATATCGTGAATAAGAAGCTTTTCATTGAAGATTTTAAGTTCTTCAATAATGCTCTTAAGGTCTTTCCTCAGTTCGTAGGAGAGGACTTTTTCACCGTTATTGGTTAAAACAAGATGTATCTCATGATTTCTTTTTAATAGTTCTTCCATAAGCCTTACTCCATAAATGCTCCCGCTTGCCCCCGTAATCCCAACTATGTATCTAGCCAAGTCAATCACCTCAATATAAATATGTCAAGTGCAGTAAACATGAGAAGTACAACGCTTACTGTCTGGTTTATGCTGTATGATGCTATTTTAACGTTTTTCAGGTTATCAGGTTTAACCATGATGTGCTCCATAAAAAGGAGAACCGATATTATACATAACCCAAGGGCATACAGCCATCCCATATTCATATAAAAGCCAAGATAAATTAAAAGGATAACTGCAGATATATGAAAAAGGGTTGAGATGATAAGGGCATTTTTGACTCCAAATACTGCAGGAATGGAGTAAAGCCCTTCCCTTCTGTCAAAATCCACATCCTGAGTGCCGTAAATTATATCGAATCCTGCAACCCACAGGGTTACAACTGCTCCTAGAACAAGGGCAGGCCATCCTATGCTACCTTTAACTGCAATCCAGGCGCCAACTGGGGCACCACCACAGGCAATACCAAGTATAACATGGCATGCCCAGGTAAACCTCTTTGTATATGAATATATGCCAAATAGTATTAAAGCAATAGGTAGAAGTTTTAGACAAAGCGGATTAAGCTCATAGGCAGCAAGAGTTAAAAGTATAAAACAAATAAAAACGATTATAATAACCTCATAGTTTTTAACTACACCCCTTGGCATATGCCTTTGAGCTGTTCTTGGATTTTTAGCGTCAATGTTTTTATCTACAAGCCTGTTGAGTGCGTTTGCACCATTTCTTGCACCAGCAAGAGCAACAAGTATCCAGAAAAACACCCTAAGTTCTGGCAGACCTTTATCTGCTGCCCAGAACATGGATATAAGACCAAATGGAAGAGAGAATAAAGTGTGGGAGAACATTACAAGCTCTCCATAGGTTTTAAGCTTCTTCAAAACCATATTCCCTCCACCTCCTTGACACAAGATCCCTAATTTCCGGGGTCATTTCAATATCATCCGGCCACTCACGAGTATGCCCTTCGCTCGGCCACTTCTTTGTTGCATCTATTCCCATCTTATGCCCATAATGTGGAAGTGGAGATGCGTGATCAAGGGCATCAAGAGGGCCATCTACGATTACAACGTCCCTTGCAGCATCTATGTTATTGAAAACCTTCCATGCAACCGTTGATAAATCATGGGGATTTATATGTTCGTCCACAATAATTATCATTTTGGTGTACATCATCTGTCCCATTCCCCAGAGGGCATGCATAACTTTCTTAGCATGTCCGGGATATCTCTTCTTAATCGATACAATAACACAGTTGTGAAAAACTCCTTCAAGTGGGAAGTTCATATCCACAATTTCTGGAAGCTGGAGCTTTATAAGAGGAAGGAATATTCTCTCTGTAGCCTTTCCAAGATAGCAGTCCTCCATTGGAGGCTTTCCAACTACTGTTGCAGGGTATACTGGATTTTTTCGTCTTGTTATACAGGTCACATGGAAAACTGGATATAGGTCCTTCAGAGAATAATAACCGGTATGATCTCCGAAGGGACCTTCTACCTTAAGCTCATCTATATTTACATAACCTTCAAGTATAAACTCTGCGTTAGCAGGTACATAAATGTCGTTAGTTTTACATTTTACTATCTCAAGGGGAGACTTTCTTAAAAAGCCTGAAAATATCATTTCATCAATTTCTTTGGGAAGGGGGGCTGTTGCAGAATATATTGTTGCGGGATCGCATCCCAAAGCAACTGAAACAGGCATCTTTCCACCAAGCTTTTTATATTTTTCATATATTTCTCTTCCGTCTTTGTGAAGATGCCAATGCATTCCAGTTGTCTTTTCATCATAAACCTGAAGTCTGTACATTCCCATATTCTGAAGGCCAGTTTCAGGATCCTTTGTTATCACAAGGGGAAGGGTTATAAATCTTCCTCCATCTTCAGGCCAGCATTTTAAAACAGGAAGCTTAGTAAGGTCCGGTTCCTCGACTACCTCCTGACAGGGAGCTTTATCTACTTTTTTTGGAAAAATTCTTGCAAGCCTTGCAAGCTTCGGAACGGATTTAATTTTATTTATAAGCCCGAGATAGCTGGATACATCCATAAAGCTTTCAATATCCTTTGCAATGTCATCGATTTCATTTACTTCCAATGCTAAATTAAGGCGCTCATATGTTCCAAAGGCATTTATTAGAACAGGGTATGGAGAATCCTTTACATTTTCGAATAAAAGAGCAGGGCCATAGGCCTTTGAAATTCTGTCCGTTATCTCCGTGATTTCAAGGTTGCTGTCAACTTCAACTTTGATCCTTTTTAAAAGCCTTTTTTCTTCGAGTACTCTTATAAAATCCTGTAAATCTCTGTAAGCCATAGCTGTTTTACTCCTTTGAATATATATAGTTAAAAATTTGACATAAAATAAAGAAAAAAATTATGGAAGCCATAGTATGCCATTTTTATTAATTCTACAAAATAACTTAAAATCCTTCTGAATTTTGTAAAATTAACTTGTTGTACTACTTTGAAAAGTTCATTGGAATAAAAACAGAAAATATTTACAGGCCGGCGCTGCGATAAAAAATATATTTCATTCACCAGTACGCTTAGCAAAGAAGTTCTAAGGCTCGGTAATGCAGAGCTAGTTATTTTGCAAGTATGGAGATAAAAACGTATGAAGTGAACTATTTAGCGACCAACTGGAGGCTCTTGGTGAGTAGATAGCTGAGAAGCCAAAGTAGAGTTTGTGGTGTTTGAAAACAGCGAGTTTCACGAATTCACTTATCTTGTTAGCTGCTCCGAACCTTAGAACCTCTGTGCACAAGCGTAGTAAAGCAAAATTAGCACAATAAGTTAATTTAGATAGGAGTAAAGCTTTCTAATATGCCTATATGTGTCCTTGAATGAGGAAAGCAACGCAGGGTGACTAAAGAATTATAAGAAAAGGGTGAAGGAGAGTTTTACTAATAGACGATGGATTTTTGGTAAAGTATATTGGAATTTATTTCCCAGGAAATGGCATTCCGTTAAAAGGGAAGATGGATTGTAAATGTTGATAATTTTTTCGAGAATTTTTGAAATGAAAATAACACCTTCTAATTAAGATCAGAAGGTGTTATTTTATCTATAAAGCTTACTTTAGATTTTCATATCTTTCTTCTACAGCTTTCCAGTTTATCACGTTCCACCATGCATTTATATATTCAGGCCTTCTGTTTTGATACTTGAGGTAGTAGGCATGTTCCCATACATCAAGCCCCATAACCGGTTTTAAACCTTCAGATATTGGGTTATCCTGATTTGGAGTGGAAACTACCTGAAGCTTACCTTCCTTGTTTATAACAAGCCATGCCCAGCCGCTTCCAAAGCGTCCTGCTGCTGCCTTTGAAAACTCTTCCTTAAACTTTTCAAAGCTTCCAAAGTCCCTTTCGATGGCTTTCTTTAGATTTCCTCTTGGTTCGCCTCCCCCATTTGGCCCTATTATATCCCAGAATATAGAATGGTTGTAATGTCCTCCTCCGTTATTTCGAACTGCCGCTTTAATTGCTTCTGGAACTTGATTAAGATTTGTAAGGAGTTCTTCAATGTTCTTTTCTTGAAGTTCACTGTAGTTTTCAAGTGCTGCATTAAGATTGTTTACGTAGGCACCGTGGTGTTTGGAGTGGTGTATCTCCATAGTCAATTTGTCTATATATGGCTCTAAAGCATCATTTGAATATTTAAGTTCCGGTAATACGTGTTTCATTATATAACCTCCTCGAATTTTCACTTTAAATTTCAATAATACTTTTATATAATTCCAGCTTTTTTATCAGCTGGATTATTTATCTTGATTATATTATAAACTAAATGAAAATAATAATCAATAGCTATAAATAAAAATTATTCCAATAATATACTAAATTATCTTCTTATTAAAATTAGATAAAATATTCAAAATTATAGTTGTGGATAAACTTTTTTATAATATATACTAATAATACAATTATTTATATTTTCATGGTATTAATAAAAACATGTCTTTTTTATCATTTCTTATATAGTAATTGTCATACTTTAATTACCGTTGAGCTTGGCATAATTTACATTATATATTAGGAGGGGGATTTTTATAAAAAACATATTAATTAGGGTGGGGTTTATAGATCCGGAGATTGGAACAACAAACTCAGGCAGATATTTTGTTATGACAATTTATGCTATTGTTCTTTTAATATTTGGACTGTTTCAGAGTTCAATAGAGGACATTTTAAAGGGTTTGTACAGAATAATCGTTGAACCGGATTTTTTGATTACAGATTATATTGGAGTTGGAGGTATTGGGGCAGCATTTGTAAATTCAGGGCTTTTAACACTAATTTCGATATATGTGCTCTATTGGCTTAATATAAACATAACAGGGTCAGCCATATCCACCGTATGGCTGATTTCAGGATTTTCGTTCTTTGGAAAAAACATATTCAATGTTTGGTTTATAATAATCGGCGTGGTTCTCTATGCTGTATATCAGAAGGATAAAATTAACAAATATATATACATCGGACTTCTTGGGACCTGCCTTGCCCCAATGGTAACCCAAATTATCTTTGGTATGAAGGGACCAAAAATAATAAGTATGCCACTTGGAATAGTAATTGGCATAGGAGCAGGTTTTATATTGTCGCCATTGTCTGCGTATCTTATGAGAATGCATCAAGGCTTTAATCTGTATAATATCGGGTTTACTGCAGGCATACTAGGTACAGTGATTGTTTCATTATTCAAATCCTATGGCTTTTTAATTGAAAGCAGGATTATCTGGTCATCAGGAAACAACCGTACTCTATCACTATTTCTATTTTTAATGTTTGCTTCAATGATGGCAATAGGCTTGATATTGGACAAGGGTTCAATAATGAAATTAAAAAGAATATACTCCTATCCAGGAAGGCTTGTAACAGATTTTGTTCTGCTGGAAGGGTTTTCTGTTACACTTGTTAATATGGGTGTAAATGGCATACTGGGAGTGCTTTATATTATAATAATAGGGGGAGATTTAAACGGTCCTACAATTGGTGGTATATTTACCATAGCTGGGTTTAGTTCCTTTGGAAAACATGCTAAAAATATGTTACCAATATTTATAGGAGTTTACCTGGGAAGTATAACAAAGATATGGAATATTAACGATCCCAGTATACAGCTTGCGGCACTGTTTGGAACAACTCTTGCACCTCTTGCAGGAGAGTTTGGATGGAAAATTGGAATCTTAGCGGGTTTTCTCCATTCCTCCGTGGTTTTGAATGTATCTGATCTCCATGCAGGATTTAACCTCTACAATAATGGTTTTGCTGGAGGAATAGTAGCGGCAGTTCTTGTTCCGATAATAGAGGCTTTCAGAAAGGATGAGACGAAATGAAGCATAATAAACTTAAAATATCTAAAATAGTTGATGAACTTATGAATTATTTTTTTTCTAAAGGTGCCTTTGAAATGAATATAGATGTAAAGGAAACCCCAGAATATTACAGAATATGCTTTAAAAGCAGAGGTGCAAAACTGTCACGGGAGGAGGTAAAGAGGTTTGATAAATTGTTAAGATATGGGAAGAGAGAGGAGATGGAGGAGTATTACTGGTTTTTGGCAGGCGATTCAGATGTTGATACTGAACTTTCACTGGTAGGAATGATGACTGATGAAACTAAGGTAGTTTATGATGAAGAAAATGGAATAGAAGTAATACTTTACAGATATAAAGAAGGTGTTAAATAAAAATCCGGATAAACCGGATTTTTATTTTTGCCCAAATATAACCCGCTTAGAAATCTATAATAACTCCATTGACTAATTCAGAGTAAAATAGTAGGATATTATTAGAAAGTAGAGTAAAATACTCGGAATTGATTTTTGCCCTTAAACAGTTTGATAAATGAATAATAATTGAAGGAGAGAATTGAAATGTCAGAAAAGCTTCTTAAAATTGAAAACCTTGAAACTATGATTGAGGATAAAAAGATATTAAAGGGCTTAAACCTTGAGATAGGAAAGGGAGAAGTGCATGTTATAATGGGCCCAAACGGTGCTGGTAAATCGACCCTTGCAAATACGCTCATGGGCCATCCTAAATATACCATTGTAAAAGGAGATATAATTTTTGAAGGAGAAATAATTAATGATCTTAGGGTTGACGAGAGAGCTAAAAAGGGGATATTTCTTTCATTCCAGTACCCCGAAGAAATACCTGGAGTTACAGTTGAAAACTTTCTTCGTACTGCAAAAGGGGCAGTAAGCGGAAAACAGATGAGCATAATGGCTTTTAAAAAGCTTTTAAAGGAAAAAATTAAAATGCTTGATATGAAGGAAGAGTACCTATCAAGATACTTAAACGAAGGATTTTCAGGTGGAGAAAAGAAGAAAAATGAAATACTTCAGATGGCGGTTCTTGAGCCTAAGCTTGCAATACTTGATGAAACTGACTCCGGACTTGATGTTGATGCAATAAGAATTGTTGCAGAGGGTGTTAAGAAGATAATCGAAAATACAGATACATCTGTTCTTGTAATTACTCATCATAACAAGATGCTCGATTACTTAAGGCCGGATTTTGTACATGTACTCATAGATGGAAGGATTGTCAAAACAGGAGATATGAACCTTGCAAAAGAAATTGAATCTTCAGGCTATGAAGCTTTAAAGAATCAACTTGGGGAGTAGAGGTGTTGATATGGAAAAAGGGAAAACCTATGTTGAAGACATAGATAGAGGAATATATGATATAAAAAACGAAGTGCGCTATAGTTTTAAGACTGAAAAGGGATTAACACCTGAAATAGTAAAGGCTATTTCAAGGGAGAAAAACGAACCGGAGTGGATGACGGAGTTCAGGTTAAAATCCCTTGAGATATACAACAGCAAGCCTGTACCTACATGGGGAGCCGATCTTTCAGACCTCGATATTGAAAATATTGTTACTTATATACGTCCGGATACTGATATGAAAAGCAGCTGGGATGAGGTTCCTGAGGATATTAAAAAAACCTTTGATCTTCTTGGAATACCAAAGGCCGAGCAGGAATCCCTCGCAGGTGTAGGTGCGCAGTATGACTCAGAGGTAGTTTATCACAATATGCGTGAGGATCTTATAAAAAAAGGTGTTGTATATACGGATATGGAAACCGCAGTAAGGGAGTATGAGGAAATAGTTAGAAAGCACTTCATGAAGCTTGTACCACCAACTGACCATAAATTTGCAGCACTCCATGGGGCTGTTTGGTCAGGGGGTTCCTTTGTGTACGTGCCGGAGGGAGTTGTGGTAGACATTCCTCTTCAATCCTATTTCAGGCTTAATGCTCCAGGCGCGGGACAGTTTGAGCATACCCTTATAATACTTGAAAAGGGGGCAAAGCTTCATTTTATCGAAGGATGCTCTGCTCCAAAGCACTCAGTAAACAACCTCCATGCAGGATGTGTTGAGCTCTTCGTAAATGAGGGAGCAAGGCTAAGGTATAGTACAATAGAAAACTGGTCAAGGAACATATATAACTTAAATACAAAAAGAGCAGTAGTTGAAAGGAATGGAATAATAGAATGGGTATCGGGCTCCTTTGGATCAAAGGTTTCAATGCTTTACCCAATGAGCATCCTGAAGGGAGAAGGTGCAAGGGCTGAATTTACCGGAATTACATTTGCATCTAAGGGACAATATCTGGATACAGGAGCAAAGGTTGTGCATGCAGCGCCATATACAACCTCAACTATAAACTCAAAGTCCATATCAAAGGATGGAGGGCATGCCTTTTATAGAGGGCTTTTAAGAGTTGCCCCGAATGCACACCACTGTAAATCAACTGTATCCTGTGAGTCACTAATGCTTGATAACAAATCAAAATCAGATACTTTGCCAATTATTGAGCTCGGCAATGATAATATAGACATAGGCCATGAGGCGAAAATTGGAAGAATAAGTGATGAAGCTATTTTTTACCTCATGAGCAGGGGAATCAGTGAAGAAGAGGCCAAGGCTATGATAGTAAGAGGCTTTGTTGAACCTATAGCTAAGGAACTGCCTCTTGAATATGCTGTAGAAATGAATAACCTAATTAAGCTTGAACTTGAAGGGGCCATTGGCTAAAGGAGGGAGAAGCTTGTACAGTATTGAACTATTGAACGGATTATTATGTAAAAAAGAAGAATGGATTAAAGCTTATAGGCTAAGAAAATTTGAGGAATTTGAAAAGTTGCCTGTTCCGTCATGGAAAAGGTTAAAGCTAGAAAACTTTTCAATTCCAGATTTTAAAGAATATAGAAAAGAATTTTTAAAAAATGATATAGATGGAGAAGGTATCTTTGTTAAAGACATAAATGATGTAAGCGCTCTGGATGAGTTCAAAGAATATATAGATGTGCAAAAAAGTTTTGGGATTTCAGATAAATTTGTAACTCTGGGAGAAGCCTTTTATAATTCAGGTGTAGTTATAAAAGCAGCTTCAAAATTAAAGGAGCCGGTGCGCATAAGCTACAGCCTCGATAATGAAAATTCCGTAGTTATAGATCATAACATAATAGTTGCTGAAAGGGACAGTGAAATAACTGTTGTTATCGATTATTCATCCCTTAGTGAAAATGAAGAGTATATGAATTTTTTCCACAATGGAGTTACAAAAGTATATGCTGCGGACAAAGCTGTTGTTAATATAGTGAAGGTGCAAAGGATGAGCAATAGTGCATATCATTTTGATTCAAATGTAGCCTTTATAGGCCGTGAGGCAAAGGTTAACTGGATTTCTGTGGAAATTGGAAGCGGCATAAGTGCCACAAGCTTTATAACGAACCTTGAAAAAACAGCCAGTGAATCCAGTTTAAAATCAATATACTTTGGTGATGGCGAGAGCAGAATCGATATGCAGTATACCATGAACCATATCGGAATGAGAAGTATAAGCAATATCGAAACAAGGGGAGCTCTTAAGGATAAAGCAAGAAAAGTATTTAGGGGAAATTTGGATTTTAAAAAAGGGGCAAGAAAGGCAAAGGGAGAGGAAGCTGAATATGCGCTTCTTCTGGATCCCACTGTAAAGGCAGATGCCATACCTGTGCTTTTTTGCGCTGAGGATGATGTTCAGGGAAACCATGCGGCAAGCGCAGGACAGATAGATGAAAATCAGCTATTTTATCTTATGAGCAGGGGCTTCAATGAAAAGGAAGCTAAAAAACTTATCGTTGAAGCATCCTTTAAACCTATAATAGATTCCATACCGGTGGAGGACATAAAAGAATCCATAAATTTAGAGATTCACAGGAGGCTTGTATATGTTTAATTTAGATGTGAATGAAATTCGTAAGGATTTTCCTATACTTTCACTGCAGGTAAACGGTAAAAGGCTTGTTTATCTTGATAATGCAGCTACAACTCATAAACCAGTGGCTGTTATAGATGCCATGAAGCATTATTATGAAAACTTAAATGCCAATCCACACAGGGGGGCACATTATTTAAGCGTTGCAGCCACTGAAGCCTATGAAGGTGTTAGAGAAAAGGTAAGGAAATTTATAAATGCGGCTTCTTCAAAGGAGATAATATTTACAAGAAATACAACAGAATCCTTGAATCTTTTGTCCTACACATACGGTATGAAATATATTGAGCCTGGAGATGAGATAGTTCTCTCTATTACCAATCATCACAGCAATATAGTTCCCTGGCAGCAGGTTGCGAAGGCAAAGGGGGCAGTTCTTAAATATATCTATGTTGACAGTAATGGAAGGATAACTCCTGAGGAAATAAGGAACAAAATTACCTCAAAAACCAAAGTAGTAAGTATCGGGCATATGTCAAACGTTCTCGGAGTCATATATCCTGTTAAAGAGATTATCGAGTACGCCCACAGCATGGGAGCCATAGTAATTGTGGATGGAGCCCAGAGTGTACCTCATATTAAAGTAGATGTCACGGATATGGATGCGGATTTCTATGCTTTCTCGGGACATAAAATGCTTGGGCCTATGGGAATTGGTGTACTTTATGGTAAAGCTGAGCTTCTTGAAAAAATGCCTCCCTTTCTTACCGGTGGAGACATGATTGAATATGTTTACGAGCAGGAAACAACCTTTGCAAAGTTTCCATTTAAATTCGAAGCAGGTACTCAAAACGTTGAGGGAGCGGTTGGCCTTGGTGCGGCAATTGATTATATATGCAACATTGGACTTCATAATATCCACGAACATGAAAGAAGGCTTACAGAGTATGCAATCGATAAAATGAAGGAAATTCCCTATATTCATATATATGGGCCTAAAAGCGCCGATGAAGATAAGGGGGGAGTAATTTCCTTCAGCATAGATGGAGTACATCCCCACGATACTGCAAGTATACTTGATGCATACGGTATTGCCATACGTGCAGGTCATCATTGTGCGCAACCACTTATGAGGTTTCTTGGAGCACCTGCAACTTCCAGAATAAGCTTTTATTTATATAATACAACGGAAGAGATAGATATATTTATCGATAATATAAAAAATGTAAGGAGGTGGTTGGGATATGGATCTTAGTTCCATATATACAGAACTTATAATGGAGCACAGCCAGAGCCAACACAATAAAAGGCGTCTTGAACACGCCGACCACAGGGAAAGAGGACACAATCCAAGCTGTGGTGACGAAATAACCCTTGAGATAAAGCTGAGGGGAGAGGTTATTGAAGATGCTGCCTTCACTGGAACTGGGTGTGCAATATCCCAGGCATCAACCTCCATGATGATCGATCTTATAAAGGGAAAAACAAAGGATGAAGCAATGAAGCTTGTTGAAACCTTTTTAGGCATGATAAAGAAGGAAATAACGGATGAAGAGGAGCTTGAAAAGCTTGAGGACGCCATAGTTCTTCAAAATATATCAAATATGCCTGCAAGGGTTAAGTGTGCGGTACTTGCATGGCATACGCTAAAGGAGATGTTTAGAGAGTAGTATATACTTTTATGCAATTTTGTCTTTCAATTTGTTAGGGACAGGATTCCATGCCTGTCTCTTGTTTCGAGCATGTATGAGAGTGACATCATCTTATGCATAATACCTGGGGAGATAAAATATTTTATCTTCCCAGGTATTATGCATTTTTTTATTGAACATATTATAGATAAAATTTATTAAACTGCATAAAATAAAAAAACTACTCAAAAGATGGAGAGGATGGTTGATTTGGAAAGTAGAATTGGCATTAGATATGCAGAAATTATAAGGAGCATGAAAGATAAGGACTATCTTTTTTATGCAGTAAATTATGCCCTTGCTCCAGTTGAAAAAGGGATAAAACCTGCATCGGTTTTGAATTTTAGTAAAAATTTTAAGGATATGTATGGATTATGGAAAAGATATAAATCAGATTTCTATAAAAATAATATGATCGAGTTTGTAACTATAAATATAAATAATGATAGAGAATTGGTTCTGTTTTATAATAATAAAATTTTAGAAAGTACAATTTATGATGAAAAGAACATGGAATTTTTAAAGAACTATGGTTACAGGAAAAATATGAGTCTTGATGAATGTATTATGATACTTAGAAGAAGGTTTGATGAGGAGTTTCCACATGAAATCGGTGTACTTCTTGGAATTCCAGTAAGGGATGTAGAAGAATTTATAAAGAATTCAGGAAGAAATTATTTGTTAAGTGGATACTGGAAAGTTTATCATGACGTTGACAGGGCTTTAAACATATTTAAAGCCTATGATATGGCAAAATTGGATTTTATAATTCAAAACGGAACATATGTCCACAAATGAAGTCTAAAAGTATGAATAATAGTTGGAGGTGTATGTAATGAAAAAAATATTGATCGTACTTTCATGCCTCCTGATCTTAACATCATGCGGCAGTACAGCCGTAAAAGGAGAAAACGATGAATATACCACAAGAGCAAAGTTTATATACGACTTAATGAAAGCTGCTGACATACAGATAAAATATATCGTTGAGCCAAGGGCTCATGAATATTTTGATGACGTAAAAGATGACGAATACTATGTAATGTCACTTATTAACGCTGTGGATGCCGGGATCATAACTCCAGTTAATAGAAGAATAAATCCAGATGAAAATATTAAGGTTGAGGAAGCAAGGGAGCTTATAAACAAAGCATATAAGTTTAAGATGCAGAAGGAATATAATATATGGGAAGAAATTATTAAGGAGTTAGCAAAAATGAAGGATTATAAGGATCTGAAAGACGATCAATATGTAACTGGTATAATAAGCCAGGATATGATGGGAGTACTTAAAATGAGAATTAAGGATAGTTTTAAAGATAAGGCACAATGGGAGTTAAGCTCAGGAAAAATATTGATCCTTCCAGAAGGGATTAAAGCATCTGCCTCAAAATCAGATGGAGAGATTATTATAACTCTGGATTGGGGAAGAAAGCCAACAGGTGGATATATTTTAAAGATATTATCCGCAGAGGAAATTAGAGATACAATTGTGGTAAAATACATGGCAAAGATACCGGGGCCAAATGAAATAGTAACTCAGGTTATAACTTATCCTAAGGATAGTAAAAAAGTAAAGGTTAGGGATATTAACAAGGATTATAAGATTATATTTGAGAGGGAATAAATAAAAAGGAGAGTTTAAAACTCTCCTATAATTTTCTTATTATCTTCTGAATCCTTCGCTTTGTCTTCTTTGAGCTTTTCTAGCCTTTCTGCATTCAGGGCATCTCTTTGGTTCGTTTTCGAATCCTTTTTCCCTGTAGAATTGTTGTTCTCCTTCAGTAAAGATGAATTCCTTACCGCAATCTTTGCATACTAAAGTCTTGTCTGACATTTTACATACCTCCTAAAATATGGGTTGGGATTTAACGACTCAAAGACTCAATACCTCCCATATCAAGGAGTATATGTCTTATCATGTTAAATCTCATATCTTACAAAGATATTATAACATTATTTATTTCCGTATTCAATAACAGAGTGGATATTTTCAAATTATTTTTTATTATGTTAGAATATATATGTATTCACTCTGGATATGGAAAGTGTAAGGTGATGTTATGGATATAAATATAATTAAAAAGAGACTCGCCAGAGAGAGAATAGGAATACTAGGAGAGAATACTGAATATACAAGATATTCAGTAACGATTCCAATAGTGAATGTGGGTGAGGAGAATCACGTTCTGTTCCAGGTTAGGGCAAGACACCTTAGAAACCAGCCTGGGGAAATATCCTTTCCAGGAGGCAAAATAGAGGAAGGTGAAGGCAGCTTAAATGCGGCAATAAGGGAGACATCTGAAGAGCTTGGAATAAAAAATGAGGACATAGAAGTTATCGGAAGGACCGATATACTTATAACGCAGCATAATAAGATTATATATCCCTATGTAGGATATATAAAGGATATTAATAAAATAAATCCATCAAGGGATGAGGTTGATCATGTTTTTTGTGTTCCTTTAAAATTTTTTTTGGAAAATGAACCAGAGGCCAGAGGAATAAAGCTTATTAGTGAAATAGAGGAGGAGTTCCCCTACTTGGATTTCGAAAAAAAGGTTACATACAGGCTTCTCCCGGGCAGAAGTAAAATTTATTTTTATAAGTATGATGATTATATAATATGGGGGCTTACTGCAAAGATACTCTATCATTTTATAGGACTAATTAAAGAGTAAAAGCCGTTATGATGCAAAGTATCATAACGGCTTTTTTTATCTTGCAAGGGCAGCGTGTACATCCTTGAGATATGCTCTTATTGCAAGGGACTGCGGGCATACAGTTTCACATTTTCCGCATTCCTTGCATTTAGATGCCTTTTCTTCAAGGGCTGAATATCTTGAAATCGAACCTTCAAAGTCATTGTACATATAAGCATTGTTATAGAGGGTAAAGTTTCTTGGAATGTCAACTCCGAAGGGACAGGGCATGCAGTATGCACATCCAGTGCAGTTCACCTTTGTAAGTGACAGATATTTTTCTCTAACCTGCTCCACAAGTGCCAGCTCCTTTTCAGTGAAGGCATTGGGAACTGAATCCTCAGCCGATGCGGTATTGACATTTTCGATAACTTGCTCCATTGTACTCATGCCACTTAAAACCACCGATATTTCAGGCTGGTTCCAGAGCCATTTTAATGCCCACTGAGCTGGAGTTCTTTTAACATCAGCACTATTCCAGAGCTTCTTTATAACGTCAGGTGGATTTACAACAAGTTTACCCCCTCTAAGTGGCTCCATAATCACTACTGCAAGGCCCTTATCCGCCGCATATTTCAAACCTTCTTTGCCTGCCTGGTAATTTTGATCCATGAAGTTATATTGTATCTGACAGAAAGTCCAGTCATACGCATCAACTATCTCTTTAAATATCGGAAGTTCATCATGGAATGAGAAACCAGCGTATCTTATTCTTCCATCTTTAATAGCTTCATCAAGGAACTTTTCAAAGTTAAGCTCCTTTAGTTTCCCCCATCTCTCCTTATCAAGGGCGTGAAGGAGATAGAAGTCAATGTGATCAGTTTGAAGCTTTTCCAACTGTTCATTGAGGTATTGGTTAAAATCATCGTAGGTTTTAACAAGCCAAACGGGTGACTTGGTAGCAAGGTAAACCTTCTCTCTGTATCCATCCCTCAGGGCTCTTCCAACAACTAACTCGCTGTTCTTGCCGTGGTAGGGATAAGCTGTGTCTATATAGTTTACTCCATTATCAATTGCATATCTTACCATTTTAATAGCTTCATCTTCGTTAATTTTGCTGTTATCGCCGTCGATTACAGGAAATCTCATGCATCCAAAACCGAGAGCAGATACAGCAATACCAGTTTTACCAAACTTTCTGTATTGCATATTAATCCCCCTCCTAACTATTATCATTAAATATTTTACCATAATAAAACTGAAAAACCATATAATTTTTATTATGATGACACTTCTCTTATATTGCAAATAAAAGCTTTAAGTTGAACGGCATAAAAATTGAATATTGTAATTGACTGAATTAAATTAAATAACTATAATAATATTGAAAATCATTATCAAAAGGAGAAGTTTAATTATGTTATCCAGTTTTTTGTTATCATACAGGGAGGGACTTGAAGCCGCCCTTGTAATAGGTATAATACTTGCATATCTAATTCAAATAAACAGAAAGGAGCTGTCAAGGTTTGTATACATTGGAGCAGTCCTTGGGGCATTAATAAACATTATTGGAGGAGTTATAGGTTTTAAAGAAGCAAAAGAACTTGAGGAAGCATCAGAGGAGGTATTCGAAGGTATAATGATGCTTACCGCGTCAGGGCTTATTGCATATTTTGTAGTATGGATAGGTAATCAAAGCAGGAATATATCGCAAAGTATAAAAGAAAAAGTAAGCAAAAGTACAAATTCAGCAGGCTTGATGACACTTTCGTTCATTTCAGTTTTTAGAGAGGGATTGGAGTTAGCGATATTTACAATGTCAAATATAGGAGCGAAGTCAACTTCTGTTGCGCTTGGAAGCATGTCTGGAATTGTAATTGCAATAGCTACAGCAGTTGTAATATTTAAAACTGCAGTTAAGTTGAATCTAAAGATCGTATTTAAAGTATTTGGTATAGTACTTATTTTTGTTGGTGCGGAGATGTTTGGAGAGGGACTTGTTAAATTCTTTCCATCGGCAGAAGAACCTCTAGAGACAGCAGGGATGCTTCTATTTGCATTGCCTTCATTCTACGTGTTTCTTAAAAGCGATTTAAGCAAATACTTAAAAAAGATATAAAAAAAGGGACAAAGGCCCTTTTTTTTTATTACTCCGATATTGAGTTTATGTATTCCATAATAAGCTTTGCTGTGTTTAAAACTCCATCCCTATGGGTTCTTTCATATCCGTGAGAAGCAAATACTCCGGGGCCAATAAGTCCTGTTTTAACATCATATCCTGCACGAAGGGCTGAACTGGAATCTGAGCCATAATTTGGATAAATATCTACTCTAAAACCTATGTTTTTTTCTCTGCATATGTTTACAAGCCTTTTCCTAAATTCATAGTCATAGGGACCTGAAGAATCCTTTGCACAAATACATACATCAAATTCAGTTGAATTCTGGCCTTCTCCTGGTGCTCCCATATCCACTGCCAGAAACTCAAAGGTGTTTTCAGGAATTGAAGCCGAGGCCCCATGGCCAACTTCTTCATAGGTACTGAAGAAAAAGTTAGTTTTATACTCAGGAGTTACGTTATTTTCAACCATATATTTAATAATGCCAAGGAGAATTCCAGCGCTTGCTTTATCATCAAGATGCCTTGATTTGATAAATCCACTTTTGGTAACCAAAGTTCTTGTATCAAAGAAGATAAAATCACCAACGCCAATTCCAAGCTTTTCAACATCTTCTTTTGAACTTACTTTTTCATCAAGAACTATTTCCATATTTTCAATCTTTCTGTCGATTTCCTTTGCGTCGCTGTGAATATGCACTGATGGCTTAATGGTAAGTATTGTGCCTGTGTATCTTTTTCCATCAATGGTTTCAATAGTACAGTTTTCACCCTCAACAGAGTTAAGCATGTAACCTCCTATTTGGGTGAAGTATATTCTGCCATTACTTTTTATGCCTTTAACCATTGCACCAAGGGTGTCAATGTGTGCTGAAATAGTTCTTTCTTTATCGTTGTTTTTGCCTTCAAAGGAAACTATAACAGCGCCTTTGTTTGTGACGCGGTAATTGGCGTTTAGTTCGTCTAAAATACACTTAATGTATTTTACAGCCTCATGTGTAAAACCGGTAGGGCTTGGAATGTTCGCAAGGTTAATAATTTGTTCAACCATATAATCAAGATATTTTTCCATATCAACACCTCCTATATTAAAGCTATCAAATGATTTTTTCTTTGTAAAGAACATCTGAAATTCCAGAGAAGGTTCACTATTTGTTATCATTATGTGAATAAACTTTTAACCTTTTATAAAACATAATTTAGTAGGTTTGACTGTTCTATCTGACAGTAATATACTACCATATGAAATAAAGATTCTAAGGAAGTGTTTAGTATGTATAGGAAAATTAAAGCCTTTTTAATGGAATTTGATGTATTGCTATTTATGGCAATAATATTTTTAAAGGTTATAAGTCTAAATTACTCGTTAAACCTAATGCAGAACGCCGATAAAACGCTCGTTGAGGGGATTATGGGTTCGGTATTTGTGGCAGGTGCTTTACTTTTACTTTTTAATGGTAAATCAAGGTATAAGGCGTTTATAATTCTGGATATATTAATAAGCCTGCTGGTATTAATAGATGTGGTTTATAACCGATATTTCATGGACGTTACATCGGTTGCATTAATTTACCAGGCTAAAATTACCGGAGAAGTTAAGGATAGTGTAAAGGCCCTTTTACATTTGGAAGATTTAAAATATATTATTGATATCATTATCTTTATTCCTCTGTATTTTATCTTAAGAAACAGGATTGGTGTGATAAAAACTTCCGGGTGGAAAAAAAGATTTGCTATGATGATGATCTTCATAGCTGCAGGGTATACGTTGTCATACAGCAGCGTTAAAGCACTGAATAGGGACCAGCCTGATATTTTGAAGACCATGTATGACAAAAAATATGTTGTAAGTAAAATAGGGGGCATTAATTTCCATATATATGATTTTTACAGGTATATTACGGATAGAGTATTAAATGCAGAAAAGCTGTCAGATAGTGATAAGCGGATGATTAAAGAATGGTTTAATAATAGAAATAGTGTAACAGCTAAAAATTACAGTGGTATGATGAAGGGTAAAAATCTGATTGTGGTTCAGCTTGAGGCCTTTCAGGGATTTGTACTTAATAGAAGTATAAATGGACAGGAAATAACCCCAAACCTTAATAAGCTTTCCAAAGAAAGTCTGGTATTTGATAATTATTTTTATCAGACAGCCTGGGGAGGAACTTCCGATGCAGAGTTTTTATCCAATGTATCCCTTCTTCCTGCCAGGGAAGGTTCCGTATATTATCAGTATGCCGGCAACACATATGATTCGTTGATATCAGAACTTAAGAATCAGGGATATTATACATCAGTAATGCATGCTAACAGGCCCGGTTTCTGGAATAGGGCTAATATGTACAAAAGCCTTGGATTTGATAGTTTTGTAAATGAAAACAACTATGTAAAGGATGATATTCAGGGCCTTGGGCTTAGCGATAAATCTTTCTTCAGGCAGTCCGTTGAAAAGATTAAGGAATATAAGCAGCCCTTTTATACCTTTATGATAACCCTGTCCAGCCATTTCCCATATAAGGATGAAAATAATAAAATCAAGGATATATTAAATGTAGGAGAATTTGAAGGAACAACAATGGGGGATTATTTAAAGGCTGTTAAATATACGGATGAAGCAATTGGAGAATTTGTTGATGCACTTAAGGCGTCAGGGCTGTGGAACAACTCAGTAGTGGTGTTCTATGGCGACCACTCTGCAATTCCCTTTGAAAAGCGCGATCAACTCGCAAAGCTGTTATATAATAAAGAGGATTTAACCCCACTGGAATGGTTTAATGCTCAGAAGGTGGTTATGATGATGCATTTTCCAGGAGAGGAGTTCAAGGGGCATAATTCAATGATTGCAGGACAAATGGACCTGTATCCAACCCTTGCAAACCTGTTTGGGGTAGACGCAAAATATGCCCTAGGGCGTGATCTGTTAAATTCAAACAGCGGCTTTTCAATGGTGAGGGAGGGAAACTGGATACATGACAACGTTGTATATTTAAAAAGCACCGATAAAGTATACGATATAAATACTGGAAAAGAACTAAACAAGAATGACTATATAAAGGATTTTGAACTGGTATACACGTATTTAAAATATTCTGATGCTGTAATAGAGCATAATTTAATTAAATACTTTGAGGGTAAATAGACGGATAGAGAATAAAAAACCTGCCAGATAATGATTATCTGGCAGGTTTTTTTTATTCGATTATTATCTTATGATAGTTTTTCTTGCCCTTTCTAACAAGCATCATACCTTCTTTAAAGAAGCTTTCCGTAACTTCAGTATCTATGTCGGTTATCTTCTCGTTATTTATATAAAGCCCGCCCTGCTGTATAAGCCTTCTTCCTTCGCTCTTTGAAGGTATGACATTTGCTTCAATTAAAACATCAAGTATTTTTGAACCTAAAAGGCCTGAAGGAATTGATGAGGTTGGAACGTTTTCTAAATTTCCTCCGCCTCCAAAAAGAGCTTCGGCGGCTTCAGCAGCTTTCTTTGCTTCAGTTTCTCCATGTACGAGTTTTGTTACTTCGTATGCAAGAACCTTTTTAGCCTCGTTTATCTCCTTATCCTTAAGAGCTCCAAGCCTTCTTACCTCATCCATTGGGAGGAAGGTTAGAAGGGCAAGGCATCTTTCAACATCCGAATCATCAACGTTTCTCCAGTATTGATAGAAGTCATAGGGAGATGTCTTTTCGGGATCAAGCCATACGGCACCCTTTTCCGTTTTGCCCATCTTCTTTCCTTCGCTGGTTGTAAGAAGGGTAAGGGTTAAGCCATATGCAGGTTTGCCTTCCTTTCTTCTTATGAGGTCAGCTCCTGCAAGTATATTCGACCACTGATCATTTCCTCCAATCTGAAGGACACAGCCATATCTCCTGTTAAGTTCAAGGAAATCGTATCCCTGCATGAGCATATAATTAAACTCAAGAAATGACAATCCCCTTTCGAGCCTTAGTTTAAAGCACTCAGCTGTGAGCATTCTGTTTACTGAAAAATGTACTCCAATATCCCTTAAAAAATCCACGTAATTAAGGTTTAACAGCCAGTCTGCGTTATTGACCATGATAGCCTTTCCATCTGAAAAGTCTATAAGTTTTTCCATTTGTTTTTTAAAGGACCTGGCGTTGTGTTCAATTTCTTCCCTTGTAAGCATTTTTCTCATATCAGTTTTGCCACTCGGGTCGCCAATCATAGCAGTTCCTCCGCCTATAAGGGCAATTGGCCTGTGTCCTGCCCTCTGCATGTGGGCCATAGCCATAAGTGTAACGAAGTGGCCTACGTGAAGGCTGTCTGCAGTAGGGTCAAAGCCTATATAAAAGGTTACCTTTTCCTTTTCTAGGAGTTCTTTAATTTCCTCTTCATGTGTAAATTGCTCAATGAAGCCCCTCTCCATCAATATATCAACAACTGACATATAAAAACCTCCCTGAAATTCATGGAATAATCACTTCGTTATATTTTACCAAACTCAGTTTAAATTTTCAAATTCATATTTTGGTTTTGCTAATGGTTTGCAGAATATTTAAATTTGCAGATAATCTCTGTCAAGTCCTATTATGGCATTGTAATCAGGATATTTTTCCTTTATTCTTCTTTTAATTGAATTAACATAATCCTTTTCCATTTCAGGTCTTATTTTGTTAGAAACTACAATGTCAAAGAGTATGTTTTTGTAGTTGTTTTGGCCAACAAATCTAAAATCATGAAAGGATATTACTTCAGGAAATTCCTTAAGTATTTCTTCAATTTCGCTGCGGGTTTTTTCAATTTCACCATCATCGGTATTAACAGGATCCATATGTATGATAAGAAGTATTCCGAGTTTTTTAGATATCTTGTTTTCTGCCTTATCTATTATCTCATGGGCTTCAAGAACAGGAATGCTTGAGGGTATTTCAGCATGAATAGTTGCGATATACTTTCCGGTTCCATAACTGTGAACAATTAGCTCATGCGTTCCGATTATTTCTTTATACTCTTTGAATGAGTCCAGTATCGCATTTATAAGCTCAGGATCGGGAGCTTCTCCAAGAAGTGGGCTTATGGTTTCCTTAACAAGATTGTATCCTGCGTATAATATAAATGCTGATACAACAAGTCCAATGTAACCATCTACAGGGAAGGTGGTAAACCTTGAAATCAAAAGGGAAGAAGCAACGGTTGAGGTTACAATGACATCGCTAAAGCTGTCAAAGGAGGAAGCATTAAGTGCTCCTGAGGAAATTTCCTTTGCAAGGCGCCTGTTAAAGGTTCCAAGCCATGCTTTGGCTATGATTGAAAGTAATAGAATGAGAAAGGAGACCAAATCAAATGATAGTCTAACGGGATTTACAATCCTGCCGTAGGAGCTTTTTATAAACTGAAAGCCAACCAGAAGCACCATGAAGGAAATTATAAGCCCTGCAATATATTCCCCCCTGCCATGTCCAAAGGGATGGTCCTTATCAGCAGGTTTATCTGCAATTTTAAAACCTATTATCGTTATTACAGATGAACCAACGTCAGATAGATTGTTAAAGGCATCTGCCGTTATGGCAATACTGTTTAAAATTATGCCTGTGAGAAGCTTTGATATGAATAAAAGTATATTAACAGTAATACCTACGATACCTCCAAGATAACCATAGGCCCTTCTTTTATTGTTTATATTTTTAGGTATAAAGGTTTTAATAATCCATGATGTTAACATATTATCACTCCTGAGGAAAGTTATTTCATATAAGTGGATTTTAACATATATTTTATACTGCAAAAAGTAAAATCGCTTTAAAATTAGTATTGCCATGTTGAAGGTAAAAACCTGCAGTTATTGATAAAAAAGCTTACATTCCTATAAGACATAGGTCTGTAAGCTTTAAAAAAACTATTGATTTTGATAATCTCCCAAAACTGAATCGGAGTTTTCTATAAGTTCCTGAAGACTCATGCTGTTTTCCTTTGTAAGCTTGGGTAATTCCACTGTAACATCCTTTCCAATACTCCATCTTTTTACAGTAAATTTTATAGATTCCTTTAATTTCCCTGCATCAGGGACATTAGCACTTAATATAAACTCATAATTTTCCTGAACAAGGTACGAATTTTTGTCAATATTCCCAGTGTACTTTGCATTTTCAATGACAACATCCTTAAGCACTGATTCAAACTCACTAACGGTATTGTCTATTTCTTTTTGAATATCAGCATCAGAAACATTTCCTTGAGGATTTTCCTCCTTAATTGATTCAACGATCATCTTCTTAAACTTTTCATCCTTTAACATGGCATCTAATAATCCTGTTATGAGCTTTTTAACATCTCCATCTGTTAGATTGAGTTCAAACTCTGTTGTGTCAACGTTCTCACCACCAATGGAAAGTTTTTTATCTCCAGTTTTTTTAATTTTATCTTTAGTTACTACGCTGTTCCATTGGTTTAAAAGTTTCCTTTGAAAATCATTTTGGACCTTTAATGCATTCCCTTCCTTTTCCTTATTGAGTTCTTTTATATCGATTACTAAATATTTTGGAAGCACCGGTAATTGTAAAATTAGCTTGTCCTCCTTAAAGAAGCCTTTAAAATTAAAGATTATTTCGCTTAGTCCTACATTCCCTTCAAAGGAACCTAATTTTTTGTCAGCATCGTATTTGCTTGTTATTGAACCTTTGATTGAGCTTCCATAAAGCTTAAGTATTTGCTGCTCGTCGGAGGGCAGGTTAAGACCAGATGAGTCCATTTTAAGTTCGAAATCAATGGATTGATTCATCTTCTGGGCTGAAGCTGTCTTTTGGATAGATTCGTTATACTGCCTAAAAATATTCTTTGAAAAACCAGCTAATGAAGATGCGAAAATGGCTAGAGCTAATAAAATTCCTAATAATTTTCTGTTCATTTCCAAACCTCCCTTATTTCAATTTACAATGTTTTGATTTGAAAGTAAATATAATAACACATTCGTGTTAGAAAAACTTTGGGATTATAGTTCTTTGAACATATATTGACATATTATCTAGCATATGGTAATATATATTTACAAAGTGAGTGTGCCTAAGGTAAACCGAGCGGCACAGGGGAAAACCTACACGCAGAAAACCCTGCGGAGTCACTTATAAGTGGCTTCGTGGGGTTGTTTATATTTTGGGGGGATTATTATGATGAGGATTTTAAATGATGATGATAGGGAAAAGGTTATGGAATATCTGGAGAGAAATCACATTGAAACTACTTTTTTGATTGGAAATGTAACTGAATTTGGCCTGGAAAATGATAATGAAAAGAGAAGATGCGGAGACTATTATGGTTATTTTGAAGATGGAAAGTTGAAGGGAGTACTTCCCTTTTATAATCTTGGAAGCTGTATACCCCACTATGAATCGGAGGGTGCAGTGGATGCCTTCTCAAAGATAATGAAGGAAAGGAGATTTGAGACTCTTCTAGGTATGGAGAGGATTGTAAAACCATTATATGAAAGAATAAAAGATTATAAGATAATTCATACCTGTTCAGATGACAGTTATTTTATAAATAAAAGATTCAAGCCCTTTTACGTCGAGGGGGCTGTTTTTAAAGACGCTTTAGACTACGATATAGACAAGGTAGTGGAGTTTATAATAACTGCTAACAAAAATGGCTTCGGAAGAGAAATGGACAGGGAAATGGCAATTAAGCAGTTGACGCAAAGAGGAAAGGAGGAAGATTTTATATTTTTAATAAAAAATGGAAGGATAGTTGCGCAGGCAAATATTCAGGCCTATACATCTAAAATAAACCAGATAGGTGGAGTATTTACCCTTGAGGAGGAAAGGAGTAAGGGCTACTGCAAGGCAATCGTTTCAGAACTGTGCAGAAGAATAGTTGCAAGGGGGAAGGTACCTACTCTCATGGTAAGGAAAAACAATACTCCGGCAGTGAGAGCGTATAAAGCATTGGGTTTTGATTTTTATGACGATTATTTAATAATAGAGTTTCTATAAATCATTACACTTGGGGGCAATAAAATGTACATTATATATAGAAGTTAATAATATATTTTCTATTGAAGCGATTGAAAAGGCTGAATTAATACAATAGACTAATTTTTCTTCCATTTAATACTGTGATGGGGTATAATTAAATAAGGAAATTTTCAATTTAGTTATACTGACGAGGTGAGGTAATGTGAGGCTTGGAATATGCCTTCCCGGTGGAGGAGCTAAAGGGGCATTTCAGGGTGGAGCATTGAAAAGGCTCTTGGAAAATGGAGTTAAACCTTATATTTTGACAGGTACGTCAATAGGAGCTGTTAATGCATATTTTATACTTAAAGATTCGACTAAAGAAATGGAATATATATGGCTTAACATGGATAGTACGAGATATCAAGGGAAGATAGATAAAGTAATAGATAATTCTAAATTGCTTGAGGAACTTTCAAGACTTAATGGACATAACGATTATCTGAAAAGCGTGTATATAAACTATGTTGAAGTGAATGGCCGCAGGTTGACTGAGAAAGTAGTCGATATTAAAAACATGGATAAGGAAGATGCTTTAAGGTTTGTTGGATACAGTTCCCTCCTTCCCTTAAGGGTTCCTGAAGGAGAAAATTATGGGAAAGAAGCTGTGACTATGAAGTTTGATAGCCAGAGGGTGTTTCAATATTTTAAAGAGGATGTTGAAAATGGCGTATATGACGGCTATAGACTAGATGGAGGTATTTTAAACAATAATTTGGTTTCACCCTTTATAGATGACAGAGTAAACAAAATAGTCATAATAGCACTTAAAGATGGATATGAGGTTCCTGAATACATATATGATTACTATTCAAAGGATGATATCATAGTTATTGAGCCTGACAGGCATGTTGAGCCAGGGGAGACTTTAATGTTTGAAAGGAAATACTGCAAGGACATGTTTGAAAGAGGATACAGACTTGCAGGTGAAATATTAAATATGTTATAAAGGGCTATCGTGAGGTAGCCCTTTGTTTTAGGTATAAAGCAGGCTTCAAAGGGGTTTGGTTTTTTAAATTCCAAGCCTTAGAACTTCTTTGCCAAGCGCACTGGTGAATGAAATATATTTTTTATCGCAGCGTCGGTCTATAGATATTATCTACCTTTATTCCAATGGACTTTTCAGAGTAGCACAACGAGTTAAGTTAATAAATATTTGATGCAGTACATATGATAAAGATAAATAATATTTTGTTAATTTTTAGCATGGTGAATTATTAAGTTTAATTTATGTAGTATAATTAATATAATGATACTTTTGGAGGTGGGTTATGTATAAGGAAATAAATTTCACTGAACTTTCAAAGGAACTTTTAGAACAGCTTCAAAAGGGGGCATTTTTAACGGTTAAAGAGGGTGACAGGGTAAATACCATGACAATAGCATGGGGAGCACTCGGGTATATGTGGAACAGACCGGTATTTATATCTATGGTAAGGTATTCAAGATATACTTATGATTTGATTGATAAGGCCCTTGATTACACCGTAAGTTTTCCACTTAGCGGACAGCTTAAGAAGGAGCTTGGAATATGCGGTACAAAATCAGGAAGGGATATCGATAAATTTAAGGAGTGCGGTCTTTCGCTTAAGGAAGGTGAAAACGTTAATTCACCTGTTATAGAGGATTGTGACCTACATATAGAATGCAAAATAGTTTACAAGCAGCCAATGGATGAAAGTGCTCTTGAACAAAGTATCAAGGATAAATGCTACTCGAAAGGGGATTATCATGTTCTTTACTTTGGGGAAATAGTAAAGGCATATGTAAAGGGGAAGTAGGGTTGAAAATCCTTAAAAACAGTACTATAATTAAGTAAAAATTGTAAGGAGGTAGGATTTATGGAGAGGGTATATGAAAGAAGCAGGACCGATTTCATATCAAAGGTCATGACTCACATGGGAGTAGGGCTTCTTATAACATTTTTAACTGCATATCTGACTGCATCAAACTATTATTTGGCTATAGGTATAGCAGGTTCACCACTCATGTTTGTTCTTGCCCTTATGGAAATCGGGCTTGTTATATATCTAACCAACAGAATAGACAAAATGAGCCTTTCAGGCGCAAGGCTTGGCTTTTATGTTTATGCTGTGCTAAACGGCTTAACACTAAGCGTTATTTTCCTTGCATATGATCTGCCAAACATTTATTCAGCCTTCATCACGGCTGCTGTGATGTTTCTTGGAGCAGGTTTTATAGGGATATCAATTAAAAAGGACCTGTCAGCCTTTGGACATTTCCTTATGCTTATGCTCATAGGAATAATCGCAGCAAGCGTTATTAATATATTTGTAGGAAGTGCAGGTTTAGACTATATGATATCCCTTGTTGGAGTTCTTTTATTCAGCGCCCTTACAGCCTATGATATGCAGAAAATCAAGAGTGTACATTATAATGTATATTACTTTGATGGGGAGGCTGCTGGAAAATACTCTATCATAGGGGCTCTACAGCTCTATCTTGATTTTATAAATCTGTTTCTATACCTTTTAAAGTTATTTGCAAAGAAGGACTAAAAAATTAAGGCTTATTATAAGCCTTAATTTTTTATAAAATTTTACTACTGTTTTTACCTCCTCTTTTTTTTGCTGTATAATATAATTAGCAAAAAAGGCAGGAGGTATTGTTTTGGATCATATAAAGAAAGTCTATGATAAAAAAATATGTATTCCCGATAATCTGAAACCTCACATAGAAAACAGGAAAATTATCTATTTTGATATTGAAACAACGGGGTTAAATCCTGAATTTTCAAAAATCATACTTTTGGGTGCATCCTATGTAGAGAATAACAAATATATAGTTGAACAGTTTTTTGCAGATAGACTAGATGAAGAGGAATTGATATTAAAGGATTTCATAAAGGTATTAGAAAGATTTGACATGGTTGTTACGTATAATGGTAAGAATTTCGACGTACCATTTGTGAATAAAAGAATTGAAAAGTATTCAATCGGATATTCCATAATGCATGAACATCTTGACTTAATTTGCCATATAAGGCCCAATAAGCAAATTTTAGGACTTACAAGCTGCAGCCTTAAAAGTGTTGAAAAATACCTTAATATCAGAAGGAATGATACGATAGATGGAGGGGAAAGCATAAATCTATACTATCAATATCTTAGAACAGGAGACAGTACCATTAAGGAAAAAATACTCCTCCATAATTTTGAAGATGTCTATAACCTTCCGGATATCGTTAAGGTGTTTAATAATATTGAATACAGAGACTACAACAGGAAGATAACTCCAAAACAAAGGGCATTTTTGTCATACCTTATAAGGAAACATAAGTATTTGTTAAAAAGGGATATAGATTTATTGACCAAAGAAGAAGCATCGAAACTCATAGATTTTATTTTGAACGGCAAGGACTGTGATCATGAGGTTTATCTTGAAAAGATGCAGTAAATGAATAAACCTGTGTCATTATTTCGCAGGTTTATTTTTATTAACCTGATTGTTTTATGCAGTTATACTGTTTTTGTTAATGCGTTGAAATACAAATATTCAAGATTAGTTAAGAGGGGAATAATGGAAAGATTAGAAAACTCACAGAGCAGTGAAAGAAAGTTTAATTAGCAATTCTATGTAAGTTCGATGTAGAAAAAATGAAATTAAGGAGTTATAATAATAAAAATTAAATGTATTATATAATGTATCGAAACAATGGAGGTGCTGATATGAAGATACCATATGTCATGACTCCCGGACCTACCCAAGTTAGGGAAAATGTAAGAATGGCAAGAGCAATGGAAACAACGAATCCCGATCTAGACCTTCAGTTTTATGATTATTACCGCGATACCTGTGAGAGGATAGGGAAATTTCTTAAAACAAAGAATGAAGTGAGAATATTAAGTGGAGAGGGAATACTCGGACTCGAGGCTGCATGTGCATCCCTTACGGAAGTGGGCGACAGAGTGTTGGTCATTGATAATGGAATATTTGGAGAAGGTTTTGCTGATTTAGTTAAAATATATGGAGGAGAACCTATATTCTTTAAAGGAGACAGGCAAAAGGAAATAGACGTGGATGAACTTAGAAGGTTTTTAGAAAAGGACAGCAACTTTAAATATGCTACTGTTGTGCACTGCGATACGCCTTCCGGAGTTTTAAATGATGTGAGCAAAATATGTCCATTGCTAAAGGAAAAGGGCATAATAACTGTAGTAGATAGTGTATCTGCAATGGGAGGAGAGGAGTTAAGGGTTGATGAGTGGAAAATAGATATTGTACTTGGAGGTTCTCAAAAGGTCGTTTCAGCTCCTCCTGGACTTACCTTCCTGAGCATCAGCGAAGATGCCTTTAAAACAATGGAAAGTAGAAGAACGCCAATTGCATCCTTTTACTGTAATCTTCTTATATGGAAGGACTACTACAAAAATAAGTGGTTTCCTTATACTCCTCCTGTAAGTGATATAATGGGTCTTAGGGCAGCTGTAGACAATCTTTTGGAGGATGAAGATATATTAGACAGGCATAAAAGAATAGGAAAAGCTGTAAGAAGAGCAGTTGAGAAAGCCGGTCTTAGTCTGTACGTAAAGCAGGGATACTCAAATACCGTAACAGTAATTGAAGTTCCGAAGGGCATAGACGATAAAAAACTTAGAAATTATATGCTTGATAAATATAATGTGCTTATTTCCGGTTCCTTCGGTTATCTTGAGGGAAAGGTTATAAGAATAGGGCATATGGGGGAAAATGCCAGAATAGATAGGGTAAGCTATACTCTCTTTGCCCTTCAGAGGGCTCTTGAACACTTTGGATACATATTAAAGTGTGATATCGTTAATGAATTTCTAAAAGAACAATAAAAAGTTCCAGTGAATCTGGAACTTTTTTATCTATTTTATGTAGTTTATGACACTGCTTTTTCTTTCAAGGGCGGTTGGATTTTTCGATAGACTTGAATAACCCAGTGTAACGGCAAACAAAGGAGTGTATCCTTCAGGTATGTTTAAATTAAGCCTTTTAACTTCTTCTTCCCTCTCAAACAGAAAACTTGTAAGCCCAATCCAGCATGATGCTATACCTATACTGTGTGCAGCAAGAAGCATATTTTGTATTGCAGCACTGCAGTCAGCTATAGGAGAATAGGGAAGTTCAGGGTTTGGATTCGATACACCTGATACGATAATTACTGTCGGTGCATTATGTAAAAGATGATATTTTTCGCTGCTTCCCATCTTGGCGATCCAATCGGTGGAAGCGTTGACCATGAGTTCCTTTGTCCTCTGGCTTATGTAATCGATAAGCTCTTTGTTTTGAATAACTGTAAAGTGCCAGGGCTGGTCGTTATGTCCGCTTGGAGCATATATGGCGGCTTCAAGTATCAGGTTCAGCTCCTCATCCTTGATTTGTTCTGGAAGATATCTTCTTATACTTCTTCGGCTTTTGATTGTTTCAATTATCTGATTCATGGCTAACCTCCTTAATTGTTGCTATAATATATTATACAATTATTATTTATTATGTATAGTATAAATTAACCTATTGTGCTAATTTTTCCCCCAAAATACGCTGCGGTAAGAATATATTCCATTCACTAACACGGTTGTGCAAGGATGTAGTGGAAGAACTTCCAATTGCTCGGCAGAAATAAGTAAAATTAGGTAATAGTACTAACCATAAGATGTAAGACATAAATTTTGCATTGTAAAAAGCTGACTGGCCAGTATAATTTAGTGGAGAAAATTTAATCGTAAGAGGTGAAGTAAATGAAGTATGTGATACCGATTATTGTTGGCGCTGTAATAGGCTACATAACTAATTGGCTTGCAATTAAAATGCTGTTTAGGCCCCACTATGAAAAAAGGTTTTTTGGAATAAAGATCCCATTTACTCCAGGGCTAATTCCAAAGGAGAGGGATAGAATAGCAAAAAGCATAGGGGATACCATAGGTACACACCTTTTAACTTCAGATATGCTTGTTGAAGCACTATGTAGTGATAAGGTAAAAAAGCATGTAGGATCATGGTTAAAAGACAGGATTCTGAGAGTGAAGGAAAGCAGGATCACTTTAGGGCAGTGGCTTAACAAAGTAAATGTCGACATAGCTGATACTTTGCAGGTAAAGATTGAGAAAACCCTTGCAAAGATCATCATTGAGCAGTTACGCAGGGAGGAGCTCAAGGAGGTTGCCCTTGATATTCTGGATAGAGAGGTATTTGAAGGAAGTGAAAATATTCATGAAATAAAGCTGTATAACTTATTAAAGAAAAAAATTCAGCAAGTTATTTATAATCTACTGAACTCTGCAGATTTTAAAGATGAAATAGGTATTTTCCTTCAAAAAAAATTTAGTGAATTTAAAAATGATACCAGGCCATTAGTCGAAGTAGTACCCAAAACATGGGTTGATTCTTTAAAAATATACTTATACAACAACAGCGAAGAGATAGCAAAGTTTATCAAGGATTCACTTGAGAATGAGAATGTCAGGGATAGGATTAAATCTGCTGTGTTTAAAGTTGTTGAAGATAACCTGGGTAAACTTGTTACAATGTTTATAAGCCCTGAGGTTATAGGAAGAAAGGTTATAGATGCAATTGAAAGATATATGGATAATCCTCAAAATCAGAGTAACATTGTTTTTATAATTATTAACTTCATTGATAGGATTATGTCAAAAAGCGTATCGGAAATATTATCAGGCATATCTTCCGATGCTGGAAGGAATGGTTCGGCTGAGATTGCTGAAATGATGGCAGATTATTTAAGAAATCCCGAAAATACTAATGCAGTGTTTGATTTAATTGAAAACAAAATAATATCGACACAGGGCGGCTTTAGAAATGTATTTATGGATAATGCCGGCAAGTTTATAATGGATGTGGTCGGTTCTGAAAAATTCGAAAAAGTTGTATATAGTTTTGTGCATAATACGATAATTGAGAACCTGATAAATAAACCACTGTATTTAATTATGGAGGTAGTAGACATTTCTTCGATGGATGTTATAATAAAATACTTCGAAGATGTTTATGAAGGGCTTGTTAGAAGCAATGCACATCAAGTTGTAGAGTTAATTGACATTTCATCAATAGTTGAAAAAAGAATAAACAGCTTTGATGTTGCCTTTGCAGAAAAAATCATACTTGATGTTGCAAGCAGGGAATTGAGTGCAATCACGTGGCTTGGTGCACTTTTGGGAGGAATAATGGGTATATTGTCCCCCCTGCTGCAGAGCCTGTACAATTAAAATTTTTAAAATTTGTATTAATAAATTTACTTGGAATAGGCCTATTTTAGAAGTCAAAGCAGCATCAGCAACACAAATTTTATAATAAAACCAAGGAACAAATGTCCTTAAGCTTTAGTGGGCATTTGTTCCTTGCAGGATTATTTATTGTTGGACTTTAGAGCGTCAAATATGCTTTCAATATGTCCATCAACTCTTACTTTTCTAAAGATCTTTTCAATGTATCCCTCTTCATTTATTATGAATGTACTTCTTTCGATTCCCATAACCTTCCTACCATACATATTCTTTTCTTTGAGTACCCCGTACAGACTGCATACTACTTCTTCAGTATCGGATAGAAGTACAAAGGGAATTTCATATTTTTCAATAAATTTTTTGTGGGAGATTATAGAATCGCGGCTAACACCAAGAACGACTGCATTTAATTTTTCTAACTCCTTCATATTGTCACGGAAGGAAACTGCCTCATTAATTCACCCAGGGGTGTTATCCTTGGGGTAAAAATAAAGTAAAACTTTCTTTCCTAAATAATCGCTTAACCTGTGTTCCCTGTCGTCGGAACCAGGAAGAGTGAAATCAGGGGCCTTTGAACCTTCCTTAAGTTTAATATTTTCCATAGTAACCATCACCCTTCATTAATTATTTAAAAATAATAATTATCAACAAATAACAACTAACGTATCTTATAACTCCATAATATAATAAAATATAAATTTTAGCAAATAGATTGTTTCAATAGCTTTTTACGGATAAAAGGAACTAATATATTGCTGATAATTCTCATATCAATATTATTGCAGATAAAATGCAGGAGATTAGTGACATCTGGTAGAATTTATATTATAATTAAACAATTATGAAATATTTGAAACGTAATAAACAAATTATCTTCCAAGTGTTTATGTAAGGAGGGAAAGAAATGACTGATACGAATCGAAGCAGGCTTTTAAGGCTGGCAAAAAGGCTTGGAGAAAGAATTCCTGAAGGGGAAAATATTAAATATGCAGTGCCTAAGATATGGAACACCTTTGGATATAACGGAAAAGAAGTAAAGTTTTCTTCAAATGGTACAATAAGGGTTAACCCCTATAGATTCTATTTTGAATGCATAAACAAAGCAATACTATCTAGCTATGATGAAAATATGGATTACAGCATATCATTATCAAGTATAATGGGTGTGGAAAACAAAAAAGAGGGGTATTTAGGAGGAGACTGGATAGCTCAAAGCTCAATATATGGACTTCAAATTAGAACGTCAACGTCCTGGGATCATGATGAGAGCGGTGAACTGGAGCTTATAAATGGATATGGAATGAGGGATACTGGAACCTTCATGAAAACGATTGCACTAATTCCCATGTTAAAAAAAATAGGTATAAATGTAATTTATATGCTTCCTGTTTCAAAGAGCAGCATGAAATTCAGAAAAGGGGAGATGGGTTCTCCTTATGCAGTAAAAAATTTCTTTGAACTGGATCCTAGTCTAAAGGATCCCATGCTTGGGGAGGACTTCAGCATAGATGATGAATTCGGAGCCTTCGTGGAAGCATGCCACATAATGGGGATGAGGGTTATAATAGATATTATACCTCGTACCTCTGCAAGGGACAGCGACCTGATACTTGATCATCCAGACTGGTTTTACTGGATAAAAATTGAAGAAGCTGAACATTATGCTCCACCGAGGGTTGGTGAAATCTCATCCATTAGCAAGCCCACAAATGAGAATTTGTCAATTATTTATGATTCGCTTGAGGTTAAAAAGCATCTTGAGAGGTTCTGTCAGTCGCCAGATAAGCTAAATCCTGAAAAATGGAACGACATAAGAAGACGCTGCAAGGAGGACAAATCCCTCGATTTTTTCAATTTAATACAGGAGGAAATGGGTATAACTACAGCCACTGCATTTTCAGACTGCATAAATGACCCTCAGCCGCCATGGAGCGACGTTACATTTCTGAAACTTTATATGGATTATCCTGTTGAATCGCAGAGATATGTTGAAGAAGGACAGGCACCTTATATATTATTTGACATAATCAAAGCCAACAAGTTTCAGGGAAGAGTTATAAATGAAGAGCTCTGGAACCTCATTGCCGATATAATTCCAAATTATCAGAGAAGGTTTGGAATAGATGGTGCCAGAATAGATATGGGGCATGCTCTTCCAGGCGATCTGGAGAAGATGATATTAAATAGACCCAGAGAAATAGATAGGGATTTTTGCTTCATTGCAGAAGTGCTGGAAAATGATGGTGCAGAAAAGGCAAAAGAAAGCGGGTACAATATGATAATAGGAAACTTATGGTGGTCAGAGCCGAGGATAAGTGAAGGAGAATTCCACAATACATTAAAACAAATGGTAGACCTCAAGGTACCGATATTCGCCTGTGCAGAAACCCCAGATTCTCCAAGAGCAGCTTCAAGAAAGGGAGGAATTAGGCTATCAAGACTGGCTGCAGTGTTGAATAACTTTCTTCCAAATGGCGTTCCTTTTATTAGTTCAGGGTTTGAAATCTATGAAATACAGCCAATGAATATAGGGCTTGACGCAACCTCCGAATCAAGATTTGTTCTTTCACCTGATGATCCGTTATATGGAAAGCTTGCCTTTTTTGACAGGTATGCACTTCACTGGATCGGTGAAAACAAAGATGAGATGTTGAATATCCTTGAGAAGGTTACAGCTGTAAGAAAAAGATTTTTAAATGCCATTACCGATAAAAATAGATATATTCCTGTTGCTTTTAAAGATAAATGGGGTATTGGCACCGCATTCGATATAAAAGGCGAGGAGAATGAAGGGGGAAGCATCATTTTAGTTATAGCCAATACTGACTTTGATAATAATCACACTATTACAGTTGACCTTTTGCCCTTTAACGAAAGAGGCATAAAAGTAGGAGAAAGGATTGAAATTCTATATTCACACCGGAATTTAAATGCAGCGGAAGCCTTCTCTCTTAACAGAGATGGGGATTTAATCGCTGAGTTTGAGCCAGGGGAAATAATGATTTTGAAAATGTAAAGAATAACGGCCGTTAAAATAAGGCCGTTATTCTTTATCTAAACTGTTTCAAAAGATCAGTGAAAAGTTTATACATAAAAGTTTGCTCTTCACCTATGTGCTGAAGAAGAGTCTGCCACACCATATCCTCCTTGCCATATTCTTTAACCTCTTGTAAAACTGACAGGCTCCGTTTGTCATATGCTAAAAATTCCTCAATAAGATCTCCAGTTTTGACAACATAGCTGCAGTGAATTTTTATACTATATGTTATCCGTTTTTTAAGTTCCATGGATTTGTTTTGGAGGCTTGAAAAGATTATATTGATTTCGTCGAGCTTATCAAGTATGTTTTTTGAAAGGTTTTTATTTGTTAGCTGAGCTACGGTTTTAACAAATACAGGATGTTCCTTTGAGATTTCTGTCCATAGGATTAATTCATTGAAAACACAAAGTAAATTGGTAATATGGACATAACAATACAAAATTAAACCCTCCCTGAAATAGGTACAATATAAATATATGCTTTTGAATGAAAAAAGTGAAAGTGAATGGAAGTGTTTTTGAAGGATTTTAGCAACTTTTGGAGAATATATTTTTCATAGAAAAAAGCTAATGGAGATGGTTGTATGGTGGTGAATTACGCCCATAGGGGTGCAAGCGGTTATTATCCTGAGAATACGATGATGGCCTTTGAAAAGGCAGTTGAGATGGGATGCACCGGTATTGAAACGGATGTTCATATGACCAGAGATGGTGTTTTAGTATTAATACACGATGAAATGGTTAACAGAACAACCAATGGCATCGGGTTTGTAAAGGATTATAATTATATCGATCTTTCAAAGCTTGATGCAGGATCATGGTTTTCCGGTGAATTTAAAGGTGCTAAAATTCCAACAGTTGAAGAACTGCTTTTGTTTGCAAAGGATAAGGATATAATTATTAATTTTGAAATAAAATCTGGAGTAATACAATATGAAAACATAGAGCAAAAATTGATAGAAACAATATATGAGCATAATATGGAGAATAGGGTTATATTGTCAAGCTTTAATCATTATTCTCTGGTGAAATGTAAGAAAATATCCGGCGAGATTAAAACGGGGATATTGTACTCAGAAGGCCTTTATAAGCCTGAACAGTATGCAAAAATGGTTGGGGCGGATGCACTTCATCCCCATTTTTATACATTAAACAGGGATATTGTAAAAAGAATAAAAAAAGAAGGTATACTTATTAATACTTATACTGTTAATGACGTTAGCTACATGAGATATTTCATTGAGCTTGGGATTGACGGAATAATTACAAATTATCCTGACAAGCTTAATAAAATAATTAGTGGATAATAATAAAAAATAAAATTAAAATAAAAGTTGCTTTAAAACGCAGCAGCTTTTATTTTTTTATAATCTTTGCCAGTTAAAAATAAAAGGCATAAAAAACGTACCTTTTCGGGAAAACTTATATGAGCAGGATTTTAATAAAGCGTTAGGTTTATAAACAAGTTAAACGAAAAGCCCTGTATAAAATTTTAGCTTTAACAAAAAATAAATGTGATAGAAAGGAAGGATTGTTATGGGAGAAAATTATGCAAGTAGAGAACAACTAAAGTTAGTTGGAACGAGCTGCCATGATTATGATCCGAGGGAAAGTCTTACATCCGGGGCTATGGTTAATTTGGGTAGAAGCTGTGAGACCTGTAATCACTGGACTGGAGCAAGATGCGATATTGATGTTTTTGACAAGGTTCTGATGGGGCTTGATCAAGAGTAAAAAATTCCTGTGTTTCACAGGAATTTTTTACTTTATAAGCTGCTTTCTATTGTTAAAGAATCTGGAATAGCTCAAATAGCAAGCTAAGAAGGATGCTATGGAAGTACAGGACAGCAACATAAAAGTTACCATTATCTGGTATTTTATAGCTTCTACAGGACTTGTACCTGCCAGTATCAGTCCTGTCATCATACCTGGCAGTGCCACAACACCAAGGGTTTTCATGGAGTCTATGGTTGGCTGCATTCCTGTTCGAATGCTGTCCCTTATTATCTCAATGGAAGAAGGAAGAATATCAGCACCGAGAGCCAGCTTGGTTTCTACTTCCATATATTTATTTTTAAAATCAGATGTAAGCTGTCTGTAGCATAATCCTATGGCTACCATTGCATTGCTTATTACCATGCCGCTTACAGGTATTATCTGATATGCTGAATAGCTTATAGTACCTGCAAGAACGAGAATTAAAATGGTTATAAAGGTTCCTGCTCCAATTGCAACATAGGAAATCCAGAGCGTGCCCTCAATGTTTCTGCCACGTTTTGCTGAATTTAAGGATGCATTGAACAGCATCACAAGAATGAGCATAGTTGTAAATATGGGGCTTTTAATCCCAAAAATCCAGTTTAATATGTATCCTACGACAATAAGCTGTATTATTGCCCTTAGGACGCCAACTATTATATCCTTTTCAAGTTTGAGCTTTTGAGAATATGAAAATATTATTGAAACCATCACAAGGGATGATGCCAACATAAGGGATGTAATTTTCATGCTTTCACCTCACTTACGGTTCCGCCTGCTATATGAATTCTTCTTGTTCCGAGCCTTTCTGCCTGTTCCTTGTTATGGGTAACCCATATAATTGTAACGCCCTCATTATTTAATTTGGTAATAATATTTTCGACTTTTAATGTGTTTTCCTCATCAAGTGCTGAAGTTATTTCATCCAGAAGAAGTATATCAGGCTTAAAAAGAAGTGTTCTTGCCAGAGAAACTCTCTGCTTTTCACCACCCGACAGGTTTTTAATATCTTTGTGGAGGATTTCTTCTTTTAAGTCAAGGTTTTTAAGTAAACTATGAATCATAGATTTATCAATATTTTTTCTGCGAATGTTAAAGGGGAAAACCATGTTTTCAAAAACTGTCCTTCCGAATAAATATGGTGTCTGGAAGCACAGGCTTATGTTTTGACGAAGTTCTACAGGGTTATATTCTTCCATGCTTTTACCCCTGTATACTATTCTTCCTTTTGTTGGGGATATAAGATTGTTTAAGAGTTTAAGCAATGTACTTTTTCCACTCCCAGAGGGCCCTGTAACGATTATAAAGTCACTTTCATTTACAGTCAAATTTACGTTTTTAAGTATTGTTTTATTTTCCCTTTGATAGCTAACTTTTTCAAGGTAAAGTATATTCATTATATCACTCCTTAAATAAGTCTTCGGGATTAGTTATGGATGACAGCATTTTATCAAGTAGATTAAAGAAAATAGTCCCTTCATTTGAATTAAGCTTAGAAATTATTTAATGAAAGTAAATTAATCCGTTGTTCCAGTTCAAGAACTAAAGCGGAGATAAAAAATATATGAAATTCACATAAAGCGGGCAACTGGAAGTTCTTGGCGAAGGGATGCAGAAAAATCCTAGAACTTTCGTTTGTTTGAGCAAGGCGAGTTTAACGAAAGTTCTTGATTTTTCAAATCCCGAGCCTTAGAACTTCATTGCTAAGCGTACTGGTGAATGAAATATATTTTTTATCGCAGCGTCGGCCTGTAGAAACTTTCTGCTTTCATTCCAATGGACTTTTCAGAGTAGCACAACGAATTAAATTGTAAAAAATTTTTTGATACATATTAATTCACACCTCGAATTATTTCTTTTATAAGAATATAATACATCTTTAAAAATGGAATCAATAGTTTTTTATGGAAAACATGACTTTAAGTACATATTGTAATTTCGTAGACTTCGAAAGGGGAAGTAAAGAAGATTTAAAATAATGGAATTTATTTCATAGAGCGGAAGGCCCCATGCTGTACTTAGTAAATTCGGAGTTTGCAGAATATGTTTTAGAGAACTTGTGTATAAGGGAGAAATACCGAGTTTAAAGAAATCGAGCTGGTAAACTTTAAATATGGTTTAAATATGAATTTATTTATGAAAATGACAAATATTATAGAAAGAGTAACTTATATTTAAAATGCGAGGAGGATTTATGAATGATTGAAGTAAAGCAGGTTTACAAATGTGAAGGATGCGGAGTGATAGTTGAAGTGCTACACGGAGGGGATGCAACTTTAATTTGCTGTGAAAAACCCATGGCAGTGCTTGATGAAAATTCAACTGATGCAGCAACTGAAAAGCATGTACCAGTTATTGAAAGGGTTGATGGTGGAGTTTTAGTTAAGGTTGGGAGCGTTGAGCATCCGATGCAGGACACTCATTACATCGAATGGATTGAGCTTCATGCGGGAAGCAGGATATACAGGCAGCATCTTAAACCCGGTGAAAAGCCGGAAGCTTTCTTTAAATTACAGGATAACGAAGAAATACAATATGCTAGGGAATACTGTAACCTTCACGGTCTCTGGAGAACAAAGTAAAAAAGATGCCCCTCTGATGAAAGTTTTCAAAAAGAGGGGCCATTTTTATTTGTGAGCATTTATGTAGTTTTCAATTTCAAAATCATATATATGCATAATGTTTAAAAGCAGATTATTGCGTGTATCCAAAGTAAAATTGTCAATTTTCGAAATGGGCAGTACCTTTGGCGAGGTGCCGCTTATGAAAGCTGCCTGAAAATCCTTAATCGAGTCTGAGGCTATAGGAGCTTCTACAACTTCTATACCATTTTTTCTGCATAGGTTAATTATTCTTTGTCTTGTGATGCCTGAGAGCACATCCTTTTCAGGTGCAGTCAAAATACTGCTTCCCTTTATAAAAAAGACGTTTGAACGGCTTCCCTCAGTTATGAATCCTTCATGGTTAACGAGAAGAGCTTCATAGCATCCTGTTTCATTTAAAACCCTGTTTACTTCGTCCCTTAAGCGCTGGTTAATTACCTTGGCATTTGGATTTTCTCTTACGGCTTTATAGAGTATTGTGTTTACACCTTTTTTATACATTTCCTTATCAGGATAACTGCTCTTTATAAAATAGAAATATTCGTCAGGGCTTTCAAAACCAAGATTGTTAATAACTATTTTAATGTTATAATTATCAACCTTATTTAACAGGATTGCCTTAACGATGTTATTTTTTATGTTTTCAAATGATATATTGAGATCATATCCCAGCAGTTTAGCTGAATTTGTAAGTCTGTCATAATGTTCCTCAAGGAAAAGGGGAATTCCTTCAATGATTCTTATTACTTCATAAATGGAAGGATGCTTATCGATATATTTTTCGTTGAATTCATTTACGCTATAAATTCTGCCATTAAATATAAAATAGTCTAATAAAGCCTCTGCCATAAAATCACCTCCAAAGATATTTTAATACTTTTTAGAAAATTAATCTATAGAAATAAACTTAATTAAAACGTTTTAAAAATAAATGGCTGAGGCAGCAAACAGGTTAAATCAAAGTGCTGTTGTGAGATATGTAAAGTATATTTGCCAACTTCATTATAGGATTATATAATGGAAATGCTGGAAAAAATAAAGAGAAAATAAGATTAAGAATGGAGAATGGATATGGACTATACTCTTATTGCAACGTCCACCTTTGGACTTGAATCTATTGTAGCCCAGGAGCTGAGGAACCTTGGGTATGATAATTTAAAGGTTGAAAATGGAAAAATAACTTTCACCGGGAATGAGATGGATATAGCTTTGTGCAATATATGGCTAAGGACAGCCGACAGGGTGTTGATAAAAATAGATGAATTCAGGGCGGAAACCTTTGAAGAGCTTTTTCAGAATACACTTAAGATAAATTGGGGTGAAATAATACCTCAAAATGGGAAAATGCATGTTGTTGGGAAGTCCGTCAAATCTACACTCTTCAGTGTATCCGACTGTCAGGCTATAGTAAAAAAGGCTATAGTAGAATCTATGAAAAGAAAATACAATGTCGACTGGTTTCCGGAGGATGGTCCTGTCTATAAAATAGAGGTTGCACTTCTAAAGGATATTGCTACTCTTACAATAGATACATCAGGACCAGGTCTTCATAAAAGGGGCTACAGGGAACTTGCAGGGGAGGCTCCCCTTAAGGAGACTCTGGCAGCAGCTTTGGTTCTTCTAAGCCGCTGGGACCCATCCAGGATACTGGCAGACCCATTCTGCGGTTCAGGAACCATAGCAATAGAAGCTGCACTTATAGGAAAAAATATTGCGCCTGGGCTCAATAGAAGCTTTGTGTCTGAGCATTGGCCTCAAATTCCCAAGGAGGTGTGGGAGGATATTAGAAGGGATGCAAGGAACAGAATAAATAAGGAAAAATTTAGAATACTGGCATCAGATATAGATGGAAGGATACTTAAAACTGCGAGAAAAAATGCTCTAAAGGCCGGGGTTGAAGAGTACATAGCCTTTCAAAAGCTTTCCGTGGAGGAGTTTAGCTCTAAAAAGAAATATGGATGTATAATATGCAACCCTCCCTATGGCGAAAGGCTTGGTGAAATAAAGGAGATAGAAAAGCTTTATAAAGAGATGGGGAGGGTTTTCTCAAAGCTTGAAAGCTGGTCATATTTTATTCTTACAGCTCATCCGGACTTTCAAAAACTTTTTGGAAGAAAGGCGGACAAAAATAGAAAGCTCTACAACGGAAGAATATTGTGCTATTACTATCAATATTATGGTCCCCTTCCTCCAAAGAGGAATTCCATTAATATATAATAGATAAAGATGACATACAATTATTATGATTAAAAATAAGAAAGGGGATATGGGAATGAAGGCTCTTTTTACATATGATTATGGTAAGGAGAAAATGGATAGACTTAGAAGTTTGGGGTATGATATTTTGGTGGTAAAAGAGGATGGATTGACATACAGCGATGAAATAGGGGATGCAGAGATTATGGTATGCTATAATCCATTTAAGACTCTGGATATTCAAAAAATGAGAAATTTGAAATGGATACAACTGTCAAGCGTTGGAATAGATCAAGTTCCCATTGAATACATTAAAAAGCAGGGAATAATACTTACCAATAACAGAGGAGGATACGGCATTCCAATTGGTGAATGGGTTGTATTAAAAATTCTGGAGCTTCTAAAACAAAGCTATAGTTTTTATAGAAATCAGCAGACAAAGATATGGAAGGTTAATACATCTTTATTAGAACTTTATGGAAAGACAGTAGGATTTATAGGGACAGGTAATATAGCTTTAGAATCGGCAAAGCGGCTTAAAGGTTTTGATGTTAGGCTTTTAGGGATAAACACCAGTGGAAGAACTGTTGGAGACTTGGATGAGTGCTTTAGTTTAGAAAAAATAGATGAAGTTTTGGGAAGATGCGATATCGTAGTTGTTACAATCCCGTATACTTCAAAGACACACAGGCTTATAAATAAAGATAGATTTAAGGCAATGAAGAGGGGCTCCTTTTTAATAAATGTTTCAAGAGGTGCCATTGTAGATGAGATTGAATTAATTAATAATTTAAAAAGTGGAAAAATAGGTGGAGCTGCCCTTGACGTTTTTGAACAGGAACCCCTATGTAGTGACAGCCCACTGTGGGATATGGATAACGTTATTATAACACCTCATAACTCATGGATTTCTGAAAAAAGAAACGATAGAAGGTTTGAAATAATTTATGAGAATATGAGAAGATACATAAACAACGAAGAGCTTAAAAACGTAATTGATTTTAAAAAGGGATATTAAAAAGACTGCATAATGCAGTCTTTTGTTAATATTAATCAAAAATATTAACAAATTTAATTGAGTATAGGTCACATACGACCCTTGCTCCTGATGGGTCCCTGAGGATGACGTAGCTGATGCCGACATCTGTTAATGTACCGGATCTATCTGTTAAAGTGTTTGTGCCTATGAGAAATTCAATTCTTACTCTCTTACCTATTTGAGTTCTTAAATAAGCCTGGAGATAAGCAATGTTTGTAAGTGGAGGTTCTATCGGATAAGGTTCCTCTGCTATTGGGCCATCCATAGGTCCTGTGTCAGTTCCAAGCATACCCGGCATCATGAAGGGAGCAGCACCTTCTGGAGCCATGTCAGGCATAGGTCCTGGTGTTGGAGGCTGCATATCCATATCTTCTATATTTCTTTCATCTTCAGGGGGACATCTGAACATTGGGGGGAAATAGTAGCCGGAAGTAGGCTGTTCAAAAACTGGCTCATTGTCATACTGGTTCTTCTTTGACATAAATAACCTCCTAAAATCATGTTTTAGCATATAAAGAAGTTGGATTATAGAAACAATGCTCCCTTATCCTGGTTACATAAATTCCAGTTCTGCTTGGTGGGAAATAGGTTCTGCAGATTGGGCCAAAGGGGTTGTAATACCATAAAGCAAGTTCTATTCCCGGGAGCTTGTTTCCAATAAGAGCCCAGTCAGCAATTTGATAGTGTAAAGGTTCTGCTGGAATATTAAAAATGTTTTGAGGATTTGGCTGGCCATAAACTGTAGTCATTGCACAGGTAAACTGTCTTGGCTGAAGAATTACTCGGCGCAGGTTCCCTTGACCTACCCTTGCATATTCACCATATCCTATATGAACTCTATTCATTACTACGGTGGCTACTGCTTTCATGCCTGCTTCGCCTTCTCCCTCAGCTTCACAGCGAATGAGCCTTGCCAAAAGTTCCCTTGCTGAAAGGGGCATGATTTCACCTCTTTATGACTCGATCAATATTAATATATACTTGATGACCATGAAATGTTCCAAAATAATATGGCTTTTTAAAAATTTTTAAAGGATGTAAGGTTATTGCGTCCTTTAAAGCCAAAATCAGCATAACAAGTTAATTTTAATATAAATAAAAGAATCAGGATAAAAGTTAAACCGATTCGTTTATGTATATTAATATTGTTATTTGGTCAGAATATATTAATGGAAAATTTTCATTACGGAGGTTGCCATGATTGTAGGTATTCCCAAAGGGCTGCTTTATTATAAATATAATCCTTTTTTTGAAACTTTTTTTAACGAACTTGGTGCTGAAACACTGCACTCAATGGATACAAGCAAGAATATACTTGACGATGGAGTAAAATACTGTGTAGATGAAGCATGCCTTCCTGTTAAAATTTTTCATGGTCATGTAGTGAATCTTAGGGGCAAATGTGACTTAATTTTGATTCCCAGAATTATGAGGATAAGGAAGAGAGAATTTATCTGTCCAAAGTTTTGTGGCCTTCCAGAGATGGTAATAAACAGTATACCCGATTTACCTTTAGTAACAAGAACCCCGATATATGCAGATTCGCCTAAAAGGCTTTATGAGTGGGCAGAGGAAGTTGGAAGAGCGATAACATCAAGTAGGAGAAGAATCGAAAAAGCATTTGAGTTGGCCATAAACAGGCAGAGAGAATATAAACACGGCATAAAAGATGAAGGATTTAAGATAAATATAGCTCTTGTCGGCCATCCATATAACATATATGACAACTATGTCAATATGAACCTGGTTAAAAAATTGAATAATCTTGGAGTAGGGGTTATTACCGAGGAAAACATAGACGACAGATTTATTGATGAGGAAGTTGCCAGACTTTTTAAAAGGCCTTTCTGGACATTTGCAAGGAATTCCTATGGATTTGCTTCCCATATGGCAAGAAACAAAAAGGTAAATGGAATAATATATATATCTTCCTTTGCATGTGGAATAGACTCAGTAATTACAGAACTAATTAAACAAAATATACCTGATATTCCTCTGCTGGTGCTGAAAATTGATGAACATACTGGAGAGGCGGGTTTTGACACGAGAATAGAAGCCTTTACCGATATGCTTGAAAGGAGATGTTAGCTTGGTAGTTGCTATTCCTCATCTTGGCAGTGTATACATTGCCGCAAAAGCTCTTTTTGAGGGTTTAGGGTAGATTATGTAATCCCTTCCCTGAATAACAGAGATGCGATTGAAATAGGTTCCCTCTATTCTCCTGAAGAAATATGCCTTCCGTTTAAAATTATGATTGGAAATTACATACATAGTATACAGCAAGGAGCGGATACGGTAATCATCACTGGAAGCTGTGGTCCATGTAGATTTGGAGAATACTGTGAATTTCAAATAAATATATTGAAAAAACTAGGATATCATGTAGACTTTGTTGTAGTGGATGCACCATCGGATATAGGCTTTGATGAACTAATCAGGAGGCTGAACAGAATTTCATACAAACCAATTATGACCCCTTGTTGTTGATGAGATGACTGGTGAAGCAGGGTATGTTACCAGAATTGAGGCATTTATAGATTTACTTGAAAGGAGAAGAAAAAATGTATTATCTGGGTGTTGATGTTGGCTCAGTGAGCACCGATGTAGTTTTGCTGGATGAAAGCATGAATGTAGTTGAGGGACTTTATTTAAGGACCAGAGGCAAACCGATTGCGGCAGTGCAGGAAGGGCTTAAGATGCTTAAGGATAAATATGGAGAAATAGAGATAGGGGCAGCGGGGACAACAGGAAGTGGAAGGCAGATTGCATCAGCACTTATAGGTGCTGACGCTGTAAAGAATGAAATAACGGCCCATGCTGTTGCAGCCCTTGAGATAGATAAGGATGTAAGGACAATAATAGAAATAGGGGGACAAGATTCAAAAATAATTATACTCAAAGATGGGGTAGTAAGCGACTTTGCAATGAATACGGTATGTGCCGCAGGAACAGGGTCCTTTCTTGACAGACAGGCTGAAAGGCTTGGTATAGGAATTGAAGATTTTGGGGAGTATGCTTTAAAATCTAAAAATCCTGTAAGGATTGCAGGAAGGTGTGCAGTTTTTGCTGAATCGGATATGATTCATAAGCAGCAGCTTGGATACAATCAGGAGGATATAATAGGAGGGCTCTGCGAGGCCCTTGTTAGAAACTACTTAAATAACGTTGCAAAAGGAAAGGATATAGAGCCAAAAATATTTTTCCAGGGCGGCGTTGCAGCAAACAGGGGAATGCGAACTGCCTTTGAAAGCGCTATAGGACATGAGATTTTCGTACCCAGGCATTATAATATGATGGGAGCAATAGGAGCTGCTATAATAGCAAGGGATGCAGCGGTCAAAAAAGGAAGTACTAATTTTAAAGGTCTTGTAATAGCAGAAAATAACTTTGTTTCAAAAAGCTTTGAATGCGAAGGATGTTCTAACCGATGTGAAGTTGTGAGGATTGAGGATAATAAAGAGACAGTAGGCTGCTTTGGGGACAGGTGCGGCAAGTGGAGCAATAAAATAGCTATTTGATTAAAATGAAAAGTATTTTTAAGTTTCGTGTAGAATATTAAAGGGGGGAAGTGGCTTGGATAGATTGATAGAAACTATTAGAAGAAGCAGCATTCAGAAGGTTGCTGCCATATGTTACATTGTTAAATATGGCAAAACACTCATGCTCGATAGAGTAAAGGAGCCGTTTTCAGGGTACCTGGTTGCACCCGGCGGAAAAAAGGAAAATAATGAGGACATTTTAAGCTGTATCAAAAGGGAAATGTATGAGGAAACGGGGATTGATATTAAAGAGCCGGAACTTAAGGTGGTAACGACTGAAATAGGGCCTGATAATTATAACTGGATATTGTATATATTTATATGTGATAAGTTTACCGGAGAGGTAAAGGAGAGCAATGAGGGAAAGCTTGTATGGGTAGATATAGATAGGTTAGATGAGGAAAGGTTAAATAAAATCGATAAGGACTTGCTTCCCTATGTTTTTTCGAATAAAAAATATTTAATATACCTTTCTTACGATGAACAGAAGAATTGCACAATTGAAAGTATTGAAGAACTGAATTTATAAAAGTTATATTATGACTTACCTTCAGGGGATATCAGCCCTGTGGTAAGTTTTTTTATTGTTATGTGTACGCTATAAATCGAATTTACATAACACCGCTTTAAAAACATTATATTCACTGCAACCTCCCAAGGAAGTTCAAATGCCTGAGATTTGAAAAACAAGAACTTTTGTAAATCTTCTCCTTCTCAAATAAACAAATTTCCTATGACATGTGAGTTGATTATTGATTATTTCATCACTTCAAAGTAAAAAATAAATTTATAAAAAATAATATAAACTATTGCAAAATGTATAGTATTTTATGCTAAAATAAATTTTTGTTAAGTTACTTTCAGGAGGGTATCAAATGAAATTAGTATATTTTGATAATAGTGCAACAACAAGACCACATAGGGAAGTTGTAAAGGAAGTATCTGACTGCATGGAAAACTATTTTGGGAATCCTTCGTCTGCCCACAGGCTGGGACTGGGGGCAGAAAAGAAAATGAAGCAGGCAAGGGAAAAGGTAGCAAGGCTGATAGGGGCATTACCACAGGAAATAATATTTACATCAGGTGGTAGTGAGGCAAACAATACAGCAATAAAAGGGGTTATAACGCCAGGGTGTCACATAATAACATCAAAGATTGAACACCCCAGCGTATTAAGGGTTCTGCAAAAACTTGAGAAAAGCGGTTATGAAGTTACATATTTAAGCGTTGACAGCAGAGGAATAATAAAGCTGGAAGAGCTTGAAAACTCCATCAAAGATAACACAAAGCTTGTTACCATAATGTACGTTAACAATGAAATAGGTTCAATTCAACCTGTAGATAAAATAGTAGAAATAGTTAGGAAAAAAAATAAAAGAGTTAAAGTGCATATAGATGCAGTGCAGGCCGCGGGAAAGATTCCAATAGATATTAAAAAACTGGATGTGGACCTTATGTCTTTAAGTGCCCATAAAATACACGGACCAAAGGGAGTTGGGGCGCTTTACGTTAGAAAGGGAATAAAACTTGAGCCACTTATACTTGGAGGAGGACAGGAGTGGGAGGTAAGGTCAGGAACGGAAAACCTTCCAGGAATTTCAGGCTTTGGCGTTGCAGCTGAAATAATATCGTCGAATTTAAACGAAAAGATAGAACATGTAAAAGGCATAAAAAAACACTTTATAGAGAGATTGAAGGAAATAGATAATATTGTTATAAACAGCCCCTATGATGATAACCATATTGGAAACATATTGAACGTTTCCTTTGAGGGAGTAAGGGGAGAGGTGCTGTTGCATGCTCTTGAGGATTATAATATATTTGTGTCAACGGGTTCAGCCTGTTCATCTAAAAAGGTTTCTGAAAAAAACTATGTCCTTCCATCCATAGGACTTAAGGAGTGCCATGTGGAGGGGGCAATACGATTTAGCTTTTCATATATTAATACTGTTGATGAGGTAGACTATACCATAGAGGCACTTAAGAAAAGTTTATCCTTTTTAAGGAGGTTAAAGAAATGAAAAAATTGCTTATAAAATTTTCAAGTGAAATTACACTTAAAGGGTTAAATAGAAAAAATTTTGAAGATGCCCTTGTTAAAAACATCAGGGAAAGAATCGGAAAGGAATACACTGTACAAAAAGGATCTGGAAGGCTTTTTATAGGCGACTGTTCCCATGAATTAATCGATAAGGTTACAAAGGTCTTTGGAGTACTTTCAGTTGCTCCTGCCGATGTGGTTGAAAAGGATATAGATAAAATAGGAGCAGCTGCGGTAGAGCAGTTAAAAGAAATTGAAGGAATTAAGACCTTTAAGGTTGAAAGTAAAAGAGCAGATAAAAACTTTCCTTTAAATTCCATGGAACTTTCAAGAAAAATTGGAGGAATTATTTTAAGGAATATTCCTGATATCAGAGTTGATGTTCATAATCCAGATGTAGTTGTAAACGTTGAGATAAGGGATATGGCATATGTATATTCAAAGGAATATAAAGGTGTGGCAGGTATGCCTTATAGAACGTCTGGAAAGGGAGTTTTACTTCTCTCAGGTGGAATAGACAGCCCCGTTGCAGGTTATATGATGGCTAAAAGAGGCCTTGAAATAATTTCGGTATACTACCACAGCCACCCGTATACCAGTGAGAGGGCAAAGGAGAAGGTGATAGATCTTGCAGGAAAGCTTGCTGAATATACAGGTTCTATGAAGTTGTACGTTATTCCATTTACAAAGATCCAGATGGAGATAATCGAAAAATGCAGGGAAGATGAACTTACAATTATAATGAGAAGGTTTATGATGAAGATAGCGGAGCAGATTGCCATAAATGAGGGCGCTCTTTCTATCATCACGGGAGAAAGCCTCGGCCAGGTTGCAAGTCAGACACTTGAAAGCATGTATGTTACAAACAGCGGCATATCGATGCCCGTATTCAGGCCCCTTGCGGGAATGGATAAGGTTGATATAATGGATATATCAAGACAGATAGGTACATATGATATTTCCATACTGCCCTACGAGGACTGCTGTACGATTTTCGTTCCAAAACATCCAAAAACGAAACCAAGGCTAAATGACATTGAAGCCTCGGAACAGGCCCTTGATAAGGAAGGCTTAATAAAGGAAGCAATTGAGGGGGCAGAAGTTATAAACGTTCAAATTGGAAGGGAGGAGTGACATGGGAATATTTGGGATAGGAGCTTTAGCCAGCCTTCTTGCAGGATTGTCAACCTCATTGGGAGCTATACCTGTATTTTTTACAAAAAAGGTGGATGAAAAATTTCTTGATTCTATTTTAGGATTCGCGGCAGGAGTAATGCTTGCGGCCACCTCCTTCAGTCTAATACTGCCTGCCATTGAAATGGGAGAGAATAAGCTCTTTACAGTTATAATCGTTTCTTTAGGGATAATCATTGGAGGAGTTTTTATTGATTTAATTGATAAAAACATACCCCATTTTCATACAATAGGCGGATATGAAGGAAGGAATTCAAGATTGTCAAAGCTAATGCTTTTTATTATTGCCATAACTATTCATAACTTCCCGGAAGGGCTTGCAGTTGGCGTAAGCTTTGGAGGAGGAAGTGTGAAGGATGGAATTGCTATTGCCGTTGGAATAGGACTTCAAAACATACCTGAAGGTTTTGCCGTAGCGCTGCCTCTTTTAGGGGGAGGAGCAAGTAAGAAGAAGGCATTTTTAATAACCCTTCTTACAGGCATAGTAGAGCCTGTTGGAGGAATTATAGGCGCTGGTATCGTTAGGATCGCAAGGCCAGTACTCCCATTTGCCCTGGCCTTTGCAGCAGGTGCAATGCTCTTTGTAATAAGTGACGAAATAATACCCGAAACCCACTCAAAGGCAACTGCAAGAAGCGCAACCTTTGGAGTTCTTATAGGGTTTGTAGTTATGATGATATTTGATGTGATGCTGGGTTGATCTAATAATTATTTTTTATGTGCAAATATAATTAAAAAAAGATTATAGTGTAAAAGATAAATATAGATTTTCATTTCTACAACGGGAATTCAAACGGATATGACCTGTTGTAGAATTTGAAAGATTTTTAATTTGGAGGTTAACAATGAGAGTAAATGTAGAGATGGACGTCTTGAATGCCATAAAGGAAGCTTTAAAAAGTAGAAACAAAAGTGCTGTAAGAATAGACCTTGGAGGTTTTGGATGAGGAGGGCCAACCTTTGATGTTGTTCTGGATGAACAAAGGGAAAACGATGAAGTATACGAATTAGACGGTGTAAAGTTTGTTGCAGATAAGGAGTTTTCATTCCTTATAGAAGGATTCGATATAGTAAGGTTTGGAACAGGATTTAAGATCGCCAACCAGGGTGGATGTTGATATTTTCATCTAAAGGCGGGTTAATTGAACCTCCCTTTGTTACAGTTTAATCATATTTAGAGGCAGAAATTTTACAAAAGAACCGGTACAACAAATTGGTATAATAAAATTTGGCAGGATAAATGGCCAGGGAGGTGCAGGGTAAATGGCAGGTAAAAATTGTACAAAGTGTCCTGAGTTTAAAAACGGAAAATGCGGTGGTGAAGATAGTCAATGTATATGCAGAAATTGCCCCCGAAACATGGGCATGTGCATCATTACAAGGTGGTGCAGGGAAACCGAATCTGAAATCTTCTTTGAAGAAAATTTCAATTAAAATTTTCTTCATAGGTATTTATAGAAATTAAACTTTACTTGCTTCGTTAGTTTTAGCTTTAAAAGTTGTTGTGATGAAAAATATAGTGCGCACAACAAATAAAAATTATGTTTTGAAATTATCCTTTACAGTAAAAATATGTTTGTATAATATATGGCTGAAAATGCAGGATGTTGAGGACTTGAACAGGTGCTGAAATATAAAAAAGAGAGAAGCTTCCTTCTCTCTATTTCCTTTTTAGACTCTCATATATGATATAGAGTCCTGAAAGACCTATAAGGGAGTAAACAATTCTTGAAAGTATACTTTTCATTCCACCAAACAGTTCTGCAACAAGGTCAAGTTTAAATAAACCAATAAGTCCCCAGTTAACAGCCCCGATGATTATAAGGATTAACGCTATTTTATTCAATAGCTTCAAGGTTAACCCCCCTATATAATATACGGTTACAGTATAAATATATTTTTGAGTGTTAGAAATTATGATTAAATTATTAATCCATCTTTCTTGCATTATTGCCCGGTGTTAGCATATACGCATAAAATACCCACAGGGCACCAAGTCCAACTGCTCCATATACCAGTTTTGCAAGAAGAGTATTATATCCTCCAAGGAGAAGGGCAAGGGGATCAAAACCAAACAGAGAAACGAATCCCCAGTTAACCCCTCCTATTACCACGAGGGTCAGACTCATCATATTTAAAAAATTCCTTCTTTCCATATTAAACCACCTCTAAAATTATTGTTCCATATACAAGTAGTATTATTCAGGATTTTTAATATTCTATAATCATATGGAAGTAAAAATACACGTGATGGGCTTTTTTATTTGTTTTATCTTTGCTTAAAAATATAAATTGGCTTCTTGTGCCAGTTTTGGCCTTCAAAGACGTTGCGAAAAAAAGTATATGGAATGAATAGAGTTGAATGTGAATGGATAGTAAAATAAACGCTGGAAAAATGCATTGAGAATGTTATAATAAAGGGGAGGTTTTTACAAAGACAGACGTTTTCTTTGTAGACAATGACAGGCAAGACACCACATGGACTGGATTTTTATGGTGAGATTGAAGATGTTGAAAAGGAATTTTAAATGATAGGAAAAGCATTGAAGAATATGGAGGGTTTAAAATGAAAATAGGAGTTATTATGGGTGGAATTTCCTCAGAGAGGGAAGTTTCTTTAAATACTGGCATGGAAATATTAAACAATCTTGATAAAACGAAGTATTCAGTTGTTCCTGTAGTGATAGATGATAAAAAGGACCTTATGGAAAAGACGGAGGGTGTAGATTTTGCTTTTATTGCACTTCATGGACATTTTGGAGAGGATGGAACCGTTCAGGGGGTTCTTGAAACATTGAACATACCATATACTGGATGTGGAATATTATCCAGTGCCATATGTATGGACAAGGATATGACAAAGAGGATACTTAGAATGAATGGCATAAATACAGCTGACTGGATCATGGTTAGAAATGCAGATGAAATTGATTATGATGCCATTGAAAAGTTAGGCTATCCTGTAGTAGTAAAGCCAAATTCAGGCGGTTCAAGTGTTGCAACAACAATAGTCAGCAGCAGAGAGAAAATAAAGGAATCTGTAATCGAAGCCTTAAAGTATGACAGGGAAGTTATGATAGAGCAGTATATAAAGGGAGATGAAATAACTTGCCCCATACTCGATGGAAAGATGCTGCCTGTTCTTGCGATAAAGCCGAAGTCATCCTTCTTTGACTATACATCAAAATATACCGATGGAGGAGCAGATGAGTTCGTCGTTGAGCTTGAAGAAACACTTCATAAAAAGGTTGAAAATATGGCTGTAAAATGCTATGAGCTTTTAAAATGCAGCGTTTATTCAAGGGTAGATATGATAGTGAAAGATGGGGAGCCCTACGTTCTTGAAGTTAATACACTTCCTGGCATGACAAAGAACAGCCTTTTTCCAAAGAGTGCCAAAGCTGCGGGAATATCCTTTGCTAGATTGCTTGATCTTATAATTGAATATTCATTAAGGGAGAGAGGATAATTTTCCTCTCTCTTTTATAATTTTTATGTTGTTTTTTTTCTTTAATGGTATAATTATGTTATCTGATAAAAAGGAGGGTATTAGATGGAAGGAAGGGAACTGCTTTCTAAGTTAAGCGACAGTTTTGGCATATCCGGAAATGAACACAATCTACATAATATACTCTCAGAATACTTTAAAAAATACACCGATGAAATAAAAATCGGTAAACTGGGGGACTTTACTGCAATAAAAAGAGGAACCTCAAACGGAAAGTATAAAATAATGGTTCAGGCCCATGCAGACGAAATAGGATTAATTGTTAAGGATATCGATGAAAGGGGATTTGTACATTTTACAAGGGTAGCAGGTGTTGATCCTAAGACTCTTCCGGCACAGGAGGTAATTATACATGGAAAAAGGGAGGTTTATGGCGTAATTGGTGCAAAGCCGCCGCATGTACTCTCAGCTGAAGATATGAAAAAGGCTATCTCAATGGATGACATGGTAATCGATGCAGGAATGACTAAGGAAGAAATTTCAGAACTTGTAACAGTTGGAGATTTTATAACCATAAAAATAAACTGCACAAAGCTTCTTGGCGATTACATTACGGGTAAAGCACTGGATGACAGGGCTGGCATTTGCTCACTGTTTGAATGTGCAAAATATCTCCAGAAGATGAGGCACTCCGCAGACGTCTATTTTGTTTCATCAACCAATGAAGAAACCGGCTTTGGAGGAGTTATTCCACCTACATATGAGATAAATCCCGACATTGCAATAGCAATAGATGTTACATTTGGGGACAAATATGCAAGCGACAACATTACATCCGAGTGTGGAAAGGGTATTGAAATAACAGTTGGACCTAATATACATCCTGAGCTTTCGGATAGGCTAAGAGCAATTGCAGATGAGAACAACATTCCATATTTTTTAGACGTAGCACCGGGACATACGGGAACTGACGCATGGAATATACAGACTGTAAGGGAAGGGATACCTACGTTGCTTGTTTCAATTCCTGTTAAATATATGCATACATCTACAGAGGTTTTAAATTATAAGGATGTTGAAAAGGCTGGAAAGCTTTTAGCCCACTTTATATCCTGGTTTGAGGATTGGAGGGATGTATATGATGCTTAAGGAATATACCGATGCCTTTGGTGTATCAGGTTGTGAAAAGGAAATAAGGGAGATTATAAAATCCAAGGTTCAGGAATTAGGGGAAACCAGAGTGGATAAGCTTGGAAATCTCATAGTGCACAAAAAGGGAAATGGAAAAAGGGTAATGCTTGCAGCCCATATGGATGAGGTTGGGTTTATAGTAACAAAAATTAAGGATGACGGCAGAATAATATTTAGGCCAGTTGGAGGGATAGACCCAAGAATTTTAATATCAAAAAGAGTTGTTTTTGGAAGGACCAAAACAGTTGGCGTTATAGGATCAAAGCCAATACATCTTCAAAGTCCTTCTGAAAGGAATTCACCCGTTGACATAAAGGAACTTTTTATAGATATAGGTGCAACAAGTAAGGATGAGGTACAGAAGTATGTAAAGCCTGGAGACTATGCAACATTTGAAAGTCAGTATGTGGATATGGGAAAATACATAAAAGCCAAAGCACTCGATGACAGAGTTGGATGCGCTGTTGTCACCGAGATGCTTAAGGATGATTTTAATCTTGACATTTACGGTACCTTTACTGTTCAGGAAGAGGTTGGCCTTAGGGGCGCTGGAGTTGCGGCCTTTGCAATAGAGCCTGAAATAGCACTTATTTTTGAAGGCACAACCTGTGCAGATATAGCAAAGGACGAAAAGGATTACGTTACAACTCCAGGAGAAGGACCGGCAATATCATTGATGGATAGGACATCCTCAGCAAATGGAAAGCTTTTAAAAAGAATAGTCGAGATAGCTGAAAAAAATAATATACCATATCAGTATAGAAGAGGTAAGTTTGGAGGAAATGATGCTGGGAGGATACACAGGACAAAGGAAGGATGTTTAACTGCCACCATTTCAGTCCCAACAAGATATATCCATTCGCCTATAAGCATGATCAATAAAGAGGATTATGAAAACACCATTAACCTGGTAAAACTTGTATTAAGGAGCCTTGAGGAGGAGGATTTATAATGGAACTTTTAAAGAAATTAACAGAAGCCTTTGGGCCATCAGGAAATGAAGATGAAATAGCGGAGGTTATAATAGGCGAAATAAAGAATTATGTGGACCAGATAAGAAGAGACAGGCTTGGCAACGTAATTGCAATTAAAAAAGGCAAAGGAATTGGGAAAATAATGGTTTCAGCTCATATGGATCAGATAGGAGTTATGGTAACCAGCATAGACAAAAATGGATTTTTGAGGTTTACTGATATTGGCTATGTAAGCCCCTACACTTCAGTATCCCAGACAGTTGTATTTAAAAATGGAGTAGAGGGTATAGTTTCAAGGGAAGAGAAGAAGGAAATAAAGGATGTAAAGCTTGGAGATATGTATATAGATATAGGAGCTTCCAGCAAGGAGGAGGCTCTTCAGAGAGTTAACATAGGAGATTTTGGCGTGTTTAAGTCAAACTTCGTTGTAAATGGAGACAGAATATCCACAGGAGCTCTTGATGACAGAGTTGGATGTTATGCTGCTATAGAAGCCGCAAAGAGGTTAAAGGAAACACATGCCGATGTATACTTCGTATTCACTGTTCAAGAAGAAAGTTATTTAAGCGGTGCAGCAACCTCAGCCTATGCCATCGAACCTGACTGTGCAATAGTAATTGATGTAACTGATACAGGAGATACGCCTAACTGCCATCCCATGGCCCTTAAACTTGGGGAGGGCGCTGCAATTAAGATTATGGACAGAGGTATGATAAGCCATCCAAAAGTTAAGAATTTCCTTATAGATATCGCAAAAAATCACAACATCAAGTACCAGCTTGAGGTTCTTGAGGGTGGCGCAACTGATGGGGCTGAAATACATGTATCAAGGGCGGGGGTGCCAACAGGTGCAATATCAATTCCAACCAGATATATTCACAGTCCACAGGAAATGGTTGATATAAAAGATGTTAATGGAGCTATTGAACTTCTTGTAAAGGCACTTGAAGAATATAGGGGCTTTTAGTGGTTTTCACAATTTTGCTCATCCCTCCATAATCTATATAAGAGATTCATGGAGGGATGATGATGAAGGTTAATGCCGTATTTGAAGGTGGTGGAGTAAAAGGAATTGGTCTTGTAGGTGCTGTATGTTGTCTGGAGGATAATGGATTTACGTGGAACTGTTTTGCAGGAACGTCAGCAGGGGCAACTATTGCAGCTTTGCTTGCAGCAGGATATAGTGGAAATGAAATAAAAAACATATTGATGAGCTTAGATTATCGAAAGTTTCAGGACAGGGATGGATTGCAGTCCCTTCCCCTTATAGGAAAATCCCTTGGCTTTTTACTGGAAAAGGGGTTATATAGCGGTGATTTTTTTGAAAAATGGCTGCAAAAACTTCTGGATGCAAAGGGGAAAACGAAATTCAAACATATAATGTTTAAGAATAAATCCTTATTAAAAATTATAGCCTCAGATATAACTCGAAAAAAGATGCTTGTTATTCCCGATGACCTTAAAGATTATGGCATAAACGGAGGAGAATTTCCTATCGCAAGGGCAGTAAGAATGAGCACGGCCATACCTTTTTACTTTAAACCGATAAAACTTCGTTATAAATATGGAACAAGCTATATTGTTGATGGTGGAATACTCAGCCTCTATCCTATATGGATATTTGACGAAGGAAAAACTGTTAGCATGCCTACACTGGGTTTTAAGCTTGTTGAACCTGATACGAGCTTTACGTCACTTGGAAAAACCGATGTTATTTCCTATGGGCTTGATATAATAAGCACTATGATAGAAAAGGACGATGAAAGATATATAAGAAAGAGGGATTTTATAAGGACTATACCGATTCCAACAATGGGAATAAAAACGACTGAATTCGATATTACGAAAGAAAGAAGCAGAATACTATTTAATTCAGGATATAGAAGTGCAGAAAAATTTCTTAAAAAATGGTACGTTGAAAAATAGAACAGGGGGTAAGTCCCTGTTCTATTTTTTAGACCAGTAGCTAAAAGATACTGCGATAAAATAATATATTTCATTCAATGATTTACTTATTTTATATGATATAAGTTTAATTACACGGTTAATGGTTATAATCTATCATAGATAGGATGATTATATCTTCGAGGGAGAATATCAACGATTAAATATTCTAATGATTTATAATAAAAAATGGTGGTTCTAGTTCATATCGAGATGAAATTATGGTAAGTTTAATATCGATATCGGAAAAAATAGTAATTAATTTATACAAATAAAAATAGAGTATAGATAGTAAAAAAACGTTTTAAATCACACATGATATGTTCTATAATAGTTGCATCAGGTTTCAGCAGAGGAGATGATAAAAGTGATAATTTACGCAGTTTCAGACTCAATTGGTGAGACGGCTGAACAGGTTGCAAAAGCGGCAGTAAGCCAGTTTAATCAGGATATAAAGATTAAGAGAGTTCCCTATTTAAAGGATAGAGAAGAGGTCTTAAACTTTATTAATTCAATCCAGGGTAAAGATAACATGATTATTTCAACAATAGTCATGGCTGACATCAGGGACTTTCTTATGCAGATGGCGGTGGAAAGGGGTATTCACATTGTTAACATACTTGGACCCTGTATAAGTTCTATTGCACGAATTACTGGTGAAACTCCAAGCTTTAAGCCAGGTGCAGTAAGAAAGCTTGATGAAGATTATTATAAAAAGATAGAAGCTATGGAGTTTGCAATAAAATATGATGACAGCAAGGACGACAGGGGTATAAAAAATGCTGATGTAGTTTTGATAGGGCTTTCAAGGACCTCAAAGACCCCCCTTAGCGTTTATCTTGCAAATAAGGGCATAAAGGCTGCCAACGTTCCTCTGGTGCCGGAGGTTCCCATTCCAAAGGAGCTTTTTGAAATAGACAGGAAAAAGATAATAGGGCTGACAATAGATCCAGTGAGGCTTATAGAAATAAGGCAAAATAGAATATCAAGGATAGGAGGCCTTGGAGGAATAGAATATGCAAATACGGAAAGGATATTAACGGAGTTTGAGTATGCTGATAAGACTATGAAAAAGCTCAGATGCAAGGTTATAGACATTACAAATAGAGCCATAGAGGACACGGCAGCCGTTATTATAAAGCATTTGGAAGCAAACGGTTAATTTAGTGTTTTTTATAATAGTAAAATTACCATGCCCGTGCTATAATATAAAAAATGGGTAAATTTATAAATGGGGTGATTATTTTATGAAGGTTGTTGCCGTTTCCTGCAGCCCGAGGGTTGGCGGGAGTTGTGATATTTTAGTTGATGAGTTTCTGCGCGGAGTAAGGGATGGGCATAAGGAAGTAAGCATAGACAAATACAAAGTCGCTAATATGAAGATTAATGGATGTATGGGTTGCTATGGGTGTAAAAGCGAAAAAGGATGTGTCCAGAGAGATGATATGCAGGTGATATACAGGGATATATATGATGCAGATGTTATATTGTTTGCATCACCGATTTATATGGGTTACATAACAGGAATTGGAAAAAGCTTCTTGGAGAGAATGTTTGCTTTTTCAAAGGGACATTATGATTTAAACCTACCTTCCGGAAAGAGATCTGTACTTATTTTAACTCAATCTCATCAGAGGGAGGATGCCTATAGAAGGGTTGCAGATGAAGTTATAAACATATTCAACAGCTACGGAATAAATACGGTAGGCAGGATTATAGCTGCAGGAATTGATAGAAATACTGAAAGTATAGATGATAATATATTAAATATTGCATATCAAAGTGGTTTAAATATATGAAAATGGCTTGTAAATGCAAGCCATTTTCATTATAGTGTAGGATTACCCTCTTCCCAGTTTACAGGACATGCATGCTTTGTTTGAAGGGCTGCAAGAATTCTTAGATACTCGTTTACATTTCTTCCTACATTTGTATTGTTAATATTTATATATTGAACAATACCCTCAGGATCTATTATAAAAGTTCCTCTGAGTGCAATGCCGGGCTCTTCCAGTAAAACGCCATATTCTCTTGCAAGGGTTTTGTTATAGTCTGCAATGAGGGGATAATCAACTCCACCAAGTGATTTAGCCCATGCTTGATGTGTTGGTACGCTGTCAGTGCTTACACCAAGTACCGCTGCATTGTATTTTTCAAATTCCTTTAACCTACGGTTAAATTCTGGTACCTCGGTACTTCAAACCGGCGTAAAGTCCAGTGGATAGAAGAATAGTACAATGTATTTTCCAAGGTAATCCTTAAGGGATATTTTACCCTTGGTGCTTTCAAGAGTAAAGTCCGGTGCCTTTAATCCGATTTTTACCATGTGCATACCTCCTTAAAATTTCTATTATAGTTATTCCCATCTATAACAAAATTATAATTGATTTGAAATGAATTTTTTAAAAGGAGAATGAGCATGAACATATTTGTTTATTATTTATTACTTGTAAATATTATTGCATTTGTTATCATGTATATAGACAAGCAGAAGGCAATAAAAAACAGGTGGAGAATATCAGAAAACACCCTAGTTATTTTAGCTGTATTATTAGGAAGTCTTGGAATACTTGCTGGAATGTACTGTTTTAGACATAAAACCAAACATTTAAAATTTATTATAGGTATTCCAGTTATTATGATTATTCAATTGTATATTATTACTAGATATTTGTAATTTGTATAGAAATAATAGGCATATTATTGTTGCCTATGCAAATGATATATAGTATATAAAACAAATATTTTTATTTTGTTTAAATATTTTACCTTTTTTGTTATTGTAGTGTTAAGATATATAATATAAAATGGAATATGAATTATAGAAATGATTGGAGGGTATGTTATGGCAAATATAACAATAGACTACTCAAAAGTGCTGGATTTTATGAATGAACATGAAATCAAGTATCTTCAGGGACAAATAACTGATGCACATGAAAAGCTACATAACAAAACTGGGCCTGGAAGCGATTTTTTAGGATGGATAGATTTGCCTGTAAATTATGATAAGGATGAGTTTGAAAGAATATTAAAGGCAGCAGATAAAATTAAATCCAATTCAGACGTTCTTATTGTTATAGGTATAGGAGGGTCATACCTAGGGGCTAGAGCAGCCATAGAAGCTTTGAATCACAATTTCTATAATATACTTCCAAAGGATAAGAGAAAGACTCCTGAAATATACTTCGTTGGAAACAACATAAGCCCTGTATATATGAGGGATTTATTAACTCTTATAGAGGGAAAGGATATTTCGGTAAACGTAATATCCAAGTCAGGAACAACCACAGAGCCGGCAATAGCTTTCAGGATATTCAAGGATTACATGGAAAACAAATACGGAAAAGACGGGACAAGAGAAAGAATATACGCTACCACTGATAGGGCAAAGGGTGCTTTAAAGAAGCTTGCAGATGCAGAAGGATATGAAACATTTGTTATACCGGATGACGTTGGAGGAAGATATTCAGTTTTAACGGCTGTTGGGCTTCTTCCTATTGCTGTCAGCGGAGTAGATATAGTTGAGATGATGAAGGGTGCTCAAAGCGGCATGGAGGAGTATTCCACAATCGATGTACTAAAGAATACAGCCTATACATATGCAGCAGTAAGGAACATACTTTATAGAAAGGGCAAGACAACAGAAATACTTGTTAACTATGAACCATCTATGCATTATTTTGCAGAATGGTGGAAGCAGCTTTACGGAGAGAGCGAAGGAAAGGACAATAAGGGAATTTTCCCTGCAGCAGTTGATTTCTCAACAGACCTCCACTCTATGGGACAGTATATACAGGAGGGTATGAGAAATATCTTTGAAACCGTTATTAATATAGAGAAGGTTAGATATGATGTTGAAATAAAAGAGGATAAGGACAACATAGATGGTCTTAATTTCCTTGCTGGAAAGACAATGGACTTCGTAAACAAAAAGGCTATGGAAGGAACTGTTCTAGCACACAACGATGGAGGAGTTCCAAATATTATAATAAACGTACCTGAAATGAACCCATTCTACTTTGGTAAGCTTGTATATATGTTTGAAAAGGCATGCGGTATTAGCGGCCACCTAAATGGTGTTAATCCATTTGATCAGCCTGGAGTTGAAGCATATAAGAAGAACATGTTTGCACTTCTTGGAAAGCCGGGCTTTGAGGCACAGAGGGAGGAACTTGAAAGAAGGCTTGGAAGATAGCATTAAAGGTGTAGAATTCAAAGAGATTCTACACCTTTATTTTTCCTCCAGGACAATTATTTCAAATCGATCAAAATCTATTTCTTCTATGAAGTTATCCTGATAGAAGGAGGTTTTTTTATATTTGTTGTATTCCTCAAGGTTCTTAGGAAGCCAGTAGGGTTTTTGAATATCAAGTTTATAGCATATTTCTGTAATGCATCTTTTAAGCTGCTGCTGATAGTTCATTTCTTCAGAGCAGGTATATTCTTGCTGCTCCATTATCTTGTTATCTTTAATAATCTTTCCCCAGAGACGAATCACTTTCATCACCCTTTTAATTGTATAGTAAAATAAGTATATCAAAAAAACATATTATCTTACAAATAAAATTTAATACCATCGGTTGATTACATGGCTTTGAAGGGGTATACTATACATTACCATAGATTAATAAGGGGGGCATGCTGTGGAATTTAAGGTTACGGCTTTGGCTGAAAGAAAGATTAAAGAGGTCGTTGAACTTCACAATGAAGTTCCGGTTTTAAGGATATACGTTGAAAGAGCATTTTGCTCAGGTGCAAGATTTGGAATTGCATTTGACTATATAAGGGAGGGAGATGAAATTACAGAGGTTAACGGAATTCAGTTTATAACTGATAGTGAATATATGCCAAGGTATTCAGATGGAATAAGCATCGATTATGTAACAAATCCAAAGGAAGGTTTTATAATAAAGTCACTCAGATCAGTTACCTCAGGTTGCGGAGGGGGATGCGGGAGCCGAAGGGGGTGCACGGGATGCGGCCTAAAAAACAATAGTTGATGCTTGACAAATACTTATAATTTGGTATTATTATCATTAAAAGTTAATATGAGTGCAGTGATGAGAAGGAGTAGCTGACAAGTTCAATTTAAGAGAGCCGGTGATGGTGGGAATCCGGTATTGAATCTCAGTGAAGGGCGTCTCGGAGCACTTTAATAAAAGAGGGCTTTAAGCCAATAAGGGTGGAACCGCGGAAGTAAACCTTTCGTCCCTTTACGGGATGAAGGGTTTTTTATATTTGTATAAGGAGGTTTGAATATGGCTGTTGAGAAAACAATGGATAAGATAGTATCCTTATGTAAAAGTAGAGGTTTTATATTTCCGGGCTCTGAAATATATGGAGGTCTTGCAAATACCTGGGATTATGGTCCCTTAGGCGTTGAATTTAAGAATAATGTAAAGAGGGCATGGTGGAAAAAGTTCGTGCAGGAATCACCGTATAATGTTGGTGTGGACTGTGCAATTTTAATGAACCCTGAGGTATGGGTTGCATCCGGGCATGTTGGAGGTTTCAGCGACCCTCTTATGGACTGCAAAGAGTGTAAATCAAGATTTAGAGCTGATAAGCTGATAGAGGATTATATGCACGAGCATGGAATTGAAGTAGCGGGGGTAGATGGCTGGAATAATGAGAAGATGCTCGACTATATTAGGGAGCATAACATTAAATGTCCTGAATGTGGCAGTCAGAACTTTACCGATATAAGGAAGTTTAACCTGATGTTTAAAACCTATCAGGGTGTTACCGAGGATTCAAAGGCCCTTGTATACCTAAGACCCGAAACTGCCCAGGGTATATTTGTAAACTTTAAAAATGTACTCAGAACATCAAGAAAGAAACTTCCATTTGGTATAGCCCAGATAGGAAAATCCTTTAGAAACGAAATTACACCAGGAAACTTCACCTTTAGAACCAGGGAATTTGAGCAGATGGAGCTTGAGTTTTTCTGTAAGCCAGGTGAAGACCTGGAATGGTTTAACTACTGGAAAAACTTTTGCAGGGATTGGCTTTTAAAACTTGGTTTGAAGGAAGAAAATATAAGACTGAGGGATCATGAGAAGGAAGAGCTTTCCCACTATAGCAATGCTACTACAGATATAGAATATAACTTCCCCTTTGGATGGGGTGAGCTCTGGGGAATAGCAGACAGGACAGACTTTGATTTAAAACAGCATATTAAGCATTCCGGTGAGGAGCTTGTATATCTTGATCCCCAAACAAATGAAAAGGTTGTACCATACTGTATAGAGCCTTCAGTTGGTGCGGACAGAGTTGCACTTGCATTTCTCGTTGATGCATATGACGAAGAGGACCTTGAAGGCGGGGACGTGAGAACAGTTTTAAGGCTTCATCCTGCACTTGCACCATTTAAGGCAGCGGTTCTCCCTCTTTCCAAGAAGCTTTCCGAAGGCGCTCAGAGGGTATATGGCATGCTGTCAAAGAAGTTTATGGTTGACTATGATGAAACCGGAAGCATAGGAAAGCGATATAGGAGACAGGACGAAATAGGCACTCCTTTCTGCGTAACCTATGACTTTGACTCTGTAAATGACAATATGGTTACAGTGAGGGAAAGGGATTCTATGGAGCAGGTGAGAATTCCTATAGATGAGCTTGTAAAGTATATTGAAGAAAAGATAGAGTTTTAGTTTTGATCTATTCTTTTAAAGCACAAATATTTTATAAGAGTAATTTAGGGGATTTAAAGAAAAATAAGTCTGGAAAAGGAGGTATTTTATGGAGGCATCCAGCCTTGTACTCATGGAGAAGGAAGACGGAATGCTGACAAATGAACTTGGAAGTTATCAAATTGAAAGAGGGCTTGAATTTGTATATAAGGCATATGTTGAAGATGGTATAGTTAATCTTTTTTTAACTACCGACAGGGATGTAGACGACAACGAGTATAATGAGATATTCGATAATTATAATATGAAATATATTGCCGATAAAGGATACGATATTGAAGAAGTAGAGGATGAATTCAATCCCGTATGGTGCATTAAATTTGAATACACAGAGGAATATCAGCCTATGGAAGATACACTGAATGAGATAATAAGCTTTCATGAAGGAGAAATCAAAAGAATTTACAATGAGATTAAGAAATAAGTTGAAGGGGTGGTTTTTTACGTCCACCCTTTTTTACAGTAATTGTATATTCGAGTTGGCGAAAGGCCAAACTCTACTTCTTTATTTTAAGTTTAGGTTTAATCACAACTTTAAAAATATTTTTAGAGGGTATATTGAAATATTTAATTTTTCCGTATTTTTTTATAAGCTTTGAAAGGTTTATGGATTTATGGAAATACCTGTTGCTTATGTCGATGGTCAGCAATTTAAGGTAAAGCCACATATTCCTCCTTATATACCTGTTTCTGTTTGTGATTTCATTTTTTCCTGCGGCTCCTGGGTTTGTTATTTCAAATTTATCATTGCCGAGATAAATCTCAATGGAATTGTTTATATCAAAATAGTCCCTGTGTATGACAGCTTTTCCAAGAAGATCCTCCATGATTTCAATGGGAAAGTCAATAATTTCATTTATACAGTTTTTTATAAATTCAATAGAATCATTCAGCATATCCAATATAGTGCCCTTAGCTATAAAATGCCTGGGAAGGTCATTATTTATCATGTTTATGATCTTGATTATGGAATGGGGTAAAAAATTTTGAGGTTGATTTCCAAAAAGAAGAATTCCTCCACATGTTGGATGAAATTCGCTAGAGTCCTTTTCCATAGAAATTATCCCTGAATTTAAAAGTATGGAATCATCTACTTCCGATGATAGCCCTGATTTTATAAGGAATTTTTTTATTTTGTCAAAATCCAGGTCCATTTTTGATGCTCTTACGACAGGAAGGAGTTCATAGCTTAAAAGGCCCGTTTCCTGAAGCATCGAAGCAATTTCTTCCTTGTGCATTATATCCGTAGTGGAGCCTCGTCTTGTATAAAAAGCACCATTTTCCCTCATCTGATGAGATTTTTGATCAGTATTATATATTGTTATAATTCCTATATCCTTACCGTGAATGTTTGCTATTGATACTGAAATCGGAACAGGAGGATCCAGCCTTGTACTTACAATCTGTTGTATTTGTTCCTCAAGAAACTCATGTCTGTTGATGCCTACTAGTTTTTTGGTTTTATCCTCTACGCCAAATAAAATATATCCTCTTCCTCCCCGGGAGTTGGCAATTGCACATATATCCTTTGCCAGCTCCTTTTTGCTGCCTTCGGTTTCTATATTTAATTTTAGCTTGAAATCAAGTTTAGGGCCCTCATCTCGGGATAGAAGCAGTAATACTTTTTGTGTATCCAAATGTTTCACCTTATCTATCATTGCTCTTACATTTATATTATATATTTTGAAATAAAAAATTGCATAAAACAATGGGGTTTAAAATCAATATTTTAAATTTTAAGTCAAATCTGGTAAAATAATATTAATAATTTTTTATCAAGAAAAATATATTTGTCCGTTAATAAAACTCAAATATGTTCGATGTGTAAACAATAATATTTTTGGGGAGGGGTTATATGCTTATATGGAAAAATAAGAAACTTAAACAAATACAGAATCAGGAAGAAACAGCCGTGTCTATAGATGCTGCAGACACTAAAAAAGAGCATCTTGGGCTGCTAAAGCATAATCAGAAGTGTATTGTGGACAAGATATCAAGGAAAGTTGAAGATACGATATTTGCTACCGAAAATCTAATTGGAACCATAAACAATATGTCAAAGCATGTGGAAATACAGATGGACTCAAGCAGTAAGAGAAAACATACTTGGAATGAATTTAAGCCCCCTTGGCAGGACAAAGTTTGAGGATGTAATAATTGAGAGATGAGATGAAGTGGAGTATGGAGTTAGGCCTTCGCTTTTTAAAACACGAATTTACTATAAACAATACTTTATATAGTAAAGCAGGTTTTTAGACATAATTTATTAATTTGTAAAAGGTATAATTATCTGATAAAATATGTAACTGTAAGAGAAAGATAAAGTATAATATAGATGAAATAATATACCCAGAAAGGGGTAATAGGTGTGAATAATACAGGCAATATTATGGTTTGTGTTACACAACAAAAAACATGTGGACGTCTTATAAAAAGAGGGGCTATTTTGAAGGAGAAAATAAATGGAGAGCTTTTCGTTATTCATGTTGCCAGGGATGGAGTAAATTTTCTTGGGAATCATAAAGAAGCAGAAGCTCTTGAGTACCTTTTTGACAAATCAAAGGAAGTAGGAGCTGACATGACTGTATTGAGATCAAAGGACGTAAGCGGGGCGATTATAGATTTTGCAAAGGACAAAAAAATAGATCATATTATACTGGGCGAACCTCCAAAAGATTGTAAGGATGCGGGGATAATTTATGAATTAAAAAGTAAGCTTCCGGATAGAAAATTTTATATAATTCCGTCAGAGGAGCTCGAATAGTAATATAGAAGCAGGGGAATAAGTCGAAATGCTGTTCCTCTGCTTTTATATTTAACTTATATGGAAACGTTGAAAAATAATTATATTTTTATATATAAAGGTGAATAAAAAGAATATACAGGTAAATACTACTAAAAGAGAGGAAAATATTGTACGGATTTTAGTTGAAAAAAAATTCTGAATATAGTACTCTTATAATAAGGTACAATAAACAAAATGGGGTGATTAAAATGATTCAGGTATTAGCCGGTGAAAAAGGAGCCGGAAAGACCAAAAAGCTCTTTTCTATTGCAAACGAGCTTTCCCAGCAGTCAAAGGGTCATCTTGTTTACATCAGTAATAATTCAGAAGGCATTTTTGAACTCAGTCCATTGGTTCGTCTTATTGATACCTCTCAGTTCCCCATTTCATCCTATGATTCTTTTACGGGTTTTATCTTCGGTGTGATTTCCCAGGATTATGATATTGAAGTTATTTTGATTGATAACCTTACCAGCATTTTAAATGAAGATCGTGAAGCTTTGTTTAAATTCTTAAGCTTCGCAAAAAAAGTAAGCGATGACTATGGTATAAAGCTTATACTCGGGGTTAAAGGCAGGAGTGAAGCTTTGAAGGACATTGAAGCGGAATATATTGCAGTTTAATATATTATGGGGGAGCGAATCCCCCATTTAATTTTTTTATGTTATAATATGCTTGCAGCAAATCAGGAAGGAGACGAAGTATGAATAAGCAGACGTGTGACAAGATTAAATTTATGCTCTGGGGGCTAATTTCTAGAATAAAAGAGAACAGGGATTTCATAAAATCAATTAATTTTAAGTTTAAGTCGGGACTTAAGGTTTATGAAGGCGAATATGAGGCTGAAGAAAGTATATTAAATTTTAATGGCAGGAATGTAAAGTTGGAAGTTGATGAAGTTCCGGATTTTATCGCAGGGGAAGCTTTGAATTATGAATCCCTTGAATTTATTTTAGAGGAAAGGGGCAGGGCTACAATACTGAATGCAGATAATAAAAATGTAAAAACCAGGCAGGTTGACAGAGTGGATGAAGAAATGAGTGACCATGTAACTTCAACCTCTAAAATTTTAAAGAGGGAGTATTATGTAAAGGTTGGGGAGGCAAATGAGCTTCTTAAGGAAATTGGTATTCTTACAAAGGATGGCAAGATTAAAAACGATATGATAAGAAAGTATAATCAGATAGATCATTTCGTGGAGCTTATAGATTCAATGATTGATGAAATATCAGACGTAGACACCATAAACATACTGGACTGTGCCTGCGGTAAATCGTATCTGACGTTTGTGCTGAACTATTACATAAAAGAGAAAAAGAAGAAAAATTGCTATTTTATAGGAATTGATCGCTCTAAAAACGTAATTGATGCATCGAGAAAAATGGCAAGAAATCTGGGTTATAGAAATATGGAATTCATAGAAGGAGATTTAAACGAGTATAAACCTGACAGAAGGATAGATATAGTAATAAGCCTCCATGCCTGCGATATAGCAACTGATATGGCCCTTGGCCAGGCTGTTCGTGTTAATGCAAGAGCTATTATGTGTGTGCCCTGCTGCCACAGAGAGCTTTTAAGCCAATACAGGTTCGATGAACTTCAGCCAATATTAAAGCATGGGATATTAAGGGCAAGATTTGCAGATTTGCTTACCGATGGAATAAGATCTCTTCTTCTGGAAACGCAGGGATACAGGGTTTCGGTAGTAGAATATATATCCCCCCTTGAAACTCCGAAAAACATTCTTATAAGGGCCGTCAAGGTAGCTGACAAAAATCATAAGGCTATAGAGGAATACAAAAGGCTCAAGGAAACGCTAAACATCAATCCATACCTTGAAAGGTATATGAACATATAAAGACAGGCATTGCCTGTCTTTATATGTTCATATGTTCAACGATATCGTTAAAATCCTCGATGATATGTTCTGCAATCTCCTGAAGTTCCTTTGGAGCACATGTGCCATGGCAGTCATATACGCCTATAACCTTCATGCCGGCTGCCCTTGCACCTAATATAGCCGAAGGTGTATCTTCGAAAACAAGGCATTTTTCAGGAGATACATTTAGCCTTTTGGCAGTTTCAATAAATACATCTGGAAATGATTTATCCCTGGGTACTTCGCATGTTGTAACTATAACATCAAAGTATTTATAAATATCGTTTCTTTTAAGCACTGCTTCAACCAGCTCCATGTAATTGCTTGTTGCCATTCCTATTTTATAGCCCTTTTTCTTAAGATAGTTCAAAAATTCTTTAACACCTCTTTTAGCCTCAATTACTGAGGTATAGTATTCCCTTACCATATCAGTCCATTCCTGCTTTATTTCATCTATGGATTCATGAAGGTTGAACCTGTTTTTAAAGTATATAGCTGTCTCAGTAAAACTGAGGCCTTCAATTGACTTTTGAAGGTCAGATGGAAGCTCTATGCCCCTTCTCTTTAAAAAATCGATATCCACCTGTTTCCAGACCCACATAGAATCTATTAATGTTCCATCCATATCGAATATAACAGCTTCTATTTCTCTTATCATATAACCACCTCGTTTTATAAATAACATAATTAAGGATATACTAAAACTGATTTATAAGTCAATAAAAGATGTTGTAAATAAAAATAAATTTAAATACCTATACAGGGTATATTGACATTGTGTAATATTTGTCATATCATTAAATTGTAGAATTTGAATATTGTAATATAAATATATAAGGAGATGAGCTTATGGGAAAAAGGGTCATTATCATAGGTGGGGTAGCTGGAGGGGCCAGTGCAGCAGCAAGGCTCAGGAGGCTTGATGAAACAGTTGAAATTATCATGTTTGAAAGAGGAGAATATATATCCTTTGCAAATTGTGGTCTTCCATATTATATTGGAGGTACTATAGATGATAGAGAAAAGCTTCTTGTTCAAACTGAAGAGGGAATGGAAGCGAGATTTAATATTGATATAAGGGTAAAAACAGAGGTTACTAAGATTGATAGAGAAGCTAAAGAGGTAGAAGTTTTATCTGCTGATGGAAAAGTGTATAGAGAAAAATATGATTATATAATTTTATCACCGGGAGCAGCACCATTTGTCCCGCCTATTGAAGGGGTAAACAGGGATGGCATATTTACCTTAAGAAATATGACGGATTTAGATGCTATAAAGTCTTTTATTGATAATAAAAAGCCAAAGAAAGCTGCCGTTATAGGAGCAGGTTTTATAGGTGTTGAAATGGCTGAAAATCTTAAGGATGCTGGCTTGGATGTTACAATTATTGAAGCAATGGAACAGATAATGGGACCATTTGATGTGGAGATGGCAAAAATTCTAGAAAAACACTTGGTTGACAATGGTGTGTCAATTATAACAGGAGATGCAGTTACAAAGTTTGAAGGAAATGAAAACATTAAAATTACATTAAAGAGTGGAAAGACCCTCGACGTTGATATGGTTATAATGTCAATAGGTGTAAGGCCGGAAATAAAGCTTGCCAGGGAAGCAGGACTTGAAATAGGAGAAAGAGGTGGAATTAAGGTGGATGAAACCTTAAAAACCTCCGATCCTTCGATATATGCAGTTGGAGACGCGATAGAATTTAAGGATTTTGTTAACGGAACAAGCAACACTATACCTCTTGCAGGTCCTGCAAATAAGCAGGGAAGAATAGCAGCTGACAATATATGTGGAAGAAACGTCAAGTATAAAGGTTCACAGGGCACTTCAATATTAAAGGTATTTGATCTAACTGCTGCATCTACAGGAAACAATGAAAAGGCGCTGAAGAGGGCCGGAATACCATACATTAAATCCTATACCCACTCAGGTTCGCATGCCAGTTACTACCCGGGAGCATTTATCATGACGATTAAGATACTGTTCTCGTCTGAGGATGGTAAGCTTCTTGGGGCTCAAATAGTCGGAAGGGATGGAGTGGATAAACGTATAGATGTTCTTGCAACGGCCATAAGGCATGGACTTACAGTGTATGATCTTGAAGAGCTTGAACTGGCCTATGCTCCTCCATATTCATCCGCAAAGGACCCTGTAAATATGGCGGGATTTACAGCTTCAAATATCCTCCGAGGGGATATGAAGATAAAACACTGGGATGAACTGGATGAAATTAAGAAAGAAGGCTTCTTCATAGTTGATGTAAGGACAGATATAGAATATGAAGGCGGGCATATTGAGGGAGCCGTAAATATACCTGTGGATGATTTAAGAAGGAGAATAAGAGAAATCCCAAAGGATAGGAAAGTTCTTGTTTACTGTAAAGTAGGACTTAGAGGATATATAGCTTACAGGATACTGGCGCAAAAAGGATTTGACGTTTATAATCTCAGTGGAGGATACGATATATATCAGGCGGTAAACTTTCATTATGGTGAAGGTGTAAAGATGAATGATGAGATGACACATATGGAAAAGCCAGATTATAAGGAAAGTAAAAAAAAGTCTGAAATAAACCCAAACGTCAAAACAGTGAAGGTTGATGCCTGTGGACTTCAGTGCCCTGGACCCATCATGAAGGTATATAAAGAAATTGAAAAAATAAATGTGGGAGACGTCCTTGAAGTACACGTAACAGATCCTGCCTTTTCAAATGACATTAAGTCTTGGTGTCAGAGGACGGGAAACACATTGATAGGAGTTGAAAAAACCTCCTGTGACTTTGTTGCATATATAAGAAAGGATAGTGATTCAGGAAGCCTTACCTCAAACAGATGTTCAACATTACAACCATCTGCATATGTTGAGCTTCCTCAAGGAAAAACAATGGTGGTTTTCAGCGGTGACCTCGATAAGGCAATAGCTTCATTTATCATTGCAAACGGAGCTGCTGCTATGGGAAGGCCCGTCACTATGTTCTTTACCTTCTGGGGATTAAATATTCTGAGAAAGGATGTTGCTCCAAAGGTTAACAAGAATTTTATAGAAAGAATGTTTGGCAGAATGATGCCAAGGGGAAGCAAAAAGCTAAGGCTGTCAAAGATGAATATGGGAGGTATAGGACCTAGAATGATAAGAGGAATAATGAGGAGGAAGAATATATCCTCACTGGAAGAGCTTATTAAACAGGCAAAGGAAAACGGAGTTAGGCTTGTGGCATGTTCGATGTCCATGGATGTTATGGGGATTAAGAAGGAAGAGCTAATTGATGGAGTGGAAATTGGTGGAGTTGCAACCTTCCTTGGAGAAGCCGAACAATCGAATATGAGTCTGTTTATATAATAATAATTTGACAATCAATATGAAGTACCATTAAAACATTTGAGTTTGATGGTGCTTCATATTTCTTTAGAGGTATGTTAGTTTAAACCTTTACCTGAAGATAACTTTTCAATCAGGATCTTTAAAAAAATTGTCATATAAATCCAGTCGTTATAATAAATTAATAATGTATTAATAAAAAGTTTAAAAATACCTAAGGGTATTTTAATTAAATTACTGGGTGGGAGGGTTAACCATGAAAAATGAAGGAACCGCTATTGCATCAATGGTACTTGGGATTGTAGCAATTGTTCTTTCAATCATTCCAGGACTTTACTGGGTAGGGCTTGCCTGTGCAATCGTAGGACTAATACTTGGAATCAATGCAAAGAAGAAAATCAATGAATCAAATGGAACTCTTGGAGGTGCTGGAATGGCAACCACGGGGGTTGTGCTCAGCATAATATCTCTGGCACTATTTGTAATTGCATTAATTGCATGTAGTGCATTTATTAGTGCAGTAACATCGTCAATTTAATTTTTTTTAGAATAAAAGGGCTCTTTGAAGTCCTTTTATTTGTCTCTATTTAAGGTATTTTCTTTTATTAAATCCTTTTGATCCCTTGCAAGCTCCTTTAATCTTGAATTAACTCCAGGATTTACTATAACCTTTCCAAACCATTGAAGGGCATTCTCGTTATTGCCGCACCTTCTTTCAAGTTCGCCAATAAGATAGGTTAGTGTAAAGGTGTTCATACCGCATATAGGATGAGGTTCCTTTTCATATGCCTCCTTAAATTTTGTTAAGGACTGCATTAAAAATTTTAATTCATTTAAGTTATCCCCTTTGATTCTGTATAACCACGCTATTTTAAGGCATGTATAAGCCTCTTCGCTCACCCTTGCGTTTTTAACAATGGTATTTACCAGTGCAAGCTTATGCCTTTCAATTGCTATATCAACATCATAGACGTCGGGGTATATCCTTGGCTTAAATTTAGAAGTTACTTTTTCTCTTATAAGTTGACACTGGGAGCTTTTAATCTTATCAAAATATTTAATTAATGCTCCGTATCCACATTTAGGGCATATAATAACATCATAGTAAAGTGGGTTAATATTCTGGTACCTCGGCATGAAATCTGAATCCTTTGAAATGAGGCGTGCCTTTCCTGATCTAACAGCTTTAGCCTTAAAGTATGATTCACATACAGGACATTTATACGTTTTATCATATAGAAATTCTTTACTTATATTAACATTATCCATGGTTGTCAGTCCCTTCGAGTAAATTTTAAATAGTTTTAGCTTTATCATTAACACTGTATATGTAGGCAATGACTGCAGCAACGGCCTCGTATAATTCAGAAGGTATTTCCTGATCTATTGTCAGGGATGACAGGCTTTCAGCCAGTTTTTCATTTGAAATTACAGGCACGTTGTTCCTGTTGGCCTCTTCAATAATTTTCTCTGCAATATGTCCAAAGCCAATAGCAGTTACTTTGGGAGCTATATAGCCTTTCTCATATCTTAACGCTGCAGCTTTTTTTTTCACACCATCACATCCAATTCCTTTGTAGAATTACTGTTAAAAAATGATGAAAGATTAACTATATTACTGGGTATCACGATTTTTTCAACGGATAAACTAATAGGGTTATATCCTTTTTGAATTAAAGTATTCTTTAAAATATCGATATCTTTTTCAAAAACCTTTAAAAACTTCTGTTCAACTTTAAAGAGAATGGATATATCGTCGTGTTTTTTAGTGATATATCCTTCTATGAGGCCAATGTTTGGCGTCTGGACTGATATAAAGAGTTTTATATCGTTTATATCTATGGACCTGGAATTTTTATATTTATTTTTAATTAATATTTTATGTTTAAAAACACTATCTTTGTGTAATGTATTGAAATTATAGATTATGTAGTTATCCTTCAAATGATTTAATACGTCAACATCATCAATTAGTTTTTTTAATTCATCATAAGGAATTTTACTTATAATTTCTTTAGCAAGATCAATCTCATATTCGTTAAATAGCTCCTTTTTGTTTATAAGAAAACTTTTGCTACTTGAATCATCACTTGTATTTTCTCTACCATTTTTTCTGAGAGAAATATTTATCAATTCCAGAATATCATTAATAGAAAAATTATATTTTATGTGATTTTGAACCATTAACATTTTATCTATATTATATGGTATATTGTTTTCAATGAGAAAAGCAAGAAAATCTGTATCCATTTCTTTAAGGGATGAGATAATATTCATTACTGTACTGAAATTCTCCTTATCAAGATTATAGTTCTTTAGTAAGGATATAATATCATCCCTTGAAATATCTCTGAGCCTGTTTATGAATGAAATATTTTTGTATATTTTAAAATATTTTCATCGGTCGCAGGTAGATTAAATTTTATAAGGCTATCTATTATGCCCTTTCCTTCCGCGTATGGTATATTTAGTTTTTGAAGAATGTGGTTGTATGAATGCTTTAAGATGTTTTTTTCTTCTATGTTTGTTGAGAGGGCTTTTATAATTATGATATCATTTTTAACCTGTTCAATTCTGTATTTAATATATTTATCCATCACAATATTGTTTTTTGAAGCAAATTCTACAGGCAGTATGGTACCGTTAAACAACCTTAAATATTCTCTGCCATCACATGAGAAAATAACTTTTCCGTATATTGTACCGCCTGGAGATAGATTTAAGGAAGATGAGAAGCTTTTATTACTGAGCTGCTCAATATTTTTTATGTACATAGACATCACCTATTAAATTATCGGTAAAAATATAATAAAATAAAGTGAAGGAATAAAAATACAGGATGTGATAAAATGGCATTGTTTGCAATATCGGACCTTCATTTTTCTCTAGGAACTAACAAACCTATGGATGTTTTTGGAGATAGATGGAAGGAACATCATATAAGGATAATGGGAAACTGGAATAATAAAATTTCTGAGGAAGATGTAGTGCTAATAGCCGGGGATATTTCATGGGCTATGAAGCTTGATGAAGCACTGCCTGATCTGGAATTTATACATAATCTTAATGGTAAAAAAATATTTATTAAGGGAAATCACGACTATTGGTGGGGTTCAATAAAGAAATTAAATTCTCTATATAATGATATGTATTTTATTCAAAATACCTCCTATGGGTATATGGATTATGGTATTTGCGGAACCCGGGGATGGGTTAACATCGATGGCCAGGAGGAACACGATGAGAAGATATATAAGAGAGAAATTTTAAGGCTTAAAATGTCAATGGATGATGCATTGAAGCAAGGAAAGAACAAGCTTATAGTTATGCTGCATTATCCTCCTGTGACAAAAATAAGCAGAAGTGAAGAGTTTTTAAATCTTCTTTCTACATATCCCGTCGAGAAGGTTATATATGGCCATATACATTATGATTCCAGGGACATATGTATAAATGGCATATACAATGAAATACAGTATATATGTACCTCCGCTGACATAATTAACTTCGACCCGGTGAGGATATTATGATATAAAAGAGCAAAAGATAAATGCAGGAGGGATGAACATGAAAGAATATTCTTTTAAGGTTCCATCCATGCATGATGAGGCTTCAGCCAAAGAAATAAGAAGTGCTATTGTTGGTATGAGAGGCATTGAAGATGTAGATGTAAACTATGAAGACGGCAGTGTAAACGTTTATTTTGATCAAAATCAGGTTGTTGAGGACAAGATAAAATATGTAATAGAAAAAAAAGGTTTCAAGGTAAAAAATCTATAGTGTCAATGAGCTTACAATCCAGAAGGAAGGGTTGTAAGCTTTATTTTGCATTCGTTTAAACTAAAGCTTTTTACCAGTTTTACTTGTTGTGCTAGATAAATTTACAGATTGCGTTGCGATAAAAAATATATTTCGGTCGCTGCTACGCTTCGCAAAGAAGTTCTAAGGCACCGAATTCGCACAGCATAAGAAGGTTTGTGAACTCCCTCTCGCTCAAACACCACGAACCATTCTAAGGCTCTGCTTCATTCTGTGTGCCAAGAACTTCTAATTGCTCGCTAAAATGCCACCTGCATATATTTTTTATCTCTGCTTTAGTTCTTGAACTGAAAAGCGGATTAATTTATAAACTTTTTTCATAATATTGTGGTGAATTTTGTTTCATGCAGAGCTACTCTGAAAAGCCAATTGGAATAAAAGCAGAAAAATATACAGTTAGGCGCTGTGATAAAAAATATATGAAGCGAACTGTTTTAGCTAGCAATAGACCTCTGTGTGTAAACGTAATTGCGAGCGAAATATATTTTTTATTAAAGCGTTTTTTGAAAATAAAACTAGCGTAATGCGTTAACCTTGATTTTTTGATGTTAAAAAATTTTTTATGCTTTATAATATATTATAAAGCATAGATGGAGGGATAAAATGAAGTTTAATTAGCTATTGAATCAGATACAAAGGCTTTTTAATAATAGTTATAGGTTATTTTGGAGAAAAAAAGAAATAATAAACAAAGAACTCAACAGGAAGTTAACAGAGTTGTTTTTTAATGTAACATTGATTATACCATTATAGAAATTTAAAACAAAAGATAAGGAGGTTTTTTTAATTGGAGATTATACTGGACAACATAAAAAAACCTATTAATGTAGGCGTAATCATTAGACTTGCCTGTGCAACAAATTCTAAAATTTATTTCACAGGAAACAGTATAAAACATACAAATAGAAAGGCAAGGCTATCAGCAGTAGGATATGAAGAAATTACAGAAATAGAATATGTTGAAGATTTTGAAGGGCTGATTAAAAAATTAAAATCAGAAGACAAACAAATAATTGGAACCTCCCCCTATGCAAAATACCTCTATACAGAAATAGATTACACCAGACCTACTGTTTTTGTGTTTGGTAATGAAGCTACTGGGCTTTCAAAGGGGAAAATGGCCATGTGTGATGAAACTGTATACATACCAATGGATAAAAGGGTTGAATCCCTAAACCTTTCAACTTCTGCCGCAGTGCTCCTATACGAGGCACTTAGACAGAGGGGCTTTAAAATGGGGAATGAATAATTAAAATATTCTTTTAACTATGGATTTTTTAATGTAAAATATCGTTATAGGGGGAACCGCTTATATGTTTGGTTATGTTACACCATTAAAGGGAGAGTTGAAAATAAAAGAATATGATGTATTTAGGGCCTATTACTGCGGACTTTGTAGTGAGATAGGAAGAAAATCATATGTATCAAAGTTCACACTTACATATGACATGGCTTTTCTGGCTGTGCTTCTGTCTTCTACATATCTTGATAAGGAAATAGGAGTAAAAAGTTTTTGTCCCTTTAAAATGAAAAAGGTTCTTACAATGAAATCAAATCCATACATCGAATATGCCGCTGATATGAACATTATATTAAGTAACAGAAAGTTGATGGACGACTATAATGATGATAAAAATTACGTTTCACTGGTGTTGTCAAGGTTTGTTAACACAAAAAATCTATCGGATTTGGCTGCTAAAAAGGTACAAGAGGTAGATTTTTATTTGAGGGAATTAAGTATTCTTGAAAAGAAAAGATGCAGCAGCATTGATGAAGTATCTCATTATTTTGCCTGCATCACTTCAGAAATTTTCTCTATAGGGGATAAAAGTAGAATTTTAAAGGTGATGGGCTATAACATTGGGAAATGGGTATACATACTTGATGCATTTGATGATCTTATAGAAGATATCCAGAAGAAAAGATATAATCCATGTATTTACGCTTTTAATTATAAGGGAGAAAATCCATGGGATTTTAAGAGCAGGATAAAAGAAAACATTCAGTTTACACTCATAAAATGCCTTGATGAAATGTCAAAGTCCTTTGAGCTTCTGAAAATGAAGAAGAATGGTGGTATTATTGAAAATATAGTTTATCTTGGCATGGAACGAAGAACTATGGCTGCATTTGAAGGAGGATGTAAAGATGAAAAATCCTTACGAGGTTTTAGGTATAAGAGAAGGCGCATCGGAGGAGGAAATAAAGCAAGCATACAGGGAACTTGTGAAGAAATATCACCCCGATAAGTACAACGATAATCCCTTAAGGGATTTGGCTGAGGAGAAAATGAGGGAAATAAATGAGGCTTATCAGTATTTGATGCGAGAGGCTCCAACTTCCCATAACTATGGATATAGGAGCAGCTGGGGGTATTCAGATAATGGGACACGTAGAGGAAGTAATGATGCATTCCGAAGGGTAAGGGAACATATCAGCAGAAATGATTTAAGGGCTGCAGAATATGAACTCAATAGTATAGATTTAAGAAATGCAGAATGGTACTTTTTGAGAGGTCTTATTTCCTTAAGGAAGGGTTGGTACAGTCAGGCATATGACGATTTGCGAAGGGCGGTTGAAATGGATCCTTCAAACTATGAATACAGGGATGTGCTTAATAGAGTAGTGAACAGCAATAGGAGTTATACGAATTATTCATATAAAAGAAGAGGAAGCACAGATAATGACCTATGTACTACCTGTGCCTGCCTTTGCTGTGGAGATCAATGCTGTGAATGTCTTGGAGGGGATTTAATATCCTGCTGTTAGGAGGTATAACATGAACTCCAGAACCGGGTTTAATATAGCGATTGGAGGAATTACCACTGCCTTTGTAGTCCTCAGTCTTTATGGTGGAACGCTGGTAATGAACAATAAGCTGTTTTTTATGACGGCAGCAACCTATATATCGGTAATTCCCTATTTAACAGGTGGAATTAAACAGGGAATTATAGTGTATTTATCAAGTTTTATACTGAGTTTTATATTAATTCCTAATAAATTTTACGCTGCTGGGTATGTTTTTTTAGGAATATATCCACTAATTAAACTTGTGTGTGAAAGGTTTGGAACCCTTAATGAATTCATTTATAAATATATATGGTTTAACCTAACGCTAACTATTTTATATCTTTTATTTAAAAATGCAATTTATTTAAATCAAAGCATATTAAACTCAAAGGCTATTATAATAATAATTATATCTATGCAGGTATTTTTTCTTATTTATGATTATTTGTTTACAAAAGTAATAATATTCCTGGAGGATAAAATAATAAGGAAAATAATATAGACAATCCATATACAGGAGGATTTGCAGCGGGCAGTAATATGAATAAATTTTGTGAACAGCTTTTAAAAATGAAGGAAAACGATTATTATGTTCTGTTTGATCTAAAGTACAGCATATCCGTATGAAAGTGAAATAGTTATATTAATTATATAAAAAGCCGTATACTCATATAGACAGAAGGTGTATACGGCTTTTAAATTAACGTGTTGTGCCAGTTCAGGGGCCGAGGTCCGATAAAGAATATATGAAATTCAAATAAAGCTAAGAGCTAGAAGTTCTAGGCGAAGGGATGCAGAAAAATCCTAGAACTTTCGTGACTTAAGTAAGGCGAGTTTAACGAAAGTTCTTGATTTTTTAAATCAAAAGCCTTAGAACTTCTTTGCTAAGTGTACTGATGAATGAAATATTTTTTTATCGCAGCGTCAATCTGTAAATTTATCTAGCAAAACGAGTTAAATTAAATTTGTATCATAGTAACTTTTGCATATTGAGAAACGTCTATATTTATGAGATAATAAATTGAAATTCTTTTGAGTAAATTTTTAACATTTACCTTTTGTTTGGATTGAGGTGGTAGATTTGAAAACTATGAGAAAAAAACTGCTTATTATAATAATCCCCGTAATGATAATTGTAGGGGTAGCTTCAGGCACCTTTTTCTATGTTAATAATAAAATTCACGTTAAAACACAATTAGAAGAAATTTTTGATAATCCTGAAGAACAGGAACAGGCAAAGATTGAGGAGGAAAAGGGCTTAACCAATATCCTTCTTATAGGAGTTGACTCGAGGGAAGGTGAGAAAACTGGAAGAACCGACTCTATAATACTTGCAACCATCGACGCAAATAACAGAAAGGTTAAATTAACATCATTTATGAGGGATATGTATGTGCCTATTCCTGGACATGGAAACAACAGAATTAATGCTGCCTATACGTTAGGAGGTCCAGAACTTCTTATAAAGACATTAAATCAGGATTTTGGGCTCAATATACAATATTTTGCCTCTATAGATTTCAAAGCCTTTCAGGACGTTGTTGATAAGCTTGGCGGTATTGACCTGGAGATTAAAGATTACGAAGTAAATGAAATAAATAAATACATTATTGAAGTTAATGGAAAAAATGCGACACTTATCAAATCGGCTGGAATGCAGCATTTAAATGGTCAACAGGCACTTTCCTACAGCAGGATAAGGAAGGTAGGAAATGGAGACTACGAAAGAACTGAGAGACAGAGAAGGGTTATTTCCCTTCTAATAGATAAAGCAAAAAAAACAAGCCTTTTGAAACTTCCTGATCTGTTTTCAACTCTGCTTCCGCATATAAAAACGAATGTGCCTACAACAAAACTGATGAGCCTTGGATATACAGTGTACAAATTTAGCGATGGAGCAATACAAAATTTAAGAATACCCGGTGATGGGATGTTTCAGAATATGGTAATAGAAAATAATGGAGTTCCGATGGATATCCTTGTACCGGATCTAGCGAAAAATGTCGCCATGCTAAATAAATTTATTTATTCAAGCGGTGGCACGGTTGCATCGAATATGCCATCCTATATGGTTAACAACTTTCATTCCAAGGATATTGCTCTGGATAATAGAGGCAAAAAACGAAGTATAATGAAGATTGAGATACCAAAGCCTAAGCCTAAGGAAACGGAAAAACCTGAAGTACAGCAGCAGCCGAAGGAAACTGAAAAACATGATGTAACACAGCCAAAGCAAGAACAAAATACGGGTAACAATTCATCTACAGATAAAAAAGCTTCAACTGGAACAACTGAAACAGGAGGAAAAACTAACGGAGGAACGGGTAATGAAACTGGCCAAACACCAAATGGAGAAAATACAAATGGTGAAGGACAAACAGACAGACAAAATGGCGAAACCAGCCCTGAGGTAAATACCGTTCCAACGGAACCACAACAGCCAACACAATAAAAAACAATAGGCAAATGTGTTAAAAGCAGTATTGGATGCTTTTCCTGCTTTTAACACATTTTTTAAACTTTAAAAATAAGAGGTTGAGTTTGAAGCTTGTCATATAAAGTTCCTTTCTTTATAATACAAAATATATATTACAATGTGATTTATACACCAACGCTGCGATAAAAAGTGTATCCCATATTGAAAGGAGGTCAAAATGCGGAATATTAAGAATATAGATATAAAAAAGGCTGTTATTCATATTCTGGACAATAATATGGATGAGCCCGTACTAAGCGAGGCAGAGCTGGAGATTAACGATGATATAAGTGAGTTCCTAATAAGACACATTATGAAAACATCATCTGACGATGAGGCAAAATGTGCTGTTTTTAACGAAGGAAGAAACGTAATAAAGGAAATTGCAGAGGATACCATTAACAGGCAGGATACCTTCTTAGAAAACTCTAGAGAGATAGCGAAGTATTTTTTTAGATCTATGAAGAGTAATTCAAATATTCCTTCAGGAGATCTGGTTATCTGCCTTTTTAACTGTGAATATGGTATAACCCTTGGAATTCTTAAACTTGATTACAATAAGACCTATATTCACAGCATAGATTATAAGGATGATAAAATGATCATATCTGTACTTCCTCAAATGATAGGGCTGCCTGGCGGTGGTCAGAAACTACAAAAGTGCGCCTTTATAAATTTTTTGCAGGAGAATTACAACCTGCTTGTACTTGACAGGCAGTCTAGCAAAGACAATGAGAGTGGAATAGCAGCATATCTGCTCAATGATCTTTTAAATTGTATTGTATTGAGTGATAGAAGGGAGAGGACAAGAACCCTTCTTAAAACCTCTGAAAAATGGATAAGAGAAAATCTTAAAGAGGACGCAGACAAGGCCGAAAAGGTAAGAAACGTCGTCTCTAGAACATTAAAATCCGACGATGTAATTAATATAGAAACCATGGCACACTACGCCTTTGATGATCATCCTGAGTTAAAAGAAGACTATCTTAATACATTAAGGGACGTGGGTTTTGAAGATAGGGAAGTTCCAATTGACAGGGAATGGGCTGATAAGAAGCTGAAGAGGAAAAGGCTTAAAATAGACAAAGATATAGAAATATATATTAACTCCAGTGTTTATGAAGATTCAGACAGGTTTGAAATAAAGAGGAATGGCGATGGAACAATCAATATAGTTATAAAACACATTAGAAATTACATAGAAAAGCAATAGGAAATGTTGTATAATTGTAATTAATGGAAGCACTAAAATATAAACTGGATTATATTCAATTAAATGGATTAATTAGAGGGTAACATGGGGGAATAGTATAGGAATGGAAAGAATTTTAGTTGTTGAGGACAGCAAATTCCAGGCTTTTATTACGAAGGATATACTTACAAAAAATGGTTATAGCGTAACCTGTGTAGAATCTGCAGAAGATGCCATGAAAACTAATATGTACGAACAGTATGACATTGTTCTCTTGGATGTCGTGCTTCCAGGTATAAGTGGTTATGAATTCTGTGAAATAATAAAGAAAAATAATTCCCTTATACCGGTTATCATACTAACATCAATGGATGATGAAAAAAGCGTCATAAAAGCATTGAATTCAGGAGCTGACGACTACTTAAAAAAACCCTATAATGTGGATGAACTTTTGGCAAGGATAAAAGTGCAGCTGAGAACTAGAAGGCTTCAATTGGAGTTAACAAATAAAAATGAGGAACTTCAAAAGGCCTATAATACAATAAAAAAACTTGCTATAACCGATGTACTTACAGGAGCATATAACAGATCATACATTAAGGACTATATGGCTAAGCTTTTAGATGAAAGCCCTGATGATAATTTTTATATAGGCTGTGCAATGATTGATATAGACAATTTCAAAAAAATAAATGACACCTTTGGGCATTTAACAGGTGATATAGTTTTGAAAAACCTTTCGAATATATGCAGGAACAATGTCAAAGATAGAGGTGCTGTAATTAGGTTCGGAGGGGAAGAGTTTCTTGTTCTAATTAATAATCCGGAGTATGAGGAAGTTGCAGATATGATGGAAAACATAAGAAAACAAAGTGAAGAGAATATGTGCTGTGGTTTTCAATTTACAATAAGTGCAGGCGTTTGCATATTTCAAATACGAAGGGATAATGCATTAGTGGATTTGCAGGAAGCTATAAAAATTGCTGACAAAATGCTTTACATATCAAAGAATTCAGGAAAGAACAAAGTAAGTATAGAAAAACTCTATACTGCATGAAGCAGTATAGAGTTTTTCATTATATTCTGTTGCTTGATCCAAGTACGTCTTTAATCTTGTGCTTAACCATTTGCTTAATAGCTTCTCTTGCTGGTCCTAAATACTTTCTAGGATCGAATTCTTCGGGATGCTTTACAAAGAATTCCCTAATTGAAGCAGTCATAGCAAGCCTTAAATCAGTATCAATGTTTATTTTGCATACTCCAAGGCTAGCAGCTTTTCTGAGCATGTCTTCGGGTACTCCCTGAGCTCCAGGGAGCTTTCCACCATATTCATTGCACTTTGCAACGAATTCAGGCATAACTGTTGAAGCGCCATGAAGTACAAGAGGGAATCCTGCAAGCTTTTTGGTTATGGTTTCAAGCCTTTCGAAATCAAGCTTTGGTTCACCCTTAAACTTATACGCCCCGTGGCTTGTTCCTATTGCAACGGCCAGCGAATCGATACCTGTTCTTTCAACGAATTCAACCGCCTGATCAGGATCAGTGTATGTAGCCTCAGCTGATGAAACCTTAACTGCATCTTCAACACCTGCAAGCCTTCCAAGTTCAGCCTCTACAACAACTCCCCTTGAGTGTGCGTAGTCAACAACTTCCTTTGTTATTCTAATGTTTTCTTCGAAAGGATATTTTGATGCATCTATCATTACTGAAGTAAAGCCATTTTCAATACATGCCTTCACCAGGTCGAAGTTTTCACCGTGATCAAGATGGAGAACGATTGGAAGTCCTGTGTCCTCAACTGCCGCCTCAACAAGCTTTTTAAGATAGATTGGATTAGCGTATTTTCTAGCTCCTGCTGAAACCTGAAGAATTACCGGAGACTTTTCTTCCTTTGCAGCATCAACGATCCCCTGAATGATTTCCATATTGTTTACATTAAATCCGCCAATGGCATATCCACCTTCATATGCCTTCTTAAACAATTCTTTGGATGTTACTAATGGCATATTAAAACCTCCTAAAATTTATATATAAATATAATTAAGAGTTAAAACGATGATGCTAATATAATTGTAACATTTTAACAATTATAAATCAAAATTAAATTAAGGGACTTTTTGTGTCCCATAGGGACATGAAGTAATCGGCAAATCAATTATAGTATATTTTATTTCTATTGAAAACAATTTATTATAAAATATTTTCAAGAGATAATTTCTCCATAATAGGTATATGGCTTATATAATGGGAAAGGGAAGCTAAAGAAGCAAGTGCTTCAGCCTTATCTCTACACATGATAAATTCCTCAGAAGTTTTAAAATATACTGTAATGTCATCAATTTCATGATGGTTTATGAATATGGCCCACTTACTTTTAAGATTATCCCAATCTTTATTCAATCGTACGATGGCGTTTTGAGCCTCAATCCAGTTGTCATTTTTTATAAAATCCTCGGCCTTTTTTATATCAGTAAGCAGCCTTGAGGTGGTCTTTTCGAGGTAATATCTTATTAATAAACCCGTTACAAGAATTATAGTAAACACCATTGAAGAAAGTATAAGTATTTTTGCTCCCTTCAACCTCAACTCCTCCTCTGAATAAAAATTTTTCCATTGGAGTCAATCATGGCAAGAAATACTTCATCAACGTTTGAAATATTGTTATCCCTTAAAATGGAGTTTAGCCATTCCAGGTCCTTTTTTATAACATTGAGGTTATGCTTATTTACCTTTCCATCCATGATTAGTGTGATTGGAAGCTCCTCCTCCGGTTTTACAATGTTCATATCTTCACGGGTTAAAGGTGCTTTATTTGATTTAGGGATTATAGATAGCTTACCTCCATTTTCTAGTATAGCAAATTCAATATCTGATATATTAAGATAGCCATTGAATCTTAATTCTTCCATTAAATCGTTAAGGTTAAATCTCTGCCTTCTCAACTCATCTTCTATTAGCCTGCCGTGTCGAATTACCATACTTGGAGTTCCACAAAAAATTTTCCTTAAAAAATGAAATTTGAGTGTTAGAAAAGAAATAACAATTTCAAGAAGCATAAGGGTGAGTATTGGTATTATACCATGGAGGAGAGGAATTCCTGTATCCTGCATGGGCACGGCTGCCAGTTCTGACAGCATGATTGCTATAACAAGTTCAAAGGGCTGAAGTTCGCCGATCTGGCGTTTACCCATAACTCGCATAACTATAACTACAAAGGCGTACAGGATAATCGTCCTTATGAACACAACCATTATATCACCTCAAAGCTATTATTTCACGCAGAGAAGATTTATAAACACTCCATGACGTAATACTCTTGTAGTAATGAGTTTTTAAGGGTATAATTTCAATAGTAAACAATAAAGAAAGGAAAAGCGACATGTATGTACCCAGGTTTGAGAAGTTTGAAATGAAGTATGGCTATTTTTTTCCAGTTGAATTTAAAAATTTTATGTATAAATATGGCGGAGATACTCAATTTGGAAGCTGTCGTTTTGAATATCCTGAAAATATCATCAGCAATCTGTTAAGGGTTCCGGGGTATATGGATTTTCACCTTATCCCCTTTGGTGATGTTGGAAATGGCGACTATTATTGTTTCTATAGATATGGCAGTAATATAAACGATTATTTTGTTGGTATATGGCTTCATGAAACAAGAAACTTTGTTATACTTGCATCCAATTTTAAAAGCTTTATGTATAAATGTTTGCTGGATGATTATCTATCAACAGTAATACCAAATGAAGATATTTCAGATATAGAATACGCAGAAGCCTCAGCAGAGAGTATTGAAAGGTGCAGAGTGCTGAGTGAAGAATTTGGTTTTGATTTTGAAAAAGTGAAAAACATGAAAAGTGAATTTGATTATCACAGGCTTATGATCGAATATGATGAAAAAGCGCTTCAAAGCCTCTGCTTTATGGGGAAAGAATTATTAAAGAAAAAAGATATAAGGGGTTTTGATATTTTAGATTCAGCCAAGGATATTTGTTATTTTTATACTGCTCCCTATTATCTGGCAGGGAAAACTCTTTTAAACATAGGAAGAGGCGGCAGGGAATATCTTAAAAAGGCACTGAAAACTTCTCTGGTGTGCACAGGGTACAGCTACTGGCAGGAGGACTACCTTGAGATACCTGAGGGCGTACATAGAGAAGTAGCTCTTTTGCTTGATAGATACCTGGAAAATTCAGATGACTATTTTGAACGGGAGCTGTATAGAGGGCGTGATCCTTACGATTATGAGCTAAGATATGAAATGGCAAAATATTATATGAGAAAAAGAAATTATGATTGGGCGATGATTGAATATAATAATGCCATATTCTGCTCTGAGGATAAAAAAATCTCAAAGGCTATCTTAAAGGAAGCTTTGGTGGATGCAAAAGAAGCAGGTATGCATTATTTAATAAATATTATAGAGCACGATATAAGAATTCTACGATAGAAAGGGATGGTTATGTGAAGGAAGTTAGAGTAAGAATCGCACCAAGCCCTACAGGGAATTTTCATGTAGGAACTGCCAGAAATGCACTTTATAATTACATATTTGCCAGAAAGCATGGAGGCAAAATGATTGTAAGAATAGATGATACTGACATGAGAAGAAACACAGAGGAATCTGAAAGGGGAATTTTTGAGGGGTTAAAGTGGATAGGCATTGATTGGGATGAAGGTCCTGATGTTGGGGGACCCTATGGACCATACAGACAATCAGAGAGGCTTGAAATATACAATAAATACATTGACCAGCTAATTCAGGAAGGTAAGGCATACTACTGCTTCTGTACCGAGGACGAGCTGGAAAGAGAAAGAAAAGAACAGCTTGCCAGGAAGGAAGCACCAAAGTATTCAGGTAAATGCAGAAATTTAAGCCCTGAAGAGATTAAAGAGAAACTTGAAGCCGGAATGAAGGCGACGGTCAGGTTTAAGGTTCCAGATAAGATAATAAAATTCCATGATGCAGTTAGAGGTGAGCTTGCATGGGATGGAAGGCTTATAGGAGATTTTGTTATAAGAAAATCAGATGGACTTCCAACTTACAACTTTGCAAGTGCCATTGATGATTGGCAGATGAAAATAAGCCATGTAATGAGAAGTCAGGAACATATACCAAATACCTATAACCAGGTGCTGATTTTTGAAGCATTTGGAGCTGAAGTCCCGGAGTTTGTCCATTTTCCTCTATTGCTTAATGAAGACAGAACCAAGATTTCCAAAAGGGATGGTGCATTATTCATTGGAGAATACAGGGATATGGGATATCTCCGCGAAGCTGTCACCAACTTCATCGCTCTTCTGGGATGGAATCCAGGTGACGGAGATGAGTTTATGACCATAGATGATATGATTGAAAAGTTTTCCCTGGATAGGATTAACAACTCAAATGTAGTATTCGATTTCAAGAAGCTTGAATGGTTTAACGGAAACTATATAAGAAGAATATCCGTTGATGACCTTGCAGAACGTATAAAGCCATTTCTTGAGCAGACAGATTATTTTAAGGGAACTGAGGAACATCTTGAAATACTGAAAAAAGTTGCGGCTGTTGAGCAGGAAAGGTTAAAGAGGCTTGACGAAGCAAAGGATGCATTTAAGCCATTCTATGTTGAACCTCAGGAGTATGATATAGATTTACTTAAGGAAAGTGTCAAGAAAGTAGATTTGGCTCAAATGGCAGAGCTTATCAGTGCTTCCATTGAGGAGCTGAATACAATAGAAAACTGGGATAAGGATTACTTGGAAGAGAGAATGAGGCTTCTCTGTGAAAAGTTAGGTACCAAGCCTAAAATACTTTTTATGCTTTTAAGAATTGCGGAAACCGGTTCAAAGGTTTCGCCACCACTATTCGACACATTTGAAATAATTGGAAAAGAATCGACGCTTCGAAGGCTCGAAAGATGTAAAAAGCAGCTTGAGCAGAAATAGAGAAAGGTAATGCCTTTCTCTATTTTTATGTGGATTTATTGTTTGATTAAATGAATAAAAATCATCAACACATTGAAAAAATAATATACGTAACTGAACATGTCTTATTTGCATATAATGAAATACGCTCTTTATTCTGCTTCGAAGATGGGGGGGATGGCGATGGCAGAGAAGATAAAGGTTACTCTTCCGGAGGGAATAGAAAAACAATGTAAAAAAGGAAGTACAATTCTTGAAATATTAGGAGGGGGCAAAGAACCTGGTGAACCTCTTCTTGCAATTGTGGATGGGGAATTCGAAGAATTGTCTAAGAGAATTTACGATGATGTTCATATAATTCCTGTCAACATTAAAAGCCAACTTGGAGTTAGAACATATGTCAGGAGTCTTACTTTTTTACTTATAAGAGCTGTAAAAGACATTTATCAAGGTGCGAGAATAACAATAGAACACTCCCTTGGAAAGGGGCTTTATGGAGAGATACATTATAATAGGAGTATAACAGAAAAGGATATTGGTTTAATCAAAAAAAGAATGGTTGAACTGGCGAATAAGGATGAACCAATTGAAAAGCTTAAAATGAATAAACAAGAAGCTATTAAAATTTTTGAAAGTTATGGCATGAAGGATAAGCTCAGGCTTTTTAAGCACATCGATATGGATTATATAAACTTATATAAATGTGGATACCTTTATGATTATTTTTATGGTCCCATGGTACCGTCTACAGGTTATTTAAAGATGTTTGACCTTAAATACTATAAACCAGGTTTCATACTGATGTACCCTGATGATGAGAGCCCCTATGAAATACCGGGATTCAAAGATTTGCCAAAACTTGCAAGGGTGTTTAAAGAAACTGAAAATTGGGCAAGGATTATGGATGTGGCTGATGTGGGAGCTTTAAATGATAAGGTTGATACTGGTGAGATTAAGGATATAATACTGGTTGCTGAAGGATTTCATGAAAAGAAAATAGCTAATATTGCAGATAAAATATACGAAAACAAGAATAAAATAAAGATTGTATTGATAGCAGGACCATCATCATCAGGTAAAACAACATTTTCTAGAAGGCTCTCTATACAGTTAAGGGTTCTAGGGCTTAAACCACATCCAATATCCCTGGATAATTACTTCGTGGACAGGAAGTTTACGCCCAAAAATGATAAGGGAGAATATGATTTTGAATCTATTTATGCCCTTGACATAGAGCTTTTTAACAAGCATCTTATCAACTTGCTTAAAGGAGAAGAGATTGAACTGCCAAGGTTTAATTTCATTACAGGAAAAAGAGAATGGACAGGAAAAAAATACAGAATGGATGACGATTCAATACTTGTAATAGAGGGAATACACGGATTGAATGAAATGCTTACAGGCTCCGTCCAGCGTGAAAATAAATATAAGATATACGTAAGCGCCCTTACACAGCTTAACATAGATGACCATAATAGAATACCTACTACAGATGTTAGAATTTTAAGACGCATTGTCAGGGATAATATGTACAGGGGAAGGTCTGCTGAAGCTACCATACTTACATGGCCTCAGGTAAGGGCAGGGGAAGAACTCAATATATTCCCTTACCAGGAGGAGGCTGACATAATGTTCAATTCTACACTTGTATATGAAATGAGCGTCTTAAAAAAGCACGCCGAACCACTTTTAAAGCAAATAAAGAAGGAAAGCCGCGCATATTTAGAGGCAAAAAGGCTTATAATCTTCTTAAGCTATTTTAAGGATACAAAGGAGGATATAATACCTAATACGTCAATTATACGGGAGTTTATTGGCGGCAGTTGTTTTGAATCATAGATTTGGCGCATTTAGAAAAGTTTTTTATGGCGCGGCAGTATACAGAACAACCATTTTAAAAACATAGAAAATTTGAATGTTACGCATAATAGTTAAGGAAACATTAATAAAATCCTTGCAGCCTGGATAGGCTGTTATTTTTTTAGCAAAATGGGTAAGCTAAAGAACAGAGGTGGCTTAAAATGGAAAATGGAAAGGGTATGATCAAAAGAATATTTTTTATTTTTTTAGGAAGCTTTATAAACGCTGTGGCTATTAATATGTTTATTATACCAAATAAATTTTTAAGTGGAGGAGTGGCAGGCCTTGCAATCATTATTCACTATATAACTTCTATTTCATCAGGATTTATTATGTTTATTCTTAACATTCCAATTTTTATACTTGGAATGAAAGAAGCAGACAAGGAATTCATGATATTAAGCCTTATAGGCATGTTTTCACTGTCGCTTTTTCTAATATTAACATCGAATATGAACTTATTTGGTAATGCATCACATGACCCTCTTCTTTCAAGTATATATGCCGGGGTTATAGGGGGACTTGGTGTGGGGCTCGTTTTTAAGAATAGGGCTTCCCTTGGAGGAACGGATATAATTGCAGTTGTGTTGAAAAAGAAATCGGGAATCAGCATCGCAACGATTTCATTTACATTAAACGCACTGGTTGTTCTTTCTGGTGCTTTTATAAGTGGAATTGAGGTTGTGCTATATACGTTAATTTCCATGTATATTTCTTCTGTGGTCATGGGAAGGGTAATTGAAGGTTTCGATAGAAAAAGGCTTTTACTTATAGTGACATCAAAGGAGAAGGAAGTGAGCGAATACATATTAAAAAATCTTGGAAGAGGAGTAACTTTCCTGTATGGAGAGGGGGCTTACACAGGTGAGAGAAAGAAAATACTTTATTGTATAGTTACTCTTAATCAGCTTACAAGGATGAAAAAGATAGTGGAAGATATCGATCCGTCAGCATTCATGTCAATACTAGATGCTGCAGAAGTCCATGGAAAGGGATTTAAAAAGCCTGATATTTGATGCAAAGCCTTTGAATGAAAATATTTTTTATCGCAGCGCCAGTCGGTAGACATTTTTTGCTTTATTCAATGGGCTTTTCAGAGTATCACAATATATTAAATTATTAGTATTGTTAAAAATTTAATGCGGTGATAAAATAATGTTAAAAATGTCGAAATGCAATAAATCTAATATGTTTTTCTATGGGAAGGAAAGAGCAGCGTGAAAAATTATAGTGTGTTTGATATATTAGGGCCTGTTATGATTGGACCATCAAGTTCGCACACTGCCGGTGCAGCCAGACTTGGCAAAGTGGCTATGAGTATCGCAGGAAAAGATTTTACTTCTGTTACTTTTTATCTTCATGGTTCCTTTGCAAAAACCTATAGAGGGCATGGAACCGACAGAGCCCTTGTTGCAGGTATACTGGGATTGAACGCCGATGATAGCAGGCTAAGGAATTCTATTGAAATGGCAAGTCAAAGAAACATAAAGATAAATTTTGTGGAAACTGATCTGGGAGATGAACATCCAAATACAGTGAAAATAGTATTTAAAAAGAAGGATGGAACTGAAGTTGAGGTTACTGGATCTTCCATAGGTGGAGGGAATATAATCATCACTAAAATCAATGAGGATAATGTTGAGTTTACCGGTACACTTCCTACACTTATTGTAAAACATGTAGACACAAAGGGAATGGTAAGCAAAATAACTTCTGAGCTTGCTAAAAATGAAATAAATATTGCTACAATGAAAGTAAATCGAAAAGGTAAAGGGAAAGAGGCGCTGACGGTTATTGAATGTGACAATGTCATATCTTCAGAAGTTGTAGAGAAGCTTTCAAAACTTGAACAGGTGCTGTCTGCAAGATTTATTAATCCAGTGTAAAGAGGTGTTTGAATGTACAACAGTGGACAGGAATTATTAAGATTGGCAAATGAAAGAGGTTTACGAATTTGCGACATAGTGATTGAAAATGAATGTGAACTGTCAGAACAGCCTGTTGAGGTGATTAGAAATAGAATGAAGGAAATACTGAAGGTCATGACTGAAGCGGCAAATTATGGGCTTGAAAGAGAAACAAAATCCGTTAGTGGAATTACAGGCGGAGATGCTAAGAAAGTTGAAGAATACAGGAAAAAGGGTAGGACTTTATGCGGAGATGCCGTCTTAAGGGCAATGGCCAGGGCGCTATCCTGTTCTGAGGTAAATGCAGCAATGGGAAGGATTGTTGCTGCACCAACAGCGGGTTCTAATGGAATAGTCCCAGCTGTAATTATAACTGCAGCAGAGGTGTTGGAAATAGATGAAGAAGGTATAGTAGATGGACTTTTTACTGCCTCAGGTATTGGGCAGATAATTGCAAAAAATGCTACCGTCTCAGGTGCAGAGGGAGGTTGTCAGGCTGAGTGTGGTTCAGCTGCAGCAATGGCTGCAGCTGCTGTAGTGGAAATGGCTGGAGGCACTCCAGAAATGGCACTTCATGCTGCTTCCATAGCTATTAAGAATATACTCGGGCTTGTATGCGACCCTATTGCAGGGCTCGTTGAAGCGCCCTGTGCTAAGAGAAACTCATCAGGAAGCATAAATGCCTTGACATCGGCTGATTTAGCCTTGGCTGGAGTTAAAAGTATTATACCCTTTGATGAGGTAGTAGAGGCCATGTATAGAGTTGGTAAGGCTTTGCCGGAATCCCTCAGGGAAACTGCCTTGGGAGGGCTGGCGGCAACACCTACTGGAATAAGGTTGAGAAAACAGATACTCGGAGAATAAAAAATAAACCCATAATTTTATGGGTTTATTTATATTTTTTTGACTTTTAGTTTACTAACCATAAGACAGCTTAAAATAAGCATAAAGGCTATAGAGACAATTGAATGTTCTTTATAATAGTAAGCAATTAAGTTATCAAATGCCATTAATGACCCTGCCATGGTGATTGGAACACCTGTGAACACATTTTCAAACTTCGTTACATTATACCTTGCAAGCCTGAAAGCACCTGATATTGGAAATATGATTGCTATTATATAACCAATAATTCCAAAATTCTTTAAAAAAGTATTCCAGGTAAGAACAGCAGGAGCAGCTCCGAAAGAAACAAGGTCTGCAAGCGAGTCCAGCTCTTTACCTAAAGGGCTTTCAGCATTAAACAGCCTCGCTATTCTTCCATCATATCTGTCAACTAAAGCTGCACAGACGATCATAAGTGCTGCCATATTTGGCTTGTCAGTCAATGTAAGCAATATTGACAACATTCCGAAGGATAAATTTAAAAAAGTTAAAAAATTAGGTATCATGCTTCGTCTCATTTAACCACCCCTATTACTGTTATGCCACCCCTAACAACATCTCCTTTTTTCACCTTTATCTCTACGTTATCAGGAACAATAAGCTCTGTGCAGGAGCCAAACTTTATAAGACCAAAACGTTCACCCTGCTTTAATACGTCACCCTTTTTAGACCAGCAAACTATCCGGCGCGCAACGAATCCTGTAATTTGGTGAACAAGGGCTTTAGTTACATCGTTTTCTATTCCTATTGAATTACGTTCATTAAGCTCCGAAGCATGGCTTTTAAAAGCAGGAAGATATTTACCGGGTCTATAGGCAGCATAAGTTACTTTGCCATCTATGGGGCTTCTATTGACATGAACATTAAATAGTGACAAAAAGATAGTAACTTTTTTTGCCTTTCCACCTATAAAAGCTTCTTCTACAATATCTGAAACATCCATTATAGTACCGTCTGCTGGCGATAAAAAGGTATCCTTACTGTAATTAATTATCCTATCCGGATCCCTGAAGAAAAATAAAACAAACAATAATAGAATAAAAGGTATAATTGCTAGTACTGGTAATAGAAAGTATAAAATCAAAACTATTGCAGCGAGAAAGACTATGTACGGAGTACTTTCCTTTCGAATGGGTATTCTAGCCATAAACACTTCTCCTTTTAATTATATTAAGTCAATACAGTTATTATAAACAAAAATATATGCTTTTACAAGGATTTACTAAGACTTCGTGGTTTCATGGACTTCACAGGTATATAGTTTATTAAGAGGAAGGTACTGATTTGATCGCCATGACAGTTATATCTCTAAAAATTTATAATTAGTTTATGAATTATAAAGGTACTGATGGATAAAATATAAATAGGGAGGATGATATGAATGAAGGTCAAAGATGTAATGAGCAGCGACGTTGCATATGTTAGCCCCGATACGCCGGTTACAGAGATAGCCAGGATAATGAAGGAAAAGAATATTGGTTCTGTTCCGGTTTGCGAAAACAAAAGGGCAGTTGGAATAGTAACCGACAGGGATATAGTTATAAGGGATGTGGCTATGGGAAAGGGATTAAATAACGTGAAAGCCAGGGATGTTATGTCCACAGGTCTTTCAGTTACCACTCCCGAAACAGATATACATGAAGCTGCTAAAATGATGGCCGATAAGCAGATAAGGAGACTTCCGGTTGTTGATAATGGCAAACTGGTTGGAATCCTTGCCATAGGAGATTTAGCAGTTAGAGAAAAGCTTGAAGATAATGCAGGAGAGGCTTTAAGTGATATATCAAAACCCACACATACCTTGTTATAATTAAAAGAGACGATAATATTTTGTTCCTGCACTTGCAGGAACATTTTTAATGCTGTAGAATTAATATCCTGGAGGGATATTATGAAACGTGCAAAACTTATTTATAACCCATATTCAGGAGACAGATCCTTTCGCTATGAGCTTGATCAGGTACTTGAAAGAATGCAGGCTGGAGGATATGAATTAACAATTCACAGAACCATGTCTGTTGAGGACATTTATAATACGTTAAAAGTATCCAACGATTATGATTGTATATTAGCTTCGGGTGGAGATGGAACTATAAATCATGTTATAAATGCTATGTTAAAAAATGGTGTTGATTTACCCGTTGGAATACTACCCTCTGGAACGGCCAACGATTTTGGAGGCCATATTGGTATACCTAAAAACATTGGCAAAGCCTGTGATATAATAACTGGTGGGAAAATTTCCAGGATTGACCTTGGCATAATTAACGATAGATACTTTGTTAATGTAGCTTCCGCAGGGCTTCTTACAGATGTTTCCCAGAAAATAGATATCAATATGAAAAATACACTCGGAAAACTGGCATATTATATAAAAGGCATAGAACAAATTCCTAATTTTAGGGCTATCCCAATTAAAATAAGGCATGAAGGAAAAATTATTGAAGAAATGATATACTTATTCTTAATACTTAATGGATCAACTGCAGGAGGATTTAAGCTAGCTCCAGACTCAACGGCAAATGATGGCATGCTAAATCTTATAGCCATAAAAGCCTGCAATATCGTTGAACTTTTTAACCTTTTTATCAGAATGTTGAAGGGAGAACATTTAGGAAGTAACAACATCATCTATCTTAAGGGAAAGGAATTCACAATAGAGTGTAGTGATGATATTGAAACGGATATCGACGGAGAAACAGGTCCTTCATTCCCACTTAATATTACAGTTTCTCCCCAAAGATTGAGGATATTTGTACCGTAAGGATTAAGAACACCACATTAAGAAATATTTTATACCATTTTTTAATGTGGTGTTCTTAATTTTAGTAACTATACATATCATTTATCTATTTCTATTTTGTTTTTTAAAAATAAATTTTACATATAGATAAATAAGAATTACTATTATCATTGATACAATAAATATTTTGTTATATTCACCAAGAAAATGCTTTATTAAGACGATATTATCCCCTGTTATTCTGCCTGCTATAATAAGAAAAATATTATGTAATATAGAAGCGATGCCAATGGAGATAAAGGCAGAAAAAGGCCTTAGCTTGAATATTCCGGCTGCAATTAAAGTTAAGGAACCTATTCCGGGAAGAAATTTATTAAGTATTATGGCGAAGGAACCATATTTCCTAAACCAGGACTCCAATGAATATATTCTTTTTACTTTAAAAAATTTTGAAATCAATTTATTTGCTAAGATCCTATAACTAAATTTATAACTTATAAGATATAAAAACGTGCTGCTGAGATAAGTGGCGGTAAGTGTTGATAAAACAAACAAAGGTGTATTTAAAATGCCCGTGCTGCTTAAATATCCTCCAAGTACGATTATTGAATCACCGGGATATGGAGGAAAAAGTATTTGTAAAGTTGAGTTTAAAAAAAAGAAAACATATACCATGATAGGATTAGACGAGGCAAGATATCCTGCTATTTTTAATATTTCATGCTCCATTTAATCACACTCCCTGCTAATATAGAATAATATAAAATATTAAATTTTGCAAAATATATTGTTTTATTAAAATTGATCTTTTTTGTGAAATTAAAGATAGTCTTAAAATATGATAATGCAATGAAGATGGAGGAACAAAAGAATGCAGAGATTTTATTTAGTATATAAATCTCCTCTGGGAGATATAAAAATAATATATGATGATTATGGAATCGTTAGGGTAATCCTTCCATTTGAGGATTTAGAAATCCCGGATGCTATTTATATGGAGAATGACAGTGTAAAGGCTTATTTCGATGAATATTTTGCAGGGGGGAATCCTCAAACGCCTTCCCTTAATATAAATGTAACAAAATTCCAAAGGAAGGTTTTTGATGCATTATTGAATACGAAAAGAGGAACAACCATAACCTATGGGGCTCTGGCAAAGGTAATCGGGTGTTCTTCCCCAAGGGCTGTAGGGCAGGCATTGAAACATAATCCTGTACCTGTTATAGTTCCCTGCCACAGGGTAGTGGGGAAAGGATGGAGTGGTGGTTTTGCAGGTGAGATTTCGGGAGTAAAAATGGAGTTTAAACAGTTTCTCCTGGACCTTGAAAAGTAAACTTATAATTAATTGTTATTTCATATTTCCATTCCTTTAATATGCGTGCTTTTAATTCTGTAAAATATGAATGAAAAAAACATAATTTGAAAAAATACTATATGAAGGAGGAAGGAAATATGAAGAAGATATTTATAATTGCTTGGACAATGTGCATGATTTATTTTGCAGCTTTGTCTGTTAATTACTATTCACAAATTCAATCAGCAATTGCCTACAGATACGGTTCAAGGGGCCAGGTTGTAAGGGAAATTCAGTCGAGGCTGAAAAGATGGGGATACTATAAAGGTTCAGTTGACGGCATATACGGATATAGGACCTATCTTGCGGTTAAATCATTTCAAAGAAAGAATGGCCTTAGAGCAGATGGAATAGCAGGCAACAGAACCCTGGCAGCCCTTGGAATCAATCCAGGCAGAACTGCATCTAGCAGAACTACAGCTGCTGGGAGTCAGAACCTAAACCTTCTAGCAAGATTGATAAATGGTGAGGCCAGAGGGGAGCCTTATATCGGTCAGGTTGCAGTAGGTGGGGTTATAATGAACAGAGTGAGGGATCCCAGGTTTCCAAACACGATTCCAGGAGTAATTTATCAGCCTGGAGCTTTTACAGCAATTGTTGATGGCCAAATACATGCTAGAATCCTTCCAACGTCCCAAAAAGCTGCTCAGGACGCTCTAAACGGGTGGGACCCATCCGGGGGAGCGTTATACTATTATAATCCTGCTAAAACAACTAATAAGTGGATATGGTCAAGGCCTATAATAAAGAGGATAGGAAAACACGTATTTTGCAAATAATTTTGTTCATTGTAAAATTAAATGCAACAGATAGAATAAAAAAATAGCAACCATAGTGAAAATCATGTATGATATAGGTGTCTAATCCAAACATACAGGAGGTTTTCACTATGGTTGATAGAATTAATTCTAACACAACTGAACGTTCTTTTAAACACCTAAATAGCTATGAACGTGGAGAAATTTATGCATTACTAAAAGAAGGCAAAAGTATTCGCTATATTGCCAGGAAATTAGGACGTAGTCCAAGTACTATCTCCCGCGAAATTAAACGTGGTACTACATTACAGCTTAAAAGTGATTTATCTACATTTACAAGTTATTTCCCTGAAACAGGTCAGGCTGTGTATGAAAAACATCGCTCAAATTGCGGAGCTAAACTCAAAATAGCCCAAGCGGAAGCTTTTATAAAATATGCTGAAACAAAAATTCTACAAGAAAAATGGTCTGTAGATGCTGTCGTTGGTGCCTGTAAAAAAGATCCTGCTTGGAAGAATGCGTGTATTGTTTCTACTAAGACCTTATATAATTACATAGATAGAGGATTTCTATCTGTTCGAAATATAGATTTACCTTTGAAACTACATTTAAAGCCAA
>NZ_SOAZ01000009.1 GCF_004364155.1 Fonticella tunisiensis | reverse complement strand
GTATGTTTGGATTAGACACCTATATCATACATGATTTTCACTATGGTTGTTATTTTTTTATTCTATCTGTTGCATTTAATTTTACAATGAACCATGTAAAAAACATTTTTAAAATTTATTGACGGGTTTATTTTGTCATGCTAGAATAATACAATAAAAAATGCATAATTATTCTTTTGCTCCATTACCATTCATTTGAATGGTGCTACCCCCTATAGGTAAAAAGTAAAACGCCCTTTTAGGGTGTTTTACTTTTTCTCGAGATCTTTATACTGAAGCTGATAGAGGTTATAGTAAAGCCCTTTCTTTTCAAGGAGCTCCTCGTGTTTGCCAATCTCCCGGATTTTGCCTTTGTGAAGCACTATTATCTTGTCGGCGTTTTTAATGGTAGATAGTCTGTGGGCCACTATTATGGTGGTTCTATTCCTTGTGATCTTCTCAAGTGCATCCTGAATCAGGCTTTCAGTTTCCGTGTCTATACTGGAGGTTGCCTCATCCAGCACAAGAATTGGAGGGTTGAAGGCTATGGCCCGCGCAAAGGCTATAAGCTGTCTTTCACCCTGGGAGAAGGTTGAGCCCCTTTCGTTTACAGGTGAGTCATATTTATCAGGAAGCTTTTCGATAAATTTGTCAGCATTTACATATCTGCATGCATTAATTATATCCCTGTCGCTGATATTATCATTGTTTAATCTAATATTGCTCTTTATGTCCCCCGTAAAAAGAAATACATCCTGAAGTACTGTGGCAATATTTTTTCTGAGATCATGCTTATCAATTTCCTTAATGTTTATCCCATCGATGAGTATTTCACCTTTTTGAATATCGTATAACCGGCTTATAAGGCTTATGATGGACGTTTTACCTGCACCCGTTGCACCTACGAAGGCAACCTTTTCACCAGGATTAATCTTAAAGCTTAAATCCCTTAAAACCCATTCTTCATCCCTATATGCAAACCACACGTTTTTAAACTCTATTTCTCCCTTTGGCTTTTCAAACGACAAGGGATTTTTTGGATTTTCTATTTTTTCATTAGTATCAAGAAGCATAAATATTCTCTCTGAGGAGGCCATTGCTGACTGCATGATGTCGTATTTTTCTGTTATATCGTTTATAGGTTCAAAGAACATCTGAAGATAGCTTACAAAAGCAAAGAGCGTACCAAATTCAAGTTCCTTGCCAATTACCTTAATTCCTCCAAACCAGAGCATTGCAGAGAGGGCGAGGGAGGATATAAGATCGATTGAGGGGCGGAAGACTGCATATACTGTAACCTGCCTCATCGTCGCCTCGTAATAATCACTGTTTATTGCATCGAACTCCCTGAACTTCTTATCCTCCTTAGCGTATATTTGAACCGTTTTCATTCCGGATATGTTTTCGGATAAAAAGGCGTTAATTCTTGCGATTCTGACCCTTACATCCCTGTAGGCATCCCTGTCATATTTTTTAAATATAAGTGCGGCAGCAACCATAAATGGGATGGAAAAAAGTGCAATAAGTGCAAGTTTTGTATTAAGTATAAACATAAATATCAGTATTCCTGTGATTAAAAAGGCATCCTTAAAAAGATACACTAAAACGCCTGTGTATAACTCGTTTAAGGTCTCAACGTCATTAGTAACCCTTGTTACAAGCCTTCCAACGGGGTTTTTATCGAAGAAGGAAAGGGACAGGCTTTCAACATGGTTGAATATTTTTTCCCTGATATCGAATATTATCCTCTGCCCTGTGTATTGAAGAAGATAAACCTGAAGATAGTTAAGTAAAAAAACAGATATTGCTATTATAAGCAGATATACTGTAGATCTAACTATGCCATTATAATCATCATGCCTTAGGACCTTAAGCTGATCTGTGGAAAGAATGTATGCTTTGTAACTTTTATCTCCCTGTATAATACTATTATTCTCTATATTGTATGGGGCGTTATGATCGATTTTTCCATCCACAGCATAGTAATTATTCTTAAAATAAACGATGGAAGCAGGGGTTCCAGAGGGGATATCTCCCTTTACCAGATATTTTTCTCCAATTGCTGCACTTTCCTTTGCTGCATAGGAAATAAAGGTATAGCTTCCTTTGAAACCGTTGATATTATTGTCTATGGCGGTTTTAATTAGATATGGTCTTGCAAGATTAAGTATTGTCACCGTAAGCATTAAAAATATAACTATAACAATATACTTCATATAGGGCAGTGTAAATTTAAGAAGTCTTCTCATCAGCCGGGAGTCATATTCCTTTACAACTTCATCTTCACTGTGGAAACCTTCCATGATTAAACCTCCTCCTGAATTTTTTCCTCAAGCAGCTGCTTTTCATATATGCTCTGATAGAGTCCACCGCTTGTAACGAGTTCACTGTGGGTCCCTTTTTCAACGATCTCTCCATTTTCAAGGACAACTATTAAATCCGCATCCTTAACGGCGGATATTCTATGGGAGATGATTATGGAGGTTCTGTCCCTCATAATTTTCCTTAAGTTATCCAGTATCTTCACCTCTGTTTTTGCATCAACAGCAGATAAACAGTCATCAAACACCAGTATGTCTGGATTTTTAATTATGGCCCTTGATATGGATACCCTTTGCTTCTGGCCTCCTGATAGTGTAACGCCCCTTTCCCCAACCACAGTTTCAAATTTATTTGAGAAATCCATTATATTGTCATATATATCTGAGGCCTTTGCGCTTTCAATAATCCTATCCATATCAAAATCTTCACAAGCAAGATTTATATTTTCTGCTATGGTGGTTGAAAATAGAAAGGCATCCTGGGGAACAAGGCCTATATTTTCCCTCAGCACTTTAAGTGGAATTCTATTTATATCGTGTCCATTTATAAATATGTTATTATCTTTAACGTTGTAGAGCCTGACTAAAAGGTTTACGAGGGTGCTTTTGCCGCTTCCCGTTCGCCCTATTATGCCAAGTGTTTGGCCTTTTTTGAGGGTGATGTTTATATTTTTTAAGGAAGGAGTTTCATTTCCTGGATAAGTAAAGGTAAGATTTTGGATATGTATATCTCCATTTAAGGATTTCACATCGTCTACATATCTATCAACAATCTCGGGCTTCTGGTTTAAAACGTCCTGTATCCTCTCAAAGGAGGCAAGTCCCCTCTGGAGCATGTTTATAACCCAGCCAACTGCCATCATAGGCCAAACAAGGCTTCCAAGGTACATATTAAAAGTTATAAAGTCTCCCAGCGATATTTTGTTATATATTACATAAGCCCCTCCTACTCCGAGGAGTATCACAAAGCTTAAAGATGCTACAAATTCAATAAGAGGAAAGAACAGTCCCCATATTCTTATAAGATGCATATTTGTATTAAAGTTGTTCATGTTTTCCCTTGTGAACTTTTCAGCTTCCTTTGCTTCCTGAACAAAGGACTTTATTATTCTTATTCCCGAGAAGTTTTCCTGAACCATATCCGTTAACTTTGAAAAGGCCTGCTGTACCTTTAAGAACCTTCTATGTATCATCCTGCCAAACTTTGTGGATATGAGTGCAACAAATGGAAGAGGAATTAGGGACAAGAGTGTAAGTTTAACGTTAATTGAAAGCATTATTATAAGGGTTGTGATTGATAAAACTATTGAATCCGTAAGCATTATTATTCCAGGTCCCAGGGCTGCCCTGACTGCATTTAAATCGTTTGTCGCAAGGGCCATTAAATCCCCCGTTTTATTGCTGTTATAAAAGCTAAGTGAAAGGCTCTGAAGATGTTTAAAGAGGTTATTTCGCATATCATATTCAATGAGCCTTGAGGTACCAAAAATGTATACTCTCCATATATACCTTCCAAAGGCCATAACAAGGTATATAAGAAGTGTGTAGATTATATATCTTAGAAGAAGTTCCCTGTTTGCTGTTCCTTTCTGCATGGAGTCGGTGAGATATCCTAAAAGCCGAGGTGGAATGAGTTGAATGAAGTCGATTAAGAGTAAAAAAAAGATCCCAATAAAATATTTTTTACGATATTTAGAGGCAGTTTTAATGAGCTGTTTTAGATTTTTCATAGAGACCCCCCTTCTGCTTTATAATACTAATTATATTATTTTTATGGATGATATTTCAAATAATAAATTTTTTTGGTGTGCTAATAGATATGCTATTTATTTTTCTTTAAATTGACAGGAATTTAAGCCTGTCCAATAGACTTGCATAAAATTACCATAAAATGACTATAATCTTTAATATGAAGGGGTTATCACTTTAAGCTTCTTGAAGCAATAGACATTATGAGATTTGGAGGTTTTTATGGAGATTAAGAGGTTACATAAAAAGGAAACTAGATTTCTCGTTTTAATTTGTGGGCTGGGGGCTGTACTGGCTCTTTCGGCTATGTTTTTATTTTATTTCATATGGGGAAACAAAACGGGCTTTTTTGAAAAAAATCTTATAAATAATAATTATCCACAACTTTACAAGTTTATTGAGAATCCTGATTTTAACGAAGGGATATTTAAGGCATACATGGATTATAATTTTGGGAATAAAATAGAAGTCCTTGAAAAGGTTAAATCTGGAGAATATATATACATTAAAGTAAGGGGAGTTCAAGGAGTAAGGAATATTAGCCTGGTCAACAGGAATGGAAAATATAGATGGGAATTTTCTGATTACGTATACAACTGGCAGATTAAGGTTCCTGAGAAGGCCGTGGTTTACGTTGAAAACAACGAGGTGCAGAATAAGGAAGGTATAGTACAAATTGAAAAGATACCCTTTGGAGTATACAATTTGAAGGTCGTTATGAGAAACTGTGAACCCTATACAACTAGGATAATGGCGGGGCAGAAGGCTGAAATTAAACTGGAACCATCAAAGGAAATAGTAAATAAATGTAAAGACTATCTTTGGGAATATTTTAAATTTAAAGAAGGAATAATAAATGGAGGAAAACCAGGGGAAATAAGCTGTGTTGATAAAGGGTCAGGAATATACAGTGAAATAATAGACGAGGCATCGCTTTATGCAGATGATAATTTTAAAGTAACTAAGAAGCTAATGGAATATAAAATTGAAAAGGCTTATTTCAATGATGAGGGAAATATTATACTTGACGTTTCTGAGAAATGGGATGTGGAAATAAATAATCAGGGAGAAGTTGATAAGAAAACGGAGAATAATAAGAATAAATATGTTTTCAAAACGGACAATGATATAAAATTAATCCAGATAAAGACAAATAAATAACTATTTTACTGGTTTATAAAATCTTAAAAATGCATACCATATTCTTAGAAATAAGGAAGGGAGTGTGTGTTATGAGAGGTGGATTAATGACTGGAATGGCTGCAGGAATGCTGATAGGAGCAACTGCAACCATAATGATGATGCCTCAATTAGATCATAGAACCAGAAGAAGGGTTAATAAAATTGGCAGAAGAATGACAAACAGTATCTTGACACTTATGGATACCATGAGGGGTTGATGACTGATGCGAAAAAAGCGGCTAATAGCAGCTGCTTTTTTCATATTAAAAATCTAAATAAACTTGTTGTAAATATATTTTTTATCGCAGCGTCAGTTTGTAAATTTATCTAGCACAACGGGTTAAATAAATATTTTATCAATGTTTTTTTACAAATTCTTGTATTCTATCGTTTGTTTTATGTATAATAATATATTATCATGTTTTAAAAAAGTTTGAAATTTGAATTTGGAAGTTAGTTAAAATTCGCACTTTGAAGGGAACAAAATATGTTGAATACCTTATTATGCCGGCAGATCGTGGACCGGTGGAGAAAAAGTACATAATATATAGTTTGAACTTGCAGGATAGATTGATGAAAATTTGTACAAGCTTCATAATGGTTTTATAATATAAATAATCTAAAGGTGATGATGGTAATGGAAGTACTAACCCTTGGTGAAAAGATTAAAGCAAAACGAAAGGAGCTCAATCTTACATTAAAGGATCTTGCTGGGGACAGGGTAACTCCCGGGCAAATAAGTCTTGTGGAATCAGGAAAATCAAATCCAAGTATTGACCTTTTAGAATATTTAGCTGAAAAGCTGGGCACCGATATAGATTACTTCCTTGAAAGTGAAGAAAAACAGGCCTCAAAGATATGTGAGTTTTATACAAATATTGCGGAATCGGCAATCGGTGCGGAAAACTATCTGAGGGCAAGGGAAGCAATTGAGAAGGGGATGCATTATGCCCAAAAATATAATCTTTCCTACTTTAAGGGGAAGCTTGAATTTGCCCTTGCAAATCTAAAATATAAAAACGGAGAGTATGAGGAAGCGCAGCAGGTCTGCCTGTCTGCAAATGGAATATTTCTTAAGACAGAAAGCATATATGATATAGTAAGCAGCCTTATTCTTCTCGGAGTTATAACCCTGAAGATGACCTATGTTACCACTGCTTTAAATTATTTCATGCAGGCCGACAGAATATTGAATGAACATAAGCATCTTGATGAGGTTTTAAAGACAAAGATATATTATTATATTGCACTGTGCAATTACAAGCTCAATAATATTTCCCAGGCAATTGATTATGCACTTCTAGCAGGGGAAAAATTGAAAGTCCTTGATAATAAGAGGGAATACGGTGAAACACTTTTACTATTAAGCATCGCCTACAGCCAGGAAAACAAAATGCAGGAAGCTCTGAGATATGCAAGGGAGGCCAAAAAGATTTTCAGTGAAATAAACGACAAGCACGAAATAGCTAACATAGAAACTAATCTTGGAGTTATTTTTGCAAAGGGAAATAATATGGAGGAATCCTTTTCCCACTTTAACAAGGCGATTAAAATCAAAAAGGAGATTAATGACAAGACCATAGCAGATACTGTATTAAAGCTTTCTGACAACTATATCATGCTGAACCAATTAGACAAAGCCCTTCAAACTATAGAGGACCTTATGGAAAAGATAGACGATGAAGATCATCTATCAAGAATAAAATGCTTTGAGTATCTCTACAGAATATACTACAGGCAAAACAACAAAAGCAAAGCTGAGGAGATACTTTTAAGCGCTATTAAATATCTTGAGGGGCTTGATTATAAAAAGCAGCTTGCAGATTTTTACGTTATACTGGGCAAATTTTACAATGAAATAGGAGAAAAGGAACTTGCTCTCAGTTATATAAATAAGGGGCTTGATAATTATAAAGAATTAAAAATCATATTGAATGAATAGAAGATGGATTTTTCAAGTTCTATTTACTTTCCCACTAAAAATTCATAAATAAAGGGAAGGAATTTTGAAAAAATTGCAGAATATAGTATATCAACATGTATTTTTATGTAGATATTTGTATACAAACAGGTAAGTGGGTGAAAGTATGGAACTTAAATTAGGAGATAAAATAAGGCAGAGAAGAAAACAGATGGGGCTTACATTAAAGGAATTGGCTGGTGACAGGGTTACTGCAGCTCAAATAAGTGCAGTTGAGAAGGGAAAATGCAGGCCAAGCCCTGGGCTGCTTCAATATATAGCTGAAAGGCTTAATGTGGATGTTGAGTACTTTACCCTATCAGATGAAGAGAAGGCAAGAAAACAATTTAAGGAAATATATGGGATTGCCCTGAAGTTATATAAAGAAGGTAAATACGATGAAGCTTTAAAGAAGATAAATAAGGCGGAGAGCATCCTACAGCTGTTAAATGATGAACAGAAAGGATGTTTTTACTATATACAGGGAAACTGCTTCTATGAAAAGGGAGACTTTAATACCTCATTTGATCTTTTAATAAAGGCACAGAGCTATTATATTAAAACGAGGAAAAAAGAAATAACAGCAGATATTTATATAAAAATAGGCAATTCCCTTTTTAATACTCATAAGCAGAACATGGCGCTGGGGTATTATTTAAATGCCTATAGGTTTATCGATGAAGATATGGACAGTGATATAAAGGCAAGAATACTGTTTGACCTGGCCCTATGCTATCTATCGCTCAAAAGGTTAAATCTGGCGAGGGAGTTTCTTGATAAAGCTGTGGAATTTATCAAACAGAAGCAATGGCCTAAAAAGGAGAGGTTCCTGCCAGGAATTGAGATGATTAGAGGAGCCATTGACAGGGAGACCAATCAAATTAAGGAGAGTCTTATAAGATTTAACGAAGCCTTTGAAAGATATAAAAGAGACGGTGACGTCACAGGCATGGGAAGGGCAAGGAACAATGCCGCATTATGCCTGTGGGATATAGGAGACATGGAGAAGTCCGTTAAGTATTTCAGGGAAGCTATAGATTACAAAGTGATAAGTGGCGACTGTACCCTTATAGATACCTATTTAAACCTTGTGGAAGCATACAAGGAAATGGGCAATATAGAAGGAGCAATAAACGCCCTCAATGAAGCTGAAGAAAAAATGATTAAGCAGAACAATGAAAGTGGGCTTATAAAAGTGTTTTTAGCCAAGTTTCAATACCATAGCGAGCTTAAAGAATATGACAGGGCAGAGATTTATGCATTCATTGCGCTGGATTACATTCAAAAACAGGGGGATATCAAAGAGGAATCAAAGCTTTATATGAAGCTTTCTGAAATGTATAGGGCGGCAGGGGATGAGAAGTCAGCAGTGGATTATATTGTAAAGGCAAGGTCCATTACGCTGTAGTAATTTTGGGCTTTATAAAGAGTATGGCGAATTTCCTTAAAATCTAATGTAATATTGAAAGTACAGGAAATTCGCCTTTTGCTTATATAAAAGGAGGGGGTATTATGGAATTTAATGGGTTTACTTCAACTGACTTTGAATTTTTTAAGAAAAAGGATAAACTTGAAAAAGATGAATACGAAAAGGGAAGAAATGAAGTTAAAAATCACTTCAGAGGGCTATGTTATGAAATACAGAAGATGTACCACGCAAAAACCGGAGGAGTATTTGAACTCCAGAAGGATTTTCAAAACTTTAACAGGAGAAGCAGCCACATATCCGTTGAACATGTATCTGGTATAAGTAAAATATTCATATCCTTAAATTACGAGGGACTTGATATTGAGCTTATATTTCAAGCCAGGGATGAACAGCAGTGCAAAAATGTGCTGGATATGCTTGCAAACAAGAAGAACATAATCTGGGAACAAATAATAGCAAGTAAGTTTATGCATATCTATATAGATCAAAATGCAAAAAATAGAAAATTGAGATGCCTTGCTCTTAACTCCTTTGATATGAACAGCAAAACCTATGAAAGCCTTATAAAAATTGTTGAGGGCAATATAAATGAAGGAAAGTTCAATTTAGACATTGGAATTGGTTATTCATATAATAAAAAAGAGTGCCTGAGGCAGGGAAAAATGATTTTAAACACATCCTATGACGCAGCGGTAAAGATGATGGAACTTAGGGAAAAATTAACAATATGAGGATGTCTAATAAGCCTTTTAAATTGAAAGACTATTCATGCTTCCTGTAAAATTAAATTGTAGGGACGGGGCTTTGCATCCGCTTGCTGGGTTGCTATAACGTCCAGCGGGCAGACTCAAAGACCCGTCACAATCTTTCAGGTACATATTGTTAGGGACAGTTCATCACCCTCTCCACCTCAGATACTTCCTTTCGAAGATGGCGACTATCTCATACATCAAATACGCCGCAACCGAAAGTATTATTATGCTGAGCATAACCATATCAAGCTGTGCCACCTGACCCCCAAATACTATAAGAAATCCCAATCCCTCCTGGGCTACAAGGAATTCTCCAACGATAACTCCTACCCAGGACAGTCCAACGTTTATCTTGAGGGCTGAAATCATAGTCGGTATGCTGGAAGGAAGCACAACATATCTTAAAATTTGCAATTTCGATGCTCCAAAGGTTTGTAAAAGCTTGATTTTATCCTTGTCAACTTCCTTAAAGCCTGACGACACAGAAATTATGGTAACAATTAATGATATCATCAGGGCTATAGCAATTATTGCCGGCTGCCCATTTCCAACCCAGAAAATAATTATTGGTCCCAATGCTATCTTTGGCAGGGCATTTAAGACAACTAGATATGGGTCAAGTACCTTGCTGATAAAATCCGAAGCCCAAAGAAGTATAGCAATGATAGTTCCAATGATGGTACCAAGAACAAAGCCTATAATGGTCTCATAACATGTAACCCCAATATGTCTAAAAAGTGTACCTTCATTGTAGAGCTTTATCAAAAATTTCACCATCCTTGAAGGCTGGCTTACAAGAAATGGATCCACTATTTTTAAATTGGCCATAATTTCCCACTGAACAAAGAATAGAATTAATATAAGAATTTGCACAGTAATTATAGCCATCTTCCGCCTTTTTAGTTTTTTAAGATATTCTTCATGTTCCTTTGAATAATTTTTATTCAACATGGATATCCAGCTCCTTCCATATAGCGTTGAAGTAGTATCTGAACTCAGGAGCTTCTCTGGATTTTAAAGGAGTTCTATTCTCAACCGAGAGTTTAATGTCATAAATATTTTTGATCTGCGCAGGCCTTTTGCTGAGGACTACAACTCTGTCAGAAAGGCTTATGGATTCTGCTATGTCATGGGTAACCATAATAGTGGTTTTGCCTTCATCTTTTATTATTTTGTATATCTCATCCGAAACAGCCAGCCTGGTTTGATAGTCCAGGGCTGAGAAGGGTTCATCCAGCAAAAGAATTTCAGGATCCGTTGCTAAAGTTCTGATTAGGGCCACCCTCTGCCTCATGCCCCCCGATAGCTGATGTGGATAATAGTCCTTAAAGCTTAGGAGGCCATATTTTTGAAGCATATCCTCAATTTTTTTAACTGAATTCTTGTTAAACTTATTTTGTATCTCAAGTCCAAGGGTAACATTTTTTAGTATGGATCTCCATTCAAATAGATGATCCCTTTGAAGCATATATCCTATTTTATTGCAGTTTTTGTTACAGGGATAATTTATCTCAGAGCCATCGAGGTAGATTTTGCCGCTGGATGGTCTTAAAAGACCTGCTATGGCGGACAAAATTGTTGTTTTTCCACAGCCCGATGGGCCTACTATGCTTATGAATTCGCCGTCATTTACATCTAGATTGAGATTTTTTACAGCTTCAGTTTCATCATCAAGAGTATGATATTTTATTGAAAGGTTTTCAATCTTAAGTGTAGCCACCATTATCCCCTCCCTGTAGGTTATTTTTTAACCTGATTTATTGCCTCCTCAGCATATTTTGTTGTAACTATATCCTTATAAGGTGGCCTTTTTGGAATAAGGTCGGCCTGATAGGATTGAATGATATCCATGAGCCTCGAAATCTGCTCTTCTTTTAAAATTAAATCTTTGCCCCAGTGCCCTTCTTTTTTATACCTATCAACTATTGATGAAAGCATCTCGACATCTGATCCAGGGAAAAAGCTTATAACAGCTTCAGCAACTTCCTTTGATGTATGGGAATATACCCATAACATTCCTTTGTAGATTGCATTTGTAAACTTCTGTATTATTTCGGGATTTTTTTCTATATAGGATTTTTTTGCAAAGAAAGCCGTATATGGAACTTCTCCGGATTCTAAACCAATGGAGGAGACAATATGTCCTGCATTTTGCTTAACAAGCATACTAGCTGTGGGCTCAAAGCTTGCTACATAGTCAGCTGTGCCAGCCTGGAATGCACTTTGCGTTGCAGTAAATGCAAGGTTTGTAATGATATTTACGTCCTTTCCAGGGGTTAGGCCGTGGCTTTTTAATATATACTCTAGAGTCATTTCAGGTACACCGCCTGGACGACCGCCTATAATGGTTTTTCCCCTAAGATCTTCCCATTTAAAATCCGGCTCGGGTTTTCTGCCAACAAGATATGAACCGTCCCTTCTTGTGAGCTGGCCGAAGATGATGGTGTAGTCCTCTCTTCCTTGATTATAAAGGTATATAACCTGCTCAGGCCCACAGAAGCCTATGTCTGCATTTCCTGAAATTACCTGCTGCATTGTTTTATCAGCACCCTGGCCAGTTGAAAGTTCGATTTCTATTCCCTGTTCCTTGAAGAACCCCTGATTTATGGCCACATACATAGGTGCATAGAAGATTGACCTTACAACCTCATTTAGCCTTACTTTAATGAGCTGTTTGTCAGGTTGCTTTTTACAACCGTAGAATGTAGAAGTAATCATAAAAAATGAAATCACTGCAGATATAATCTTAAGGTGTCGTTTCATATATGCACCCTCCATTATTAATTATCACTGTATAATATGAGAAATTGTGCTGATGTGACACTAAATTATGGGGACAGTTCAACATCACTCAGTTTTTGAGCCATTGATTATTGAAGTGGATTATAAAAATAAAAATTATGCCCCTTTCTTTTTGAATTTGAATAACCATCCAAAATATGGTGATAATTTCAAATAAAAAAGAAAGAGGGAATAGTATATGCCTAGATGTGCCAGAATAAAAAGTTTTGATTCAATATATCACATTATGGTAAAAAGTGTCGGTGGTACGTTGTTATTCCGTTGTGATGATGATAAGGAAAGGTATCTTCAAACTATTAAAAGATACCAGGAAAATTTCAAGTTTAAGGTGTATGCATATTGCCTTATGGATAATCACGGCCATATTATTATCGATGCCTGTGGTGCAGATATTTCAAAGATCATGCACGGAATAAACCAAAGTTATGCACAGTATTATAACAGGAAATATGAAAGAGCAGGACATCTTTTTGCCGACAGGTTCAAAAGCAAAATCGTGGATAGCGACAGGTATCTGGTTACTCTATCAGGATACATACACAATAACCCTTCCGATATAGACGGTTATAAAAATAATGTTCATAAATATCGTTATTCAAGCCTGGGGATATATTTAGGAATAAGAAAGGACAGCCTGGCTTTAGTTGATGCTGCCTTTGTCATGCAGCAGTTTAGCAGGGATGTTAAAAATGCAAGAATGGATTATTTAAAATTTGTCCAAAGCTGTGACAAGGATGAACTTAAGAGGGTAATAGCTTTTAAGGAAGAAAAGGCAGAATATAGAAGCGAAAGGAATATAATTGTAAGAAATGTTGAGCCTGAAAAAGTAATAGATTTTGTGTCAAAGTATACAAATGAAGATGGAAGTTCGGTAAAGCTAAAGCATGTGAAGAATGTAAAAGCTTTAAAATCCCTTTGTGCTTTTTTGATGAGGGGACTTTGTGATATGAGACAGAAGGATATATGTTTTGTTATGGGAAATATTACACAATCATATGCATCAAAACTTTGTTTTGAAGGATATATGCTAACAAAGCAAAAAGATGATTATAGAAATATTATAATGGATTTTCTGAAGGAATACGCTGCTTCTTATTAAAGCTATATAGTTTTAATCTGCCATTTGTCAATTTATTTTAAGCAGCAAACATTTTATTAAGTATAGTCGGCAGTTATCAACTTTAAATTATGTACTATGGCAAATAATTTTAAGTATATATAGTTGAAGTTTTATAAATGTATTAAAATATATTTATTGTATAGTAGTGGACAAGCAGAGGGACTGACAAGGTGTTTGTTTTGGTTAAGAATTGCTTTATACAAGCCCTATGAAAAATTTAGAGACGTTATGAAAAGCAATTTTTTTAGAATATTTAAAAACACTTTGTTGAACTGTCCCTAATTTACTCGATTGGAGGTTGAAATATGTTAGGTACTATTGTTAATGCTCTTAGTATATTTTTCGGTAGTTTAATAGGTTTTTTACTCAGAGGTGGAATACCTGAGAAGATAAATAATACGATTATGCAGGGATTGGCACTTTGTGTAATGCTTATAGGTGCTTCAGGTGCTCTGAAGTTTGATAATTTATTGCTGGCCATCTTATCCGTGGTTATAGGTGCCATTATAGGGGAAGTCATAGATATCGATGAGAGATTAAAAAGGCTGGGAGATAATATTGAGAGAAATCTTAAAGGCAGAGGAGGAAAAGTTTCAGAGGGATTTGTATCTGCAAGCCTGCTGTTCTGTGTTGGGGCAATGGCAGTTGTTGGATCTCTGGAAAGTGGTCTCAAGGGAAATCATGAGATTCTCTTTGCAAAATCAATACTTGATGGAGTTTCCTCAATTGTGTTTACTTCTTCTATGGGAATAGGTGTAGCTCTTTCTTCAATATCAGTTTTTATTTATCAGGGTATCATTACTATTGCATCATCATTTTTAAAGGATATACTTGTTTCAAATGTAATTGCCGATATGACTGCTGCAGGAAGCCTTTTAATAATCGGCATTGGGCTTAATATGATGGGAATAGGCAAAATAAAAGTTGCAAACCTTCTTCCAGCAGTTTTCATACCTGTGATATATCACATTATTTATTCATATATAATAAATCTGATTTAGGTGGAGAGCGGTAGCTGCTCTGTTATAATGAACTGTCCCCAGGTTCAAAATTGTTGGGGACAGTTCATTATATAGATCATATAAACGACACATGCTAAAGCTTAGCTTTACCATGTTTTTAGATTGCTGAACTGTCCCTTATGTATCTGGACCGGGCGCGTTCAATTCATTCCTTGAATGTCCACTGGAATTCATATATAATTAATTTGAAGAAAAGTTTCGAAAATATTTCAATTTTTTGTGTGTACAGGCTAGTTAGAAAATTATTTTGGGGAGATGTTAATATGCCGCAGTATTGTATAGGTGTAGATATAGGCACTACAAGCACCAAAGCTATAGTTTTCAATAAAGATGGACAGGTGATTTCAAAGTCATCGAGAGAATATCCCATATATTCAAATAGACCTTCCTTTAGAGAACAAAACCCCGATGAGATACTTGATGCCGTAAAGCATACTATAAAAGAATGTATTGAAAAATCGATGTTGCGTCCAGAGGAAATATCCTTTGTTTCCTTCAGTTCAATGATGCACAGCCTTATAGCTGTTGATAAGGATGGAATTCCCTTAACGGGCTGCATAATCTGGGCGGATAATAGAAGTGTTGCATATACAGAGGAGTTTAAAGCAAACGGTAGGGGGATTGAAATTTACAAGCGAACAGGAACCCCAACCCATCCAATGTCGCCTCTTTATAAAATAATGTGGCTCAGGGATAACGAGCCTTATATATTTAATAAAGCCCACAAGTTTATTTCAATTAAGGAATACGTATTCCTTAAATTCTTTAATGAATTTGTGGTGGACTACTCAATAGCCTCTGCCACAGGAATGTTCAATATCTTTGAGCTAAAATGGGACAAAGAGGCTCTCAAAGCCGCCGGAATAGATACGGAAAAACTATCAAAGCCGGTACCTACAACCTATTCTATGACGGGGCTTAAAAAAGATCTGTGCTCAGAGTTAGGGCTTACAGAAAATACGCCCTTTATTTTAGGTGCAAGCGATGGCTGTCTTGCAAACCTTGGGTCAAATGCCATAAAATCTGGCGTTGCCGCAGCAACTATTGGTACAAGCGGTGCGGTAAGGGTTGCCTTTGATAGGCCTGTTACAGACAGCAGGGGCAGGGTATTTTGCTATGTTTTGACTGAGAACAAATACATTGTTGGCGGACCCATAAACAACGGAGGAATAATATACAGGTGGTTCAGGGACAACTTCGGAGAGATGGAGGTTAAAAGGGCCGAGGAGATGGGAGTGGACAGTTATACTCTCCTTAATGAGTACATAAATAACACCGAACCTGGAAGCCACGGACTTATATTTCTTCCATTCCTTGCAGGGGAGAGGGCTCCCTACTGGAATGCAAATCTCAGAGGGGCTTTCCTTGGTATATCAGATGCCCATAAGAAGAGCCATTTTACAAGAGCAATAATTGAAGGTATATGTTATGATATGAACGATGTCTTTGAAGCTGTTAAGAATCTTGTTGGAAATGTAGAATTGGTATATGCGGATGGAGGCTTTACAAGGTCCGAGGAGTGGGTTCACATACTTTGCGATATTATGGATACGAAGGTTATTGTGCATAAGAACTATGAAAGCCCATGCCTCGGTGCAGTTATGCTTGGAATGCTTTCAACTGGAGAGATCGGAAAGCTTGAGGACTGCTCATTTATGTTTAAAGACTTTAAGGCCTATGAGGTAAGACAGGAAAACAGGGAAATCTATAAAAAGCTTTTTAAGGTTTACAGGCAGGCCGTTGATGGAATGATGCCTGTTTTTGAGATGCTGTCAAGTTTACAGAACAATGTTTAAAGAAGGTCAATTTTCCAAAGGACTCAAAACCTGATAATATAAGTGGCGCTGCATATTCCTAAGATTAAGGCCAACGAACAGTAGAGACATCCCTGGATCTTCATAAAAGCTGTTATTTTAGAATTTTATTCTAAAATAGCGGCTTTTTACAATTGAAAGCCCCATGTTCATACGCCTGTATATGAAAGAATTAGTATAATTTGAAGGAATGTTATATGTTTGATATGATAAATATTGAAAGCAACGCGTTGTACAGTTTTATTTTCAAAAGACTCTGTGATAAAATATATTATGCTTAAAACTACCCTTGCGCATAGAGGTTCTAAGGTTTAAGACAGATAACATGCCAAGTGAATTCGTTAAATTTCCTACGGTCAAATACAATTATACTAAGGTTTCTCAGCTGTCCTCACGCCAAGAACCTTTAATTGCTCGCTAAAACAGTTTGCTTCATATTTTTTATCACAGCTTATTAATATAGAAGAACCAACACAGCAGGTGAAAGTGGAAAAAGTTTTATAATGATTGATAAAGATAATGAAGACGAAAAAAGTTTTGAGGAGTGATACAATGGGAAGAAGTGGATTTTTAACTTTTTTAGCTGCATTGATTCCCGGCGTTGGCTATATGTACCTTGGACTTATTAAAAGGGGAGTTCAGGCGCTGGTGCTGTTTTTACTTATAGAACCTCTGTTTAACATCCTGGGAATAGGCGGACTTTCATACCTTGTACAAATACCCTTCGGATGCTTTACTTTCTTTGATACACTGTACCTTGCAAGGAGAATTGACATGGGAGAGAGGGTTGAGGACACGGACTTCATATTCTCCTACCATAATTTTAGTGATTTCTCAAAGGGAGGAGTAGACAGGATGAGAAAGAGGGCATTAAATGCAGCTGCTTTGATATTAATTGCTCTTGGAGTGCTGGCTATAGTTCACAACCTGTTTGGCGGTACAGAACTCTACAGGCTTGTTATGCATTATGTACGTTCCCTTTTTATGCCGGTACTTCTTATACTTGCAGGAGTATACATATTGATAAGAAAATCTTAAAGCTGGCCTTGTGCTGGCTTTTATTTATACCTGCCAGGCGGATGAAGCCAGATACTCATCACCTCTATGCGCCTTTTAAGGCCAAAACTAGCTCCGCATGAAACAAAATTTACCACAATATTATGAAAAAAGTTTCTAAATTAATCCGCTTTTCAGTTCAAAAACTTAAGCGAAGATAAAAAATATATGCAGGCCGCATTTTAGCAAGCAATTAGAAGTTCTTGGCACATAGGACGAAGCAGAGCCTTAGAAGGGTTCGTGGTGTCTGAGCGTAAGCGAGTTCATAAGCCTACTTAAGCTCTGCGAATCCGGTGCCATAGAACTTCTTTGCTAAGCGTAGCAGCGGCTGGAATATATTTTTATCGCAGCACCTACATGTAGATATTATCTACCTTTATTCCAATGGACTTTTTAGAGTAGCTATACATGAAACAAAATTCACTACAATATTATGAAAACAGTTTCAATAGTAATAATCTAAACTTAAACTAAGAAAGCTTTTATGTTTATCTTGACGTTTTGCAGTACCTAAGCGGAGATAAAAAATATATGAAATTCATATAAAGCGGGCAACTAGAAGTTCTAGGCGAAGGGATGCAGAAAAATCCTAGAACTTTCGTTTGTTTGAGAGAAGCGAGTTTAACGAAAGTTCTTGATTTTTCAAATCCCGAGCCATAGAACTTCTTTGCTAAGCGTGCTGGTGAATGAAATATATTTTTTATCGCAGCGTCCTCCTGTAGATATTTTATGCTTTATTCCAACGGACTTTTCAGAGTAGCACGACAAGTAAAATCAAATAGTTTAAACAGGCTAATGAATATCTGCACAAATGGTAATTTCTATAGTAACTCATTGCTTAATAATGTATAATATAGTAGATAGTTACATTTTATGATTGAGACCAAACGGGTAAAATCGATACTACCCCAGGTCTTTTGGGAGGATGGGCTAATGAAAAAACAAAGCTTCAGACTGGCATTTGGAATAATGCTTATTTTAATATTGATTTTCCATTTTTTTCAGAATTATAATATCAAAATACAACCTCCATCCAACAAATGGGGTAAGGAAGTTCTTATTTCCCAGGGCAGAATAAAATCACATCCAAAGATTATAAAAGTTAACGATAACTATGTTTTGGCCCACGATGATGGGGATAAAATAAGGGTATTTATTTTAGACAAACTTGGAAATAAGCTAAAGGAACAGACTGTCGAGGCCAATGACACCCTGGTGAGAAACCTAAACCTTTTATATGATGGAAAAAATATATATATTAATTGGATCATAACGAATAACGGAGTTAAAATTTTAAACAATATAAAACTCGACGACAGCTTAAAATCTGTAGAGAGTTGGTATGAAAAGGATATAGATGAATCAGTACAAATTGATAACGATGTTTTTGCAATATCCTCCGGAAACAAAATCGAGGTAAGAAATATCAGGACAAACGAAACAACTTCCGTAAAGGCTGATATTTCGGGGTACCTTACAGCTGCAAAGACTAAAGAGGGTTACATAGTTGCCTTCCTTGATAACGATCAAAACTTTAAATATTTTACAATCGTTAATAGCAGAGCAAGCAGTGTAATGCCGGCAGGCAGAGTAAATAAGGATAACTTTGAAGTCTTCAACGGCACTGCAATAGGTGTTGATGATAAATACGGTTATATATTAATTGAGAGTAAGAACAGGGGGCAATTTGGAAAAGTTAAAATCCTCTCCTTTAAACTCGATGGAAGCGGATATCAAACAAAGGATTTGAACATAGATTTCATAAATTATATATATAATCCGATATCGCTGCCCCAAGGCGATGGAGCTGAATTTATGGCTGGTTCTGAAAGAATATATGGTAAAAAGAATGCCCAGTATGACATAATAGATTTTGTCTTTAAAGATGGAAAAATATCAGAATACAATTTCGTAACCAGAACGAAAGAAGCTACAGTATTTCCTGCCTGGGCCGATGGTACAGCTATATTCTGTGACTATTTTGGAAACGATAAATATAATGTATATATGACATCCATGGATGATTCATTTAAAGAAAGGTTTAATGGCATAAGGAGTTCAGAGGTAAAGGAAGCTGCAGGAGACACCCTGGTTCAGGCCATCTACAGCCTTGCGTATTTATTTGTTTTAGGGATGAGGTGGATACTTATTGGTGAGGTTTTGGCTTCAACCATGACCCTTTTTGCACATGCACTCACCAGGGGCAAGAAAAAAATATTTTTCTCAGCAACATACATTTTCACGGCGCTTATTAAACTATATGTTATAAATAAAGTTTTCTATACCCAGTACAGAGGTTTGATGTCAGGGGTGCTTTCAACCCCGGCTGCAGGAGCTGCTGCCGCATTAATCCTTAGTTTTGTCACCTTTCTTTATGGATACATAGAGTATAATAGGGATATGGACTCAATGCCCATTATAAGCTATACAAAGTCAGTATTAATAGATGCAGTTTTAACGTTGATGCTTTTCGTGCCCTTTATTTTTTAATAGTTGTTGACAAAAAAATCTATGTATTTTAATATATTTATTAAAAATATATATAAAGGTTATGACGAAGAGGAGTAGGCGGATACATCCTTAAAGAGAGGAGAGCCCACCGGCTGAAAGGCTTTCTAAGGAAATGGCTGCCGAAGGTAGCTTCCGAGCTTTCCATCTGAATTTTTAGTAGGATGGGACGGTTTAACCGTTATAGATATGAGTGCCGGCTTCAGCCGGAAATAAGGTGGTACCGCGGTCCCTCCGTCCTTTTTTGGACGGTGGGGCTTTTTATTTGGGGGTGATAAATATGGACTTTATAAGTATACTTTTAATACTTATAGGTTCCATAATGGTCTATGGAACTAAGCATATATTTAAAGTTTTTAAACAAAATGCCGATGATAAAAGGATATTAACAGTAAAACTCATCGGACTTTTAATCGGCTTAATTGGATTTTTGAGAATATTTGATATTATATAGGAGGGATTACGATGGAAGAGAGCAAAAACATTGCTAAAACCTATAATCCAAGGGATTTTGAGGAAAGGCTTTACAACGAGTGGCTTGAAAGTGGATATTTCACCCCGGAGGTGGATTTTGATAAAAAGCCCTTTACCATAATGATGCCGCCGCCAAATATAACCGGTCAGCTTCATCTCGGGCATGCACTTGATAACACCCTGCAGGATGTATTAATAAGGTGGAAGAGAATGCAGGGATATTCAGCCCTCTGGCTTCCAGGAGAGGACCATGCAAGCATTGCAACTGAAGTCAGGGTTGAAAGGGAGCTTGCAAAGCAGGGATTAAACAAGAAGGAAATGGGGCGTGAAAAGTTCCTTGAAAGGGTATGGGACTGGACACGGGAATATAGAAGCAGAATTAAAAATCAGTTTATGAAGATGGGGATTTCATGCGACTGGTCCAGAGAAAGGTTTACAATGGACGACGGCTTAAGCAGAGCCGTTAGGGAGGTTTTTGTAAGGCTTTATGAAAAGGGCCTTATATACCAGGGAAACAGGATTATAAACTGGTGTCCAAAATGCCAGACAGCCATTTCAGATGCAGAGATAGAGTACAGCGAAAGGGAGGGCCATTTCTGGCATATAAAATACCCTGTAAAAGACAGCGATGAATATATAATAATTGCAACCACCAGGCCTGAAACTATGCTTGGAGACGTTGCAGTAGCCGTAAACCCTGAGGATAAAAGGTATAAGCACCTTGTTGGAAAAACTCTTGTACTTCCACTTGTAAACAGGGAAATACCGGTGATTGCAGATTCATACGTAGACATGGAGTTTGGAACGGGAGCAGTTAAAATCACGCCTGCCCATGATCCAAATGACTTCGAAGTAGGGCTAAGGCACAACCTTGAACAGATAGTTGTTATGAATGAAGACGGTACAATGAATCACAGGGCAGGAAAATACGAAGGAATGGACAGATATGAGGCGAGAAGGGCAATCGTCAATGACCTTGAGGGACTTGGCCTTCTTGTTAAGGTACAACAGCACACCCACAACGTTGGAAGCCACGACAGGTGTGGAACAGTAGTTGAACCACTCCTTTCAAAGCAGTGGTTCGTAAGGATGAAGTCCCTTGCAGAGCCCGCCATTAAAGCCGTTAAGGAAGGCAAGGTGGAGTTTATTCCAGAGAGATTTTCAAAAATATACTTCAACTGGATGGAAAACATTCAGGACTGGTGTATATCAAGGCAGCTGTGGTGGGGGCACAGAATCCCCGTGTGGTACTGCGATGATTGCGGAGAAGTTATAGTATCGGTGGATGAACCAGCCTCCTGCGGAAAATGCGGCTCCCACAGGCTCCGTCAGGATGATGATGTGCTTGACACATGGTTCAGCTCAGCCCTGTGGCCATTCTCAACCCTTGGATGGCCAGATAACACTGAGGATTTAAAGTATTTCTATCCAACGGACGTCCTTGTAACGGGCTATGACATTATATTCTTCTGGGTTGCAAGGATGATATTCTCAGGGATTGAGCAGATGGGAGAGGTGCCCTTTAAAAAGGTTCTGATTCACGGTATTGTAAGGGATTCAGAGGGAAGGAAGATGTCAAAATCCCTTGGAAACGGAATCGATCCACTTGAGGTTATAGAGCAGTACGGTGCAGACGCATTGAGGTTCAGCCTGGCAACTGGAAACTCACCGGGAAACGATTTGAGATTCTATATGGAAAGGGTTGAGGCTGCAAGAAACTTTGCAAACAAGACATGGAACGCTGCAAGGTTTGCCCTCATGAACCTCGATGAAAACCTGATGAAAAAGTACGAAGAAGACATTGAAAGCCTTAGAAACTCAGCTGATAAATGGATTGTAAGCAGGCTCAACACAGTTGTTAAGGAGGTTACAGATAACTTGACCAAGTTTGAAATTGGAATAGCTGCCCAAAAGATTTACGATTTCATATGGACAGAGCTTTGCGACTGGTATATTGAGCTTGTAAAACCAAGGCTCTATGGAGATGATGAAAGGAGCAGGGCCTCGGCCCAGATAACCCTTAGGGAAGTTCTAATAGACAGCCTAAAGCTTCTCCATCCATTTATGCCCTTTATAACGGAGGAAATATATCATCATTTAACTGATGAAACTCCATCCATTGTGGTTTCAAAATGGCCTGAATATGATGAGGCTAAAAACTTTGAAGAAGAAGTTAGAGCTATGGGCCATATTATAGAGGCTATAAGGTCTATTAGAAATATTAGGGCTGAAATGAACGTTTCAAATTCAAGAAAGGCAAAGCTTATGATAATACCAGCATCAGACGATGCAAGAAATGCCTTTGAGGAAGGAAAAATATACTTTGAAAGGCTCGCTTCAACCTCTGAAACCCTTTTCCCATCAAGGGAGGAAATCCCTCACGACGCTGTTTCAGTTGTAATTTCCGGTGGGGAAATATTCATTCCTATGGAAGACCTTATAGATAAGGAGAAGGAAATAGAAAGGCTCACAAAGGAGAAGGAAAGGCTTGAAAGGGAAGTTGAGAGGGTAGATAAAAAGCTGTCAAACCCAGGATTCCTTTCAAAGGCACCGGAGAGGGTAGTAAACGAAGAAAGGGAAAAGAAGAAGAAGTATCAGGAGATGCTGAATAAGGTTGTTGAAAGGTTAAACAGTTTAATATAGGTAATTATTGTGGATGCTTTGATGCATCCACAATAATTATATTCGAAAGAGGTGAAGGCATGAATTATAATGAAGCCCTTAAATTTATAGAAAATACGGGAAAATTCGGAATGAATCTGGGTCTTCAGAGGATTGAAAGGCTCTGTGAGCTTTTTGGAAACCCTGAAAAGGATTTGAGATTCATACACGTTGCAGGCACCAACGGAAAGGGTTCGACAACTACATTTATATCTGAAATACTCATGGCGCAGGGATATAAGGTAGGTATATACACCTCTCCATATATTGAAAGGTTCACAGAAAGGATTAAAATAAACAGAAATGAAATAGGCGAAGATGACGTTGCAAGGCTCGTTGAAGAAATAAAGCCTAACATAGAAAGGGCCATATCTGAAGGGCTTGAACACCCCACAGAGTTTGAAATAATAACTGCATGTGCCTTTAAATATTTTAAGGAGCAGGAGGCAGACTTTGTAGTTCTTGAAGTAGGCCTGGGAGGAAGGTTTGACGCAACTAATGTGGTGAAACCGGTTTTATCTGTCATAACAACAATAAGTTATGATCACACCAACATACTTGGAGACACTCTCTCGAAAATTGCATTTGAAAAGGCAGGCATCATAAAAGAATTCGTTCCTGTTGTCATCTATCCCCAGGAAGACGAAGCCATGGAGGTTATTTTAAAAGTTGCAAAGGATAAGAACGCTCCGGTATATCTAGTAGAGGATTATGACTATGAAATAGTAAAAAACTCCATTGATGGAATAGTATTTAACGTAAAGGGTAAGAGCACATATAAAAACCTTCACTTGTCAATGTTGGGCGAACATCAGATAAGGAATTCAATGACAGCTATTGCAGCCATAGAAGCCATGAGGGAAATGGGATATGAAATCTCCGGAGGCTCTATATATAACGGTCTTAAGAACGCAATATGGCCGGGAAGGTTTGAGGTTGTAAATAAAGCTCCCTGCATAATACTTGATGGCGCCCACAACATGCAGGGCATGGAAGTACTTGTAAAATCGATTAAAAAATACTTCCATGATAAAAAAGTAAGGGTAGTAACGGGAATGCTCAGGGATAAGGACTATATCCATATGGTTAATGAGCTTTTGAAAATCACTAAATCCTTCATAACAGTTGCTCCCGACAGCCCAAGGGCCCTTTCGTCTAAAGAGTTAAAAGGGGTAATTGAGGGCTGCGGTGGAGATGCTCTGGCTGTAAATTCTATAGAGGATGCGGTAAAAATTGGTCTTGAAATTACTGGGGAGGACGAAGTACTTCTATTTTGTGGATCCCTGTATATGATTGGAGCTGCCAGGAGGATTTTAAGAGTGCTTTTAAATAGGGAAACGTTTTAAAGGAATTCTGAACAAGTTAACCCCTTCACCGCCGTGCAAATTTTTTTGTAAAATTTATATACTTTGTACACTTTTTTGAAAATCCGCAATATATTGAATATATAAGCACTTGTGTGGAGGAAACCGTTTGAAACGTGAAACGCTGGAGATGGTTAAAAAGTCCCAGAGGCTATACTTCCTGGCTCTTAAATTTGAAAATAGACTCCCAAAGGCTGTTGTTGAATATTCAAAGAAGATTTGTAATGATTATACAAAGATTGCTAAGGAAATGAATCTATGCTGCGATGTAGAAGGTTTAATAGATAAAATTCTAAAATAGCGCCAGCTTCTGACGCTATTTTATTTGAAAAAATCCATTAATTTATCATATATATCCTTATAATTTTTCTTCCATACTCCACAAATGTGCCTTGCTTCATCATTTGAAGATGCCGGAAGTTTGAGGTCAATAAGAATATCTTCGCCTTCCCTCAGCTTAAGATTTACCATGAACCTGCTGTTTCCCAGAGGTTCATACTCTGAGAATACCTCTATATCCTTCTTTATACTTGATATATGGCTATTTATATATTTATCTATTGTATCCTTCTTACTTTCAGGTATTCTGTTGTAGAAAAACTCCAATACATCTTTGCCCCTTGAAGTTATGGTAAGCATATGCCACTTGTCTTCTTTTGTATCTTTTATAAATCCGCTCTCTATTAGTTCCGACAGATATTGTTGAAGAGAAAAATAGTCAATGAGGTTGTTTTCAAGTATTATCTGAGTAATATGGGAATTGGACAGTGGAATATTCAATTTGTCGAATATATATAATAAAAGGAGCTTGTTTTCTGCAAGTTCCGTAGTATTTTTGAACATATGGAAGCCTCCTTGATATTATAGGACTATATATTTATTATAACAATATAGAATAAAAAGTATCAAGAAAAAAAGCCCTCATCAGAGGGCCTTTGTCTATATTTTCTCTGGTCTATTTCCCTGAAGGATCTGCTTTTCAGCAAGGTGTACCAATCTCTTAACCATTGTTCCTCCAACTCTTCCACAGTCCCTTGAAGTTATATTGCCCCAGTAGTCTTCAGAACCCTGGTGAACTGGAATAGCAAACTCTGCTGCTATTTCATATTTCATGTTATCAAGTAAACTGTGGGCTTCTGGAACCAGCTGTGTCCTTCCAGATCCTCTTTGTCCTGCTGCCATTTCCATTCCTCCTTATATGTATATTTTTCCATGGGGGAAAAACATTTATCATGTTTTGTAATATTAATATGTGCAGGATTTTAATATATATGTTAGTAATTTGCTGGCAAAGGAGATATATAAAGTAACTTGTTGTGCTAGTTTAGGAGCTGAGCGGAGATAAAAAATATATGAAATTCACATAAAGCGGGCAATTAGAAGTTCTAGGCGAAGGGATGCAGAAAAATCCTAGAACTTTCGTGACTTAAGCAAGGCGAGTTTAACGAAAGTTCTTGATTTTTCAAATCCCGAGCCTTAGAACTTCTTTGCAAAGCGTACTGGTGAATGAAATATATTTTTTATCGCAGCATCGATCTGTAAATTTGTCTGGCGCAACGAGTTAAAGTAATTAAATATAATCCATTATAATAAAATATATTGAAATGCTTGGAGGAGGAAGGAAATTTTGAAGGTCTTTTATGTTAAACGTTCAATAATAATAAATTTGATGCTTGTTTTTTGTATAGTTACCGTTTCGGTCATATATTCACTTGGTGAAGGATTTAATTTCATAGATGTGCTTGTTAATACCCGAAAGGATATACCTATATACTCTGTAGAAAGAAATGACAAAAAGATTGCCATCAGTTTCGATGCAGCATGGGGCTCAGAGTATACAGATGAGATTTTAAAAATACTTGAAAAGAACGATGTGAAGGCTACCTTCTTTCTGGTGGGAAGCTGGGTGGATAAATATCCCGATCAAGTTAGGAGGATATATGATATGGGGCATGAAATAGGAAATCACTCTGCAACCCATCCCCACTTTACGCAGCTTGATGTACAGAAAATGAAGGAAGAGATATTTATAACAAGCGATAAAATTAAAAACATCACAGGGGTGGGAACGTCAGTTTTCAGGCCTCCCTTTGGAGATTATAACAGCGATGTTGTTAAGGCAGTTAAGGAAGCAGGCCACTACTGCATTCAGTGGGATGTGGACTCCCTTGATTGGAAAAACCCCGGGGAGGAATTTATAATAAACAGGGTTACGAATCAAGTAGGAAGCGGTTCCATAGTACTTTTTCATAATAATGCAGAGCAGACGCCAAAGGTTTTAGATAAAATTATAAAGGATCTTAAGAAAAAGGGCTATGAGTTTGTGAAAATATCAGAATTAATATATAAAGAAAACTACTATATTGATCATACCGGAAGGCAGAGGCCTGTAAAACAATAACGTAAGTATAAAAATTATATTAAATTTGTCGAATGAATGGAGTGTGTGTATTTACATAGGTTAATTTCGTATATAAATAGACCTTCAATGTAGAAGGGAAAGGAGTTTAAATGCAGAATATATAAAATAATAAAAATTGCTGCCATATAATTTACCTGCATCGACGAATAAATTTATCCTTTTATGAGCAATATAACAAGAAAACAACCCGGGGTGATTGTATGGTGACAATTGGAATTTTAGGAAGCAGGGGAAAATCTGCAGTTGCAGAAATAATTGAAAAGGAGCTTATAAAGGTAGGCAAGGGAGTTTATATAATAGGTACGAAGGAAGACAGCGTCAAAGAGTTTATGAAGTTATTTACGGACCAGATTGACTATGTAATAATTGAAATATCAAGGGAGGATATACTTGGAAAACACCTGGATAAAATAAAATTCGACATACTCATAATAACAACCCTGAAGAAGGAAAATGAGGAACTTTTACAATCGATCCAGAGCTTAATAAAAAGCATAAAGGAAAATGGATATATAATATTCGATTCAGATTCAATACAGCAAATAAACTTTACATGTGATAAAGTCTATCCAATTACCTACGGGCTGAATGGAAAAACAACTGTTACGGCATCAAGCATTCAGGAAGTTGATGGTTTATACTTCAGTTACTGCCTTCAAAGGGGAATATATACGCTGACAAATTCAATAGTACAATCCTTCGAAAAACCTGTAAAAGTTATAGGAAATTACGACGACGTGTACTATTATTTAGCTGCCTTTACATGTTTGCTGGTGATTGGTGAGCTGAGGATTTAAACTATCCAGATTAAGGTCATTAGTATTCAGCAAACAATTTGCAATAATAAAAAAATTTGGTCATATTTTCCCCATTTCCTTAATATCTATATTTTAGAAATCATTTTTATTTAGTTGAAAATACGAAGGGAGAGGGATGGGTAAATGGTAGACAACTTGTTGCAAACTAACAAAGTATACATCGAGGGCAGGGTTGTAGAAGGACTTACATTCAGCCATGAAATGTATGGAGAAGGGTTCTACAATACCAAGGTGGAGGTTCCAAGGCTTAGTGAAGCGATGGACATACTACCTGTAACCGTTTCCGAAAGATTAATTGCGTCGCTCAATATGGACATAGGAAGCCTTATCAGTATCGAAGGACAGTTAAGATCCTATAACAAGTTTGTTGATGGGGCCAACAGGCTTATTTTAACGGTATTCGCCAGGGATGTAAAAAACATCAACGAAATTTCAAAAAGTCCCAACCAGATATTTCTGGATGGTTTTATATGCAAACCTCCGATTTACAGAACTACGCCCTTTGGGAGGGAAATAACGGACCTGTTAATTGCAGTAAACAGGCCATACAACAAATCAGATTACATACCGATTATTGCCTGGGGGAGAAATGCAAGGTTTTCAAGCCTTCTTGAGGTAGGGTCCCATATCAAGGTATGGGGAAGAATTCAAAGCAGGGAATATGAAAAGAAGCTTTCTGAGGACAACGTTGTAAAAAGGGTTGCCTATGAGGTATCCATTTCAAAGATGGAAAGCATAGGCGATAAGGATAAGGAAGAGGTTGAAGCAGACAATAATGAAAAATAGAGTCTGTACAAAACACAGACTCTATTTTCTTAAATCATCAAGAAGCTGAGTCTTATCCTTTGTCTTATCGTCAACACGCTTTATAACCCTTGCAGGAGTTCCTGCAACAACCACTCCGCTTTCAACGTCTTCTGTAACAACAGAACCTGCAGCAACAACGGAGCCTGAGCCTATTTTAACTCCTTCAAGTATTACTGCATTGGCGCCTACAAGGACGTTGTCTCCTATTATAACGGGTTCCTTGCTTGGAGGTTCAAGTACACCTGCAATAACTGCACCTGCACCTATATGGCAGTTTTTTCCTATCTTACCTCTTGCGCCAACAACGGCATTCATATCGATCATGGTGCCTTCACCAATTTCAGCTCCAATATTAATAACTGCACCCATCATAATAACAGCATTTTTTCCTATTGAAACCCTGTCCCTTATTATCGCTCCGGGTTCAATTCTAGCTTCGACGTTTCTTATATCTAAAAGTGGTATTGCTGAATTTCTTCTGTCATATTCAACCTTATATTTTTTTATAACATCCTTATATTTATGTAGGAAATCATCTACAGCACTGCTTTCTCCAAACAATACATAGAAATTGCCTTCGCCGTATATTTCTATACCGTCTTCGGATATACCCTTAAGATCTCCATCAACATAGGCCTTTACAGGCGTAGCTTTTTTAGCTTCCTTAATAAATTTTGCAATTTCATAGGGATTAGTAAGATCATATTCCTTTTTAAGCTCCATATAAACACGCTCCTTGGTATAATATTAGTATAACAATTGATAAATATATCTATATTAACTTGTTGTACTAGTAAAGAATTAGCTCTGCATGAAACCATATTCACCACAATTAAGCTAAGAAAGCTTTTATATTTACCTTAACCTTTTGCAGCAACTAAGGGTCGATAAAAAATATATGAAATTCACATTTTTCAAATCCCGAGCCTTAGAACTTCTTTGCTAAGCGTGCTGGTGAATGAAATATATTTTTTATCGCAGCGCCCTCCTGTTTATTTTTTCTTCTTTTATTCCAATGGACTTTTCAGAGTAACACAACAAGTTATATTAGGATTTAATATAATATAACATTGATATATTTATTTGTCAAACTAAAGAAACAAATCCTTCGATTCTATCAAGGGCCTCCTTAAGTACCTCCATGGAATAAGCATATGAAATCCTTACATATCCTTCTCCATATTCCGAAAATGCATCTCCAGGCACAACTGCAACACCACATTTTTCCAAAAGATTAAGGGCAAAATCAAGGGACTTCATCCCAAACTTTTGAATTGAGGGAAATATGTAAAATGCTCCCTCAGGCCTTTCAACCTCAAATCCCATTGACACAAGTCTGTCATACACGTAATCCCTACGCCTTTTATATTCGTCTCGCATGGCTTTTGAATCGCTTATACCATTTGTAAGGGCCTCGAGGGCAGCATACTGGCTTATGGAGGAGGCACAGGTTGAATTATACTGATGAACCTTAAGCATATGTTTTGTAATGTAAGCAGGTGCAAAGGTGAATCCAATTCTCCAGCCAGTCATGGAGTGGGATTTTGAAAGGCCGTTTATAACCACTGTTTTTTCCCTCATCCATGGGAAGGATGCAATGGAACAGTGTTCTCCCTCGTATACAAGCTCACTGTATATTTCATCCGATAATATGAATATATTTTTGTCCCTTAATAGTAGTGCAATATCCTCAAGGACGTTTCTATCCATTGCGCGCCCGGTTGGGTTGGAGGGATATGGGAGTACTATGCACTTTGTTTTATCTGTTATGACCTTACCTATAAGCTCAGCGTTAAGCCTGAACCCATTATCCCTGGTGTCTATATGTACGGGAATGCTCCCACAAAGTTTTATAATGGGCTCGTACCCTGGATAAACTGGGCCTGGAAGAATTACTTCATCTCCTTTATTTAAAATCGTCCTTAGTGCAATATCGATAGCTTCGCTTGCACCGTTTGTAACGATTATTTCATCCTCAGGATTGTATGAAAGTTTATATTTATTATATAGAAAATTTCCTGCAGCCTTTCTCAGCTCAATAAGCCCTGCGTTATGCGTATAGATCGTTTTATTTCCATCAATTGCTTTTTTTGCAGCTTCCTTAATATGATCTGGTGTAGGAAAATCCGGCTGACCTATTGTAAGAGAAATTGCATCCTTATAGTTTGCTATCATATTATAAAATTTTCTTATCCCCGATATCTTAATACCGCGGACATCTTCATTCAGCATTTCTTCCATAATCTTTTACCTCCTATATAAATCTGACCTGGCGCTGCCAGGTCAGATTTGATCTATCCTTCAATTACATCCTTCATACTGTACAATCCAGCTTCCTTACCAACGATATATTTTGCGGCCCTTACAGCTCCGTGGGCAAATACATCCCTTGACAGTGCGGTATGGCTTATCTCTATGATTTCCCCGGGACCTGCAAAGATAACGTCATGCTCTCCAACTATTGCACCGCCCCTTACAGCATGTATCCCTATCTCCTTTTTCTCCCTCTTCTGAGTTTTAGAATGTCTTCCATAAACATATTCCAAACCGTTTTCAAGGGAGTCGTTTATTGCATCTGCAATCATAAGGGCAGTTCCGCTTGGAGAGTCGAGCTTCTGGTTGTGGTGCTTTTCAATTATCTCTATGTCAAAATCCCCATAAAGTGCTGAAGCAGCCTGCTTTACAAGGGAAAGTAAAAGGGTTATGCCAATTGACATGTTGGATGAGTTTAGTATGGGTATTTTCTTTGATGCTTCAAACATCCTTTTCTTTTCCTCAGGCGAAAATCCCGTTGTACATATTACAAGGGGAACGTTTTTTTCTATACCATAGCGAAGTATATCATCAAGGCACAGATGATTTGAAAAATCTATAAGTACGTCAACACTTTCAGCTACCTTATCCAGGCTTTCGTATACTGGATAGGGGTTTTTTATCCTGTCAAAATTTTTGTCAACCCCGCATACAACTTCCATGCCAGGGGTTTCTGATATGATTCTTGTCAGAACCTGACCCATTCTTCCATTACAACCGTGCAATAAAACCTTCATAATTTCACCTCTAGAATTCAATTCCATATGCAGCCATTTCCTTCTTTAATATCTCAAGGTTCTTTGATGACATTTCAACAAGCGGGAGCCTTAATGACCCGACATTCATTCCCATAAGGTTCATGGCAGCTTTAACAGGTATTGGATTTGTTTCTATAAATAGGGCTTTAACAAGGGGGAACATCTTAAGCTGAATCTCAAGTGAGCCCTTTATATCGCCGCTGAAATATTTCTCGCAAAGCTCATGGGTATCCCGTGGAAGAATATTTGCTACAACGGATATAACTCCCTTTCCGCCAAGGGCAAGTATTGGAACTATTTGATCGTCATTTCCTGAGTATATGTCAAGCCTATCCCCGCAAAGTGCCGCAATTTCAGTTATCTGGGATATGTTTCCGCTTGCTTCCTTAACTGCTGCGATGTTTTTAACCTTTGAAAGCTCATATAATGTTTCTGGAAGAAGATTAAAACCCGTTCGCGATGGAACGTTGTATATTATAATTGGCTTTGTTACAGCTTCGGCGATGGCTTTAAAGTGCTCTATGGCACCCCTTTGGGTTGTTTTGTTGTAATAGGGTGTAATAACGAGGAGACCATCAACTCCAATGTTGTCAGCCCACCTGCTCATTTCAACGGCGGCCTTTGTATTGTTACTTCCTGTTCCGGCAATTACAGGTATTCTTCCCTTTACTACATCCACTGTAAATTTTATGGTTTCCTTTCTTTCCTGTTCGCTCATGGTCGAAGCTTCGCCAGTGGTTCCACATATTATAATAGCATCGGTTTTTTCTGCTATATGCCACTCCAACAGTTCTTCAAGCTTTTTGAAATCTACGCCATCTTCATTAAATGGGGTTACGATGGCAACGCCCGATCCCGTGAAAAGGCTCATATAAATCATCCTTTCTTTAATTATTTAATTATATTATATGCAGTAAGGGTAGTACATTGCAATTTAAAAGAATCTACTGTAATTATAGTTTAACTCGTTGTGCTAGTTCAGGGGCTGAGGGTCGATAAAAATATATGTAATTCACATTTTTCAAATTCCGAGCCTTAGAACTTCTTTGCCAAGCGTACTGGTGAATGAAATATATTTTTTATCGAAGCGCCTATCTGCAAATTTATCTAGCACAACGAGTTAATTTACTCTAAGTTAATTCATATAACTAAAACCATTCACCCATAGGGAAAGGTGAAAACGGATGCATGACTTACAAACAGAATTTTAATGAGTTTTAAAATTTTATTTTACTTTATAAGAAGCTCTGCAATTTGAACAGCGTTTGTTGCGGCACCCTTTCTTATGTTGTCAGCTACAACCCACATATTAATGCCGTAATCTACACTTTCATCCCTTCTTATTCTTCCAACGAAGACTTCATCCTTACCTTCTGCATAAAGAGGGGTAGGATAAATGTTTTTGGATGGGTCGTCCATTAAAACAACTCCAGGGCTGTTATGAAGCACACGATATACGTCCTCCATGTTAAAATCCCTTTCAAACTCTACGTTAATGGATTCGCTGTGTCCATAATAAACAGGAACCCTTACAGTGGTTGCAGTAACCTTTAAATCAGGCCTGTGCATTATCTTCCTCGTTTCATTTATCATCTTCATTTCTTCCTTGGTGTATCCATTATCTAAAAACACATCGATGTGAGGAAGCATGTTGAATGCTATTGGGTGAGGGAACTTCTTTGGAGGTTCTCCCTCAATGCCTTTTTTGAGGTCGTTAAATCCACCAAGTCCTGCACCGGAAACAGCCTGATATGTCGAGTATACTATTCTTTTAATTTTAAAACTGCTGTCAAGGGGCTTTAAAGCAACAACAGCCTGTATTGTGGAGCAGTTGGGGTTTGCGATGATCCCTTTATGCCACTTTATATCCTCCGGGTTAACTTCTGGAACCACAAGGGGAACTTCATCGTGCATTCTCCATGCGCTGCTGTTATCTACAACTATACATCCCTTGGAAGCAGCAATTGGAGAGTATTTTAAGCTGGTATCTCCTCCAGCAGAAAAAAGGGCTATGTCTATTCCTCTGTCAAATGAGTCTTCCTTGAGCTCCTCAACTACATATTCATTGTTTTTAAAATTAAGGGTGCTTCCGGCGGATTTTTTAGAAGCAAAAAGGTAAAGTTCATCTATAGGAAAATTTCTTTCCTCAAGTACCTTCAAAAAGGTTCTGCCAACCATACCGGTAGCACCTACTACAGCAAGTTTAACGCCCATTATTATACCTCCTATAAATTGATATATAAATATACATTAATAAAATTATTATAACACAAAGGTAATTTAATAGCTAAAAGTAACTTAAATTAGTTTTGCCACTCTGAAAAGCCCATTGGAATAAAAGTAGAAAATATCTAAAGGCCGACGCTGCAATAAAAAATATATTTCATTCACCAGTACGCTCAGCAAAGAAGTTCTAAGGCTCGGGATTTGAAAAATCAAGAACTTTCGTTAAACTCGCCTTGCTTAAGTCACGAAAGTTCTAGGATTTTTCTGCATCCCTTCGCCTAGAACTTCTAATTGCCCGCTTTATGTGAATTTCATATATTTTTTATTTCCGCTTAGGTACTGCAAAACGTTAAGGTAAATATAAAAGCTTTCTTAGCTTAGGTTTAGATTATTACCAATGAAACTGTTTTCATAATCTTATGGTGAATTTCGTTTCATGTTGTGCCAGTTTAACACAAAGAATATAAACCGAAAAATCATTGCAAAAATTTTTTAAAATGAAATATAATACGGAGAAAGTTGAAGAAATATAAACTTAATTCTGATATATGGCAATTATTTTCGATTTGTTAATGAAAAATACATAATTGACAAAGTTATTTGAGGGTGATAATATACATAAAAAGCAACTTGTCCATTTTAAAATTGCAAATTGTACATATAAAATGCGCGAAATGTGTCGAAAAATAAAATATATGATTTATGTTCAATCTAAAATCTTAAAAATATAAAAATGATATAAGTTTATAAAAATTGAATTTTGTATCTTAACTCTTTCAACTATTTTTATATTTTGTGAATTAACTGGAATAGGAGTTTTGTTTTTCTCATATAATTCATTAAAAAATATTATTTTTTTGAATTTGTAGAAGGAATTACCGTATTTATAAAGAATTAGCATGCTTATATACCCGTTGTGTATATATAAATACATTAAATTGGGAGATAAAAAATTAATACAACCAAGCTTATAACTGCTGATGGCGGTTATAAATATAAATAAAACATTAAAAAAGGGGGAATATGTTAATGAAAAGCAAAAAAATGTTTGCTGCCGTGGTTGCATTTGTGCTTGCTCTTTCAGTAGGGCTGACTGGATGCGGCAAAAGCCAGCAGGCAGGCAACAACTCAAATGATAAGATTGATAAGGATCAGTACTTAAATCTTATCCTTCCAGCCGATGTTAAGACTCTTGACAGCTCAAAGGCTACAGACTCATATTCAGGCCAGATAATTGGCGAAGTAATGGAGGGTATGACAAGAATAACAAACGATGGACAGAAGGATAAGGTTGAACTTGCCGGGGCAGAAAAGATTGACAAGTCAGAGGATGGCCTTACATGGACATTCCATTTAAGGGACTATAGCTGGTCAGATGGTAAGAAGGTAACAGCTGAAGACTTTAAATATGCATGGCTCAGGTTGCTCGACCCAAATACTGCATCGGATTATGCATACTTCATATTTGATATAAAGAACGCTGCAGAATATAACGCTGGTAATGCAAAGGCAGAGGATGTTGGGATTAAAGTTATCGACGAGAAGACGCTTCAGGTAACTTTAAACAACCCTGTTCCATATTTTGATCAAATCGTTGCATTTAAAAACCTTGTTCCTCTAAGAAAGGATATCGTTGAGGCAGCTGGAGAAACATATGGACAGGATCCAGCCAAGCTTGTATACAACGGACCATTCGTAGTTGAACAGTGGGTAAAGGGTTCAAAGGTTGTTCTTAAGAAGAATGAAAAGTATTGGGATGCAAAAAGCGTTAAACTTCAAACCGTTAACTTCCAGGTTGTAAAGGAAGAAGCTTCAAGGATGAAGATGTTTGAAACAAAACAGCTTGACGCAGTAGGAGCCAGAGGAGAATACCTCACAAAGTATAAGGAACAGGCTCAAAAGGGACAGATTGCATACATGACAGGATATGCACCATCATCAACATACGTATTCTTTAACGTAAACGATAAGTCAAAGGTATTTTCAAGCCCGAAGGTAAGGCTTGCATTCTCCCTTGCACTTGATAGGGAAGACTATGTAAAGAATGTAATGAAGAGATACTATGCTGCCTATGGATGGGCTCCATATGCACTGTTAAATGGGGATAAGGAATACAGAAAGGAAGTTCCGGAGCCTCTAAAGGCCGCCATGGAGCAGTACAAGGATCCAAAGGCACTGTTCCAGGAAGGATTAAAGGACCTTGGACTTGATCCAAACAAGCAGTATGAGTTCTTATATCTCTCATCAGGAACGGATACACTTACAAGAACCCTCGATGAATGGTATCAGAAGCAGTGGGAAACAAAGCTTGGAGTGAAGATTAAGATTGAGTCAACTTCAGACTTCCCACAATTCGTCGATAGAGTAGACAGAGGAGAATATCAAATAAGTGCAATGGGCTGGGCAGGTGACTACAACGATCCGATGACCTTCTTCGATATGTTTACAACAGGAAATGGTAATAACCCAGGAAAGTGGAGCAACAAGGATTATGACGCTCTTGTTGACAAGGTTAGAAAGGAAGCTGACTTCAACAAGAGACTTGAACTATTCAAACAAATGGAAGAGATACTCGTTGTTAAGGACGCAGGTATAGCTCCAGTGGCATACAGGGATAAGCACCTGTTCCTGCAGAATTACGTAAAGGGCTTCCAGGCACCATTATTCGGAATGGATTACGAAATTAAATACGCTTATACAAGCGGAAGACAATAATAGATTTAATATACTACAACGGGGCGAACACCCCGTTGTAGTATATATATATTATTAAGGGAGGATGTGAAATGACCAGATTTGTAATAAGAAGACTGGGGTATATGGTTCTTACCATGTGGGTAATTATAACCGTAACCTTTTTCCTGATGAACACAATCCCAGGGGACCCTATAAGCGTTAAGGCCAAGAAATTGCCTCCTCAGATACAGGAAAATATCAGGAGAAAATACGGCTTGGACAAGCCGGTATATTTGAGATATATAGATTATCTAAAAAATGTAATTAAGGGAGATCTTGGAGAGTCCATTGAAACTCCAGGACTAACTGCAAATCAAATAATTCGTGAGAGATTTCCCGTATCGGCAAGGCTCGGTCTTCAGGGGGTGACTTTTGGACTGATAATAGGACTAATTCTTGGGATAGTGGCTGCCTTTAGGAGAAATTCATGGATTGATTACCTGGTTATGTTCATCGCCATTTTAGGTATTTCAGTTCCGAGCTTTGTTATTGCCGTACTTTTGCAGTACTTCTTTTCAGGTGGTATTCTGCCGACGGTTGGATGGCCTACGGTAAACGTCTGGACTTCAGGATTTAAATTTACAATTCTTCCTACAATAGCATTAAGCTTTGGAAGTATTGCAACCTATGCAAGGTATATGAGGGCTTCAGTGCTCGATGTAGTAAACCAGGACTATATACTTACGGCTAGGGCAAAGGGAGTTTCAAACGTTGCAATCATATGGAAGCACATTATTCGAAACGCAATTCTCCCCATTATCACAATACTTGGACCGCAAATTGCGGGGGTTATAACAGGTTCCTTTATAATTGAAAGAATATTTTCCATCCCAGGTCTTGGTGAATATTATGTGCAGAGCATTAACAACAGGGATTATACCATGATAATGGCAACTACAATATTCTTTGCAGCACTATACATCATATCGCTTTTGGTTGTTGACATATTGTACGGTGTAATTGACCCGAGAATTAGAGTAACAGGCGAAAAGAGATAGGGGTGAGATTATGTTAGAGCTAAACAAGGAAAAGTTTCAGATTATAGGCTGTGAAAATGAAGATGCAGAGGCCATATTAAGACCCAATATAACCTACTGGCAGGATGCATGGAGAAGATTAAAGCAGAACAAATTAGCCATGTTTTCCATGGCGATTCTTATGATAATAGTGCTTATGACTATAATCGGCCCATATTTAACAAAATATAAATTCGATGAGCAGTTCACAAACATATCGAATCAGAGGCCGTCAGCGGAGCACTGGTTCGGTACTGATCAGCTTGGAAGGGACATGTTTGCAAGAACATGGGTTGGAGGAAGGATATCCATTGCAATAGGTATTATTGGTACTATTATTGAAGTAATCGTCGGCTGTATCTATGGAGGCATAAGCGGGTACTACGGCGGGCTTGTGGATGACATAATGATGAGAATTGTAGAAGTTATAAACAGCATTCCATACCTCATAGTTGTTATACTTGTTTCCGTGGTACTTGGTCAGGGTCTTGGTTCTCTAATTATTGCACTGGTTATAACGGGATGGGTTGGAATAGCTCGTATCATCAGAGGTCAGGTAATGCAGCTTAAGGAATCCGAGTATGTTCTTGCTGCCCAGGCGCTTGGGAGCGATCCGGGAAGAATAATTACAAGGCATCTCATCCCAAATACTATAGGCGTGCTTATAGTTTACGTTACCTTCAGCATTCCCGGGTTTATATTTGCTGAGGCTTTCTTAAGCTTTATAGGTCTTGGAGTACAGCCTCCTATGACCAGCTGGGGTGCTATGGCAGCCTTTGGTCAGACGGTATTCGAATTTTATCCCCATGAACTTTTCTTCCCTGCAGCTGCAATATGTTTAACTATGATAGCTTTCAACTTGCTCGGCGACGGACTAAGGGACGCACTTGATCCAAAACTACGTCAATAAGGAGGTAGCAAAATGGGAAAGTTACTGGAAGTTAAAAATCTAAGGGTTTCCTATCATACCTATGCAGGGGAGGTTCAGTCTGTTAGAGGAGTTTCCTTTGAACTTGACAGGGGAGAATCCATTGCAATAGTTGGAGAGTCAGGATGTGGAAAAACAGTTACATCCAAGAGTATAATGGGGCTTATACAAACTCCTCCAGGAGAAATAAAGGAAGGCAGCCAGATTTTGTTTGATGGCAGGGACATATTGAAGTTTTCAAAGAAGGAATGGCAGCAGTACAGGGGTGCTGAAGTGAGCATGATATTCCAGGATCCTATGACATCCTTAAACCCTACGATGAAGATAGGAAATCAGATAGCTGAAAGCCTTATTATCCATAGAGGTATGAATAAAAAGCAGGCCTTTGAAGAAGCCGTTAGGATGCTTGAGCTTGTAAATATTCCAAATGCCAGAAGCAGGGCAAATCAATATCCTCATCAGTTCTCTGGTGGTATGAGGCAGAGAGCGATGATAGCCATTGCCCTGGCCTGCAACCCGAAGATACTTATAGCCGATGAGCCTACAACTGCACTTGATGTTACGATTCAGGCTCAGATTATTGAGCTTATGAAGGATTTGCAAAAAAAACTTGGTACCGCGATAATACTCATCACCCACGACCTTGGGGTCGTTGCAGATATTGCTCAGAAGGTTATCGTTATGTATGCAGGGCAAATTGTAGAAAGGGGCAATGCAGATGAACTGTTCTACAGCCCCAGGCATCCATATACATGGTCCCTTTTGAAGGCAGTACCAAGGCTTGATTCTGAAAAAAAGGAGGACCTTGTTTCAATTCAGGGAACGCCGCCTGATCTTATTGCTCCACCTAAGGGGTGTCCCTTTGCATCGCGCTGCAAATACTGCATGCAAATATGTAAGGAGCAGGCACCGCCTGTAACAAAGATAAGCGATACCCATGAGGCGTCATGTTGGCTGCATCATCCGCTTGCACCAAGGGTTGATGAAATAGCAGTGGAAACGGGAGGAGGTTTATAATGGAAGCAAGGGTTTTAAATAGAGATATGCCCAATCATATAGAAAAGGGTGAAGTACTGGTAGAGGTTAATAATTTAAAGAAATACTTCCACATTGGAAAGGGTGCCATACTGAAGGCGGTGGATGACGTATCCTTTATCATAAGAAAGGGAGAAACCCTTGGAATGGTTGGGGAGTCGGGATGTGGAAAGACAACCTGCGGAAGAACGGTAATAGGAATGTATGGTGCAACCGACGGCGAAGTTTTATTTAAGGGTCAAAATGTTCACAGGATGAATGCAAAACAGAGAAAGGATTTTACAAAACAGGCACAGATCATTTTCCAGGACCCCTATGCATCCTTGAACCCAAGAATGACAGTTGGCGATATAATCGCAGAGGGCATTGATATACATGGAATGTATTCAGGAAAGGAAAGAATGAACAGGGTTTACGAGCTTTTAGGCATGGTAGGCCTTAATAAGGAGCATGCCAGCCGTTTCCCACATGAATTTTCAGGCGGACAGAGGCAGAGGATAGGGATAGCAAGGGCACTTGCCATTGAGCCCGAGTTCATTGTGTGCGATGAACCTATTTCAGCCCTTGACGTTTCAATACAGGCCCAGATAGTAAATCTTCTTATTAAGTTCCAGAGGGAGCTGGGTTTAACATATTTATTTATTGCCCATGACCTTTCCATGGTTAAGCATATTTCAGACAGGGTTGCGGTTATGTATCTTGGATGTATGGTTGAGCTTGCTGAAAGCCATGAGCTTTACAGAAACCCCCTTCACCCATATACAAGAGCACTTCTTTCAGCTATTCCAATACCTGACCCTGAGGTTGAAAGAACCAGGAAGAGAATAATGCTTGAGGGTGAAGTACCAAGCCCTATAAACCCAGCACCAGGGTGCAGGTTCAGGGCAAGATGTCCCTATGCTAAACCAGTTTGTGCTGAACAAACTCCTCCTCTTAAAGAGATTGATAAAGAGCACTTTGTCGCATGCCACCTATATTAATATGTATAAAATAGAACCTCCTTGTAAAAATAATACAAGGGGGAGTTTTATTTTTGTACAGGTGGTGATTTTATGACAACTCCTTTTAAAAAGAAGGTAAAGGCCAGGCTTAAATCAAATAAAGAGCTTACCCCTGAGATGATGGAGAGGGAAAAAATAAAGTACGAAATAGCAGATGAACTGGGCCTTTTGGATAAGGTGAAAAAATGCGGTTGGGATGGTCTTACGTCTGAAGAGACAGGAAGGATAGGGGGAATTATGACGAAGCTTAACAGGGACAGCGGGAGAAGGTGGAACAAATAAAATTCTCCGGTCTTTGGCGACTGCCTATAAAGACCGGAGAATTAATTATAGATAGGATTTAATCAGTGTTAAGTTACCTTTAATCGTAAACTCATGGGGATCAGCAGGTACCATAAATGTATTACCAGACTTTATGGGATATGACTGATCATCATAAATAATCTCTCCCTCCCCCTCAACTGCTGTAAATATGAAGAAGGAGGTTCCGTCAGTTTTGTCAACGTATTTTTCATTTATGACGATTTTGTCGACGGTAAAGAAATCGCAGGTAACCAGGGTTCCAATTGAATATCCTTCGAAGTCATTGAGAACAGGCCTTGATACCTCTCCCTTAAAGTCAAAGTTTATTACATCAAGGGCCTTATCTATATGAAGCTCCCTTCCCTTTCCGTTTTTGTCAACTCTGTTCCAATCGTATACCCTGTAGGTGGTGTCGCTGTTTTGCTGAATTTCTGCAATCAGCAGGCCATCCATGATAGCATGTACCGTACCTGCAGGAATGAAGGCAACATCTCCCTTTTTAACGTCCACATAGTTTAAATAGTCTTCGAGGGTGCCATTTTCTATCGCTCTTTTAAATTCCTCCTTTGATACTCCGGGCTTTGTACCATATATAAGCTTTGCACCTTCCTTTGCCTCCAGTATGTACCACATTTCCGTTTTACCCAGATCGCCTTCAACCTTTAATGCATATTCATTTCCCGGGTGAACCTGAACGGACAGCCTATCGTTTGCGTCGATGAATTTGATTAAAAGTGGGAATCGGTCAAGGGATGATGCCTTTGTTCCAAGGAGCCTTTCTCCATGTTCCTTTATAAGTTCTTCAAGGGATTTGTCCTTAAACTCTCCATTAGAAACTATACTCATTCCATTTTTATGGCAGCATACCTCCCAGCTTTCAGCAACCTTGCCCTCAGGCAGGTTCCTGTTAAACACCTTTTCAAGGTTTCTTCCACCCCAGATTATTTCTTTATATACTGGTTCGAAAAATAGCGGATAAAGCATGATATTCCTCCTTATGAGCAGTTTAAAGTCTGCGCTAATCTTATGTTTCAATTCATTCTTTATTTAAATTATATATAATTATTCGAATTTGCACAAATCAATATTTCCAGCAGAGTACGGTGTCAGAAAGTGCTTAAGTAAAAAAATATATTCCATTGAACCGAATTAATCAGCATAATAGTCTACTTTACCTGATTGCTTTTTGCGTTAAAATAAATAATAATATAAAGGATATAACATTATTTTGCCATTATAATCTTATACATGGTGGTGAGTAAATGGAGCAATATACAGGCCTTGCTGAAATATATGATATGACCATTGACGCAGACTATGATAAATGGATGGAGTTTGTTAAAAAATATATGGAGTCCAGGGGAATTGATATAAAAGGAAAAAGGCTTTTAGAGCTTGGGTGTGGAACAGGAAATATGACCACAAGGCTCAGAGAAGCTGGCCTGGATGTAACTGCCATCGACATATCCCATGAAATGCTCTCCGTAGCGGAGGAAAAAGCCAGATCCAAAAGAATGAGGATAAACTTTTTAAACCAGGATATGGCACATTTTTGTTTAAACAGAGATTTTGACATCGCAGCATCCTTCTGCGACGGATATAACTATATAATTGAAGAGGATGAACTTCTGGGGAGCTTTAAAAGGGTCTATGACCATTTAAGCAGAGGAGGATATTTTATATTTGATATAAGCACATCCTATAAGCTGAGAAACCTTATAGGCAACAATACCTTCACAATGAATGAGGAGGATTTATGTTACATATGGGATAACTATGTCGATGATGATATAATTGAAATGTATATCACTTTTTTTATCAAAGAGGGTAAACTGTATAGAAGGATGGAGGAACATCATATACAGAAAATATATGAAGTTGAACATATTATTGGGGCTTTAAAAGCTTCAGGCTTTAAAAGAGTTGAGGTATATGATGACTACAGTTTTAAGCCCGTATATGATAAAACTGCAAGGGCGACTTTTATAGCATCAAAGGAGGATTAAGGATGGCTTACGTTTTAAGAGCAACAGCAAGGGATGGGGAGATAAGGCTCTTTGCCACAATAACTACTGATATGGTTGAAAGGGCCAGGCAAATACACAACTTAAGTCCTACTGCTTCTGCAGCCCTTGGAAGGCTTTTAACAGGTGCTTCCATAATGGGAGTTATGCTAAAGGGAAAAAAGGATAAGCTCACCGTCACGATGAACGGCGGTGGAGAAGCTGGAAATCTTGTGGCATCAACTGATGCACGGGGAAACGTTAAGGGATATATTTCAAACCCCTATGTGGACCTTCCTCTTAACGAAAAGGGAAAGCTCGATGTTGGAGGGGCCATAGGTAAAAATGGAATGCTTACAGTTATAAAGGATCTTGGACTGAAGGAACCATATACGAGCCAGGTGCCAATATATACAGGAGAAATAGGGGATGACCTTGCATATTACTTTACAGTTTCTGAACAGGTGCCATCTGCCGTTGCACTTGGGGTGCTGGTTGACAGGGATAGGTCCATAAAGGCGGCAGGAGGACTTATCGTACAGATGATGCCAGGTGCAAACGAGCTTCTTGCTGACGTTATAACCTACAGGCTGGAAGAAATTCCGCCGCTATCTTCCCTCATTGCAGAAGGAAAATCGGCAGAGGATATACTGAACATGCTCTTTGATGACATGGACCTTAAGATACATGAAAGGATAGAAACAGATTATGTTTGTGACTGCTCAAGGGAGAGAATAGAAAGGGCCCTTATAGCCCTTGGCAGGGAAGAGCTTGAAGACCTTAAAAAGGATGAAAGCATACAGATAGAATGCCATTTCTGCAATCAGAAATATAAGTTTACAAGGGAAGAAATAGATGCGTTAATAAAAGCGTAGGAAAATTGTAAGTATAGATTCTTTTAATCCGGATAAAGCTAAGCCTTTATCCGGATTTTTACCTTTTATAGTAACATCAAATATATTTCGACATATTATGTACTGACCAAAGGAGGTGATATCATGTCATATAACAAAAATCAACAAGAAGAAAACTATCGTGAAGAAAAAGAAGGCCAGACTCATGTACACGAATTCCTTGGCAGCACAAGACTAGCAGAGAGAGGGGAAGAAAGGCACAACCACCGCTTTGCAGGAGTTACCAGCGAGGTAATACCTTTACCTGGTGGAGGCCACAAGCATGCCATTTTAACCAACACTGACTTTTTCGATCATCTTCATGAAGTGGGAGTTGAAACTGGACCTGCTATACCGGTAGGAAATGGAAAGCATGTACACTTTGTTGAAGGAGAAACTACTATTGATGATGGCCATTTCCATGAGTTTGTTTTTGCAACCCTTATCGAAAGTCCATTATTATAATGTTACTCCACTTTGATTGATTATTGAACGGCCATCTTTTTAATACGCCGTTACAATTTCAATCATGATTTAACAAGGAGGCAGAGATTTAAACCTTTGCCTCCTTCTTTTTATTTTGCTTATTTCAATCCCTTACGAAAAAAGATAGAAGGCAATTATTTTCAAAAATTTAGTTGACATGGAAATGGATAGTTGATATAATTAAGAAAACTTAATAGTTATTTCTTATCAAGAGAGGTGGAGGGACTGGCCCTGTGAAGCCCGGCAACAGCCAGCTTAAAGTGCTTTAAGCTGGAAATGTGCTAATTCCTGCAGCAATAGGCTGAGAGATAAGAAGATGGATAATATGAATTGCGTATTCTAAACCGCTTCTTGTATCTCAAGAAGTGGTTTTTTTTTAAAGGGAAATTGATGGGACGAAGGAGGTGACTGTATGCCTTTGATTGCAGATATAGGCCTTCCCTCAGTGAGGGATATAGCCAGTTACAATATAACTGTAATTGATAGAGAAAAGTCGAAATCGGATTGTTTGAAGCCTGTAAGTATTGCAATTGTAAATCTAATGCCCAACAAATATGAAACAGAAATGCAGCTTTTACGATTATTAGGTAATACTCCCTTTAATATCGATGTGGAGTTTATGTATCCCAAAACCCACAAGCCAAAGAGTGTGTATCCAGATTACCTTAAAGTATATTACAAGAGTCTGGAAGATATAAGGGGCAGGCAGTATGATGGCATGATTATCACCGGAGCACCTGTGGAGCATCTTGAATTTGAAAATGTGGACTACTGGGAAGAGCTTAAGTGCTTAATGGATTTTTCCAAAAACAATGTAAAATCAACCATGCATATATGCTGGGCTGCTCAGGCAGGGCTCTATTATCATTATGGAGTACCGAAATACACTCTGGACAAAAAAATTTTTGGGGTATTTAGCCACAGGGTTTTAAACAAAAAAGCACCCCTTTTTACAGGGTTCGATGATGAGTTTTTAGTGCCACACTCAAGGTACACAGAGATAAGGCGCGAGGATATAGATACTGTAAAAGGACTTGAAATCCTGGCTGAATCAAAGGACTCAGGCATATACATAGTAGCCTCAAGGAATGGTTCTCAGATATTTGTAACAGGGCATTCTGAATATGATTCAAATACCCTTGGGAAGGAATACCACAGGGACATAGCAAAGGGGCTGAATATCGAAGTGCCTAAGAATTATTTTTTAAATGACGACCCTTCAAAGGAGCCTGTTGTTAAATGGAGGGCTCATTCCAATCTGTTATTTTTTAACTGGATATATTATTACGTCATGAAGACAACAGATAGCATTTAAAATTTAGATAATTAATATTTATAAAAACTTTATAAATTATATTGACATTTATGGAAAAAAGTATAAAATTTAATTTAACAAGTTAATACATTAATTTACTAAATTCTTATCAAGAGAGGCGGAGGGACTGGCCCTATGAAGCCCGGCAACCCGGATAGAATCCGACGGTGCCAATTCCAGCAGGTTTAACCTGGCAGATAAGAATGTGGGAATAAATCTCCTTGCATTTTATCTGCAGGGAGATTTTTTTATATCTTAATGTTGTGCCAGTTGAATTTGCAGGCCGACGCTGGGATAGCTCAAAATAGCTCTGAATGGAATAAAATTCACCACAATATTATGAAAACAGTTTCTAAATTAATCTGTTGTTCCAGTTCAAGAACTAAAGCGAAGATAAAAAATATATGAAATTCACATAAAGCGGGCAACTGGAAGTTCTTGGCGAAGGGATGCAGAAAAATTCTAGAACTTTCATTTGTTTGAGCAAGGCGAGTTTAACGAAAGTTCTTGATTTTTCAAATCCCAAGCCTTAGAACTTCTTTGCTAAGCGTACTGGTGAATGAAATATATTTTTTATCGCAGCGTCGGTCTGTAAATATTTTCTGCTTTTATTTCAATGGACTTTTCAGAGTAGCACAACAGATTAATTTATATTTTACAGGAGGTTGTTAAAATGGATAAAAAATTACGCTTTGAAACACTGCAAGTGCATGGAGGACAGGGGGTTGACTCTGAAACAAAGTCAAGGGCCGTACCAATTTATCAGACAAGCTCCTATGTGTTTGACGATACTCAGGATGCTGCAGATCTTTTTTCACTTAAAAAGCAGGGAAACATATATACGAGAATAGGCAACCCTACTACGGATGTTTTTGAAAAGAGAATAGCAGCGCTCGAGGGGGGAGTAGGAGCCGTTGCAACATCCTCAGGCATGTCGGCAATTACATATGCAGTACTAACAGTTGCAAAATCTGGAGATGAAATAGTTGCGGCCTACACACTTTATGGAGGAACACACACACTGTTTTCACATACCCTTAAAAAGTTTGGAATAAAGGTTAACCTGGTAAACCCCGATGATCTTGAAGAATTGGAAGGGGCTATTAATGATAAAACAAAGGCTGTATTTATTGAAACACTGGGGAACCCGGGAATAAACATTCCCGACATTGAAAAAATATCCGAAATTGCCCATAAAAACAACATACCTTTAATAGTGGATAATACCTTCGCAACACCATATCTGTGCAGGCCATTTGAATTTGGAGCAGACGTAGTTGTTCACTCCGCAACTAAATTCATAGAAGGTCATGGAACATCCATAGGAGGAGTAGTTGTGGATTCAGGCAAGTTTAACTGGAATAATGGAAAGTTCCCGGAATTTGTTGAACCAGATCCGAGCTACCATGGATTGTCCTTCTATGGGGCCTTTGGAAATGCTGCCTACATCGCAAGGCTAAGAACCATATTCTTAAGGGATATCGGTGCATGCATATCACCATTTAACGCATTTTTGCTTTTACTTGGACTTGAAACTCTGTCCCTTAGAATGGAAAGACATGTTGAAAATGCCAAGATAATAGCAGAATATCTTGAAAACCATCCTAAGATTGAATGGGTAAATTATCCTTATCTGAAGTCGAATAAATATAATGAACTGTCAAATAAATACCTTCCAAAGGGACCTGGAGCTATTTTCACCTTTGGAGTTAAAGGCGGATACGAGGCAGGAAGGAAGTTTATTGATTCCCTCAAGATATTTTCACTCCTTGCAAATGTTGGTGATGCAAAATCACTTGTTATCCATCCGGCATCAACAACACACCAGCAGCTCAATGAGGAAGAACAGAGGCTTGCAGGAGTAACTCCAGAGCTTATAAGGGTATCGATAGGAATTGAAAATGCAGAGGATTTAATTGATGACATAGAGGAAGCACTTAAAAACATTTAAGGAGGAAAGTATGAATATAAGGGATTTGTTTTTAGGGTTAAGGGTATACACGTATGTGCTATGAATAAGCCGGAAGTTGTAAGAGATCATGAAAAGCTTTGAATTTAAAAGGGCAGTTTCTTGACAGGAGTGTAGCATATGAATATCAATAAAAATGAGGTTCTTAGATATCTCGGTTACAAAAATCAGCCAATTGATGAAAATTTAAATGAGCTTATAGACAGCTGTATAGATGAGATAAAGGAAATATCAGATCCGCGCTATATTTGCAATATTTTTGATGTAAAGGTGTTTGAGAATGAGGTTCAGCTTTCAAATACCAATTTGACACTAAGGGGAAGGGATATAACAAACCATCTAAGAAACTCTAAAAAGTGTGCAGTCCTTGCCTCTACCCTGGGGGTAAAGGTTGATAACAGGATAGGGTATCTTGAAAGGGTTGATATGACAAGGGCACTTATTTTGGATGCCTGCGCAACTGAGGCTATAGAGAGTATCTGCAATGAAGTTGAAGATGGTATAAGGGAGCCTGCAAGGAAAGAGGGTCTTGATATTAATTACAGATATAGCCCGGGGTATGGAGATCTTCCTATTGATGTGCAGCCGCACATATTAAACGTATTAAACGCCGAGAAAAAATAGGCCTTACCTGCAGCGAAAGCCTTATATTAATTCCAAGAAAATCTGTAACTGCAGCAATAGGTTTTGTTGAAGAAAATAAAAACAAAGAAAAAATAGGTTGTGAGGCTTGTAGGATTAAGTGCACTTATGACAACTTCTCTAAGGAGCATGGAGGATACCATAAAGGCCCTGAGGAAGCTTGACATCTGTTGCAGCGTCATGGTAGGGGGAGCTGTACTCAATGAGGAGTGTGCCAGGATGGTAGGTGCGGATTTTTACGCCAGCGATGCAAGGGATGCAAGAGCCGGTATTGAATGGGTCTGTGAGATGGTACGCGAACGTTTAGTAGCAGTATCCGGGAGTCCGCCGTTAAAAGGACAGGGTATCGAGAAATCCGTACCTGAAAGAGATGGTTTTGTACTTAGGTGGCATAGCGAAATGAGCATTTCGTCCTATTGTGGATGAAATGCTTTTTGTTTTATATGCCTTTTTTATTCCAATGGGTTATAACAAAAACAGTAGGGCTGACTAAGATAAAAGCGCCGTATTGATTTTAAAAAAAGTGTTGACATTAACCCTAAAAACATGTATTATAATACATGTCAGCAGCGCCGAAGAAATAGAACGCGGGATAAAAAAGCTGTTGACAGAGCAAAACGAGTATGATAAAATAAAAATCGCCACTGATTTATGAATGCGGGCGCATAGCTCAGCTGGGAGAGCATCTGCCTTACAAGCAGAGGGTCACAGGTTCGAACCCTGTTGTGCCCACCAAATCAAATTTCATACGGCCTAGTAGCTCAGTTGGTTAGAGTGCCGGCCTGTCACGCCGGAGGTCGAGGGTTCGAGCCCCTTCTAGGTCGCCATTTTGCCCAGATAGCTCAGTCGGTAGAGCAGGGGACTGAAAATCCCCGTGTCGCTGGTTCGATTCCGGCTCTGGGCACCATTTAAAATGTTGTAGTATAGAAGCAAGAGGTTGGAAAAACTGCAAAGTTGTTTTAGAATTTTAACGTTCAACCTTTAATCTACAAATACCAAATATGCGGGAGTGGCTCAGTGGTAGAGCGTCACCTTGCCAAGGTGAACGTCGCGGGTTCGAATCCCGTCTTCCGCTCCATATGGCGGCATAGCCAAGTGGTAAGGCAGAGGTCTGCAAAACCTTTATTCTCCAGTTCGAATCTGGATGCCGCCTCCATAAAACCTGCATCGAAGATGCAGGTTTTTTATTTTAAAATAAATATTCATCCGGAGAAATATAGTATGTAATATATATGATATAATAAAAATAACGTTTAGGGTGAATGGAGGCTAACACCGATGAACTATGAACCTGTGTTCGACATGATTTTTGGAGGGGTGATATATGAAATTGAAGAGCAAATTTTATGATTATTTTCCGGCCCTTACCCACCGGAACTTCAGGCTTTTTTTATCAGGTCAGATTATATCTCTTATAGGCACATGGATGCAAAATGCCGCATTAAGCTGGCTTGTCTATTCTTTAACAGAGGATAAGTTTAAACTGGGACTTATGAACGCAGTACAGTTTACACCTCTATTTCTTTTCTCCCTATATTCAGGTGTAATAGTTGAAAAATATTCAAAAAGAAAGCTTATTATTTTCACTCAAAGCCTTCAATTGATAGCTGCTACTCTGCTTTTTATACTGGTTTATTTCAAATTAATAAAATATGAACATATACTGATAATAATGTTTGGCGTAGGCATGGTTCAGGCCCTTGACAACCCTGCAAGGCAGTCCTTCGTTGTTGAAATGGTTGAGGGCAGAAAACACCTTTTAAATGCCATAGCCTTAAACTCCGCAACCTTTAACGCTGCAAGGCTTGTTGGGCCTTCGGTTGCCGGATGGATCATGTCGGGGCTTGGGGAACAGTGGTGCTTCTTCCTGAATGCTGTAAGCTTTGTTGCAGTTCTCGCGGGCCTTTTCATGATGAGAATGGAAGATAAGCCAACAAGAACAGAAGTTAAAAACCACACAAAGGACATTGTTGAAGGTATTAAATACATAGGAAAAACTCCCAAGCTTTTATATACCTTCATAGCAGTGGCGATAATACCGACATTTACAATGAATTTTAATATTTTAATCCCCATACTCACCAGGGATGTTCTGGGGCTTGAGGAAGCCGCATACGGTACACTCCTATCTGCAGTAGGCCTTGGGGCGTTAGTAGGGGCTTTATCAGTTGCTGCAAAGGCAAAAAAAGAAAGGGCCGTTATATATCAGATGACGGGAGCCTTTGGACTTTCACTTTTCCTTTTGCTTATGAGGTTTGTAAGAAATTATTATCTTGCATTAGGGCTTCTGGTGCTTTGTGGTTTCTTTATGATTATGTTTAACACAACATCAAACAGTGTACTTCAATTTAATTCACCGGATACTATGAGGGGAAGGATAATGAGCGTTTATACCTTGGTTTTTGGAGGGTTAACTCCAATAGGAAGCCTTTATGCAGGTTCTATTTCAAAAAAATTCGGAGTTGATAATACTTTCATGATAAGCGGTCTAATTGGTTTTACGGGTTTTATGATATTGTTTTTAAGAAGAAGGGAGTTAAAGTAGTTGGAAAGCTTTATAAAGGAACCAAATCTTCCTGAAGGGAAAGCCTCACTGTGTGTTGTTGATGGGAGGATACCTTTATCCATGGAAAAAAACTTAAAAAACAGGAACATCCGACTTATAAAAACTGAAAGGATGAGTGGAGTATACGATGCAATCTCCTGCCATCCCGATATAATGCTTCACCATTTAGGAGGCGATGAGATTGTTGTAGCTCCAAACATACCTGAAAGAATTGTTTACAACCTTGAGGATGAAGGTTTTAAGATAATCACAGGAGCGAGGGAGGTTGGCTGCAAATACCCCTTTGATGTTCCATATAACGCTGCACGTTTTGGAAGGTTTGTAGTCTGTAATACTAAATATACTGATGAAGTTCTCCTTGAAAAGTTTTTAGAAAGAGGATTGCATATAATCGATGTTAAGCAGGGCTACGCCAAATGCTCACTTTGCGTTGTATCCAGCGATTCAATTATCACATCGGACAGGGGAGTGCATAATATATTAATTAAGAACGAAATTAAATCATTGCTAATCACTCCTGGAGGAATAGATTTGTTTGGCTTAAACTATGGCTTCATTGGAGGCGCTTCTGGATGCATATCTGGGGATAGCATAGCTTTTTATGGAAACATAAAGATGCACCCTGATTATGATGCAATAGAAAAATTTTTAAAAAATAGTGGAAAAAATCCAATAAATTTGAATGAAAATACCCCCGTGGACCTCGGGACATTAATTCCTTTAAAAGAATATAGTATATTGATGCCATAATTTTTTCTGTATAGCAATTATGACGTCACATATACTATTGGTGAAGGGAGTGATAGCATGATTCTCCTGTCTATAGGATACAGCAAAAGCAGCGGAGATATATATGATAGACTTGTTGATCTATGTAAATTTTTTAAGGATAAAGGCATCAATATAGCCATAGCTGAAAGCGATGTGGGAGAGATGCATTATATAAAATGTATATTAAAGGACACGGAAAAGGATATCACCTCCTTTGAAAACTGCAGGGATATGTTTTATAGCTATGCTTCAAGCATAGTGTACGACTTAATATCCCGGGAGTATGAAAAGGAGATTTTCGATAAAATATTAAAGGATAATTATGGATACCTTAGTGAAGTTGACCTTGGGGAAATAGAAAACAGATGCATGGCTGTAATAAATGGAACAGGTACTCTTACCACTGCGGAGGGGCTTCTTCTCAGTATAAACAGACGCAACAGCATACTAAAAAAGATCGAGGAGTTTCTTCAGGAGAGCAGCGAGATAATACTTGACGGATTTGTAAGGTTCAGGATGAAGGAAATAAACCGTGAACTTACAAATATAATAGACAGAGTAGTTGAAGAATTTGTCATTGAAAAGGAGTACAGTGAGTTTATAAAGCTGTTAAAATATTTTGTGGAGATCCAGGAAAGCAAATACGATTCTCTGGATATCATAATAAACTCCAGCGGTGATTATATAGTTGAGGATTCAAAGTCAGGGGATATTACAAAGGAGTTTTTCGAAGATTTTAATGTAGACAGTATAAAGGGCGATGTTAACAAGCATGACATCCTTATAAGTGCCCTTATAACAAACGCGCCGGCGAGGATAGTATTTCACGGCATTGAAAATGCACAGAGCCAGGAAACGATAGATACTGTAAAGAGCATATTCGGCGAAAAGATAACCTACTGCACGGGCTGCGAAAAATGTAAAAAACTAATAGAAGCCAGGAGTCAGAAATGATGCTTCTGTCCGGGTCAGGTAGATAAAACTTGGATTTTTTATTCTGACCGGGCATTTTTATTTTTAAGAAAATGAAGATTGACAAAGGAAAGTTTAAATAATAAAATATGAATAAAAATATACCTTTTATTTATAAACAGCTGGCACCATAAGGTATTTTCTAACTTTGCATATGATAAATACAACAAATGATTGATAAAGGCTGTGAAGGAAAAGAGTAAACCCAGTCCGGTTATAAGAGAGGGAAACCCAAAGGCTGCAAGGTTTCCTTAACAAGGAGGGTTGAAAACCATTCCGGAGCCCCAGTCCGAAATAGAAGTAAGGCATGGCGTTAACCGCGTTAAGGTTTATAAGTGGGTTTATGCCAATTTGGGTGGAACCGCGGGAGAAATGCGCTCTCGTCCCAGCTTTCCGGGATGAGGGCTTTTTTTATTTTATAACGAAAGGAGCGATATTATGATAAAAATCACTCTAAAGGATGGAAAAATACTTGAATTTAACGATCCAATCACTGCTGAAGAGGTGGCAAAAAGTATAGGTATGGGCCTCTATAAGGCAGCCCTTGCAGCAAAAATAGACGGACAGGTTAAGGACCTTATGACGGTTATTGACAGGGACTGCAGCCTTGAGATACTAATATGGGATGACGAAGGCGGCAGGGATACCTTAAGGCATACGGCATCACACGTACTTGCCCAGGCAGTAAAGAGGCTTTACCCCAATGTAAAGCTTGCAATAGGCCCTGCGATTGAAAATGGATTCTACTATGATTTCGACGCTGATTTTCCAATAACTCCTGAAATACTTGAAAAAATAGAAAAGGAAATGGAAAAAATCGTAAAGGAAGGCTTAAGGCCAGAGAGGTTTGTGCTTCCAAGGGAAGAAGCTATTAAATATATGAAGGAGAAAAACGAGCCCTACAAGGTTGAGCTTATTGAAGACCTTCCTGAGGGAGAGGAGATATCATTCTACACCCAGGGAGAATTCACCGACCTCTGTGCAGGGCCCCATATACCAAATACCGATAAGATAAAGGCTATAAAGCTTCTTTCAGTTGCAGGAGCATACTGGAGAGGAAGCGAAAAGAACAAGATGCTCCAGAGAATATATGGAACTGCATTTACTAAGAAGAGCGACCTTGAAAACTACCTTAACATGGTTGAGGAAGCTAAAAAGAGGGACCATAGAAAGCTTGGAAGGGAGCTTGAGCTCTTTGCAATACATGAAGAAGGTCCAGGATTTCCGTTCTTCTATCCAAAGGGAATGGTGGTTAGAAATATACTTGAGTCCTACTGGAGAGAAGTTCATGCAAAATGGGGATACAGCGAGATAAAGACGCCTATAATACTGAATGAACGCCTATGGCACCAGTCAGGACACTGGGACCACTACAAGGAAAACATGTACTTTACACAAATAGACGATCAGGATTATGCAGTAAAGCCAATGAACTGCCCTGGGGCAATACTTGTATACAAGTCACAGATGCACAGCTACAGGGAGCTTCCATTAAGGCTTGGAGAGCTTGGTCTTGTGCACAGGCATGAAATATCAGGAGCGCTGCATGGACTTATGAGGGTTAGGGCCTTCACCCAGGACGACGCCCATATCTTCATGATGCCATCGCAAATAAAGGATGAGGTTTTAGGGGTTATAAACCTTATAGATTCCTTCTATAAGGTATTTGGATTTGAGTATCACGTAGAGCTTTCAACAAGGCCTGAAGACTCAATGGGAAGCGACGAGGACTGGGAAAATGCAACTAACGCCCTTATTGAAGCCCTAAATGCTGCGGGACTTGAATACAAGATAAACGAGGGGGACGGTGCCTTCTATGGGCCAAAGATAGACTTCCACCTCAGGGACTCAATAGGAAGAACATGGCAGTGCGGAACAATACAGCTTGACTTCCAGATGCCGGAAAGGTTTGACCTTCATTACACAGGTGAGGATGGAGAAAAGCACAGGCCCGTCATGATCCACAGGGTAGTATTTGGAAGTATTGAAAGGTTCATGGGCATACTCATAGAGCACTATGCGGGAGCCTTCCCAACATGGCTTGCACCTGTTCAGGTTAGAATACTTCCTGTAACTGACAGGGCAAATGAATATGCAAAGGGCCTTGAAGAAAGGCTAAAGGAAAAGGGTATAAGGGTTGAATCCGACCTTAGAAACGAAAAGATAGGCTATAAGATAAGGGAGGCACAGGTTCAGAAGATACCATACATGCTCGTTCTTGGAGACAGGGAAGTTGAAGCAGGAAGCGTATCGGTGCGTTCCAGAAGAGAAGGGGACCTCGGCCAGATGAGCTTCGATGATTTTGTGAATAAGGTTAGAGAGGAAATCGATAAGAAGATAACCTACGTTTAAAATATAGTTATTCAGGCTTTTGCCTAATTCTGTACCAGAGCAAGCGGAGATAAAAAATATATGGAATGAGCATTCTGAAATATATTTTTTATCCCGCGTCGTTTAAAGTTGTTGACAGCATTTAAGTTCCATGGTATATTATTAAAAGTGATAAGTAGAAGCCATCCGCTTCTCACCTTACGCCACAGGTAGTAAGGTTATTAAACTGGTTTTGTCTGGAGTATCTTTGCGGATGGATTATATCCATCCGCTTTTTATATATGTCCTTTGCCTTGAAACTTTAGGAGGTGGAAGTTATTAGTAAACAAAATTTAGTTAACGAAGAAATTCGTGAAAAGGAAGTCAGACTCATTGGACCAAATGGCGAACAGATTGGCATAATGTCATCCAGAGAGGCTCTGTCAATTGCTGAATCGAAGGAGCTTGACCTTGTCATGATTGCTCCACAGGCTAAGCCGCCTGTATGTAAAATTATGGATTATGGCAAGTACCTTTATGAACTTCAGAAGAAGGAAAAGGAAGCCAAGAAGAAGCAGAAGGTTATTACAATAAAGGAAGTACGCATAAGTCCCAATATAGAGGACCATGACCTGAACGTTAAGGCGAAGAACGCAGAGAAGTTCCTAAAGGATGGAGACAAGGTTAAAGTGACTGTAAGATTTAGAGGAAGAGAAGCTGAACATTCCCACTTTGGTATGGATATACTCAAAAAATTTGCAGATAAGCTTTCTGAAGTGGGTTCAATAGAAAAGGAACCAAAACTTGAAGGAAAAAACATGATAATGGTCCTGGCACCAAAGAAGTGATGAGTAAAAGAGGGGAGGAATTAACATGCCAAAAATGAAAACACATAAAGGTGCATCAAAAAGATATAGAAAGACTGGAACAGGTAAGTTCAAGAGGGCGCATGCCTTTAAGAGACACATATTAAACAAGAAAACATCAAAGAGAAAGAGACACCTTAGAAAGGGTACCTATGTTCATGTTGCAGAGCAGAAGAAAGTAATGAAGCTTTTACCATATGCATAAAGAAGAAGGATTGAAAAGGAGGTCGTAATATGGCAAGAGTAAAGAGAGCCGTTCATGCTCATAAAAAACGCAGAAAGATAATGAAGTTGGCTAAGGGATACTATGGTGGAAAGAGTAAGCTTTACAGAATAGCAAAGCAGGCTGTAATGAAGAGTCTGCAGTACGCATATGTTGGAAGGAAGCAGAAGAAGAGAGACTTTAGAAAGCTATGGATAGCAAGAATAAATGCAGCTGCAAGGGCAAATGGTTTATCATACTCAAAGTTTATCAACGGGCTTAAACTTGCAGGGATAGATATAAACAGAAAGATGCTTGCTGAAATTGCTGTAAACGATGAGGCAGCATTTACTGAGCTTGTAAACATAGCTAAGGAAAAAGTAAACGCATAACTTAATATGAAAATAATCCAAAGAGACCGGAGAAGGTCTCTTTATTTCTTAACGCAGTTTATAATTTATTTAAAGTTGTATAAAATAGCCATTATGATATAATTTATTTAAATCATACCTTTTTAGGAGGTTTTATCATGGAGTCGGGTGAAAGGGATGGAAAATTGAGTCTTAAAAGGATTCAACCCGTCCAGGTACTTGCACTTGGGTTCGCAGGGGTTATACTTGTAGGTGCACTTTTGCTTATGCTTCCAATATCATCTAGAAGCGGAGTAGTTACCCCCTTTGTGGATGCGCTTTTTACAGCCACTTCAGCTGTATGCGTAACTGGGCTTGTAGTGGTTGATACTGGAACTTACTGGAGCACCTTCGGTCAGATAGTTATAATCAGTTTAATTCAAATCGGCGGCCTTGGCTTTATGACCTTTGCAACCATGTTTTTTGTACTCCTGGGTAAGAGAATTACCCTTAAGGAAAGGCTCATAATGCAGGAGGCATATAATGCATTTAACCTTCAGGGAGTTGTAAAGCTTGCGCTTTATGTTATGGGAATAACCTTTACCATAGAAGGAATAGGGGCAGTTCTTTTATCAACCCAGTTTATTAAGGATTATGGATTATTAAAAGGTATATATTATGGAATATTCCACTCCATATCGGCCTTCTGCAACGCAGGGTTTGACCTTATAGGTGGATTTAGAAGCATAACCCCCTATGTTGAAAATGCAACCGTAACCCTGACAATAGGAGGGCTTATAGCAGTTGGTGGAATAGGCTTTGCGGTGATAACCGAGCTTTTACATATAAGGAAGACAAAGAGGCTTTCACTGCATACTAAAGTTGTACTCATAGTGACGGCAATACTTATATTGGGAGGAGCAGTGCTCTTTTTCATTCTGGAGTACGCAAACCCAAAAACGATGGGCAATTTATCAATGAAAGGGAAGATACTTGCAAGCCTTTTTGCATCTATAACCCCAAGAACTGCTGGATATAACAGTATTCCAACGGATGGAATGACGACTGCAGGACAGTTCCTTACAATTATACTTATGTTTATCGGAGCCTCTCCGGGTTCAACTGGAGGAGGTATAAAAACATCTACAGCTACATTGATATTTATGACTGTAATTGCTGTTGTTCGAGGCAGGGAAGACACTGAAATATTCAAAAAAAGGATAAATAAAGCTATGGTTTATAGAGCACTTGCAATATCAGTAATAAGCTTTACACTGGTTATGGTTGTAACCTTTATACTTTCCATAACTGAGCAGGGTAAATTCATTGAATTCCTGTATGAGGCTACATCAGCCTTTGGAACCGTTGGGCTTACGCTTGGAATCACACCAAAGCTTACTACCATTGGGAAGGTTGCAGTACTGCTGACTATGTACGCGGGAAGGGTAGGCCCATTAACGCTGGCTCTGGCATTTGCCAGCAGGCAGCAGTTGGAAAGTTCGTCTATAAAATATCCTGAAGATAAAATACTTGTTGGTTAATAATGGGGGTTAAAGGAGGAATTAAAATGTCTTTTAGACAATTTGTTGTTATAGGACTTGGAAGATTTGGCTCAAGCGTTGCAAAAACTCTTTATTCTCTTGGAAATGAGGTTCTTGTAATTGACAAGGATGAGGAAAAGGTCCAGGAAATGGCCGATTTTGCAACTCATGCCGTTCAGGCGGATGCAACGGATGAGGCAGCCCTCAGATCCCTTGGAATAAGAAACTTCGATGTTGCTGTAATAGCAATAGGAGATGACGTTCAATCAAGCATCATGGTAACTCTGCTTGCAAAGGAGTATGGAATAAAATACGTTATTGCAAAGGCACAGAACGAACTTCATGCGAAGGTTCTGTACAAAATAGGAGCAGACAGGGTGGTATTCCCTGAAAGGGAAATGGGCGTAAGGGTTGGACACAATCTTTGCTCATCCAATATACTTGAATACATAGAACTTTCACCGGATTACAGTATAATGGAAGTTACGCCCCTTGAAGAATGGCATGGAAAATCCCTTAGTGAATTGAATATGAGAAGCAAGTACGGAATCAATATAATGGCTATAAAGAGGGGTAACGATATAAACATATCGCCAACTGCCGATGACGTTCTGCAGGAAGGCGACATACTGGTGGTTGTTGGAGCAACCGATGACCTTAAGAACATCGAAAGAAGAAAAATGCGATAAGGGATGAATATATGTTAAGCAGGGATAACAGGCTTGTAAAAAACGCTTTAAAGCTTAAACAGAGAAAATACAGGGAGCAGCAGGGAAGGTTTCTTGTTGAAGGCATTCGCTTTATTGAGGAAGGCCTTAAAGAGGGTGTTGTGGATTATATACTATACAGCCGTAAACTTTACAGGGTCAATGGAAGCGAGTCCATACTGTCAAGTGAAGTGGATAAGTTTGAAATAGATGAACCACTTATAAAAGAGCTTTCCGAAACTGAAAATCCCCAGGGGGCCGTTGCAGTTGTTAGAAAGCAGAGCTATGCTTTAGAGGATATTGAAGGCGACTTTATAGTTATAGCCGATGGGGTTCAGGATCCAGGAAACCTTGGAACCATAATAAGAACCAGCGATGCGGCGGGGGCCAGTGCTGTTATATTGATAAAGGGAACGGTTGATGTGTATAACAGCAAGACGTTAAGGGCCACCATGGGCTCAGTGTTTCACATGCCGATACTTCATTTTGATGATTTTGAAGGCCTCTGCAGCATTCTTAAGAATAGGGGCTTTAACATATATGCCTCAAGCCTTGATGTGGAAGATTATATCTACGCCAGCGATTTCAAAGGGAAAACAGCCATCATTATAGGAAACGAAGCCAACGGAATACCTGAAGAGCATATAAACCTTGCAACCCACAAAATAAAAATACCCATGCAGGGCAGGGCGGAATCCTTAAACGCTGCCTCTGCCGCTGCCATTATAATTTACGAGGTAGTGAGGCAGAGGTTGTATAAATAGAGATTCAAAGGGTATTTACCACAAAATATGCATAAGCCATTGACAGTTCTATTTGAAAACTGTATTATTTTATGCTATAATACACCTTAAAATATATGGAAAAAACTGCGAAGGAGGCCAGTAACATAATACCCTGCACAGGGAGGATGGGCCGTGGATTGAGAGCTCATCTGCAGAAGGGTTATGCGAAGTTTCCCTCCGGAGTTCCCCATCTGAAAAACAAAGGTTAAATGCGGTGACTTGCCGTAATTATAACTTTTGAAAGTAGGTTGGGGCGGCACAGCCGTTATTCTAATTAAGTGGACATTTATTGTCAATTAGGGTGGTACCGCGAAGAGTGCAAAGCCTTCGTCCCTTTTCAGGGATGAGGGCTTTTTTACTATGGTTTTGAAAGGAGTATGGTTATGAGGGAACAGCTTGAGAAAATAAAAATTGAAGCCCTTGAAGAAGTAGGAAAGGCTTCAAACAGCCAGGAACTCGATGAAGTAAGGGTTAAATATCTCGGTAAAAAGGGCCTTTTAACGTCAATCCTAAGAGGAATGGGCTCCCTTTCCCCTGAGGAAAGGCCTGTAATAGGCAAAACAGCCAATGAGGTGAGGGAGGAAATAGAGGGAGCCCTTGAAGAGGCTAAAAGAAAAATTAAGGATAGAGAAAAGAATATAAGGCTTTCACAGGAAAAGATAGACGTTACAATGCCAGGAAGAGCAAACGTTATAGGAGGCCTTCATCCGGTTACCAAGGTTTTGGACGAAATAAGAGAGATATTCTTTGGAATGGGATTCTCAGTTGCAGAGGGTCCTGAAGTGGAACTTGACTACTACAATTTTGAGGCTTTAAATATTCCAAAGAACCATCCTGCAAGGGATGAACAGGATACATTCTATATAAATGACAGGGTAGTTTTAAGAACACAGACTTCCCCTGTGCAGGTAAGAACGATGGAAAAAACGAAACCTCCTATAAGGGTAATAGTTCCGGGAAAGGTTTACCGCTCAGATGCCTCAGATGCAACGCATTCCCCAATATTTTTCCAGATAGAAGGCCTGGTTGTTGATAAGGGGATAACAATGGCAAACCTTAAGGGTACCCTTGATACCTTTGCAAAGAGATTTTTTGGGGAGAAAACAAAAACAAAATTCAGGCCCCACCATTTCCCGTTTACAGAGCCATCATGCGAAGTTGACGTATCATGCTTTGTATGCGGAGGAGATGGATGCAGAGTCTGCAAAGGCTCCGGATGGGTTGAAATCCTTGGAGGAGGAATGGTTCACCCCGACGTTTTAAGGGCTGGGGGGATAGATCCGGAAGTTTACAGCGGCTTTGCCTTTGGAATGGGGCTTGATAGAATCGTTATGGCGAAGTACGGGATTGATGATATAAGGCTTTTATATGAAAATGATGTGAGATTTTTGAAACAGTTCTAGAAACAGGAGGGATAACATGAAGGTTCCGTATAAATGGCTTCTGGATTACGTTGATTTAGATAAGGATATAAGGGAGGTGGCAGATGCATTAACCCTTTCAGGCTCAAAGGTTGAGGAGGTTGAGGAGTTCGGAAGAGAAATAAGCAGGGGGGTTACGGGAAAAATAATAAAAAGGGAAAAGCATCCAGATGCAGATAAGCTTCAGGTATGCCAGGTAGACGTTAAGGATGAGGTTATTCAAATAGTAACAGGGGCAACAAACATAAAGGAAGGGGATATTGTTCCTGTTGCGCTTCACGGCTCTACCCTTCCAGGGGGGATTAAAATTAAAAGGGGAAAGCTCAGGGGAGTTGAATCCAACGGAATGATGTGCTCTGAGTTTGAACTTGGAATTGCGAATGAGGATTCAGTTCATGGGATTATGATACTTCCAGAGGATACCCCGATAGGTGTAGATGTTAAGGACGTACTCGGATTAACAGGTGGAGTTATAGATTTTGAGATAACTTCAAACAGGCCTGACTGTTTTGGAGTTTACGGAATTGCAAGGGAAGCCGCTGCAACCTTTAAAGCAGCTTTAAAGCCCGTTGAAACTTCCTTTAAAGAGGATGAGGATACGATAAGGAACTATCTTTCCGTTGAAATACAGGATCCACTTTGCAGAAGATATATTGCAAAGATGATTAAAAATGTAAAAGTAGGGCCGTCTCCCGAGTGGATGAAGCAGAGGCTTGAGGAGGCAGGAGTGAGGTCCATAAACAATATAGTTGACATTACAAACTATGTCATGCTGGAGCTCGGACAGCCAATGCATGCCTTCGACTATAGATATATAGATGGAAAGAAGATAATAGTAAGAAGGGCAGAGGACAATGAAAGGTTTATAACATTGGACGGCGTTGAACGCAGCCTTGACTCATCAATGCTTGTAATTGCCGACGGTGCAAAGGCGGTTGGAATAGCAGGTGTTATGGGAGGACAGAACTCCGAGGTTAAGGATGACACAAACACAATAGTATTTGAAATAGCAAACTTCAACGGCTCAAATATAAGAATAACCTCCAAAAAGCTTGGCTTGAGGACAGAGGCATCTACAAGATTTGAAAAGGATATAGACCCAAACCTTGCTGAAATTGCTATGAAACGTGCATGCCACCTTGTTGAACTCATTGGAGCAGGGGAAGTAGTTGGAGGAGTAATAGATGTATATCCTAAAAGATTAGAACCACACAGGCTTGAGGTGTCGCCTGAGTGGATAAACAGCTTCCTTGGAACGGATGTGGAAGTTTCAAGGATGAAGGAGATACTTGAAAGCCTTGAAATGAAGGTTGAAGGAGAAGAAATCCTAAAAATTGAAGTGCCAACCTTCAGGCAGGATGTGAGAATAAAGGAGGACATAGCCGAGGAGATAGCAAGGATATATGGCTATAACAACATACCTTCTGTTAAAATCAAGGGCGAGGCAGTAGAGGCCATAAAAACAACTGAACAAAAGCTCATTGAAACCGTTAAAAACACTATGGTCTCTTCAGGGCTTTATGAAGGGATAACTTACTCCTTCACAAGCCCAAAGGTATTCGATTCAATAAGGCTTAAGGAGGATGATCCCCTAAGAAAGGCCGTTGTTATATCAAATCCCCTGGGGGAAGACTTCAGCATAATGAGAACCACAGGAATTCCATCTATGATGGAGGTTCTTGGAAGAAACTATGCGAGGGGTATAAAGGAGGCAGGCATTTTTGAAATAGCAAGGGTATACCTTCCACAGGATGACATTCTTCCAGATGAGAGGGATCGCCTTGTAATAGGAATGTATGGAAATGTAGATTTCTACAGCCTAAAGGGCGTAATTGAAAACCTTTTATCGGTGCTTGGAGTTGACAGGGTAGACTTTGAAAGTGAAGGCGAAAACCCAACCTTCCACCCTGGAAGATGTGCAAGGCTTATGGTTAGAAGAAAGCCTGCGGGCTTCCTCGGAGAGGTTCATCCCGATGTTTCGGAAAACTACGGATTTGAGGATGAGAGGGTATATGTTGCTGAAATAGACCTTAAAACCATATTTGAAGCGTCAAGGCTTGAAAGAAAGTATAGGGCCCTTCCAAAGTTCCCATCGGTTACAAGGGACATAGCAATGCTCATTTCAGATGATGTAACAGTTGGTGAGATAGAAAACGTGATCATGAGGGCCGGCAGGGAGCTTATAGAATCGATTAAGCTGTTTGACGTATACAAGGGCAAACAGATACCGGAGGGTTTAAAGAGCGTTGCATACTCAATTGTATATAGAAAAGAAAACGGTACCCTTAAGGATGAGGAAGTAAACAGAGTTCACGAAAAGATAGTTAAGGCCCTTTCAGAAAAGCTTAAAGCACAGCTAAGATGATAATAGATGAGGCCCGGCTCAGCCGGGCCTGTATATTTATTCTACTGATCTGAAAAAAACATTGAAATAAAAGTAGAAAATATCTACAGGCCGACGCTGCGATAAAAAATATATTTCATTCACCAGAAAGCTTAGCAAAGAAGTTCTAAGGCTCGGGATTTGAAAAATCAAGAACTTTCGTTAAACTCGCTTCTCTTAAGTCACGAAAGTTCCAGGATTTTTCTGCATCCCTTCGCCTAGAACTTCTAGTTGCACGCCTTATGTGAATTTCATATATTTTTTATCGACCCTTAGATACTGCAAAACGTTAATGTAAATATAAAAGCTTTCTTAACTTAAGCTTAGATTATTACTATTGAAACTGTTTTCATAATCTTATGGTGAATTTTATTTCATTCGAAGCGTAGCAGCGACCGAAATATATTTTTTATCGCAGCGCCGATCTGTAAATTTATCTAGCACAACAAGCAAAATTAATGATAAAATATAAATAAAATGCAGGATTTTTCTATTCCGTGTAGAATGATTAATGGAGTAAGTTTGAATAATATTGAGAGGGTGCTTGCTATGACAAAAAACAAGGTTACTGTTAAAATAAACGGAGCTGAATATACTTTAACCGGCGATGAATCAGAAGACTACCTCTTCTCCATAGCCAATTTTGTGGATAAGAAGGTTAAAGAAATATTATATGGTAATCCTAAGCACAGTAACACGTCATCAGCAGTACTTTCTGCTCTTACCATAACGGATGAACTATTTAAAACCCGCAGGGAAGTTGAGGTTTTAAAAAGATCCCTCAGTGAGCCTGAGGAAAAGATTAAGAAATTAAAACGCGATTATGAAGAACTGAAGGAAGCATATGATAGGCTTAAGGAAGAGTATGAAAGTTACGTGAAGCTTCAGCAGGAAAAGGAAGCTGATGTAAATACGCTTAAAAAGGATTACGATGAATTGTATGAAAATTATATAAAAAACAATTCCGAATACGAAAAACTCATCAAAGAAAATGCTTATCTCAGAGAGCAAAACGAAAAGTTGGAGAAGGAAATATCCCAGACCCATGAAAACATTGCAAATCTTAAGGATCAGCTCCTTGAAAGCCAGATTGAGCTTGTAAGGGTAAAAAAGGACTTAAAGGATCTTAAGGAGCTTCAGAGTAAAAAAAGAGGCATCTAGGGCATAAAGCCCTTATTTTTTTGAAACTTGCAACATATATATAAGTAAAGCCATTTTATTGGGGTTAAAGCATGCCTGTAATCGTTGAAAAGGTAGTTAAATCGAGGTATAGAGGAAACCATAAGATTTTTACAAAAACGATAAAATTTGATGCTGAAAAAGGAATCAACATAAAAAATGTAATAGATCATAAAGAAAGGATTTTTAACATATCCTGTACGCCGGCGTATAAATATGTAGATGTAACTGCAAGGCTTGATATATATTTTACATATTATCTTGAAGAAAAGGGTGAGGTATCGACCTATTCTTCTATACTTGAGGAAGAGGTTTTTGTAAGAATTTTTAAGGACAGCTTTAATCCAATGCCCTATTCAGATGAATTCCGCCAGGGGAATTTTGTGGCATATATAAGGAGACTGACGGGGAAATTTGATATTGATCTAACGGGCAGCACTTTAAGCATAGCTGTGTCATCATTTCTTGTTGTCAACCTTTTAAAGGAGAGGTGTATTTACTTGGAGGATAAGAAAAGGATAAATTTTGATGAATTGAGCTTGAATCAGGTGGCTGTAAGCAGCGAAAATTCAAGTTCAGATATAAGAAATTATATTAATCACCTTGATGACATTACAAGGGCCCTTTCCAAAAGGCTTGATTGGCTGGAGGAGGAAAACAGCAGATTGAAGGAAGAGATAGAGAGAAAAGAAAACGATATAAATGCCCTTACTATGCAGTATCTCGATGAAAAAAGAAAGAATGATTTATTGTCAAAAGAGTGTACAAGACTCCTTGAAAGGTTAAAGGAAATGGAGGAAAAATATGAAAAGGAACAAAAAAGGGTAAATCTTCTTGAGGTTGAAAATTCAAGAAATATGGATGAGATTAAGTCGCTAAAAAAGGAAAGAAATGAGCTTTTATTAAGGGTTGATAAGGAAAAAAACACATGGAAGGATAAAATTAAGAAGTTTATGAATAAAGGTTAGGGTATGTAAATTACATATCCTAATTTTTTTACTTTAATGTTAAAAGTAATAAATATGAAGAACCCAATTTATTCTTCATGAATATTATATTATAGAATTATCCCAGAGGTGAACAATATGAAGGTTTTTGAAATAAAGCCTGAAAATTATGAATATAGCAGCGGGTGGAAAAAAGTTATTAGAGATGGTGGAAATTATGCAGCGGAAACCGGGTTTAATGGTAACACAACCAGGACCCTGGATCAGATGCCAAAATTAAGGAGTCAGGTACAAAATAAAATCGAAAGCAGAGATGGAGGTGAAACGGAAAATTTAAAGGATTTGCAGGATATTTATTCTGATTTGGAAAGGCTAAAGGAAGAAGTGGATTTGATAAAAAACAATCTCGAGGAAATAAAACAAAATACTAGAGAGTACAAGGCAGTAATTGATAGTCAGATTTCCCTTCTTGTTGGAATGGTTGATCTGATAAAAGAAAAGGTATTGGTTACTTCCAATTTTGAAGGAGGATTTTTATCAGGCATATTTAAAAAGAAGCAGTCGTAGTAACATAATCAATATAAACTGCATAGTATGCATTAGATATCAAACATAGCCGAAATAAGTTTAGGAGGTAGAAAAATGAGCGTTAGCTGTGACTGCGATCAGAATTTTGTACCAATTTGTGACAATGCAAATCCTGAGCCCCTTGAAATTTATGCTAAAAGAATAATTGCTAAATGGGGACCGGAGGGATCAGAGGAAATACTTTTTTTAGTGAACACAAATGGAACAGAAGAAAAAGTTCCACTCCGACTCTGCATTCACGACCAGGATGAAAAAAAGCTTCAATGTTTTAACATGAAAAAACTTATAAACATCGACACAGAGCAGTTAATTATATGCAAACACAAAGTAAGACTTATGATAAGATTCAAACTTTTCATGGTTGCACAATTTGGTGATGATACCTTCGATGTAATTGTACTACCGCAGGACGTCCCAGCAAAGGCATGCCTACTTGATTTGGACGATAACCCGACGGATAAAAGTGTTTTGTTCCCAATTTCCTTTGGAGACAACGAGAAGCTTGAAATTGTAACAGTTGGCGGACAGGAATTCTTCCAGTGGACCAAGGATGTTCCATTAGACGATCCAAACTGGGTTGGAGTAATTCCATGCAAGGTATTTGATGATCCAACATTGCAGTCTGTAATTGTTATTAAGTCCACGGATATTGATACTGATGTTTTGGGGACATGCAACTGCGGTGATCTTGCAAATCCAATTTCAGGAACCAAGGCGCTCATTTCAGTATTCGCCGATATTATCGATAAGATTGGAATACATCAGGATATCTGCATTACCGGAACAGTACTTGACTGTTAACATCAAAGCTCAGCACTGCTGGGCTTTTTTTAATTTTAAACCTTGTTTTTGTATTTTTTATATATTTGTGTATAATTTAATTGTATGATAACTGATTATAAAATTAATCCGTTGTGCTGGTTCAGGGGCTGAGCGAAGATAAAAAATATATGAAATTCACATAAAGCTTAGAGATAGAAGTTCTTGGCGAAGGGATGCAGAAAAATCCTGGAACTTTCGTGACTTAAGCAAGGCGAGTTTAACGAAAGTTCTTGATTTTTCAAATCGCGAGCCTTAGAACTTCTTCGCTAAGCGTGTTGGTGAATGAAATATATTTTTTATCGCAGCGCCGATCTGTAAATTTATCTGGCACAACGAGTAAAATTAACTTGTTTCAGGGAGAGATATGGATGGTTGAACTCTTAGCCCCTGCAGGTGATTTTGAAAGCCTCAGGGCAGCTGTTTTAAATGGAGCAAATGCAGTATATATAGGCGGAAAGGAATTTTCAGCAAGGGCGTCTGCAGGCAACTTCGACAGGAAAGAGATGATAGAGGCGGTTAAATTCTGCCATGCATATAACGTTAAGGTTTATGTTACAATGAATACACTGCTTAGAAATGATGAAATTGAAAGTGCCCTTGAATATGCATCATTTTTATATTCTCAGGGAGTTGATGCCCTTATAATTCAGGATACAGGCTTTTTAAAGGCATTAAGGGAACACCTTCCTGACTTTGAGCTGCACGGAAGCACCCAGATGACAGCCCATAACCTCGATTCAGTGAATACTCTCTATGAAATGGGGTTAAAAAGGGTTGTGCTGTCAAGGGAACTGAGCTTAGATGAAATAGATAATATCGTAAAAAATACAAAGGCTGAAATTGAGGTCTTTATACACGGCGCCCTCTGCATAAGCTTTTCAGGGCAGTGCCTCTTTAGCAGCATGATAGGCGGGCGAAGCGGAAACAGGGGAAGGTGTGCCCAGCCCTGCAGAATGCAGTATTCAATCGACAATAAAAGTGAAAGGCTTCATTATTTAAGCCCAAAGGACCTTTCAACCCTTGAATTTATAGAAAAACTCGTTGGAACTGGGGTTCACTCCCTTAAAATAGAGGGAAGAATGAAAAGGCCTGAATATGTTTCAACGGTGGTATCAGCCTATAGAAGGGCTTTGGATAATAATAGGCGTGAAGATGATTTGGAGAGGGTGACCCAGGCCTTTAACAGAGGGGGCTTTACAACTGCCTTTCTTTTTGGAAGACAGGGCAGGGACATGATGTCCTATGAGAGGCCTAAAAACTGGGGAACCTATCTTGGAAGGGTGGTATCCTCAAGGGGCAAGTTTGCTTCAATACTTCTTAAAAAGCCCCTAAGAGTTGGCGATGGAGTTGAGATATTCAACAAAAACACAGGTGCTCCTGTAGGCTCCATAAAGGTAAATGGAAAGGACGTAGAGGAAGCAAAGGCCGGTGAAACTGCTGTTATCTACCTTGAAGGTGCAAATAAGGGCGATGTACTATATAAATCCCTCGACATAAAGCTTGTTCGTGAGGCGGAGGAAAGCTTCAAAGGTAAAAACATAAGGAAGGTACCAATATATGGAAGGTTTACAGCCCATAAGGGTCAGAGGATTAAGTTTGAGATATATCACCTGTCCGAGGCATCCTCACAGTCGGTGTCAGACGAGCCTGAAAGGGCATTAAAAGCACCGTTATCGGTGGAAAGGGCTTTGGATGCCCTTTCAAAAACAGGGGATACGCCCTTTTACTTTGAAAACATAGACGTTGATATGGATGACGATATAGCTATACCTGTATCAAAGCTCAACGGCCTTAGAAGGGATGCAATAAATTCCCTTTTGGATGAGCTTCAGGGAAGAAGGGAATATAAAAAAATACACTTTAAATTAAATGCTGCAGCCAAAAAAGTTAAGCCAGAGATTGCGGTTCAAACGGGAAGGATAGAAATTGCAGAGGCCGCCTCCCTGGCAGGATGCGATATCGTTTTCTTTGGAGGCGACAGGCTTAGGATAAACTCCGGAAGCTTTGAAGAGGTATTAAACACAGTTGGCAGAAGGACTGCAGTTTACCCCTGGTATTCGGAGATTATAATGGAGGAATACAAGAAGCTTGAAAAGGAAGCTGAAGGGATTAAAGGTATGGGAGTAGACAGGGCCCTTTGTGGAAACATGGGATTTTACTCGGCGCTTAAATCTATGGGCTTTGATGTTTACCTTGATAAGGGCTTTAACGTATTTAACTCCCAAGCATGTGAAACCTTTAAAAACTGTGGAGCGCTGCTTTCTCCAGAGTTAAACATTAATCAGCTAAAAAATACGGTACTTAAGACGAATAATAAAACCATGGTTTATTCCTATGGAAGGGTAAAGCTTATGGTGAGCAGGCACTGCCCAATTGGAAGTTCAAGGGGACATGGAAGGGAAGGCTGCCCTGACCTCTGTGAAAATAAAATACACTACCTTAAGGACAGAACAGGGGAGGATTTTCCTGTTGTTACAGACTGGTACTGCAGAAGCCACATATATAATTCCAAAATACTCTGTTCCTTAGAGCACATTAAGGATATAATGGATGTTAATGCGGATTATATGCTTTTAAGCTTTTTAGATGAAACTCCTGAGGAGGCGGAGCTTGTTGTAAAGGCATACAGAGAAGCCATAGATGCTGCATGGGAAGGGGACTTCAATCTTACGCATTCAGGTGAAAGGCTTCTTGAAAGTTTGAAGGGCAAAATTACTAAGGGACACCTCTACAGAGGAGTCCTGTAGGAAGGATGGGTATTATATGAACGAAAGAACCCTGAAGGTGCTGGAATACGATAAGATAATTGAAATGCTGTCACAGAGGGCAGAGTCCTCTCTTGGTAAGAAGATGTGCCTTGAGCTCATGCCCTCTTCAATGATGTATGAGGTAAGGGAAAGGCTTAATGAAACGAGGGAAGCCATAGATGTTGTGCTGAGGTGGGGAAGCATGCCCCTTGGAGGTATTAAAGACATAGGGGAGACCGTTAAAAGGGCTAAGATGGGATTTACTTTAACCCCGGGTGAGCTTCTCGGGGTGTGTGATATATTAAGATGCACAAAAAGGCTCAAGGGTTTTATGAAGGAAGGAAGCAAATCGGAGCTTTACCCCATCATATATGAAACAGTTGAATCCCTTGTATATATAAAAAATCTTCAGGATGCCATAGAGCTTGCCATAGTTTCAGAGGACGAAATCTCCGACAGGGCAAGCGAAAAGCTCTACAGCATAAGAAGGGCTATAAGGGATAAAAACTCGAGGATAAGGGAAAAGCTTCAGTCAATGCTTTCAACCTACTCAAAATATCTTCAGGACCCGATTATAACCATAAGGGGGGACAGGTACGTTATCCCCGTTAAGGCCGAGCACAAGGGAAACGTGCCGGGGCTTGTGCATGACCAGTCCTCAAGCGGCTCAACCCTTTTTATCGAGCCTATGGCTGTTGTCGAGCTCAACAACGAAATAAAGGAGCTTACCTTAAAAGAGAAGGCCGAGATAGAGAGGATCCTGTCGGAGCTTTCGGAGAGGGTTGCAGCCTCTGCAGACGACTTGAAATACGACAACGAAAGTATTGCCTACCTTGACTTTTTAATGGCAAAGGCGAAGTTTGGGCTGGATTTAGATGGAACCATTCCTGAAGTTAATGACGATGGAATACTAAACATAAAGGCAGCAAGGCATCCTTTAATAGATAAGGAAAAGGTTGTCCCAATAGATATAAGGCTCGGTGAGAGGTATAACGCCCTTGTAATTACAGGGCCAAATACCGGAGGAAAGACTGTAACATTAAAGACAGCGGGGCTTTTAACCCTTATGGGAATGGCGGGGCTTGCAATACCAGCAAGGGACGGTTCACAAATTTCAATATTTAAAAACGTATTTGCAGATATAGGGGATGAACAGAGCATAGAGCAGAGCCTTTCAACCTTCTCATCCCATATGACAAACATCGTTAAAATAATGGAGAAGGTGGATGAAGGCTCGCTGGTTCTTGTTGATGAGCTCGGCGCCGGAACAGACCCTACAGAGGGTGCAGCCCTTGCAATGTCAATACTTGAAAGGCTTTATCAGAGGGGAGCGAAGATAATCGCAACAACCCACTACAGCGAGCTTAAGGTTTTTGCAATGGAAGAGGAGGGTTTTGAAAACGCCAGCGTTGAGTTTGACGTTGATACCTTAAGGCCAACCTACAGGCTTTTAATTGGAATCCCTGGAAAGTCAAATGCCTTTGAAATATCAAAGAGGCTTGGACTGGATGAAGGCGTAATTGAAAGGGCCAGGGAAATGATTGCAAAGGATGCAATTAAATTTGAAGATGTAATTCAAAACCTTCAAAGCAAAACAACCCTTGTTGAAAGGGAGCTTGATGAAGCCCAGAGGGCAAGGCGTGAGGCAAACGAGCTTAAAAAGGAGCTTTCAGAAAAGAAGTATAAGTTTGACAGCCAGAGGGATAAGCTTATTATGAAGGCCCAGGAGGAGGCAAGAAGCCTTATCAGGCAGGCCAAGGAAGAGGCAGATAGAATATTGAAGGAATTAAATGAGCTTAGAAGGAGGGCGGCAGAATCTGCAGCCATACAGGAAGCAGAAGAGGCGAGGAAGAAGCTTAAGGAAAAACTTGAGGGTATGGAAATAAAGGATGCAGACACCCTTGAGATTAAGGAAGGAATGGTGCCGGTTGATGAGGTTAAACCGGGAGACGAGGTTTATGTAACAACCCTGTCCCAGAAGGGAGTTGTATTATCTGGACCCGATTCCAGGGGTGAGGTTCAGATCCAGATCGGCGTGATGAAGATGAACGTTCCCATTAAAAAGCTTATGAGGGATGTAAATAAGAAGCAGGAAAGGAAAAAAACAGGAGCTGCAGCAATAGTAAGGCAGAAGGCAAACAACGTTCAAACATCAATAGACCTTAGAGGCCAGACAATAGACGAGGCCCTTTATAACCTTGACAAATACCTTGACGATGCATTCCTGGCGGGCTTTGAATATGTAACTATCATTCACGGAAAGGGTACAGGAGCCCTCAGAGAAGGAATAAAAGCAGCTCTGAAGCGCCATCATCACGTAAGGAGCCAGAGGATGGGGGATATAACCGAAGGAGGAAGCGGAGTTACCATTGTGGAGCTTAAAAAGTAGGATTTTTAAAATTAAACTATAGGGCAGGTTTCTGTGCCCGCCGGGCTGCCATAACATCCAGCGGACGGGCATGGAAACTCTCAGCCCTTTGTTTCAAAAAATTGAGAAATGCCCTTTTGATGGTATAAGCTGGCATTAATATTTAAACCTTTAATACAATTTTCTTCATCATATCAAGCCCTTCAATATCGATTTTATCAAATACCTTTATTGATCTAATGAATTCCTTAAAGGCCATTTCCTGAAAACCATTTACATAATAAATCTTTGCAAGCCTGAGCAGCACCTCATCGCTTTCAATGAGGTTTAGAAGCTGAAGGGATTTTTCAAATATTTCAAACTCTGACACCTTAAGAAGGGTATTAAGCAAATCGCAAATTATATTCAAATACACTGTAGATTCTACTCTGTCAGAACTTATAGTTTTACACATCTTGCCCTCAACCAGGCTTTTAAATGTTTTATAAACATGCCTAACCCTATCGTTAGTAAACTCCTTTGCTTTATTAAGAAGATTTTCAGCAGCGTTCATTTTATTTTCAAAAACCTCGCACATAACCATTTTATATAGGGCTTTCTCATAAAATTCTCCTGATTTAACTTTCTTAAAATATTTTAGAGCTTCTCGATAGTTTCTCATATGAAACAAACACATACCCTTGTAAAAAGATATTGTTTCTGTTTCCTCCAGAAATTCTCCGGCCTTGATTATATAGTCGTAAGCAATGTCATACCTCCCATGGCTGAAAAAAACATCCCCAAGGGTGAGATAGGCCGGACCATCCAGATTCCCATTAAATAAGCTTTCAAGCTGTCTTTTTATATAATCCATCTCCTTATTTCTATCGTCTGCCTTAAAATATATTTGAGCAATTTTTTCGAAGCATGGATAGAAATCAGGCTTTATTTTTAAACACTTTATGCAGCAATTATAGGCTTCCTGATAATCACCCATATCAAAATAAATTTCAGCAAGCGCATGATATGGCTTAAAGGTTCCAACGCCTACAATAAAGTTTAAATAGGATTTAGGCTCTCCAAGGTTTATACATTTTTCAAGGGACTTGATGGCAAGGGTATACCTTCCCAACCTGTGAAATAAGCAAGCCCTTAAATATTCAAGGTCAGTAAAGTCTGGAAAATATTTAAGGCCCTTTTCAATCATATCCAGTTCTTCATCATATTTCTTAAGCTCATGAAGGGTCATTACCATCCTTATGATAAGCTTTGGACTGTATCCCAGATCGGGTTTAAAGTTTTCATAGGCTTTATTATAATATTCAAGGGCCTTCTCAAAGTTGTGAAGGGCAAAATACTCATTGCCCATACCAAAAAGTAAAAAGCCGTTATTATTGTCATTTTCAAGCTCTTTTTCAAGGATCTCTATATTTCTTCTTCTCTTATTCTTATCTACTACATTCTTATTTAAATATCCATAATGGTTAAACCTTATCCTTTCAGACCTCATCTTTAAATCTTCAACAGTTCCACCCGAGCCTGGGCCTATTTGCTCATGTATGGCACCTGAAAACTTAATTCCCTTTCCATTTCTTATAAGCCTTACGTTTATATTCATAACGATGTCGTTTCCCGGCCTATCTCCAACGAAACTTAAAGTATCCATGAAATACACATCATAATCCGCATTTTTTAGTAAATCCAGAAGCTTTTGTTTATCTTCCCTTACCAGTTCATCATCGGCATCCATCAGCAAAATCCAGTCTCCCGCTGCTTTTTCAAGGGCAAAATTCTTTGCATCGCTGAAGTTGTTATTCCATTCATAATAATATACCTTTGCGCCATAGCTTTCTGCAATTTTAACCGTTGAATCCGTTGAACCCGTATCTACTACAATCATTTCGTCAACGATATCCTTAACGCTCTCTAGAGCCCTTCCTATATTTTCTTCCTCGTTTTTTGCGATCATGCATAAACTTAAAGACACTCCAATCGCCCCCTTTATATTAGAACACACCCTATCCAAACCCTTATACATAATATGACAATTTTTGTTTATTTGTTTTTGTCGTATAAAGTCTACACAAAAAAAATCCCAGCATATTATATAAAGGAGAATGTACGATGTAATTTTGACACAGGTAAGGATGTGGTGGCATGATTGACTATCAGAAATTGAAGGAAGAATATGCAAGCAAAAGAATGGGCGAGCTTCTAAGTATTTGTAATAATAGACACCCTATTTATGATTTAAACACAGGTTTAATAGATAAGGATGAAGGAAAAATTAATTCCAGCATAAAAAAGCTGGAATCCATGGGATATAGACATTCCTTCATAAAATTTGAATATCTTAAAGAAAAAAAACACTTAAATATTGGATACCTTCTTCCACATAATCTGATTACCGGCGGATACAAAATTCTTATAGAACAGGCTAACAATCTCTATACCAGGGGGCACAACGTTGTGCTCTACAGCCACTTTCCAAGACCGGAGTGGCTTGATGTTAAATGCAGATATTTTAAGGTACCATCTGACAGAGACCTCTATGAAATGGTATCCGGAATTGATTTAATAATTGCAGGCTACTGGGATTTGATTGCAGATGTCATGAAAGCAGAAGCCCCAATGAAATATTATATAGCCCAGGGTGATATAGATATATTTGAATATGACACCCTGCCCGATTATTTTAAAAATGCTGTGACAACAGCCCATTCTCTCCCTGTAAAAATCCTAACAGTGTCGAAGATCATGCAAAAAAGGCTGAAGGAGCTGTATGGCAGAGAGTCTGTACTGATACCAAATGCAATTGATGAAGGCATTTTTTACGCAGGGAAAAACAGGGGCAACAACCCTCCTGAAATACTCCTGGTTGGAAGCGATGCGCTGAAATTCAAAGGTCATGAGGATATAATTAAAGCCCTCTACCATTTGAAAAAGGAAGGGTATAAATTTAAAGTAAAATGGATTATTCCAGTACTCCCTGAAAAGGACTTTAGAGGGACAGGGATTAATATTGCATATCATGTCTGCCCAACACAGGATGAAATTGGCTGGCTCTACAGACATTCGGAAATATATATTTCAGGGTCATACTACGAGGCCTTCTCACTTCCTCCACTTGAAGCAATGGCATGTGGTACGGCAGTTATTACAACATCAAATGAGGGGGTAAAGGAATACGCTGTGGATAATGAAAACTGCCTCATGTATCAGGCAGGAAATGTTGATCAGCTAATTGAAAAGATAAAGATGCTTTTAAAATCCAGAAACCTCAGGAAGAGATTAATTGAAAAAGGGCTTGAAACTGCAAAGATGTACACCTGGAAGAATTCTATAGATCTCCTTGAGAAGGAGTTTATGGAGTATAAGGATAACATGGTGATCGGGGCCTTTGAAGCCCTTGATGTTTTGAAAGGCGGTGGAAGATGAAATGGAAGCCTCTATGGGTAATGGTAAAAAGAAGAAACCTCTGGTAAGCATTATTGTACTTGCATATAATCACCTTGAATACACAAAGCTCTGTATAGAAAGCATATATAAATACACATCACACATTGATTTTGAGTTAATTGCAGTAAATAATGGCTCAAGTGACGGAACTAAAGAGTATTTTGAATCCCTACCCGGTGCAAAGGTGATTAATTTTGAAAAAAACGTTGGACAGTGGAATGGGTTTAATGCAGGCGTTAAAGCCTCCCGGGGAAGGTATATATCCATAGTTGGAAATGACACAATACTTACAACGAACTGGATGGATAATCTTCTAAAATGTATTAAATCGGACAAAAAGATAGGAATGGCAGCTGCAGGGGCTAATGTAATAGATAACCATCAAATGATCAGCGCAGATTACAGCAATTTGGAAGAAATGCAGCAGTTTGCAAAGGAATATAACAAATCCAATCCTAAAAAGTGGGAGGAAAGAATCAGAATTATCCCTACTGTATGCATCATTAGACCTGAGGTATTTAAAAAGGCAGGCTACTTTGATCCAACATTTCGCTTCGGTGAATATGGCGATGATGACTTTTGCTTCAGGGTTAGAAGGGCTGGATATAAGTTAATATTTGCAGGGGATACCTTTATTCATCATTTCGGATCAGTAACAACGGATATAGAGCATAAAAAGTTCAACTCCCTTGCAATAAGCAGACAGCTTTTTATGGATAAATATGGCCTTGATATTATAAGGGATGGGTTTTACAATGCCATGCTGGTGGATGCAATTGAGTATCGTAAAAAACAGGCCGTTAAAATACTTGGAATAAACACCTTCTGTGGCTGTACACCCCTCCAGATTAAAAACAGATTTAAGACAATAGATGTAGAGGACGTTTACATCTCAACCTTTACAGAAGATCCAAAATATATTACGGATTTAAAAACCATTTCAGAAAGCGTTTTTTGCGGCAGCCTGGATAACATCAGGCAATTTTATAGGCAGGAAAGGTTCGATTATATCGTTTTGGAAGAGGGGCTTGAAAGGCACCAGAATATAGAGTTCATTTTTAGGGATTTAAAAAACCTTTTAAATGATAGGGGACAGTTAATTTTTATAATGGAAAATGAGTCCTATTTTAGAAATATTATAAAGCTCATAAACGGAGGCACTCTGTGCAGCGAAAATGATTTCTTCTATCCCTGCTATAACAAGGATAAACTTATAAAGCTATTTGAAACCCTGGGCTATAAAAATATAACTCCTGTTGGGTGTCAAATAATGGCTTCAGAGGATGATAAAAAGATAATTGATAGCATGATTGATTTACCCGGGATAAAAAATAAAGAAATAAGTAGATGTGCACTTTCTATCGCATATTTCGTATTCAGCCTCGAGGTTGACTGAAAGGATAAAAAGGTTAACTGGCTTGATGGTTTTGAATTTTAAACAAAGAAGTTCAAAGGTCTTTGATTTAAATTGGGGGGACGACGATGAAAGCAGTAATTCTTGCAGGAGGATATGGAAGCAGGTTAAGCGAAGAAACCTTAATTAAACCCAAACCAATGGTTGAAATAGGTGGGCGCCCTATTCTATGGCATATTATGAAGATATATTCCCACTATGGAATAAACGACTTCATAATATGCCTTGGATATAAAGGATATATGATTAAGGAATATTTTGCAAACTACTTTTTAAACCAGTCAGGAGTTACATTCGATATGAAGGAAAACAAAATGGATATCCACAGCCACAGATGTGAGCCATGGAAGGTAACGTTAATAGATACAGGTAAAGACACCTTAACGGGAGGAAGGCTGAAAAGGGTGCAGAGCTATGTAGGCAGTGAAACCTTTTGTTTGACATATGGTGATGGAGTTAGCGATGTTGATATATCAAAGCTGATAGAATTTCACAGGCTTCAAGGAACATGGGCTACACTTACCGCCGTTAAACCGCCGGAGAGGTTCGGGGTTTTGGAGCTTGAAGGAAATAAGGTTAGAAGGTTTAAAGAAAAACCCCAGGGGGAAGGCAGCTGGATTAACGGAGGATTTTTTGTACTTGAACCCCAAATCTTCGGCCTCATAGATGGTGATAAAACGGCATGGGAAAGGGAACCCCTTGAGAGGCTCGCAGGGATGGGGCAGCTTTCAGCCTATAAGCATGAAGGCTTCTGGATGCCTATGGATACCCTCAGGGACAAAATGAAGCTTGAGGAGCTTTACACTTCCGGAAGGGCCCCATGGGAGGTATGGAAACAAAATGAATAGGCTGTTTAACAATATATATGAAGGCAGAAGGGTGCTAATTACAGGGCATACGGGCTTCAAAGGTTCATGGCTTTCGATCTTTCTTATGGAACTCGGGGCATATGTTATAGGCTATGGGCTTAATCCCTGTACCGATAAGGACAATTTTTTGGTTTCAAACCTTAAGGATAGGATGATAGATGTCAGGGGGGACATAAGGGACGATAAAGGGCTGATGGAGGTATTTGAAAGGTTTAGTCCTGAAATAGTGTTCCATCTTGCAGCTCAGCCGCTTGTAAGAAAGTCCTATGAAATCCCAAAGGAAACCTATGAAGTGAATGTAATGGGAACCCTTAACGTACTTGAATGTATAAGAAAAACGGACTCAGTTCGGGCAGGAATCATCGTAACTACTGACAAATGCTATGAAAACAGGGAACAGATATGGGGGTACCGGGAAGATGACCCCCTGGGAGGATATGACCCATATAGCTCCAGCAAAGCCTGTGTAGAACTTTTAACTGCATCATACAGAAGCTCATTTATGAACCCGAAGGATTTCTCATGTCATGGTAAGGCCTTGGCCACTGCCAGAGCGGGAAATGTAATAGGAGGGGGAGACTGGTCAAAGGATAGGATTATACCTGACTGTATAAGGGCCCTGATGGAGGGCAGGCCCATTAAGATAAGAAACCCGATGGCCATACGCCCCTTTCAGCACGTTTTAGAGGCATTATACGGGTATTTGCTTCTCGCATCTAAAATGTGTGAAGAAGGCATAAGCTACAGCGGGCCATGGAACTTCGGCCCTGATTTCAACTCTGTGGTAACTGTTGAAAGGATTGTAAACATTATAATAGAAAAATGGGGAAATGGAGGATATATATGTCTGAATGATGAAAAGGCTCCACATGAATCACAACTTCTGATGCTTGACTGTACAAAGGCAAAAACCTGTCTTAATTGGAATCCGGTTCTAAACATAGATGAGGCAGCTGATCTAACTGTTGAGTGGTACAAAGGACTTATTCAAAGGGCTGATATTTATAAGCTGTGCTGCAGCCAGATAAAAAGATATTGTGAAAAAATTGAGGGTAAGGGGGAGGGACATGTCTAAAAAAGCGTTGATAACCGGAGCTGCCGGTTTTGCAGGTGCATGTTTGGCTGAAAACCTTGTTAAGGAAGGCTATGAGGTAAACATAATCGCAAGAAGTACCTCTAATATGTGGAGACTGAAAAGGATTATAAAGGAAATAAGGGTTTTCGAGGCCGATATTTGTGATGAATACAGCATAGATAAGGCACTAAGTAAAATAAAACCCGAATATATTTTTCATTTAGCTGCATACGGAGCATATTACTATCAGGAGGATGCAAAAAAAATTATAAACACAAACATAATTGGAACCGTTAATTTGGTAAACGCATGTTTAAAAGTTGATTTCAAATCCTTTATAAACTTTGGAAGCTCCTCAGAATATGGCATAAAAAATGAGCCTATGAAAGAGACGGATGTCCTTGAGCCCGTAAACACCTATGGGTTTGCAAAGGCTTCTCAATCTTTATATTGTCAGATGGCTGCAAGAACTTTTAATCTGCCCATTGCAACCATAAGGCCCTTCTCACTTTTTGGATATTATGAGGATAAAACCAGGCTCGTTCCGAGTGTAGTGCTTTCATGCCTTAGGGGAAGGAATCCAAAGCTTTCAAATAAAAATGCCGTTCGTGATTTTATTTTCATAGAGGATTTGATTGAACTTACAAAAATACTAAGTGAATGTAAAAGTTTAAGTGGAAAAATATATAACTGTGGCTTAGGCAAGCAGCACACCGTTGAAGAAATGGCAAGTACGATAATTCAGGAGTCAGGTTCCAAGGTGACCCCCATATGGGGAGCTTTACCGGACAGGAAAGTTCAGGCAAGCAAATGGGAGGCGGATATGAGCCTTGTAAAAAAGGAGCTCAACTGGGAGCCAAAGTTCACCCTAAGGGAAGGAGTCAGGAAAACCATTGAATGGTTTAAAAACAATATTGATTTGTATGAGGGAATGTAAATGAGGGATAGGGAAATAGAATTTTTAAAAAATAAGGCCAGTGAGTTAAGAAAGGCCGTCGTGACAATGGCACATAAATCAGGAAGTTCCCACGTGGCATCGGCGCTATCAATGATGGATATACTTACAGTTCTATATTTTAAGATATTGAATATAGCCCCTGAAACTGCAAAAAGCCCTTTGAGGGATAAATTCATACTGAGCAAGGGACATGGGGCTTCAGGCCTCTATGCTGTCCTTGCAGAAAGGGGCTTTTTCGATAAAGGCATCCTTGATTCATACTGCAGGGATGGTTCCGCCCTTTCAGGACACCCAAAAAAGGACAGCCTCCCCGGCATAGAATGCTCTACGGGATCCCTTGGACATGGACTTTCAATGGGGTGTGGGATTGCCCTGGGGGATAAGCATTCAAATATAAATGCCAGAACTGTTGTTTTAATGGGGGATGGGGAATGTAATGAAGGCTCGGTATGGGAATCAGCTATGTTTGCAGCACAAAAAAGGCTTAACAACCTTATAGCTGTAATCGACAACAACAAACTCCAGGGCCTTGGAAAAGTGGATGAAATAACAGCCCTTGAACCTATAGGGGAGAAATGGAAAGCCTTTGGATGGAACGTAATTGAGATAGATGGACACAACGTAAGTGAAATATATGACGCACTAATCACGGCATATGGGAGTTTAGATTTTCCAACTGCAATCATTGCCAGAACCATAAAAGGAAGAGGGGTTTCATTTATGGAAAACAGGCTTGAATGGCACTACAGGTCCACAAATGAAGAGCAGTTTCAAAGGGCCCTAAAGGAGTTGGATTAAATGAGAAGTACCTTTATAAATACATTAACGAAAATGGCAAGGCAGGATAAAGAGCTTTATTTAATTACAGGGGACCTTGGCTTTTCAGTATTTGAAGGGTTTCAGAAGGAGTTTGGAGAGAGGTTTATAAACGCCGGAATAAGCGAGGCCAATATGATAGGCACTGCAGCGGGCCTTGCAATGGTTGGGAAAAGGGTTTTCGTATACTCAATAATACCATTTCTGACAATGAGATGTTTTGAACAGATAAGAAACGATCTTTGTTATCAAAATTTAAACGTATGCCTCGTTGGAGTCGGAGGAGGATTAAGCTACGGAAGCTCCGGAGCAACCCACCATGCCATAGAGGACATTTCGATTATGAGGTCGCTTCCAAACATGAAGGTTATATGCCCCGGAGACCCATTTGAAGTTCAAAGGGCGGTTGAGCAGGTGATTTCCCTCTCAGGGCCGTCATACATCAGGCTTAGCAAAAATGGGGAGCCAAGGCTCCACAGTGACGATGCAGACTTTAAAATCGGAAAAGCCATAAAGATGATGGAGGGAAGGGATATATCAATAATAGCCACAGGAAACATGCTGGAGGAGGCGATTGAGGTTTCCAGGGAATTAATAGGAATTGGATATGGAGTAAAACTTATAAGCATGCACACCATAAAGCCCATAGATGAACAAATTATAAAGGAATGCATCCATGAAACAAGGGCTATTTTTACTATTGAGGAACACAGTATAATAGGTGGGCTTGGAGGAGCTGTTTCGGAGGTTGTTGCAGGGAATATAACAAAACCCTTTATCTTTAAGCCATTTGGAATTCCCGATGTATATGCCGATTCGGCCGGAAGCAGCTCTTATTTCAGGAAGAAATATGGGATAAACAGGGATGGAGTATTGAAGAGCATAATAGAAACTATGAAGTCAGTATAATAGTCGTAATACTCCTTCGCCTGGAACTTCCAATTGCATGCTTTATGTGAATTTCATATATTTTTTATCTCCGATTGTTTGCAGCAAAACAGAACAGGTTAGATTAATGGCTCTGTAAGAATTAAATCAGTAATTTTAAAGGTGATATGAAATGAAAACTGAAAGTGAGATAAGAAAGGAAATTTTGGATTTGGTACATGAGCTTTACAGGATAAGGGAACAAAATAAAAAGTTTATTCCCGGCAAAACAAGGATCCACTATTCAGGCAGGGTATTTGATGAAAAGGAAATGAAAGCTGCTGTGGATTCTGTTCTTGACTTCTGGCTCACCCTGGGAAAAAGGGGAAGGGAGTTTATAAAGGATTTCACAGAGTATATGGGAATGAAATACGGGGTTGTAACGAACTCCGGCTCCTCTGCGAACCTGCTTGCCTTAAGCGCCCTTTGCTCCAAAAATATCCGAAAACCTCTAAGGATGGGGGATGAAGTAATAACAACAGCTTTAACCTTTCCAACTACCCTTAACCCCATCCTTCAAAATGGGCTGACACCCGTATTTGTGGATGTTGAAGAGGGTACGTACAACATTGACACGGAAATGATAGAAAGGGCAATCTCCCAAAAAACAAGGGCCATTTTCTTTGCTCATACCCTGGGAAACCCTGCGGATATGGACAAAATAATGGACATAGCAGGAAAATACAATCTTTATGTCATTGAGGATACCTGCGATGCCCTGGACTCAAGGTTTAAGGGAAAGCTCTGCGGAACCTTCGGCGATATGTCAACCTTCAGCTTCTATGCCGCCCATCACATTACGATGGGTGAAGGGGGAGCTGTCCTTACCAATAATTATGAGCTTTACAAACAGGTACTTTCTATAAGGGACTGGGGCCGGGCATGCTTCTGTCAGACCGGGGAGGAAAATCCAAGCGGTGCCTGCGGCCACAGGTTTGATTATAAATTTGAAGGGCTTCCGGAAGGATACGATCATAAATATGTCTACAGCAACGTAGGATACAACCTTAAACCCCTTGATATCCAATGCGCCATGGGAATAGAGCAGTTAAAAAAGCTTCCCTCCTTTACGGAAAGAAGGAAGCACAACTTTAACCATCTCTACAACCTTTTCAAAAAATATGAGAGTAAATTTATACTTCCAAGGTGGTTAAAGGAAGCCGAGCCCTCATGGTTTGCGCTGCCCCTTACCATACGGGAAGATGCAGGCTTTACAAGAAAGGAGTTTATCGCCTATCTTGAATCGAAGCTTATAGAAACAAGGATGCTCTTTGCAGGAAATATATTAAAGCATCCTGCCTATAAGAATATAAACTGCAGGATAGAGGGAGAGCTTAACAACACAAACGCCATACTCGAGAGGGCCTTCTTCATAGGAGTCTACCCGGGATTAACCGAAGAAATGCTGGATTATATGTCAAGTGCAGTTGACGAGTTTATGAATTTGCGTTGAAGCAGATGAAAGTGAAGGAAATATTTTTCCCATTGGAAGCGGCGTGTTCTTTTCAGTACCCTAAAACCACATTCGGCATATACTGAATAGAGGGCAGCGCGCTTTTGGAGGGGTATATATGAAAATAGTTCCCGTAATGCTTAAATACGACTATGGAATAGCCGAAAGGGGAGAATCCCTTGAAAAGAGGGGGTTTCTTCCGGCTTTAAAAAATATAGGAGAGGAGGTTGTCCCCTTCTGGCTTGAGGAGCACGGTTTTCCAAATGATAAGGAATCACTTCAAAGGGAGATAATAAGTTTTGTTAAAAGGGAGAACCCTGACATAGTTTTTTTTGTGCTGATGAGGGATGAGGTTGCCCTTGAAACCATAGAAAAACTTTCGAAGAAATATATCACAATCAACTGGTTTTGTGATGACAACTGGAGGTTTGACAGCTTTACAAAATACACAGCACCCAGGCTGCGATGGTCCATAACCACTGATAAATACAGCCTTGACAAATACAGTGAAATAGGATACAGCAATGTAGTCCTTTCTCAATGGGCCTCCTACGACTATGTAGATAATATAGACTTTGAAAATATAGATTATAAATACGACATCTCATTTATAGGAGGTATAAGCAGTTCAAGGGCCTGGGCCGTTAATTACTTAAGGAGAAGGGGCTACAACGTTGAATGTTTTGGTGCAGGGTGGCCAAATGGAAGGGTATCCTACGAGGACATAAAACAAATAATACTGCACTCAAAGATAAACCTTAACCTGTCAAACTCCGTATCAAAGGACATAAGGTACATCCTTGATGACGAGAAAAACATCGATGAATACATGAGAAGCAGCAAGAGGGTGGAACAAATAAAGGCCAGGAATTTTGAAATTCCATGCTTTGGAGGCTTCCAGCTATCTCAGTACGCTCCGGGCCTTGAGGATTATTTTGATATAGGAAAGGAAATTGCAATATTTAGCAGCATCGATGAACTGGAGTTAAATATAAGATATTATCTCAAAAATGAAAATAAGAGGATGGAAATTTTAAAAGCATCCCATAAGAGGGCAAGGGATTACACATATACTTCGGTTTTGAAAAAAGCATTTGAAACAATTATGAATAATAGCAAAAAGCACAGAACGAGGAGAAAAAAGGCAGCAGATGCCGATAAACCTGCCCTTAAAAAGGCAGCTATCCAAACGGTTGATTTTTTCTGCAGGAACAGAATGTTCGATTTAAATGATAAAATATCCAACAGAGACAATTGTCTCTATCACTGGTATCTCTTGAGGGAAAAGCTTAAAGAAAAAGGTTATGAACTAAATACTCACGACATAAACGATATTGCAGCTTCAGAATTTGTAATATACAGCGACATGCCTCAAAGCCTGCAGAGGCTTGATAATAACTTTTTGATTCTCTTTGAAACAAGTCTTATACGCCCCGATAACTGGCTTGTGGAAAATCATAAATACTTTAAAAAGATATTTGTATGGCATGACGACTATGTGGACGGTAAAAAATACATCAAATACTTCTGGCCAAACAAAATTCCTGATACGATTGATTTCAATATAGAAGACAAAAGGGGATTTTGCACCCTAATTGCAGGGCATAAGCTTGTATTCCATGAACAGGAACTATATAGCGAAAGGATTAAAGCCATCCGATGGTTTGAAAATAACCATCCCGAAGAATTCGATTTATACGGGATGGACTGGGATAAAAGCATATATTCAAGGGACGGAAGGATTATAGATGGTAATGATTACCCTTCGTATAAAGGAAGAATAGAATCAAAATACGATGTATTAAAGAAATATAAGTTTTCCATATGCTATGAAAACGTCAGGGATATAAGAGGATATATAACAGAAAAAATCTTTGACTGCTTCTTCGCAGGCTGTGTCCCAATCTATCTTGGAGCGCCCAACATAACCGATTATGTTCCTGAAAACACATTCATCGACAGGCGAAAATTTGCAACCTACGAAGAGCTCTACAGCCATATTAAAAACATGCCAGACGATGAATACATGGGATACATTGAAGCAATAAAAAACTACCTCAAAAGTGAAAAAATACGCCTCTTTAGCGCAGAGAATTTTGTAAATACAGTTGTAGAAGGAATTATAAGCTCAATTTAACATAAATATATTCATCGGAGGCATAAATATGAAAAGAGCACTAATCACAGGAATTACAGGTCAGGACGGATCATATCTTGCCGAACTGCTTCTTGAGAAGGGTTATGAAGTACACGGAATAATCAGGCGTTCAAGTTCCTTTAACACTGGAAGAATAGAACATCTATATCAGGATATACACGAAAAGAACCTGAAACTCATTCTCCATTATGGAGACATGACGGACTCCAGCAATCTAAGCAGGTTGATTTATAGTATAAACCCTGATGAAATATATAATCTAGCTGCACAGAGCCATGTTAAGGTGTCCTTTGATATACCGGAATACACGGCTGAAGTTGATGCACTTGGTACCCTCAGGATACTTGACGCCATAAAGGATACCAAAATAAAAACAAGGTTTTATCAGGCCTCAACCAGCGAACTCTATGGAAAGGCTTTGGAAATCCCCCAGAAGGAGACGACACCCTTTTACCCAAGGAGCCCCTATGCAGCGGCAAAACTTTATGCCTTCTGGATAACCAAAAACTACAGGGAAGCCTACGGCCTGTATGCATGTAATGGAATACTCTTCAACCACGAATCTCCAAGGCGCGGTGAAACCTTTGTAACGAGGAAGATTACAAAGGCAGCATGCAGAATTGCAAAGGGAAAGCAGGAAAAGCTCTACCTTGGCAACTTAAACGCCATGCGTGACTGGGGTTATGCAAAGGATTACGTTGAAGCTATGTGGCTTATGCTTCAGCAGGAAAAGGCAGAAGACTATGTAATTGCCACAGGGGAAACCCATACTGTAAGGGAATTCTGTGAAAAGGCCTTTAAATACGTTGGTATCGATATTGAGTGGAGGGGAAAGGAGGAAGACGAAAAGGGTTATGATTCTAAAACGGGTAAAGTGGTGGTTGAGATTGACCCGAGGTATTTTAGACCCACTGAAGTAGACCTGCTAATAGGGGATCCATCAAAGGCCAGGAAGGAACTTGGCTGGCAGCCCAGGGTTACCTTCGAGGAGCTTGTAAAAATAATGATGGAGGCAGACCTGAAGAAAGTATGAATTCATATATTTTTATCGCAGCGTCTTAAATCAATTTCAGGAGTTGCATTCTATGAAAGATTTCAGATGGGACAATTTAAACGTTTTAGTAACCGGAGGCAGCGGATTTATAGGCTCCTACGTAGTTGAAAAACTCCTTCAGCGCGGTGCAAAGGAAAGCAATATATTAATCCCCCGCAGCTTTCAATATGACCTTACGGAAATGAAAAACTGTCTGGAGGTTGTAAAGGATATGGATATGGTAATCCATCTGGCGGCAGTGGTAGGCGGAATAGGGTATACAAAGAAGCATCCCGGCACTTCATTCTACAAAAATATGATTATGAACGTACAGCTCATGGAAGCTGCACGGATAAAAGGGGTTAAAAAATTTGTTTCTATAGGCTCGGCATGTTCATATCCTAAACACGCACCGGTACCCTTTAAGGAAGAGGATCTTTTTAACGGGTATCCTGAAGAAACCAATGCAAGCTACGGTTACACAAAGCTTATGATGCTGGTGCAGTCCCAGGCATACAGACAGGAATTCGGAATGAACGCTGTTGTGGTTGTTCCATTTAATGCATATGGGCCGCGGGATAACTTTGACAGGGATACTTCCCACGTTATTCCAGCTCTTATTAGAAAATGCCTTGAAAACCAGGATGAAATCGTCGTATGGGGGGACGGTTCACCATCAAGAAGCTTTATCTATGCAGAGGATTTTGCAGAAGGCGTAGTTTTAGCTGCAGAAAAGCTAAATGAACCAATACCTGTTAATATCGGAACGGATGAGGAGATTACAATAAAAGACCTCCTTGAGAAGATAATAAGGTTAACGGGCTTTAAGGGAAGAATCGTCTACGATACCAGCAAACCAAACGGTCAGCCAAGAAGATGCGCGAGCATCAAAAGGGCCAGGGAGCTTTTGGGATTTACTCCAAAATGGACATTGGAGGAAGGGCTGAAAAGGACCATAGAATGGTATAAGGAAAATTACATGTAAGCAATTTAAAGGAGCGTTTCAATGAATAAAATAGGAGTTGGCTGTGCATCTATAACAGAGCTTGAAAAAAAATACGTAATGGATGCCCTTGAAAGTGAGAGGCTGTCACAGGGCAGCTACGTGGCAAAATTTGAAAAGGAGTTTGCAAGGCTGCACAATCAAAAATATGGAATCATGTGCAGCAGTGGCACTGCAGCACTTCATGTGGCCCTTGAGATATTAAAGGAAGTGGAAAACTGGAATTCAAATACGGAGGTACTGGTTCCTGCAGTAACATTTATAGCCACCTCAAACGCCTGTATTCAGGCAGGGCTTAAACCCGTTTTTGTAGATGTGGATGAAAAAACTTACAATATAAACCCTGCAGAAATCGAAAAACACATAAACGAAAACACTAGGGCCATTATTCCTGTACACACCTTCGGGCAGCCCTGTGAAATGGATGAAATAATGGAAATCGCTAAAAAATACAATTTAAAGGTGATTGAAGACTGTGCCGAAGCCCATTTTGCAAAATACAAAAATCAGCCTGTTGGAAGTTTTGGAAGTCTAGCAGCATCCAGCACCTATGTGGCCCACACCATAACTACAGGCATTGGTGGAATAATCATAACCAATGACAGGACATATATGGAAATAGCCAGATCCTTAATTGCCCACGGCAGGGACTGTACATGTGAAAAGTGCATTGCTTCAGATCCCAGGATGGTTTGTCCAAAGAGAATGAATACGGAAATGGATAGAAGGTTTTTGTTTGTAAGGCTTGGCTACAGCTACAGGATAGGGGAGATTGAAGGAGCCCTGGGCCTTGCGCAGCTTGAAAGGGTAGGTGAAATTATGTCCAAAAGAAAAGAAAACGCCCGCTATCTGACAGAAGCCCTTAAAAAATACTCCGACGTGCTGCAGCTTCCGGAATTCAATGACTATATAGACCATACCTTTATGATGTATCCAATCGTTGTGAGAAAAAACAGTACCTTTACAAGGGATGAGCTTACGAGATTTTTGGAAAAAAACAATATCGAGACAAGGCCTATGCTTCCGCTTTTAAATCAACCGGTATATAAAAGGATTTTCGGAAATATTGAGGATGACTATCCCGTCGCAAAATGGATTAACAGAAGCGGTTTTTATATTGGATGCCACCACGGCCTGGGAAAGGATGAACTGAACAAAATAAAGGATGTTTTTGACAGTTTCTTTAAGAGATGATAAAAGAGCAGGGGTTCTAAAAAGGTGAAATGATTAAGGGATGGCTGCAAAATCACAGTGTATTTCGTTGTGTTTAACCGAAGCTTATTAAACGAAATCACTTGGCTTTACAGCCATCTTAAGTTTAGAATTTCTTTTTAGAGACCGGCAGTGAATGGAATACATTTTGCCTACATAAATACTTTTTAGACAACATCGTTTTTTGCGGCAGTTTAAAGGCGAGAAAAATGTCTGAATTAATATATCTTTTGCTGAAAATTTATATGCATTTAAGCAATTTTGTCGTATATATCATATTATATACTGAACAAAGGATGACTGGGCTTGAGTTGATTGTAAGAAATAAAGAATTTTTGGGGGGAGATTTCCATGCCTAATAATCTAGTCTTTAATGATGTCGCCAGTCAGTTAAAAGTACTGGTGTATGGATTAAACGGTGCAAATCTGCAGTCTCTTAGTTTGGATGCAAACGGTGCAGTAAGCGTAAGCGCAAACAACTTCAGCATAAGAAGCCTGTCGGTAAGTACCGATACAGTAAGCGTTAGTGCAAACAGCTTTGATATCAGGCCTCTTACAGTAAGCACCGATACGGTAAGCGTAAGCGCAAACAGCTTTGATATCAGGCCTCTTACAGTAAGCACTGACACAGTAAGTGTGAGCGCAAACAACTTCAGCATAAGAAGCTTGTCAGTAAGTACCGATACTGTAAGCGTAAGTGCAAACAACTTCAATATCAGAAGCCTTACACAGGGTACAGACACTGTAGGTACTATTTCCAGCGGTGCAGTATTTACTTCAGCAAGTGCAGTTATAACTTCAACAGGTACCGGTATTGCCTTTACAATTGACAACTCCCAGGATGTAATATATTCCTTCTATGTAAGGAACACCGGCGCAGGAGCAGTTTCAGTAAAACTTCAAATAGCTCCCGTTAACACTGAGGATTACTTTGTAGATGACAGCACAGAAACTCTTGTTGCAGCATCTACTGGAAAGGTTACACTGGCAACTGTTAAATATCTTAGATACACGAGGCTGTATTTCGACACCGGATCCACAGCAGGAAGCTTTGAAGTATTTTACAATGCCCATAGATAATGATATTGGGCTATCGATTAAAACCGATAGCCCAAACATACCATATAAGGGGGTATGGGGGATGTCAATAAGCCTTTGTATGATTGCAAAGGATGAAGAAGAAAATATAGGAAGAGCCCTTGAAAGCATCAAAGACGTCGTTGATGAAATGATAGTAGTTGATACCGGTTCAACGGATTCAACGGTTAAAATCGCTGAAAGCTATGGTGCAAAGGTATATTATTTTGAATGGAACAACAATTTTAGTGACGCAAGAAATTTTTCTCTTGAAAAGGCATCAGGGGACTGGATTTTAATAATGGATGCCGATGATGAGTTTGTAAGGGAGGATGCTCAAAAACTTATCGATCTTACAAAAAAGGATGGCGTTGACGCATATTTCATGGAAACCCTGAGCTTTGTAGGGGATAGGCCGGGATATGATATCGTTATGAACCTGAATGTAAGGCTTATAAAGAACAAGAAGGAATACAGATTTTTGGGGACAGTTCATGAACAAATAGCATGCAATATAATGGCTGTTAACAAAGATGCCAGGATTGAAACGGCAAGGATAAAGTTTTATCACTATGGATACCTAAATAAAACTGTATCGGAAAAAAATAAGCGTAGAAGGAATATTGAGCTTCTTGAAAAGTCATTGGAGCTTGAAAAGGATAACAAGTTTTTATTTTTCTGCATGGGAAATGAGTACCTGGCACTAAAAGATTTTTCAAAGGCCCTTGAATATTACATGAAAACCTATGAAAACTTCAACCCTGACACAGGGTACAGCCCCCATTTGCTTGCAAGGATGGCAATATGTTTTGATGAACTTGAAATGTACGATAAAGAAATGGAAATAATCAATTTAGGGCTCGGGATTTATGAGAATTTCACCGACCTTGAATTTTTAAAGGCATGCCTGTACCACAGGCAAAACAAATTTACACTTGCAATTAAATCATTTAAAAGATGTATTGAAATGGGGGAACCACCTTCGAATTTAGCCCTCATGGCCGGCGTAGGAAGCTTTAAAGCCTGCTGCGCATTATCTGAAATATACCTGGATATGAAGGACTATGATGAAGCCTACAAATGCTGCATCGAAGCCTTGAAATTAAATCCAGGATATACTCCATGCCTTTATATAATCGCTGAGGCACTCTTTAAAAAGTATGAGAGAAACATGGATATTGACTATATAAAATCTGCCCTTGAAGATTTGTTTGGAGGAAGGTTGGACGGCAGAGCCTGCATGGCTCTCTCCAATGTGTTTTATAAACAGAGAAAATATGACATAGCATATGAATATATAACAAAGGCTGAAAAACTCATGGGCCAGTCACCGGAAATTTTATACTACAAGGGAACCTGTCTCTTTTATTTGAAGAACTTTAACAAAGCCATAGAGTGTTATAAAAAAATAAAATCCGGGGAATTTTATCAAAGAGCTATAAACAAACTTTTTTTAAGCCATATACTAACAAACAATACAAGAAGGGCTGCAAGGCTTCTAAGCAAAGATAAAGAGATTATAGGAAATAAAACAGTACTTGTCTATAAAACCTTCAAAGAAATTATGGAAGGGAAAAACTGCAAACCCGTTAGCGCTGATAAGGATGAATCCAGAGAATACTTAAGCATAATTTTAGACCTTTTAAACATTCTGCTTAAAATATCCGAATTCGATATATTTGAAAAAGCACTTCAATTTTTAAACCTTATAGAAAGTGATGAAGTGCTTTTAGGCCTTGCGAAGCTTTATTATGTGAACGGCTTCTACCAGATGGCATACAATGAGCTGATAAGATCCATAAAAATTTTCGACAGGATTGATGCTGAGGGGATAGAAATGATGAGAAACATCCTGGCAGGGACCGTATAGATGCAAAGCTCTTTGTTACTTTTCGGTAGCAAAGAGCTTTGCATCTGTTAACTATAAATCTGATATGAAAAAATTATAGTTGCATTTCCGACGCCGCCAGCGGTACATACCACATGATAATACTTCCCATACATTATAGGTACCAACACTTCAACGTTTCCTGCCGGAACATTTTTAACCGTATCCGGTACCCAGCTTATACCGTCTCCGCTTACCTCAAGTGTTGCAGTTATCGGAATGGCTCCTGTGTTTTTTACGAAGAAGGTTCCCTTAACTAATTTGCTTGCGTCTATCGATGGGGTTGTGGCAGTACCAGGAATGGGAAGTACAAATGTTTGTTCTTGAAATTCCACGTTTATGGTCGCAGCAACTGCTATTTCATCAATAGGATTGTTAAACTTCACTGTAATCAACCCTGTCCCCCTCCTAAACATCAAGAATTGTTTTACATTTTCCAAGCTTGCTCCATGTTTCCTTCAGCATACCACATAAGAACCAGAGCTGAATGCAAATTTGCCATTTTTATCTGTATACTTGATAAATAAATTTTATATCTACAGCGGTTGAGCCCGCAGAAGTAAACCTTACCCTGTAGAACTTTCCATAGTACTGGGGCGCCATTGCTGCAGTGGTACCTGGAGGAATTACCCTCTCCGTATCCTTTGACCAGTTTGATCCATCGTAACTTACTTCTATATTTGCCTTAACTTGATTGGGACCGAGGTTTTTAATAAAGAAGGTCCCCTCTATAATGGCGCTTACATCAATATCAGGTGTTACTGCTGAACCACTAAAACTTAAATACCAGGTGAAGGTTTTAATTTCTATATTTCCAAGAATCGATGGGGGTTCTGGGATTGTGTATTGAAGCTTTAGTTTGGGTATCAAATTGTAATTCATATTATGGGCTGATCCAAGGGTTATAAGGGATGGCCTTCTTTCATCCCCCCTTAAAAGAATACCTTTATTTATAAGATTTCCGTTCCTCCATTTTCTAACGATGTCTGTAACATCTATTTGCATAGGTCCTGAAGATCTGATATTCATATTGAATTTTACATACCGTGATTCGGTACGGGGCTGGAAGCTGTAGGTAGTAAAGTGCCCAAAGTCATCTAGAAGTCCGTATATATACAGTTTTTTTCCTGTAAATTTATAGAGATCTTCAATTAAATAAATTACAAGCCTTGCTGAAACAACATTAATATTAAACGGTAAGTTCATTATATCAAAAAACATAAAACTCCGATAATTGTAGGCCCCGTCGGTTCCAGCTTGAAAGGTTTCATCTTTAAAATTCTGATCCGGAAATTTACTGTTTACTGAGACCTGCCGTGTACACAATAAAAGTGTTTCATTCATTTATACCACTCCTTGCATTCATCCCCCATTATCTGTATATTCATTATATAATGAAATGGTTCGACAATTTTGTGTAAAAGGGGGGCGGTTAATAACTTTTAACCATCCCCCTTAGCCACTCAGTGTAGACAATTTTTACGAAGTGCTAAATGTTATTAACCGTCCCCATTGGGAAACAGGGGACAGTTAAGAGTTTTTTGCAAACCGGGAAAAAGGGGGGACAGTTCTCAATTGTTTGCAGTATCCTTCAGAAATTGGGATGGGTTCTTTATTTGAGAATTAAATGTTCTTAACCGTCCCCACTGGTGTATTTTAAAGCACATAACCATATAATATAAGTTGGGAGATGATTTTAATGTATATAGTAAGTGCGTGTTTATGCGGGGTTAACTGCAAATATAACGGAGGGAACAATTACAACGAGAAAATCGATAAACTTGTTAGGGAGGGAAAGGCAGTACTTATTTGTCCTGAACAGCTGGGCGGCCTTCCAACTCCAAGGGTTCCTGCGGAAATTTCAGGCGGAAGTGCAGCGGATGTGTTAAAGGGAAAGGCCAGGGTTATAAATAAGGATGGGGAGGATGTAACGAAGCATTTTATAAAGGGGGCGGAGGAAAGCCTCAAAATAGCAAAGGCTGCCGGTTGCAAAATTGCAATATTGAAATCTAAAAGCCCATCCTGCGGCTGCGGAAAAGTATATGATGGAACCTTTAGCGGAAGCCTGAAGAAAGGAAACGGAGTAACAGCTGAATTGTTTTTGAAAAATGGCATCAAGGTCATAACCGAGGAGGAGATTTGATGAATTGAAACGCAACATTTAAGCGTTTACAACAGCACAATATAGTGATATTATTTATTTAATACGCAGCTGTTTGACGGACAAGTACTTTGCTAATTCTTTTTTTGAAATTATCTTAAAATGAAAGGGGAGTAAATATGTTACTTGAAAGGATTACACAGGCCTTCGGAGTAAGTGGATACGAGAAGGAAGTCAGGGAGATCATACGTGAGGAGGTAAAGCCCTATGCAGATGAGATAACCGTTGATGCCCTTGGAAACCTCATCGTTTATAAGAAGGGAACAGGAGAAAACAAAAAGAAGATAATGGCAGCAGCCCATATGGATGAGATAGGCTTTCAGGTTATAAAGATCGAGGATAAGGGGCTTTTAAAGGTCAGGGGCCTTGGAGGAATTCCGGTTCAGGCAGCGCCAATGAGCAGAGTGAAATTTAGAAATGGAACAGTTGGCATAATTTCAAGCACTTCAAAGATTGAGGATGTCAAGACGGATATTACAAAGCTCTACATAGATATAGGCGCCAAGTCAAAGGATGAGGCGGTGAAGCATGTAAAGGTTGGCGATGTGGCGGCATACGTAGGTGACTATGTTGAACTTAAGGACAACAACATAACATCAAAGGCAATAGACGATAGAATAGGGTGCTACATCATGATTGAAGCTTTAAAAAAGATTGAAAATCCGTACAATGACATTTACTTCGTATTCACAGTTCAAGAGGAAGTGGGATTAAGGGGAGCTGCTGTTGCAGCAAACAGAATTAGCCCCGACATTGGAATTGCAGTTGATGTTACCGTTGCACACGACTTCCCAAATTCAGGCGAAGGAAGCAACACCCTTGGAGGAGGAACTGCAGTAAAGATTTCGGATGCTTCGGTTATATGCGATGAGTATCTTGTTGAAGAAATGATAAAGTGCTGTGAAGAAAACGAAATCAAGTATCAGAGGGATGTTATCTACGCCGGAGGGACTGACGCAGGCGCCATAAACAGGTCAAACTTTGGGGTTAGGGCAGCTGGAATATCGGTTGCAACAAGGTATGTCCACGGCCCAAACTGTGTTGTAAGCATGGATGATGTAAACGCTTCAGTTGAGCTTCTCAGCAAGTTCGTAAACAGAGTATTTGACTTTGAATGATTGATAAGCAGCACCCCGGATATATCCGGGGTGCTAAACCTTAAAATGCAGGTATTACAGCACCTTTATAGATTTCTTCTATAAGCTTTTTCGTTTCATCCGTCTGATATACCTCTATTAACCTCTTAAGGGTTGGGTTATCCTTATCCTTTGTTCTAACGGCAATGATGTTGAAGTAATTCTTTGTGCTCTCCTTTTTAGTATCCTCCAGATAGATGGAATCCTTTATTGGATTATATCCTGCATCTACAGCAACTCCATTGTTTATAGCTGCAGCATCAACGTCATCTATGGAGCGGGGAATCTGAGTTGCAACAAGCTCCACGATTTGAAGGTTCTTGGGATTGCTTACTATATCCTTTACAGTTGGAGTAATGCCGGATCCATCCCTAAGCTTTATAAGCCCTGCATCCTGGAGAAGGAGAAGAGCCCTTCCGCCGTTGGTTGCGTCGTTTGGTATAGCTATTTTACCGCCATCCTTAAGCTCCGAGAGGCTTTTTATCTTTTTTGAGTACATCCCCATGGGAGCTAAAACAGTGTAGCCAAGGGATGTAAGGTCGAGGTTGTGGTCTTCCTTAAACTTATTGAAATAAGCTATCGTCTGGAAGGCGTTTGCGTCTATTTCACCCTCGGCAAGGGCCATGTTTGGACGTATATAATCATTGAATGAAACTATTTGAAGATCTATGTTTTCCTTTGCAAGCTTCTTTTTCAATTCATTCCATATCTTAGGGTCGTTTCCCGTAATACCTAATTTAATTACCTTCTTTTCTCCCTGTGATGAAGCGGCAGGCTTTGAAGAAGTACATCCTGCAAGGGTTCCAAGCATTAAAACTAGTGTTAAAAATATTGATACAAATCTTTTCATTTTAGTTCCTCCCTAGTGGTTTAATTTTTTTAGCAATAATTCACCAACGGTTTGTACAAAGTTTACAAGCAAAAGAAGTATTATAATAGTTACAATCATTACATCGGTTTTGAAGTACTGGTAGCCATATCGGATGGCAAAGTCGCCCAATCCACCGCCTCCGACTGTGCCTGCAACTGCGGTGAAGCCTATTAAGCTTACGGTTGTTATTGTAAGGGCATAGACGATGCCTGGAAGGCCTTCAATGAGAATAACCCTGAAAATTATCTCAAGGGGGCTTGATCCCATAGATTTTGCAGCCTCAATAACACCCGGGTCTACCTTTAAAAGTGCCGATTCAATCTGTCTTGATACTGCCGGGGTGGAGCCAAATATTAATGGCACCATGGCTCCCTTTATTCCAATGGTAGTACCAACCAGAAACCTCGTAATAGGTATAATGGCTGTCAACAGTATTACAAAGGGTATCGACCTGAAGATGTTTATTACTTTTCCTACTGCTGTGTATACAACTTTATTTTCCAATATGCCGCCTTCCCTTGTAACAACCAGAGTTACCCCAATGGGTATCCCAAGCGCTGCAGATACAAGTCCCGACACCGAAACCATAATGAGAGTTTCCTTAAGGGACTTTACCATATCAGGAAATAGCTCTATTACGTTTGGCATCAGAGAATTCAATAACTCCATCACTTTTGATCACCTCCACCTTTATACCGCTGTCCTCTAAATATTTTATGGCCCTTTGGATTTTTTCGTTTTCACCGGTAAAGTGTACTATAAGATTTCCAACGGGTACTCCCTGGATGCTCTCAACGTTTCCAAAGAGTATACTTGCATGTATCCTGTATTCAATGGATATTTTTGATATAAATGCCTGTCCGGTATTTTGTCCTACAAAGGATATCTTTGCAACAACGTCATCCTTTGATAAATCCCTGATGAATGGGTCCCTATCAAGGATTTCATATATTTTGTCGTAGTGCATGGCGCTGGCTATGAACTCCCTGGTGATGTTTGCCTTCGGGTTTGAAAATATATCTACAATGTTACCCTCTTCTACTATCTCTCCATTTTCCATCACGGCTATTCTATTACAAATTTCCTTAACAACCTCCATCTGGTGGCTTATTAAAACTATTGTCAGGTTGAGCTTTTCATTTATGTCCTTTAAAAGCCTCAGTATGGACTGGGTTGTCTGAGGGTCCAGTGCAGATGTAGCCTCATCGCACAGCAGCACCTCAGGATCGTTTGCAAGTGCCCTTGCTATGGCAACCCTTTGCTTTTGCCCTCCGCTTAGCTGGGAAGGATAGGAATATGCCTTGTCCTTTAGACCAACCAGCTCTAAAAGACTGAAAACCCTATCCCTTATCTCATCCTTTGATAGGCCCTTTCCCCTTAGAGGATAGGCTACGTTCTTAAAAACGTTTCTGCTGTTCATCAAATTAAAGTGCTGAAATATCATACCTATTTTTTCCCTGCTTTTTCTAAGTTCTTTTTCAGAGAGGGATGTTAACTCTATACCGTTAACAAAAACCTTGCCTGAAGTAGGCCTTTCGAGCAGGTTGATGCATCGAATAAGGGTGCTTTTGCCTGCACCGCTGTAGCCAATTATTCCAAATATTTCACCACGCCTTATATGTAGATTTACTTTCTTCAATGCGTGTACAGTATTATTTTTACTAAAATAGGACTTTTTAACATCCTGTAATAAAATCAATCCATTTCCTCCTTTCAGTGCTACCCCTCATTCAGCAAGGGCATATTATTTTTATAAAAATGCGCGCGCTATTTTTCAGGATATTGGGGAATAAAAAATCCTCTTCGCCCGGGCGAAGAGGATTTGAGCATAAAAAAACCCCTGGAAGGGTATTTTTTTAAGTTACCTTCCTCATCTCCCAGAACTACGTTCTGCTGGAATTAGCACCTGGCATGATACATGCTGGTTGCTGAAACGTCATAGGGCCAGTCCCTCGGTTTCTCTTGATAAGGATATGTATTCACTTTTCTGCCAGCGAACTTGCTGGTTTAGTTGTTATTATAAAGGCTTGTTTTTAGGTTGTCAACAGAAAAATAAAAATTTTTAAACCAAGGGCAGCATTAAATTTTTAAAATTTTTATTGACAACGTTTTAATAAAACTGTATCATCAATTTTAAACAAAGGAATAAACCTTCTTATCAAGAGAGGTGGAGGGACTGGCCCTATGAAGCCTCGGCAGCGGGTTCTTTTTAGAATACTGTGCCAAATCCTGCAGGAGTTTTCTTGGGAGATAAGAAGAGATGCATCATAGGATGTCAACCTCTTCTTATCATGTAAGAAGAGGTTTTTATTATTTAAATTCCAATTACCGGCCGGGAATTTAAATCGTGATTTTCTATCCAATATCAAAGGAGGATTAAAATGGGCGCTTTTGTGTCGAATATAGAGGATTTAAGAGAAAGAATAATATTCGAGATAGATAATAACAGGGAAAAGTATATAGACATAAGCCACAGCATACATGATAATCCAGAGATTGGAAACGAGGAGGTCTTTGCCTCCAATCTGCTTAAGGAGACCCTTGAAAGGGAGGGTTTTCAGGTTGAAGGCGGTGTCGCTGGACATGCCACTGCCTTTATAGCCCGTAAAAAGTCAACTTCAAAGGGAGGTCCAACAATAGGGTTTCTGGCTGAGTATGACGCCCTTCCGGGACTTGGACATGCCTGTGGACACAACATAATAGGCGCTGCAAGCACAGCAGCTGCGATTGCACTCAGCCGCATTTTAGAGGAAACCGGCGGGGAGGTTGTTGTTTTAGGAACGCCTGCAGAGGAAGGAGGCCCAAACGGCAGCGCCAAGGCAAGCTTTGTCAGGCACAACCTTCTTGAGGGAATAGATGCATGCATGATGGTACATCCATCAAACGAAAGCACTTTAACGGGAAACTCCCTGGCAGTTGACCCTCTGGATTTTGAATTTATAGGAAAGCCTGCCCATGCATCGGCATGTCCTGAAGAGGGAATAAATGCCCTTGATGCTGTTATACAGCTTTTTAACGGCATTAATGCCCTGAGGCAGCATGTAACACCCGATGTGCGTATACACGGAATCATAACCCACGGCGGAGATGCACCAAACATCGTTCCTGAGTATGCAAAGGCAAGATTTTTCATCCGTGCCGCAACCAGAGAAAAATTGAATGAGGTAACAAACAGGGTTAAAAACATTGCCCAGGGTGCAGCACTTGCCACAGGGGCAAAGGTAAACATAATCGCCTTCCAGAACCAGGTGGACAATTTACTTCCAGTAAGGAAATTCGATGAGATTTTTAAAGAAAACATCGAGTTATTAGGATCAACCATTGACTTCCCAAATGATAAAAAGGGTATAGGCTCAACCGATGCAGGAAACATAAGCCAGGTTGTGCCAACCATCCACCCCCATATTAAAATAGGCCCAAGCACCCTTGTGGGACACACAGTAGAGTTCTGCCAGGCTGCAAGGTCAAAGGAGGCCGATGAAGCCCTGATATTATCCTCTAAGGCCCTTGCCCTTACAGGCCTTACCCTTCTAACGGATGTGGAAAAGCTCAGGGAGATTAAGGAGGAATTTGAAAAAATTAAAAACCCGGGAAGATAGAATAGGAAACAGGGGACGGTTCTTAATTGTTTAAAATAAAAAACAATTGAGAACCGTCCCCGTTTTTTCCATTCCTGGTTGAGATGCTCCAGATTCGTATTATAATAGAAATGAAGGGAGTGTTTTTATGCTTTGCGGTAAAAAAGTCTTTTTAAGGGCGGTGGAGCTGGAGGATGCAAGGATAATATCCGCCTGGCTAAATGACAGGAAATGCACCGAGCACCTCGATATAATATACCCAATTTCAAAAAGATATGCAGATTCCTTTGTGCTTGAGGCTGATGAGGACAGGTACAAGAAGGTATTCATAATCGACAGCCCTGAGCATAGGCCAATCGGACTTTTTATAATCGATAAAATAAGATGGGAATATAGAAACTGCGAAATTGGAATAGCTATATATGACAAAAATCAGAGGGGAAAGGGCTATGGAAGGGATGCTGTAGAGACGGCCCTTGATTTTATATTCAACAGCATGAACATGCATCTTGTATATTTACATGTTGAGGAGGATAATGGGCCTGCAATAAACCTTTATAAATCACTGGGGTTTGAAGTTGAAGGATTATTAAAGGACAGGACGTTTAAAGAAGGAAAATATAAAAACGTTTATGTAATGAGCAAAACAAAGGGAGGAATGAATATATGAAGATTGGGATTATAAGCGACATTCATGGATATCCTGGGCAGTTTAAAAAGGCCCTGAAATACTTTGAGGGCTGTGATATGATTCTCTGTGCAGGGGATGTTTTGTATCACGGGCCGAGAAATCCGATTCTTGAAGGTTATAACCCTCCAAGGCTTGTGGAGGAGATAAAAAGAAATGAAATTCCAATGCTTATTGCAAGGGGAAACTGCGATGCGGACGTTGACCTCATGGTCCTGAACCTTCCCATCATATCGGAGTACATAGTTTATGAAAGGGATAACATAAGATTTATAGTAACCCATGGCCATAATGTTGATGACGACGCTTTAAGGGATATAGCAAGGGTTTACAGGGCAGATATGGTTATAACGGGCCATACCCACATAAGAAGGTGTGAAGCCTTTTTAGATACGCTTTTTATAAACCCCGGAAGCGTTTCAGTTCCCAAGGGGGACGGCCTTCCATCGGTGGCCCTCTTTGAAAACGGTGAAGTTAAATTTATAAACGTAGAAAATGGTGCTATAATAGAAAAAAGATACCTTTAAGGATTAAATTTTACATTTTAACAGAATATTATAGACAATTTCATCCTTTGATATATAATTTTCTATGAATAAAAAAGGTGGGGGGATCTTTATGGATTATAATGTACTATTAAAAACAGCAAGGGAAAACCTTCAGGGAAGCTGCAGGGTATGCCCTGCGTGCAACGGAAAGGTATGTGCGGGAGAGGTTCCGGGTATGGGAGGAACTGGCACAGGAAAGTCCTTTACAGCAAACTATGAAGCCCTCGAAAGGGTTAAGCTCAACATGAGGACGATCCACGACGCAAAGGACCCGGATATGACAATCGAACTCTTTGGAAAGAAGCTTAGAATACCTGTTTTTGCGGCGCCGGTTTCAGGGACAACCCTTAATATGGGAGGGAAGTTTACTGAAAGGGAATATATATCATGGGTAATTAAAGGATGCCTTGACTCAGGTATTTACCCAATGGTTGGAGATACTGCAGTTGATGCATTTCTTCCAACCAACCTTGAGGAGCTGAAAAAAGCAGGCGGGGAAGGAATTGCATTTATAAAGCCATGGAAGAATGAAGAAGCCATAAGGAAGATAAAAATGGCTGAGGAAGCAGGGGTTTTTGCAGTTGGAATGGATATAGACGCTGCAGGTCTTATAACACTTGCACTCCATGGAAAGCCCGTTGGGCCGAAAACAGTTGAGGAAATAAGGGAGCTTGTTGAAAGCACAAACCTCCCCTTCATACTCAAGGGAATAATGACTGTGGAGGATGCCCTCCTTGCAGTTGAAACAGGAGCAGCGGCCATAGTTGTATCAAACCATGGAGGAAGGGTTCTTGATCAGACACCGGGAGTTGCAGAGGTTCTTCCCGAGATTGCCGCTGCCGTTAAGGGTAAGATTACAATACTTGCCGACGGCGGTGTTAGAAGCGGTGTTGATGTTCTTAAGATGCTGGCCCTTGGAGCAGACGCTGTTCTAATAGGAAGGCCATTTGTAACGGCATCCTTCGGAGGCGGCGATGAAGGCGTTAGGACATACGTTGATAAGATAGCAAATGAACTTAAGTCTGCAATGATACTCACAGGGTGCAGGGACGTAAAGAGCGTTGGAAAAGGTGTGATAAGATATTAACCATAACCCCCGGGTGGTTGCCATCCGGGGATTATTTTTTAATCAACATGAAAGGGAAAAATTGTGAACTGTCCCCCTTTTTCCTTTTGAGGAGTCATGGAAAAATATTCTTATTTGATAATAAATAAACATGAATTCCTATAAAATATTATGAAAAACAGAGTATAACACAGGAAAATAAAATTAATATAACAGCATTAAGACAGTATATAAAAAATAAGTAAATAAAATGTTTAACATATATTGATACAGATAAATAAAACTATTATAATAGAAGTGTAAGGAAAGTTACATATCCTTAAGAGGTAGGGAGGTATATAAATGAAATTTGAACAATGGAATGGTTTTAAAGAAGGAAATTGGACAGAAGAAATTGACGTGAGGGACTTTATTCAGAAAAACTATACACCATACGAAGGAGATTCTTCATTCCTTGAAGGACCAACAGAAAGAACCAGGAAGATATGGGCTCAGTCAGAGGAACTTTTAAGGGAAGAGCTTAAAAAGGGTGTAATAGATATCGATACAGAAACAGTTTCAGGTATAACAGCATATAAGCCAGGATACATGGACAAGGAAAACGAAGTAATAGTTGGATGGCAGACAGACGCTCCACTAAAGAGAATAGTAAATCCATGGGGCGGAATAAGAATGGCAGTTCAGGCTGCAGAAGCCTATGGATATAAAGTAAGCGACGAAATAGTTGAGATCTTTACAAAGTACAGAAAGACACACAACCAGGGAGTATTTGACGCTTACACCGATGAAATGAGAACAGCAAGAAAGGTTGGTATTATAACAGGACTTCCAGATGCATACGGAAGAGGAAGAATAATAGGCGACTACAGAAGGCTTGCCCTCTACGGTGCAGACTTCCTTATAGAAAAGAAAAAGGCTGACAAGAAGGCCCTTGACGGAGCTATGACAGAGGAAGTTATAAGGCTTAGAGAAGAATTAACAGAGCAAATAAACGCTCTTAACGAAATAAAGGAAATGGCAGCATCCTATGGATTTGACGTATCAAAGCCGGCAAAGGACGCTAAGGAAGCAGTTCAGTTTGTATACTTTGCATACCTTGCAGCAGTTAAGCAGCAAAACGGTGCAGCCATGTCACTTGGAAGGGTATCAACATTCCTTGACATCTACATTGAAAGGGACCTCAAAAACGGCGTTATAACAGAAGCAGAGGCTCAGGAACTTATAGACCAGTTCGTTATAAAGCTTAGACTTATGAGACATCTTAGAACTCCAGAATACAACGAGCTCTTTGCAGGGGACCCAACCTGGGTAACTGAATCAATCGGAGGTATGGGCCTTGACGGAAGAACCCTTGTAACAAAGAACAGCTTCAGATTCCTCCACACACTTATAAACCTTGGACCAGCACCGGAACCAAATATGACAGTTCTCTGGTCACAGAACCTTCCAGAAAACTTCAAGAAGTTCTGTGCTGAAATATCAATAAAGACAGACTCAGTTCAGTACGAAAACGACGACGTTATGAGACCGATCTACGGAGATGACTACGGTATAGCATGCTGCGTATCAGCTATGAAGATAGGCAAGCAGATGCAGTTCTTCGGAGCAAGAGCTAACCTTGCAAAGGCACTTCTCTACGCTATAAACGGTGGAGTGGACGAAAAGCTTGGAATTAAGGTAACAGACGTTGTTGAAAGGATAGAAGACGAAGTACTTGACTATGATAAGGTGCTTGCAAACTATGAAAAGGTTATGGAATGGCTTGCTGGCCTCTATGTAAACACAATGAATGTAATTCACTACATGCATGACAAGTATGCTTATGAGTCATCACAGATGGCACTCCATGACACCAACGTTGAAAGGCTTATGGCCTTTGGCATAGCAGGACTTTCAGTTGCTGTTGACTCACTTAGTGCTATTAAATACGCAAAGGTTAAGCCAATAAGAGAAAACGGAATAACAGTTGACTTTGAAGTTGAAGGAGACTTCCCGAAATACGGAAACGACGACGACAGGGTTGACGAAATAGCTGTAAAACTCGTTAACAAGTTCATAACTGAACTTAGAAAGCACCAGACCTACAGAAACGCTATACACACACTTTCAATACTAACAATTACTTCAAACGTTGTTTACGGAAAGAAGACAGGTTCAACACCTGATGGAAGAAAGGCAGGAGAGCCATTTGCACCAGGAGCAAACCCAATGCACGGAAGGGATTCAAGCGGTGCACTTGCTTCACTTAACTCAGTTGCCAAGATACCATACACAAGCTGTCAGGACGGAGTTTCAAACACATTCTCAATTGTTCCTGATTCACTTGGTAAGGACATGGAAGAAAGAAAGAAAAACCTCGTTGGAATAATGGACGGATACTTTGCCCAGGGTGCACACCACCTAAACGTAAACGTTCTTAACAGGGAAACCCTTGAGGATGCTATGGAACATCCTGAAAAATATCCAACACTTACAATAAGAGTTTCAGGATACGCTGTAAACTTCAACAGACTTACAAGAGCTCAGCAGCTTGAGGTTATAAAGAGAACCTTCCACGAAAGGATGTAATATTATGGAAAAGGCAAGGATTCACTCCATAGAAACCATGGGACTTGTCGATGGACCTGGAGTCAGAGTTGTGGTTTTTATGCAGGGTTGTAAGCTGAGATGTGCCTACTGCCACAATCCCGATACCTGGAATTTGGATGGCGGTTATGAGATAACAACAGGGGAGCTTTTAAAAAAAGTTAAAAGATATATGCCTTATTTTAAAAACTCCGGAGGTGGGGTAACCCTCTCCGGGGGAGACCCTCTCCTCCAGCCGGAATTCGTTGCGGAGTTTTTCAGGATGTGCAGGGAGGAGGGAATTCATACAACCCTTGATACTTCAGGATACGGCCTCGGGGAGTATGATGAAATATTGAAATATACAGACCTTGTTCTCCTCGATATAAAGCATATAGATGAAGACGAGCACAAAAAGCTTACAGGACAGGGAAGGCACGGATTTTTGGAGTTTCTTGAGGCCCTTAAGAGAAACAACACCAAACTCTGGATAAGGCATGTTGTGGTTCCTGGTATAACAGATGGAGAAGAGCATATAAGAAGACTTGCCGAATATATAAACACAATACCAAACGTAGAAAAGGTGGAACTTTTACCATACCACACCCATGGTGTGAACAAGTATGAAAAGCTAAATATAAAGTACAGGCTTGAGGGAGTGGAGCCCTTAAGCAGGGAAAGGCTTGAATACCTGTATGAGATATTAAACAAGGTGCTGCATAGAAGAGAGGAAACCCAATCCCGTTTTAAATTTGCGAAGGATACATCAGACAGTTCAAAGGCCATATAAAAAGGAAGCATCCTGTGTACTACACAGGATGCTTCCTTTTTATATGTATACAGCATATTTGCTGTATTAATGGCAGCCACAGCCACATCCACAGCCCTTTTCCCGAGCCTTTGGCCTGTTTTCTTCACCTGAGCAGTGAGGGCAGGATTCTTTAGGTTCATCGAATGTTCTTCCACATCTTGGACATACATACTTGGATTGTGACATAAGTTCACCTCCTGCATCGTTTATAAAAACATTATATGATAGCGTCAAAGAGTTTTCAAGAGGAAATGATAATTATTTTCAATTATAAGGGACGGTTATTAACTTTTTATAATTAAAAAAATTTATGAACCGTCCCTTTAATTTAAAAAATTACCATAAAAGGAAGGAATTTAGTAAAATATAATGAATATATATTTATACTAAAGCATTAAAGCACAATAAAAATCAGTGCTTTAAAATCCTAAAATGAAAGGAAGGAATGAAGATGAACAAAAAAATTCTGGCTGGCGTGACATCACTGCTTTTACTTCTAGGAAGCACCAGCACCTTTGCAGCAAAGGGCCCTTCAGCATATGCCGAAGAAGGCCAAAATGCCCCTTCATACGCTGAAAACCAATTCTATAAAAACGGAGGGCCTGTAGACCTTTCCATTGCAAATGAAGAAAAGATAATCGAAATGCTAAAGATAGAAGGAAAGATCCCAAAGGATGCTGCATATGAAGAAGCCCATAAAGCATACATAAAGTATATGCAGGAGCGCTCCAAAGGAAATCAAAAGCAGAAGCCTTTAAAGATGGAAAGGAATCTTAAGGCAAAACAAAGTCAAAGAGTTCAAAAGTATGTCTTTGAAAAGAGCAAGCCCGATTTAAATCCAAAGAAGGTTAATATTTTAGTGCTCCTCGTTGAATACAGCGACTATAAGCACAACAGCATTCAGGCAAATGAAACGGATATGTACTACAAAGACTACAGCCATGAACATTTCCAGGACATGATATTTGGGGATGATGGTTATACAGGTCCAAACGGCGAGAAGCTGATATCAATGAAGCAATACTATAGGGAACAGTCCGGTGGAAGCCTCGTAGTTGAAGGCAAGGTTGCCGGATGGTACACATTGCCTCAAAGCGCTGCATATTATGGAGGCAACGTTGGAGACAGCGGTAACGATGCAAGGCCTAGAACGGCAGTTGCACAGGCCCTTCAGCTTGCGGCAAAGGACCCGAGCATAAACCTTAACGACTTTGACAAGGAAGACATATATGACCTGGACAACGATGGAAACCTAAACGAGCCCGATGGAATAATCGACTATCTCATGGTTATACATGCAGGCGTTGGAGAGGAAGCAGGCGGTGGAAGCCTTGGAAGCAATGCAATATGGTCCCACAGTTGGAATCTGGGTGGAGTATACCCCATTCCAAATACCAGCACTGAAGTATCATATTGGGGAGGCAAACTTGCTGCATACGCATATACAATAGAGCCTGAGGATGGAGCGTCAGGTGTATTTGCCCATGAATTTGGCCACAACCTTGGCCTTCCGGATGAGTATGACACGATCTACAGCTCAGCCGCTGGAGAGCCCATATCATACTGGTCAATTATGTCCTCCGGAAGCTGGGCAGGAAAGATACCTGGAACAGAGCCTTCCGGCTTCAGTCCATATGCAAAGCAGTTCTTCCAGGCGGTTTATGGAGGCAACTGGCAGAAGGCTGTAAACATCGATTACGACAAACTAACAAGTGCTGGAGCAAGGATAACCCTCAGACAAGCAGATGAGGAGGGACAGGTTGTAAGGATAAGCCTTCCCGATAAGGCTCACAAAATAACCGTTCCTGCAAGCGGAAAATACGCTTACTGGGGTGGAAAGGGAAGCGATGGGACACCAATATTAACAAATATGACTGCCAGCGTTGATTTGACGGGCAAGGCATCAGCAACTCTCAAGTTCAAGACCTGGTATGATATCGAAGAGGGATGGGACTTTGCATCAGTCCAAGCAAGAGAGGTTGGAACAAATGAATGGACATATATTCAGGGAAATATAACAACAACTGAAGGTGTAGAGGGAAGAGATGTTGTTGTACCACACGGTATAACAGGAGCATCAAATGGCTGGGTAGATGGTATATTCGACCTTTCAGCCTTTGCTGGAAAGAATATAGAGCTTAAGTTTGAATATGCTACCGACTCCTATTCCTTTGGAGCAGGCTTCTATGTAGATGACATTCAGGTTGTATCTGAGGGGAGCGTTGTTCTTTCAGATGATGCAGAAGAGGCACCAAAGTTCACATTTAATGGTTTCGAAAAAAGTACAGGAACAGTTTATGCACCACACTACTACCTTGTTGAGTGGAGAAACCACCACGGAGTAGACACTGGCCTTGCACACATATCAACACTTGGACAGGTATTTTCATACGATCCAGGTATGGTCCTTTGGTATGTGGATGAATATTATACAGATAACTGGACAGGATATCATCCTGGAGATGGATACCTTGGAATAGTTGACGCAGACCAGCACAGCGTATTATGGCAGTGGACGGATCCAAAACTAAAACCTGCCCTTACAAGTGGAAAGTATCAGATGCATGACGCTGCCTTCAGCAAGGATAAGGAAGCTGAAGTGAATGTAGACCTTACTGAAACTTATGGAAGAACAGCAGTGGATACCTACCGATTCACAGAATCTAAATTTGATGACAGGCGTGATTATTCAAACCCTGAAATACCGGAGCTTGGGCGTAACATTCCAAAGTATGGTTTAACTATTGAGATAGCCCATCAAGCTTCTGATAACAGCTCAGCTTCAATAATAATTAAGAAGTAATGAAATTTGCAGGCACATAAGTGCCTGCAAATTCTTTAGCAGCAACTGCTGCCCCCTATATTCCTCATCCACAGCCTCTTCCTCCAGCGTTGGCCCCCTCGTCGCTTCCGGCGGAGCATAGCCTTGTAGGAAGCTGCTTTTTCACCTTTTCGCTTTTGCAATTAGGGCAAGAAACCTTCTCACTTGAGGACATAACAAACTCCTCAAACTTTTTGCCGCAGTTTTCGCATTCGTAGTTAAACAATGGCATAAGCTCACCTCCTATACCTCACACGGGTATATTATAAAACAATTAATTAAAACATGCAATAATAAGGGCGGAAAACAGTCAGCAAATGGTGAATCTCCAGCGCCGCAGATGTATAATTGTTCACCAATATGAATGAAAATATTTTTCAGAGTAGAGTAGAACAACGGATGATATTAGAAACCACCTTTCCTGTATCTTAATATTATATATTAAGGGGAGGTGAGAACTTATATGAATAATCTTTTAACTAGAGTTCCACCCGTTAGTGAGCAAACCAGGACTGCGGTAAGGATTGGACAATATCTTTTGCTTTCAGGTACCTTTATAGACGTCACAACAAGAGACGACCAGATTTTAATTTTCGGTGCCTATTTGAAGCTCATTGCAATCGGTCTTTTTATCTATGCGTCATTCAGGGAGGCCCGGGAGCAACAGATAGCTCCTGGAGTTACAACAGCGGCAAACAGAATGAAGATCATAGGGTCCTTAATAACTTTAATAGCAGCTTTGACACTCACCGCTGCACTTTTAAGGGAATCTGTTACAAGAAGGGCAACGGGATTAGTGCAGCCTTCAATCTCTCCGGCAGTTGGTGGGACAGGGGCCTTCGTATCATAGGAGAATCAGGGGGGATCTAAAATATGATGATGTTTAGAGCTCCCCGGTGATTTTTATGGCAATATTTCAAATATGAAGCATGTCTGTTAAAATATACTTGTAGAACTAAAAGGAGCGTGATGCCTTTGGTTAGAAACTTCCATGAGCTTTTAGAGATTGCAAAAAAGAAGGAAAGGATGAAGCTTTCTGTTGCGGCTGCAGAGGATGAAGATGTTCTTCTTGCCGTTGATGCTGCAAGAAAACTCGGTATAATAGAGGCAGTTCTCGTTGGCAACAGGAATAGGATAAGGGAGATCGCAGAGGAAAAGCATATAGACCCTGCAAACTATGAAATCGTAGATTCAAAGGACGTAAGGGAATCTGCAGTAAGGGCTGTTCAAATCGTATCAAGTGGGCAGGCAGATATTCTCATGAAGGGCCTTGTGGCTACATCCGATCTTCTTAGGGCAGCCCTTGACAGGGAAACAGGCCTAAGGAGCGGGGAACTTTTGAGCCATGTTATGGTCTACAGCATACCATCCTACCATAAGCTTTTATTCATGACGGACGGGGGAATGGTTACGTATCCCGACCTAAATCAAAAGGTTCAAATAGTTAAAAACGCAGTTAAGGTTGCAAAGGCCCTTGGTGTAAATCCCATTAAGGTTGCAGCCCTCTGTGCCGTTGAGGCAGTAAACCCAAGTATGCAGTCAACCCTTGATGCTGCAGCCCTGTCAAAGATGAGCCAGAGGGGACAGATAAAGGACTGCATAATAGATGGCCCCCTTGCCCTTGATAATGCCATATCAAGGGCTGCGGCAGAGCACAAGGGAATTAAAAGCCCCGCTGCAGGTGATGCGGACATACTTCTGGTTCCAAACATAGAGGCGGGTAATATACTTGGAAAATCCTTAACCTACTTTGGAGGGGCAAAGTCGGCGGGGGTTGTAATGGGAGCAAAATGCCCGATTGTCCTTGTTTCAAGGGCCGACAGTCACGAATCCAAGCTTTATTCAATAGCCCTTGCCTCAATAATCAAACAATAATCAAAACAGGGACGGTTCATAATTATTTGCAATCCATGACAATTAGGACAAGCATTATCAAAGGCCTTCCTCCGGTAACACATTATTTTTTAAAAACATAGTATATATAAATCATTAAACGGGGGGAGTAAAATTGATAATATTGTCCTGGTTTTGCATAGTTACAGGTGTTTTATTCTGCATTACAGGCTTCTTAACAGCCTTTAACAGAAGGATAGCAGTTTATTCCGACAGGGAAAGAAATAGAATATTGACGCCAGAGGGAGCTGAGGCCGTTGGAACCAATCTTATTATCGCAGGAATAATATCCATATCCGTTGGAGCAGTTAAACTTTTAGTACCGGAGATAGGAAACGGAATATTCCTTTTCCTTGTAGTCGTAATATTCCATCTTGCACTTTTGACATGGTTCGAAAGCACCAAAGATGATGAGGGCTAACGATTTAAAGAGCCCTAAAGGCTTTAAGTGCTAAAATTAAAGGCCCCGATGAGGGCTTATTTTTAAGCAGTCAATGATCGTTACAAGTTTGTTGCCCGACCTTTTATATGATAATATAATATTACAGCAGGAAGGAGGGGAAAATGGCACAAATCATAAAACTTTTATCAAACTTTACAAACGATATACATGACCTTCTTTTGGCCATGTCAAATCAGCTGGGCTACAACTTCAATGACAAGCAGCTCCACTTTATAATTGTAGGACTTATAGGAATTGTATTATATTTCTTTACGGACGTAACCTTTAAGGCGCTGGCTAAATACAGCATATCGATAATATCATTTATTTACACCTTTACCGTTTTAATAGTATTCGTATTTGCCCTTGAAATAGAACAAAAGATAACCGGTAGAGGGAATATGGAGTTTAGCGATATCGTTGCAGGGCTTTGGGGATTTATTGAAGCCTTTGGAATATATTTAGCCATAAAAATCATCATTTATTTAGCAAAGATGGCTTACAAATCCATAAGTGAAAAGGCCAGATAAGGCACACAGGAGGGTTAAACATGCTTGTTTTCATGAAGGCGGAGGGAATTTATAAGGAAGCTGCCGAGAGGTACATGAAGAAGGGGGAAATAGGAAGGGTCTCCTATCCAATAGAGTTTGAGGGGAAAAAATACAGGGAGATAGTTTATAACAGGGTCTTCCTTGGAACCATAAGAAAGGGAATATTAGGTGTGGTTTTCATAACCGAAGATGGAAAAGCCGTTACCGATGGAAGGATAATAAAGGAACTTGCAGCCCTTGCATACAACATGGAGGTTTTCTTCGACGAAACCTATGCCGGAAGCATTCCAAGGGCGATAACTCCCGAGAAGGAAATTCAGAAGGAGGAGAGGGACTTTGCCCAGATGAAAAGGGGACTTGAGATACTTAAAAATGAGAATGTTAAGGGAACGGATGTTGTGGAAAGTATATTGTCAAAGCTTCCGGGTCTTAAAAGGGAAAACAACAGGGTACTTAAGGAGCTTGTTGACAGGGTTAAAAGCTTTGAAAATGACAGCGTGGTTTTCAACAAGTCCATTATGGATGAAATAGCCATATACTACAGAAGGGCCCTGTTAAAGAATTTTCAGCGCGTCAAGCTCATAGCAAAGGGTATAAACTATTACGATGAAATAAAAAGGGAAGCGGCAAGGAGAAAGAAGAAGTTCAAATACAGGTTCATGGGAAGGGACGTTGTTGAGGGCCTTACAAAGCTTGAATATGGAATCAACTATTTAAAGAGGGTAATAAACGTTTATTCAAAGGTTATTGATATGAGTGAAGAGGAATACATGAGGTTTTTAAGGGAAATGGACAGGGAAAACATAAACCATAAAATAAGCATGGTAAGGGCATAAAGCCCTGCCGGCTCTGCGGCGGGGCTTTTATACTTCAACAACCTTAATATATTCAACATCCGGATCCTCAGTACCCTGAACGTAGAGGTTTGCCTCCTTAAGGGCCTTTACGTACTCTATTACCTCGCTGTTTATAACCTCACCGGGGCAGACAATTGGAATTCCGGGAGGATATGCCAGAAGAAACTCTGCAGATATTTTCCCAATGCTCTCGGAAAGAGGGATGCTCTTCTTTTTTCCGTTAAAGGCCTGCCTTGGTGTAAGGGCCCTCTCAGGGATTCCAGGAACGTCCAAAACCTCTCCCTTAACGGGCCTTGTTCCATAGTATTTTGAACTTATTTCCCCGAGGGCATTTATGAAGCTGTCCATCTTTTCCTTCGTATCGCCGAATGAGCCTACGGCAAGGATGTTGTATAGATCTGAAAGCTCCATCTGTATATGGTATTCGTTTGCAAGCATCTGATCAAGCTCATATCCCGTAAGGCCGAGGCCCCTTGCCGTTACCGTAATTTTTGTAGGGTCAAAGGCATATGCCCCCGGCTTTCCAAGGATCTCTTCACCGAAGCAGTAAAGGCCTGGAATTTTGTTTATCTCAGCCCGTGCATACTGGGCAAGCTCAATGGCCCTATCCAAAAGCTCCCTGCCCTTTGTAGCTATCTGCATCCTTGCAACGTCAAGGGATGCCATAAGAGGGTATGATGGGCTTGTTGTCTGAAGAAGGTTCATAACCTGCTGAACCCTGTTTATATCAATCCTTTCCTTTCTAACCTGAAGGAAGGAGCTCTGCGTCATGGATCCTATTATCTTGTGGGTGCTCTGGGCACACATATCAGCTCCTGCCTGCATTGCAGAAATCGGGAGTTTATCGTTAAAACCAAGGTGTGGCCCGTGTGCCTCATCAACGATAAGAGGGATGTTGTAGCTGTGAACAATATCCGCTATCCTTTTGATATCCGTCGCCACCCCGTAATAGGTTGGGTTGATGATTAAAACCGCCTTTGCATCGGGATTGGCCCTTAAAGTTTCCTCAACGGTTTCGGGGGTTACCCCATGGGCTATTCCAATGTTTTTATCTATCTCAGGCTGCATATAAACGGGTATTGCACCGCTTAGAATTATGCCTGCAGTAACGGACTTGTGAACGTTTCTTGGGATTATTATCTTATCCCCTTCCCCAACTACGCTTAAAATCATCGCCTGTATGGCGCCGGAGGTTCCGTGTATTGAAATAAATGCCATATCGGAGCCATAGGCATCCGCCGCAAGCTTCATCGCTTCCTTTATAGGGCCCGTTGGGTGATGAAGGCTGTCAACAAGCTTAAAAACAGTAACGTCTATGGATAAAATGTTGCAGCCAACGAAATTCTTAAACTTGTCATCCATTCCACATCCCTTCTTGTGTCCTGGGACATGAAAGGGAATCGTTTCTCTGTTATAATACTCCATAAGTGCGTCGAAAATAGGCGTTTTAGTTTGATCCATCTTATACAATTTACCTGGCACCCTCTTTCTTATATATCTATCAAGCCCTTGATGTTTCAAGGTTTATATGCATTTTTACAAACAAATTAATTATAGAGCAATAGTATTTAAAATGCAATTGGATGGGATGAAAAAATAAAAATTTTTTGCTTGAGTACAAAAGCTTTTGATAATAATATTTTAACCACATTTATATAAATAGATATTATATATAATGACAGTAAACAGCCTTGACGAAAGGACGACGTTTATATCAACTATATAAAATATGATTAAGAGGTGATACTTTGGAAAATAAGCAATTTGATACTTTACTGGAAGTTATAAATAGATTGAGCTGTGAATTTAACAGCTTTAGGGACGAAGTATCTGAAGGATTTAAAAGGGTTTTTACGAATACCTTTTTTTTATGCAGCTTTCCCATCTAACAAAGCATTACCGTAGTGGCGAACATCGTTCGCCACCATAACGCCAGTTCCATATTAACATAAACATAAATGTAGTGGCGAACACCGTTCGCCACCATAACGCCAGTTCCATATTAACATAAACATAATCGCAGTGGCGAACATCGTTCGCCACCATAACGCCAGTTCCATATTAACATAAACATAAATGTAGTGGCGAACACTGTTCGCCACCATAACGCCAGTTCCATATTAACATAAACATAATCGCAGTGGCGAACACCGTTCGCCACCATAACGCCAGTTCCATATTAACATAAACATAAATGTAGTGGCGAACACCGTTTGCCATCATAACGCCAGTTCCATATTAACATA
>NZ_SOAZ01000008.1 GCF_004364155.1 Fonticella tunisiensis | reverse complement strand
CCAGTAAAAATCGGAATTTACATATTTCAATTATTATTCATCTAAACCATTACATATCAAGGGGCTACGCCCTATTTATTTTTTTAGCTGCGAAACTTCTGTTTTTCTATGGAAAATGCCTACATCATTACTCTTTTATCCCCTATTCTTTTTGTTAACTTAATAGAATCGAAGTATTCAAGTATAGAAATCGCATATTTCCTACTTGAGCCTATTAAATCCCTGAATTCAGCCGCCGTAATTTCTCCCCTTGCCCCAATAAAATGTATGACACTTTCTTTTGCCTCTTTAAAGTTGTCTGAGGTTAAATAGATATCTTCGTTAATCTTAATGATAATACCCATATCAACAAGGGCATTAAAAACTATCCTTGCTGCCTTTTCTTCTTTTCCAAAGGATTTCATCAGCTCCTCAGGTTTTGGGGGTTGAAATTTTGCGTCATTGAAAGCTTTAATTATTTTATTTTTAATCTCCATCTGGCTATTGTCAAACTTTACTTCAAAGTCAATTCTCCACACTACATCTTCTCCAGTCTTTAAAGTATCAACTTTAAGAAGCTCAATAAGCGCATCAAATATCTTTTGTTTTATAGATTTACCAAAAATCTTAGCCTTGAACTCCTCCTTTGAAATTCCAGCTTTCAAGGGATTGTTTTTGTGAAATTCATTTAAGAGTTTAATGGCCCTGGATTTTATATCCTTTAGATAATCGTTATGAATATATACATTTCCTTCACTTAACAGTATTTCAATTATTTTCCTCTCCCTTAAAAGCTTCTTAATAATACTATCTATGTCAGCTATTCCCTTTCCTGACAACTTTATAATATCCTCTTTTAATGGATAAAGCTGGCTGTTCATTTTTATTGTCTGCTCAACGACATCTACAGGATCCCCTTTTTCCTTTAGGAGTAACTCTTCAATAACGTTTTTATCAAAGTATTTATGTTTAACAGGGTTGGGTTCAAGAATCGTCCCTCCCCCAATTGTATGCATGGGAGAATAACTCCTTATTACATATTTGTCTCCTCTTCTTGCTGCAATTGGAGATTCCAGCCTTACTTGTATCAGAGCACTTTCTCCAGGATTTACTATTTCCTTATCAAGTATCACTATTCTTCCAAGTATTTCAGAGGTTCCATGGTATAATCTTATCCTATCCCTGTTTTTTAAAGGTCTTGGTGCATCTTTAAGGTAGTTAAGCCTGCAGTCTATCATAAGAGAATTTATCATAGCTCCAGGTCTTGAAACAACATCGCCGCGCTTAACTTCACCGATTTTCACTCCTGCAAGGTTTATGGCAACTCTTTGTCCTGCGTATGCTGTTTTAACAGATTTTTCGTGAACTTGAATACCTCTTATTCTCGTTTTTATCCCACTTGTATATACTTCACATTCATCTCCCTCATTTACAATGCCGGATATCAATGTTCCTGTTACAACCGTACCAAAACCACTAACCGTAAAAACGCGATCTATTGGTATTCTAAAATCAGTAATTAAATCTCTATTTTCCAAATCCATAGTCATAGCATCAATAGTTTTTGTTAAATTGTCAAGGCCTTCTCCGGTAACTGATGATACCGGAATAACAGGTGCATCCTTCAGAAAGGTTGTACTAAATTCTTTCTTTATATCTTCAGCAATCATATTCAGCCATTCTTCATCTACCATATCCTTCTTTGAAATTACAACAATCCCTTTTTTGATGTCCAGAAGTTCGAGAATGTTTAAATGCTCTCTAGTCTGGGGCATTACACCTTCATCCGCTGCAATGACAAGGAGAACAATGTCTATTCCTCCAACACCCGCAAGCATATTTTTTATAAACCTTTCATGGCCCGGAACATCTATAATACCGGCTCTTCTACCAGATGGAAGATCGAAATAGGTAAAGCCGAGGTTTATAGAAATACCTCTTTCCTTTTCTTCCTTCAAAGTATCTGTATCCCTTCCTGTTAATGCTTTAATTAGTGTTGTTTTTCCATGATCTATATGTCCTGCGGTACCGATAATAACATGTTGCAATTTCATCACCTCTATACAAGACTATCAAGGGTATTTACGATTATTTTGTATTCATCATCAAACAATGTCCTCACATCAATTAACATTCTGTCTCTGTATAACCTGGTTATTATTGGTATATCACATTTCCTGAGCTCTTTGTCAACATCCTCTATGGATTTATTGTTAAACTTTAATGCAACAGCAAAGGTTTTTAACTTTTCAAGTGGCATGGCCCCTCCCCCAACCTGGGAATATTCTTCAATAACTTCTATAACTGCCCTATCCTTTAATTTGGCTTTGAGCATTCTCATAAGCTTTGCTGCATCTTTTTTTATTTTCTCAGCCGGCTTTGTGAGCATGAAAAGCCCCGGTATTTCCCTTATAGCCTTATCCTCATCAAGATACAACTTTAATGTTGCTTCCAAAGCAGCCAGTGTCATCTTATCTATTCTAAGGGCTCTTGTCAGCTGATTTTTCTTAATCATATCTATATATTTTTTCTTACCGGCAATAATCCCTGCCTGCGGCCCTCCAAGCATCTTATCACCGCTAAATGTAACAATATCAATTCCCTTCATAATACTGTTTTGTACAGTTGGCTCATATGTAAGCCCGTATTTTGAAAGATCGATGAATACACCACTTCCTATGTCCTCGATTACTGGAACGTTGTACCTTTCTCCAAGTTTTATAAGTTCACCCAGTTCCACTTCCTCTGTAAACCCCAGTATTTTATAATTGCTCTGATGCACCTTAAGTATAACCCCTGTATTTTCATTTATGGCATTTTCGTAATCATAAAGGTGGGTCCTGTTTGTTGTACCAACTTCTACAAGCTTTGCTCCACTCTGTTCCATAACAGCTGGTACCCTGAAGGATCCTCCTATTTCTACAAGCTGCCCCCTTGAAACAACAGCTTCCTTTCCCTTCGATAAAGTGGACAATACCAGCATAACAGCAGCAGCGTTATTGTTAACAACAAGTGCCCCTTCAGCTCCGGTTATTTTGCATAAAAGCTCTTCTACATGGCTATATCTTGAACCCCTTGTTCCATTTTCAAGATCAAATTCAAGGTTGTTATATTTTGATGCAATGTTTACGACAGCGTCTACAGCCGTTTTTGCAAGTACTGCCCTCCCAAGATTGGTATGAAAAATTGTGCCTGTTCCATTGATAACTCTTTTCAAATGTGGCTGAACCTTTCTACTTATACATTTTAAAACTTCATCAAGGATTTTATCCTTTGAAAACTCCAATATGCTGCCGGATAAAATTCCACTGCGATATTTATCAAGAGTTTCCCTTATCGCCTCAACCTTAACCACTCTCGATATATTTTCCAATTTCATTATTCTTTCCTCTCCAAGCAAAGCATCTACTTTTGGCAGAGATGCTAAAAGCTCTTTTTTCTCTTGCATAATTGAACCTCCTGACAAAAATAAAGGTTCAGGGATGCTGAACCTATTCAATAATTAAATGCTTATTTCTAAATTCTGTTACATATCCAACAATAAAACTATCCACTCCAGATTCATTAAGCTCTCTATTTAATCTATTAGCTTCCGTTTCAGGAAGAGAATACAATAACCCTCCTGAAGTCTGCGGATCAAACAGAAGGTCTATAACATGTTCTTCTTCAATAAGCTTCAAATATTTGCCTTCCGCATATTTTTTGTTTCTATAGGTTCCTGCAGGTATTAGGCCCATTTTAGCGTACTCCTCTGCTCCCTCGATATATCTTACTTTTCTGCTTTCCAAATGTATAGTCACCCCACTGCCTTCCGCCATTTCAAGGGCATGACCAACGAGTCCAAAACCAGTTATATCAGTGCATGCGTTGACTTTATATTTTCTTGCCCTTTCAGCAGCATACCTATTAAGTGTAGACATATATTTTACGGCTACATCCATATGTTTTTCTTCTGCTATTTCTCCCTTTGACGCTGTGCTTATTACTCCTGTTCCAATTGGTTTTGTAAGTATCAGAAGATCTCCAGGCCTGGAGCTTGCATTGGGAAGTATTTTATCAGGGTGTACTATTCCCATAACAGAAAGGCCATATTTTGGTTCCCTATCATCTACAGTATGGCCTCCAACAATAATAGCCCCTGCTTCCTTTACTTTATCAGCTCCACCGCGAAGTATTTCTCCTAATATATTCATATCCTCACAGGCTGGAAAGCATGCGATATTGAGAGCAAGTACTGGATCTCCCCCCATAGCATATACATCGCTTAATGAGTTTGTTGCAGCTATCTTTCCAAACGTATATGGATCATCCACTATTGGAGTAAAGAAATCCAAGGTCTGAATAACTGCTGTTTCATCGTTTATTTTATATACAGCAGCATCGTCAGAAGTATCTATACCAACAAGCAGATTTTCATTTTTTATCTTCGGCAAATGACACAGCACCTGTGCCAGGGCATCTGGCCCGATCTTAGCCGCTCATCCCGAGGCCTGTGTCATATTGGTGAGCTTTATTTCATTTTTCATGTTTAAGCCCTCCTTTCTTATATACTATATTATAATATCTCACAATACTTATTCAACGTCAACGAACTGTTATTTTATCCTCAATGGCCTTAAATCTGGAATCTCCAATACCGCTTACATTTTTTATATCTTTTATATCTTTAAAGTACCCATTTTTATCCCTGTAATCTATTATTCTTTGAGCAAGGGCATCGCCGATTCCATCGAGTTTCTTTAGATCCTCGATTCCAGCTGTGTTTATATTTATTTTACCATCCGATGTTATTGCACTTAAACTCTGGGAAATTTCTCCTGTGTTTTCTGATAGAGCTGCCTTTGGATGGACTATTATAAAATCCTCATCCTTCAATTTAGCAGCAAGGTTAATCCTTAAAACATCGGCTTTTTCAGTAAAGCCACCCGCCATTGATATTAATTTTTCAATTCTATCCCCATCATTTAGAGTATACACTCCAGGCTTTTTAACCTCCCCACATATATAAACTGATATCTTATCTGGCTGGGCTTTTCCTTCAGGTTGATAGGAATTGACGTTTCTAACTACTTCAATTTCAGTTTTTTTCTTATTATTAAAATATATTGCTGAAATAAAGAAAAGAACTATTATTGAAAAAGCAATCAGTCCTATTTTTTCTCTTCTTGTTAAATCCATGTTATCACCCAGTTAGATTGTGAACATATTTTTTCAATTTTAAACCTTTCATTGTTTGTATGGGATTTTTTTGATATAATTAACTGGACAATTATTAAGGAGGTACCTATGAAAAAGTTTCTTGCGTTATTGATTACAATCAGTATGATATTAACACCACAAATAAAGGCTAAGGCGAGTGAAGAACCTTCGATAATCGCTGAGGGTGCAATTCTTATGGATTTAAACACGGGAGAAATACTTTACGAAAAAAATGCATATAAGCAATTTGAACCAGCGAGTATTACAAAAATTATAACTGCATTAATAACTCTTGAAAAAACTAAACTTGATGATAAGGTCGTTGTTGGAAAAAATCCTCCTTATGAGGACGGAAGCAAAATATATCTTTTGGAAGGAGAAGAGTTGACAGTTGAACAGCTTCTATATGCTCTCCTGCTTGAATCAGCAAACGATGCAGCACTTGCCCTGGCAGAACATATAGCCGGTTCAAAGGAGGCTTTTGCAAAGATGATGAATGAAAAGGCTAAGGAAATTGGATGTAAAAATACTAACTTTGAAAATCCTAACGGCCTTCCTGAGCCTAACCATTATACAACAGCCTATGACATGGCTCTTATAGCTAAAAAGGCTATGGAAAATCCTATATTCAGAAAAATCGTCGCTACAAAAGCCTATCAAATACCTCCAACAAACAAGCAGCCTGAAACAAGATACTTTTTAAACCATAACAAACTTCTAACTACTCAAAAGCATGGATATCAGTGGGCTGATGGAATTAAAACTGGATATACCGGAAGTGCAAGGCATACATTTGTTGGTTCAGCAACAAAGGGCGATCAAAAGCTTGTAGCTGTTGTTTTAAAGGATGATGCAAATTTCTACAATGATGTGCGTAAACTTTTCAACTATGGATTTGATAATTTCACATATAACAGAATAGTATCAAAAAGTGACGTAGTTTCTACGATCAACATCGATGGTGATTCAAATCAAATACCTGTATTCCCATCGGAGGATTACTATATAACATCCCCAAAGGACAACGAGCCCTTAATCAGCAAGGAAGTAGTTTTGAATAAATCTTTTTCCAGCATAAAGAAGGGCGACGTAATAGGTTACCTTAACATATCCGTTGGAGATAGCAAGACCAAAAAAATTCCCTTAATTTCCGGAGGTAATTATGAAAGCTCCCTGTACAATTTAATATCAACAGGGAACGGCTACTATAAAGAAAGAATAAAATTAAAGATCATATATTTAAGTGTCGGTTCTGTCTTCGGTCTATTTATTATTAGCGGTTTTTATAGAGCAATGAAAACCAAAAGAAAAAAATCCGGATATAAACACAGCAGGCTGTTCTAATGCCTGCTGTGTTATGGAACTATTGCAATGGCTTCTATTTCGACAAGTGCATCCTTTGGAAGTTTACCAACCTGAACAGCCGATCTTGCCGGCATCTTTTCGTTAAAATACTGGGAGTATACCTCGTTTACTGCAGCAAAATCATTAATATCCCTTAAGAAAACAACTGTTTTTACAACATGTTCAAGATCTGTTCCTCCTGCTTCAAGTAATGCTTTCAGGTTCTCAAGGGATTGTCTTGCTGCAGCCTTAACATCTCCCGTAACAAGTTCACCTGTAGTTGGATTTATTGGAATTTGACCTGAAGTAAATAATAAATTCCCAACTTTAACTCCCTGGGAATATGGGCCTATAGCAGCAGGTGCATTTCTTGTGCTTATAATAACTTTATCCATATGTATAACCTCCTGGTTTAAATTACCATTTATTATTATAACATTAAAAGTGTTTTTTCAATTAAACAGCAGAACCATCTTCCATAGCTGGAAGAAGTCCTATATCGACCTATAACGATATTTTCTCAGCATCAGCCCATAGTCTTTCAATTCCATAGAATTCCCTGTCTTCGTTATGAAATATATGGACTATTATACTGCCATAATCAAGAAGTATCCACCTTCCAGTTTGATAACCCTCCTTATGGTTTAACTCATATCCCTTTTCTGCCATCTTTTCCTCTATTTCATCGGCGATTGCCCTTACCTGTACAGTTGAATTTCCGCTACATATGATAAAGTAATCGGCAATCGGTGAGATGTCCCCAACATTTAGTATTCTAATATCCTTCGCCTTTTTTTCAGAGGCCGCTAACCCAACAAAGTAAGCCATGCTTGATGAGCTTTTCAATAACATTACCTCCTAACTTTTATCTTAGTATATAAATATGCCTTTATTTTACTTATGGATAAAATTATTTTACACTATCCCTTCCAAGTATTACAACTACCTCTGATTCACCACTGTTTTCCTTCATTTTGATTACATTGCCAAAGTTCAAATCTCTTTGAACTATATGCCCATAATCCTTTAAACTATAATCCCTTATCATTGAAGTATTAATTTTCCTTGGATAGTTTCCCGTTTCAACAATTTTGTATCCCATTTTAATCAGTTCATCCTTATATTTTGATGCAAGACCCGACTCTCCTGCAGCGTTAAGCACTGTAACTTTTATGTCGCTTCTATCTATTTCCACTTTATCTGTGCTTATACCTCCTCTGAAATTCTTCAAATACTCCACATTCTTTTCCCCGTTATATATGAAGTAGGAAACACCGCCAATATATTGAGGTTCTCCTTGGAGCATCTTCCTTTCAATTTTAGAAACATCGATGTTTTTAAGCTTCAAAGCATATATTAAAATATCTTCAGGTTCCAGATTTGTTTTTATATACTTGGAAACTGTATTCATAAGTAAAGGAAACCTTATGATTCCCGAAGGTGTCTTTAATTTTTCAATAATCTTCAGTATAAACTCCTGCTGCGTTTCCTGTCTTCCAAGATCCCCCATCTCATATCCGGAACCATCATTATTTTTACGCCACCTGACAAATGCCTCCGCACCCTTTCCATCAAGATGGATTTTTTCCCCTTTTTTAAAATGTATATGTATGTCATTAGCGTCATAATCCATATTCCTTGGAATTATTACATCAATACCACCAATTGCATCTATGCATTTTCTGAAACCTTCATAATCTATCCTAACATAGTAGTTTATTTCAATTCCAAGGAGTTTTTCAACTGCTTCTATTGCGGTTTTGGGACCTCCAACAGCATGGGCACTGTTTATTTTAGCAGCATGGCCATTGATATTAACCCTCGTATCCCTTGGAATGGACAGCATAAAAACTTTATCATTCTTGGGAACATATCTAATAAGCAACATGGTATCAGATCTTTTTGGGTTATTTTGCGATTTATTATTATAATCTCCTGCATCAACCCCTAAAATCAGAATATTTACGGGATCGCTGAATTTAACCTTTTTAGGCTGTATGCTGTCCCGGCTAAATCCTCTAAGAATATTATAGCCGTATGCAAAAAATATAAGAGATAGACCTAAAACAATCAAAAAAAATATTGAAATAAAGTTTCTTTTCTTATTTTTATTTCTGGCAGTTCTTGATTTTTCCATACTATTTTTCATCCTTTTAATAATAAACTATTTCTAAACTCAATGGTTAAAGGATGTACCAGGAGATTTCTATTAATTACATATATTAATGTGCTGTTACAGGATAGGATTAATGCCTCGTCAAGATTTGAAATCGCCGCCCTTCTTATATCTGAAACACCTGGAAAACTTCTTTCTTCTTCAATTAAATCAGCAAGAAAGATTATTTTTTCAAGAAGGGTCATATTTTTACGGCCAGTTGTATGAAAAGCAATAGCATTTAATATATCCCTATCCTTAATATCAAACTCTTCCCTGCAGTATTCAGCTCCCACATAACCATGAAGCAGCTGAGGGGACTTAAGCTGTATATCGTCTACGCTAATCCCATATCTTTTACTCTCCTTTAAAAGTTCATCATCCGTAAGTTGCTTTGCAATATCATGGGTTATTGCCGCTATTTTGCACTTTTCAATATTCTCACCATAAATTTTCCCAAGCTTCACAGCTTCCTTTTCTACCCTTAATGAATGATTAAACCTTTTTTCTCCAAGCCTTTCTCTAACTTTTTCCTTTATATATTCATATGGTTTCATCTTATTCACCTCTGTAAAGACCTTTATTTAATATGTATTCCAAAACCTTATCAGGGACCATATATCTTATACTTTTATTTTCTGAAACTTTCTTTCTTATTTCTGTTGATGATATCTCGATATCAGGAATATCTACAAGGTATATGTTTGCTGAATACTTCTTTACTTTTTTGTCAATTTCCTTCTTCATGTCAGTATAATCGTTTCCCCTGTTTACAACTACGAAGGAGGAAAGTTTAAAAACATCATCTATTCTTTTCCAGCTGTCCATATCCCTTAGAGTATCATAGCCTACGATAAAATAAAAACTTGTATTGGTGTTAAGATTTCCAAGCTCAAGCAGAGTGTCGTATGTGTAAGTTTTTCCCCTTCTTTTAACTTCTATATCGCTTACTTCAAATTTTTCATTATTTTCAATAGCCAATTTGACCATTTCAAACCTGTGCTCAGCAGATATAACATCACTTCCAGTTTTATGAGGTGGATCTCCCACAGGCATAAATAAGATCTTATCAAAATTCATCTTTTCCAGTACTTCCTGAGCAGCAATCAAATGGCCGATATGTATTGGATTAAAAGTGCCTCCCATTATGCCAATCTTTTTCATATGTACACCTTCCAGTTAATATTATACATTTTATTATAGCAAATTTACTACATAAACAAAACTATGTGCATCATTAAAAAGGGTTAGACAAGCAAAGCTCATCCAACCCGAAGTATATTGGTTTTCATTTTTTCTGATATACTGGAAGCTCTATTTTTGGTTTCTCCTTGGCCCTTCTATAAATAACAAATTTGTTTCCAATCACCTGGACAGGTTCCGCATTTAGCGCCTCACAAATTTCATCACAGCATTCCCTGGCGCTAAGAAGGCTGTTTTTCAGCACAGTTAACTTAATAAGTTCCCTTGCCTCCAGAGTTTCATCGACCTGCCTGAGAAAAGCTTCGTCTATTCCATTTTTCCCTATCTGCAAAACAGGATTAATATTATTTCCTAAGGCTCTTAAATAGCTTCTCTGTTTTCCCGTCAGCATACCTTCACCTCTATTCCACAAATTCAAACTCAAAGTCATTCATTCGAACCGTATCCCCGTCTTCTATTCCCATATCCTTAAGTTTTTGAATTATTCCATGTTTTTCCAAGACCTTATGGAAATATTTAAGGGATTCACTGTCATAAATGTTGGCGCTCATTAGAAGCCTATCTACAAAGGAACCACTGATAACAAAGGCTCCATCATCGTCTCTTTTAATTTCATATGTAAAACGCTTCTCTTCCGGAATAAACATCTCTTCTTCTTCAGCCTCTTCCACTGGAATAGTGTCAAGCAGGCTTGAAACGTACAGCATAAGCTCCCTTAGCCCTTGGTTGGTAGCTGCTGATATCTTAAATACTTTTATACCTATTTTATCCATCTCTTCTTTAAGCCTTTTTAAATTTTCCTCTGAGCCGGGTATATCTGATTTGTTGGCAGCGACCAATTGGGGTTTATTTGCAAGCTTCTCGCTGTATAGTTTAAGCTCTTCATTTATTTTATAAAAATCATCCACAGGGTCCCTTCCCTCAATGCCCGACACATCTATTACGTGTACTAAAAGTCTTGTCCTTTCAACATGTCTCAAGAATTCAATACCGAGACCTACCCCCTCGTGTGCTCCCTCTATAAGTCCAGGTATGTCAGCTAAAACAAATCCCTTTGCTCCATGTATATCAACCACTCCAAGGTTTGGAGTAAGAGTTGTAAAATGATAATTAGCTATTTTGGGCTTAGCCCCTGTCACCATGGAAAGAATAGTTGATTTACCTACGTTTGGAAAACCGATGAGACCTACATCTGCTAAAAGCTTTAATTCCAGCACAACCCATCTTTCTTCGCCGGGCATTCCAGGTTCAGCAAAATCCGGAGCCTGCCTTGTAGGAGTTGCAAATCTTGCGTTACCTCTTCCCCCTCTCCCGCCCTTTGCAACAGTTGCTCTCTGCCCTTCCTTTGTAAGATCAGCAATTATCCTGTTTGTTTCTGCATCTCTAATAACGGTACCAGGTGGAACCTTTAAAATTAAGTCTTCTCCATCCCTGCCAAACATATTGCTTCCTGCACCGTTAGCTCCACTCTGAGCCTCATATTTCTTTTTATATTTAAAGTCGAGGAGCGTTCTCATCCCATTGTCAACAACGAAGACTATATCTCCTCCATCTCCTCCATCACCTCCATCCGGACCGCCAAATGGAACATATTTTTCTCTGCGGAAGGAAACAGATCCATTTCCACCATCACCTGCTTTCACATATATTTTTGCAACATCTACAAACATTTTATCACCTGCCTATTGTTTGATCAGTTTTTGCCCACTTCGAGTATAACATATATGTCATTTTTTCTTCTGTTTATTTTCAAACTGCACTCTGACATGCTGTACAAAATTTCACTGTGTTCTGCAGATTTATCGTAGAGCACTTCCTTTTCTTTAGCGATATTAACATTAGAAAGAGATAGCTTAAAATGGTGCGGCTCTCCGGATAGATGAGCATATATTCTGTTTTTATCTAGTACCTGAAATACTCTATTTTCCTTTATCAAATCAAATGCTTTTTTTATATCTTCTATATTTTTTGATATGAAATCATTAGATATACATTCCAGCTCGCATGTGAACTCAAACTCACTTCCATTTTTCATGCAGTAATTCATATAGTCCTGAATAAGTAGTGAAAATTCAGGACATTCTAGATTAAAAACCATACTCATATCTGCCATTTTTCTGTTTATTCTCTTTATATAATTTACAGCTTCCTGAGACTTATTTACTTGTATATATCCATATATTATCTGCAGATAATTCATAAAGTCATGCCTTTGAATGCGCATCTGTTCAACAGCATATCTGAATTTCCAATCATCTTTTCTCATATTACCACTCCTTAAAATCAAAGGGTGTTAAGGATCAATTAAAACAAGGCTGACATTTTAATCAATAAAAAAGCACCCAAAAGGGTGCAAAATTATTGAGCTATATCAACGGGATATACGCTAACCTTCTTTTTGTCTCTTCCCATTCTTTCGAATCTAACAATACCATGAACCTTGGCGAATAGTGTATCATCCTTGCCGATTCCAACATTTTCACCAGGATGTATTTTAGTTCCCCTCTGTCTTACAAGTATGTTGCCTGCAAGCACATATTGTCCATCTGCCCTCTTCACTCCAAGGCGTTTGGATTCGCTGTCTCTACCGTTCTTGGAACTACCCACACCTTTTTTGTGTGCCATTAATAACACCTCCTTACAAAGGGTATATATGTTCATTAAGCTTCGATTTTTTCAATCTTAATTTGAGTATATGGTTGACGATGGCCCTGCTTTCTTCTATAGTCCTTCTTCTTCTTGAATTTGAAAACTATTATCTTCTTAGCCTTACCATGCTTTAATACAGTAGCTACAACCTTTGCTCCTTCAACCACAGGTGTGCCAACAGTTAACTTACCATCCTTTGAAACAGCAAGAACTTCGTTGATTTCAACAGTTGAATTTGCTTCAGCATTTAGCTTTTCAACAAAAAGAACATCTCCTTCTTGTACTCTGTACTGCTTTCCTCCAGTTGCTATTATTGCGTACATTTGAACACCTCCTCCTACCAGTCTCGCCGTTAGACAGGCACGCTGTGCGTTTAAAGCCTGCTCCGTGCGGTCTACAAATGCCATTCTATCATAGCTGTACTATGTTGTCAACTTTTATAGTGCATTTTTGGAATAAATTTGACTCCCTAATCATGAATTTTAATATCAATGGAAACTACACCTTCGTTGTTTTCTTCATATTTTATTACTTTTCCCATTATGGTTTTATTGTTCAATTCAACCTTTGCGTAATCTTCCTCATCATAATCTCTAAAACGATAATTTTCAATGAAATCTGCCTTAATAAATTCTAAGAATACACCGTATCGTTCTAACATGAGCTTTTGAAAGTCTTTATAGGTAGCTCCCAGCTCGTCAAACAAATATGAAGATACATGTAATCTAAATTTATTTTTATTATATTGCCTTGAAAGTCTGGCGCACGTGTTTTCAATACTTTTAAGTGCAAAGGCTGAACTATATATATCTTTCCCCTCGTCAAAATAAACAAGCTCCGAAGTTCTTTTTCCCTTCCTTGATCTTGCCATTTCCACGAGCCCAAGGGAGGTAAAACCGTATATTCTGCTTGAGATCCTGTCGCTTTTAAATTGCTCCTTTAAAAAAAGCAATATCTGCTCCCGTTCTTCGCTGATGCGCATATCAATAAAATCAATCAAAATTATGCCTGAAAGGTTTAAAAGTACTACAGCTTTCCTTATGGCGCTGCAGGCTTCTATGTTAGTATTAAAAATAATATCCTTATCTTCACTATTTGCAATAGAACTGCCTGTATTAACATCAATAGAAGTAAAGGCTTCAGTCCTGTCAATCAAAAGATATCCTCCCGAGGGGAGATTGATTCTTTTATTAAACAGAGCTTCAATATCCCTTTCCAATTTATCAAACCTGCTGAAGTTATACATGTCATACTTTACTTTAATACATGATGCGGGATAAAAATTTTTTATCATAACCTTAAGATGGGTTAAGTCCTCATCATTGTTTACATATATATATTCTATATCCTGTTTAACGAACTCCCTGAAAATGTAATCTATAAATCTTCTGGAGTTGAAAAGTAAAACAGGCGGTTTTATATATCTACACTTATTGACAATATCCTGCCAGAGCAGTTTTAAATATTCATATTCTTTTATTATATCCTCATCGCGAGCATTCGAAGCCTCACTTCTTATTATCAGTCCAAATCCCTCTTCGGCAAAATTCTTCGAAAGGTTTTTAAGACGGCTTCTTAAACCCTCATCACTTATTTTTCGGGATATGCCTGTATATCTGCTCCCTGGAAGGAGCACGATGTATTTACCCGGAATTCTTATCCTGCCTGTTACTCTTGGCCCTTTATCACCTGCCCCTTCCCTTATAACCTGAACGATTATATCCTGACCTCTTTTTAAATCGGATGTGCCTGCTGTGTCTTCAAAGTGCAAAAGAGCATTTTTACCAGTACCAATATTAACAAAGGCAGCGTTAAGTCCCGTTACAACATTCTCAATCCTTCCAATATATATATTACCAGCTAAATTGCCTATATCGCTGTTTTCAATATGAAGATCTATTAATCTTCCGTCTTCATATAAACCAGCCCTGCATTGTGTAATACCCCTATCTATATATAACTCCTTCATCAAATCACTTCCCTGAGAAGTACTCATCAAGCACAATCCATTTTTCATCCTCTATAGAATAAATGTCTTCCCTAACTATCTCCGGGAAGCCATATATTCTATTTTCTGAATACTCCTTGAGCACGTCAACAATAATCTCGGGATTAAGATTATACCTGCTTCCTGCGCATAAATAGCATTTAAAAACAACAGAATCAACGTTCCATGCTTTTATAGCTATATCCCTTATCAATGGCCTTATATTCACCATTTTTACTCCCGTCTTGGTTTTCTTTTCTTTAATAATTTCCTTTGATGACATTATACGGTTAACTACATCGGTTAAATCTTCAAATTTGAGATTGTGCTTTAGCTTTATGTGGTATTCTGCCCCCATCACTGCTGACATGGAAGGCGGAAGTTTTTTTTCAATATAGATAACTTTTAAAACCTGAATACCCTGCGGCAGCTGTTCATTGAGCCTTTTTATAAACTCCTCCTGTGGAATATATTCGCTAAGCTCAACGTCTGCATATTCCCCATTGCTTGATATACCAAGGGAAAGTGGTGCTGCAATTGACAAACTAGGGTGAGGATTATATCCCTTTGAATAAGCAACCTTAATGCCTGCCCTTCTAAAAGCCCTCTGAAGCGTTCTCATGGTGTCGAGGTGGGATATAAACCTGGCTTCGTTATTCTTGGTAAACTTTATTAAGATTCGCTCCATTGAAGCATTCACCGCCTTTCAAATATGCTGTAATACCGCAGCCGGTACACCCCAGCCTGCAGTCCCTGGTTAGCGCCCCTTCCTGTGCCATCTTAAGCTCTCTTTTAAGATAAGCTTTTGTCACACCGACATCTATAAAATCCCATGGAAGGATTTCATCAAGGCTTCTTCTCCTATATGCATAAAATTCGGGATCTACTCCGCATGCTTTAAAAGCCTCCATCCATTTGTCATAATCGAAGTATTCCTGCCATCCATCAAACTTGCAGCCAAGTTCCCATGCTTTAATAAGAACCTTCGTAAGCCTTCTGTCTCCCCTTGAAAATACGGCTTCTAGAAAGCTTATGGGAGATTCATGCCAGTTGTAGGTTATACTCTTACTCTTTATTTTCTCTTTGAGGAATTTCTGCTTTTCCACAAGCACCTCTATTCTATCCTGTGGTTCCCACTGAAATGGGGTAAAGGGCTTTGGAACAAAGGATGATGTACTAACGGTTACATTCAGCCCTTTTTTCCTTTTATTCTTTGGAATAGAATAGTAAGTATCAACAACCTTTTCAGCGAGTTTAGCGATTCCCTCTACATCCTCAAAGGTTTCAAATGGAAGCCCTATCATAAAATAGAGCTTTATGGAACTCCAGCCGGATTCAAAGGCGCTCTTTGCAGAATTTATGAGATCCTCCTCCGTAACCCCCTTATTAATAACATCCCTCATTCTCTGGCTTCCAGCTTCTGGTGCAAAGGTTAATCCTGTTTTTCTGATTTTTTGTATTTCATTGATCAAATCAACAGAAAATGAATCTATTCTAAGTGAAGGTAGCGAAATTCCTACCTTATCCTCTTCATGATTTTTTACAAGTGTTGTTACGAGGTTTTTTATATCGGAGTAATCACATATGCTCAGCGACGTCAATGAAATTTCATCATATCCAGTGCTCTTAATAAGTTTTTCAGCAAGTTCAGTGATGGTCGCTGTTTTACGCTCCCTGACAGGCCTGTAAATCATTCCAGCCTGACAGAATCTGCATCCTCTTGTACATCCCCTAAAGGTCTCTATCATGATTCTATCATGTACTATTTCAGTTAGTGGCACCACAAGTTTATCAGGATAATAACTTTTATCAATGTCTTCGATAATCCGCTTGGTTATTACTTCAGGATATTGCCTTTTCTTTTGCACTCTTCTTTTTATTGTTCCATCCTCGTTATATTCAATGTCGTAGAATGAAGGAACATAAATACCCTGTATTCTGCTAACTTCCTCCAGGAATTCAATCCTTGAAGCCCTGCTCTTTTTCCATTTAATATAAATATCCAGTATTTCATCGATTACCTCTTCAGCTTCGCCCAGAACAAAGAAATCTGCAATATCCGCCAGAGGCTCAGGATTATATGCACAGGGCCCTCCAAAAATAACAAAAGGCCCCTTAGCCCTCTGACTGCTTAAAAATGGTATTCCTGCAAGATCAAGCATGTTTATAATATTTGTATAACTCATCTCGTATTGAAGTGTAAAACCTACAAAATCAAATTTACTAATTGGATCCTTTGATTCAAGTCCATACAGGGGTATGTTATTCTCCCTCATTTTGCTTTCCATATCAGGCCATGGTGCAAACACCCTCTCACAATAGGAGTCTTCCCTATCGTTTATCTTATGATAAAGTATTTTAATTCCCAGATGCGACATGCCTACTTCGTACACGTCAGGAAAACACATAGCAAACCTGACATCCACACTTTTCGGATCCTTATATACTGCATTTATCTCTCCGCCCGTATATCTCGCAGGCTTTGAGACAGACAATAATATTTCGTTGCCAATATCCACCATTTTCATTCCTCCTGTGTATTTAAATATGACATACATCTCCCTAATGAAATGTTTCCATATCTCAAATAATACTTTATGATATCCATTTCGCTAATGGTAAAATCAGGCTTCCCTTGAAAAGCATTAAGAACCATATAATATTTATTAAAGCAAAAAAGCTTTATAATATCAACAAGGGTTATCTCATTTGAAAAAACTCTATATTCAACCTTTAAAAATTTAATGGAATTAAACATTCTTTGTTTATACAAAACATCACTTATAGTTTTTATAAGTATTTGCCCTTTATTCCATATACTTTTTATAATCACCATAACTCCCAGAAATATAAAAAACAGGTTCTCAATATCTAAGTCCCTGAACAACGACACAACAACTATTATACATCCCAGAAGCAATCCATTCAAATTGATTATTTTATATGCATAATAGAAGCTTATGTTGTATGATATAATAACTCTTAAAATTCTTCCTCCGTCAAGAAATCCTGCAGGAATTAAATTAAATATTCCAAGGACAAGGTTTATATTTTTCAAGAGCTCACATCCATTCAAGCCTCTTTTTGAAAGAATGTAAAAAAACACAAAAAAAACAAAATTTATTAAGGGCCCTGACATACTTATCTTTATATCATCAAGGGGCTTAATAAATTCATCCTCAAAATAAACATATAAGCCAAAGGGTAAAATATAGAACCTTCTGTACTTATAGCCTAAAAGAAGTCCCGTAATACAGTGGCTTACTTCATGAATAAATATAAATACCACATATAAAATGTAATTCTTTATCAGAAGTGAAGCAATGATGAGTACTATTATTGAAACAATATTTTTTACAATGTATTTATAATCCATAATAGCCTCAGTTCGTACTTGCTTTAAGATAATTCAAGGGATTTACCGGCTGCTTACCATCATCTACTTCAAAATAGAGCTTTACAGAATTCGAATTTTCAGGTTTTCCTGCTTTGCCTATAACAGTACCCTTTACAACCCTGTCATCAGTATTCACTTTAATATCCGATAAAAATCCGTACACCGATTTAAATTGATTTCCATGGTCAATAACTATTGTAACAAGTCCGGTTCCGGTCTCTACGCTTTCAACAACTCCATCAAACACAGCCTTTACATCGCTGCCTTCTTTGGTTTCAATCAAAATTCCATTGTTAAATACTTCCTTTTTAGTTGTTTCATCAACCGTCTTACCAAATTGGGAGACTATCTTGCCTTCAACAGGTAAAAACTCTAAACTAAATCCTTTCTTATCATTTCTATTAATTAGATTGTTAAACACTACTTCGCTGCTTTCTAATCGATTTTTAAAGACCTCGGTTACCTCCTTGGTCATATCCTGATAAAATATCTCACGTATTTTATTGTTTATCTTTACCGTATTTGGATTATCTGTAAACTTAAATAGCAGCAATATTACAAAAAATATAAGCATTATGCCAAGTTGTTTCGCAAGCTTTACTGAATAACTTTTCTGTGTTTTTTTTCTGTTAAATTGGTTTTGATAGTACATAACACTCCCTCCAAACATATCATATAAATATTATATTTATATGATAATGAATAAATTACATAAAAAAACAGCGTATTTTCAACGCTGCTTTTTAGCTACTTTATCGAATTTATTAAAATGTGTGCCGTAGCCAGATTGGTAGCAACCGGCACGTTATGGACATCACATATCCTGACAAGAGCAGTTATATCCGGTTCATGGGGCTGCGCTGTTAATGGATCCCTTAAAAATATTACGAAATCAATCTCTCTACAGGCAATTCTGGCACCTATTTGTTGATCACCACCAAGGGGCCCGGAGAGAAACCTGTGAACATTAAGTCCTGTTACTTCGCTTATAAGCTTCCCGGTTGTTCCCGTTGCAAAAAGTTTGTGATCTTTAAGCACTTCACTGTATTCCTTTGCAAATTCCACAATTTCATTCTTCTTTTTATCATGTGCAATAAGAGCTATATTCAAACTAATCCCCCCTAAAAATTAATTTTCTGCCTCCTCATCCCTACATTCAATATTAGTGATATAGACACTACGCTTGTAAGGAGAGAACTTCCCCCATAGCTCATAAAGGGAAGAGGTATTCCTGTAATTGGCATCAGCCCTATATCCATGCCTATGTTTTGAAGTATCTGGAATGTAAACATGGAAAGAACGCCAAATACAACGTATGTTCCAAACTTATCCTTTGAAGTTCTTGCAATCTTAATTCCCTTAAATATTATGTTAAAATACAGAGCAAGTAAAATTACAGAGCCAAGAAATCCCCACCTTTCAGCAAATACAGTGAATATAAAATCCGTATGGGCTTCAGGTATAAACTTTCCACCTGACAGAGCATCGCTGGATGAAAATAGAGAGAAAAACTTTCCTGAGCCAACCGCCATTTTTGCAAGCATTGCATTATACCCGCTTCCAAGCCTGTCAAGTTCAGGTTTGAAAAATACAAGTATTCTATTCTTCTGGTACGGTTCAAGTATATCAAAGTTCCACAAAACCAGGACTCCCGAAATAGCTGCAATAAGACCTCCATAGATAAACTTTAAATCAAGACCCGCAACAAAGAGCATGCCGAGTATAGTCATTGCAAATATAAGGTTCGTCCCTGTGTCAGGCTGCAGCTGAATAAGTCCTATTGGTATAAGAGCATACAGTGCTATTTTCCCAAGATTCTTTGGAGTGTTTATATTTTCCATATCCTCCATAATCTTAGCCAGCGTAATGATCGTTATAATCTTTGCAAACTCAGAGGGCTGAATTCCAAGAGAACCAACTCCAAGCCAGGCCTTTGCTCCGTTTCTCTCAGAGCCGACTAATAAAACAAGCAAAAGCAAAATATTTATCCCGACATATAATATTTTATAATATCCTCCGATAACATTATAGTCAATGATTAAAATGTAAAATCCAGCAGCACTGGCTATGATGAACCATATGATCTGAGTTATAAAAGTTCTTGATGCACTTAAGTTAATATATGGTGGTTGGAATGATATAGCGTTTGTTGCAAATCCTATTGAAATAGTTCCAAGTATAGCTATTGCAATTACACTAAATAAAATGCTGTAATCAAGATATTTGAAAAGCTTCCTGTTCATTTTCATTTATAACACCTCATATTGTATAATACCAAATTATATCATTTTTTTCTACTAACAAAAAATGAAAAAGAGATAAGACATGATCTTATCTCCCCATATCCTTCATTTTCTTTATTGGTATGTTTGCAACAAGGGCCGGAGTGCTGGAGTTTTGTTCTCCCGTCCTGGTCAACTTTATCTCAAGACCGTCCTGATCAATTTCAGCGTAATCGGATATAACCCTTATTATATCACCCTTTACCATTTCTAAAAATTGAGGTGAAACGTTGGCTCTATCGTGAATGAGTATAAGCTTCAACCTTTCCTTGGCAACATCTTTGGATGGAGATTCCTTGCTAAAAATTTTAAATAAATCCATACAATCCCCTCCTATCTTTTAAACAATTTTTTAAGAACACCAAAGAAACCTGTATTTTCATCTTCCAGATCCAAAAACGGTACTTCTTCTCCCAGAATCCTTCTTGCTATGTTTTTGTAAGCCTGTCCAGCTTTTGAATGATCATCCGTTACTGCTGGCTCACCCCTATTAGTAGAAACTACAATTTTTTCATCATCAGGTACTATTCCCAGAAGTTTTATTGCAAGAATATCCGTCATATCCTCTATATTGAGCATCTCACCTTTTTTTGTCATTTCATATTTTATTCTGTTAATAATAAGTTGATGGTCATCAAGCCCCTTGGCCTCAATTTTACCGATAATTCTATCGGCATCCCTTACAGCCGAGACTTCAGGAGTTGTAACTATAATAGCCCTATCGGCACCGGCCACTGCATTTTCAAAACCATGTTCAATTCCTGCTGGACAGTCGATAATGACATAATCAAACTCGCCCTTTAATGTTTCAACGATATTTTGCATTTGTGATGGTGTAATTGCCGTTTTGTCCTTAGTCTGCGCCGTTGGAAGAAGAAAAAGGTTGTCAAACCTTTTATCCTTTATAAGTGCCTGCTTTAGCCTGCAAGTTCCCTCTGCTACGTCTATAAGATTATAAACTATTCTATTTTCTAATCCTAAATGTAAATCAAGGTTTCTTAACCCTGTATCGGCATCCACAACAACAACTTTTTTCCCAAGCATAGCGAGTGCAGTACCTATATTAGCAGTTGTTGTAGTTTTTCCAACTCCACCTTTTCCAGATGTAACAACTATAGATATGCCCATACTTTAAATCCCTCCAAGTTATAAGTATTTGTTTGGTAAATAGGGTTCAATAATAATGATATCGTCTTTTATCCTTGCAACTTCAGGTATACTGGATTTTTCAGTTCTTTCATCCGGTGACCTTGCAATAATGTCAGCTATCCTTAACTGGGAAGGCTGAAGAATGTAGGCGGCAACAAAAGCTCTTTTATTGCCATTATAGCCTGCGTGAGCCATACCCCTAAGCGTTCCGAGCACGATGATATTGCCATTTGCTACGATTTCAGCACCTGAATTAATATCACCAATTACAACTATATTACCATTGTAGGTTATGCGCTGTCCTGACCTTATTGTATTTTTAAAGAATTTTGTTCTTCCCTCATATATACCTGAAAAAATCTTCTCTTTTTTCTCTTCTTTATCACCCTTCTGATATAATAAAGTTATTCCAAACTCCTCTCTAAGATAATTCTCTATTTCGCGGTAGCAATCTAAGGATATATTTTTTTGTTCATCTACTATGTACATCCTGCATCCTGTGAAAAAATCCCTTGCCCTCATTATTCTTTGAGCCAATTCTTCTCTAAGCTGCTGGTAGCTGCATGAATTAACATAAACCTTTAGCCCATCCCTATATCCTTTTATGTTTATACTGCTCATAGAAACCTCCAGATGTAGCATATATTTTATAATTCTTCATATTATCCAATTTTCCTTCTTTAATCCAGAATTATTTTATCTACTAATTACAATTTTATCATACATATATTAACATAAAAATATATTTTTCAAACTAATTAGACTAACCTAATCTTCTGTACAAGCGAGGCAGTGAATTTAAGATATTTTTAAAAATATATTTACTTTATCGTAACATCCCTAAAGAATTTCTAAAACGCGAGGTGGCCAACAAGCTTAGTCAATTCGTTAAACTAGTACACGTTCAAATATAACGAATTGACACTTTAGCTTTTCAGCCACCTCTTCTCTTAGAAATTCTAATTGTTTCGCCAAAATTTTATTACAATATTTTCGTGATTTCCTATGGTTTGTTTCTTAACAATATGTCAAAATGTCAGAAAAATCCTGCAAACCTTCTCTTTAAAAGTCCACTTTTTAAAAATTTTACTGACCTTCAACAGCCTGCGCCTTCTTAGCAAGATAATCCTGCATTCTAAGGTCATCCTTGAAGTATACATCATAGATCTCTTTCGCAACACCTGCCGCATAATTTCCGTGACCTCCGTCATATATGACAGTCACTACAACGATTTGAGGGTTATCAAGTGGCGCAAAGCTTATAAACCAGGCATAGTTATCTCTATACTGTTCTATCTTATCTGATCCTGGCTGGGCAGTGCCTGTTTTACCTCCTGTCTTTATCGGGTATGTGCTGTAAATTACTCTTGCCGTACCTCCAAGCTCCTGTGTAACCTTTCCCATACCTTCAATTACCATGTCCACGTTTTCTTTTTTTAAGTTGATTTTGCTAAGAACTTCCGGTTCAATTTCCTTCTTAATGGAACCATCGGAGTTTAAAACCCTTTTAACCAGATGGGCCTTATATCTCGTACCTCCATTTAAAATGCTTGCAAGGTACTGAGCCATCTGCACCGGAGTTAAAGCTACATAACCCTGTCCCATAGCCATATTTAGTACATCTACTTTATTTATTGCATTTTTCCTGACAAGCTCTATTTTGCTCTTAATATAGTTTTTAGCTGCCTTATTGGTGTATCCCAACTCATTAATCTTCTTTTCGTCATAACTACCTTCCACAAGCATATTGAATAACTCATCGTAGTATGCTGTTCCATACTCTATTGTATAACCACCGTATTTCGAACTTTTTAAAGTGTTGATTATATCTTTCATTACACTTTTGGCCATATTCTTCCTTATTTCCTCTGGAGTTCCAACACTTCCCGTAGATTCATTTATTTCAATACCCGTACTTGGCCTCCTATTGTTTTCATCCCTTGTCAATCCAAATTTCCTGGCCCATTCAGCAAATCTATCAAACCCCAGCCTGTTACCAACTTCATTAAAGAAATAATTGCATGAAACCTTTAAAGCCTCAACAACATTAACAGTTCCATGTCCAATACCTTTGTCTCCATATATCCAGCATTTGATTGGAGGCGCACCCTTTGCATATTCATATGTACCATCATCATAAACTGTTGTGTTCCTGTTAATTACGCCTTCTTCAAGGCCTACAATTGCAGTAAATGGTTTAAATGTTGAGCCAGGTATTACAGCGCCCTGAGTTGCATAGTTAAACATTGGCCTTGGAATTGTATCATATGGGTCGTTGTTTAGCTCTTCAGGATTATCAAGGAGATATTTTTTAATAATTTCATCGTCCTGAGGTCTTCCAGATTCTGCAAAATAGTTTGGGTCATATCCTGGCCTGCTTGCAAGCACAAGTATCTCTCCCGTGTGAATATCCATTGCTACCACAGCACCTCTCTGAGCCCTAAACCTTTCAGCAAATCCTCCATCTCTTATCCTGGCCATGATATCATCAAGGGCTTTTTCAGCAGCAGCCTGCATATCTATATCTATGGTCGTTACTACTGTGTCACCTGATATAGGTTCTATATTAGCAGCTTCTTCTATAACTCTGCCTAATTTATCTACTTTTACATAACTTACTCCCGGTTCACCCCTAAGTTGTATACCATATTCATTATGCTCCCTATTTTCCAGCGCATACTCCAGGCCACTTACTCCCACAAGCTCCTCACTTACGTCATACCCCAACCTTTCATAGGCCTCAGCGTTGCTTATTTTCCCCATATATCCAAGAAAGGCAGATCCAACTTCTCCATATGGATAATATCTTATTGGGTTTACCTGACTCGTTATTCCATAAAGCGTATTGCTCTTTATCTGTATCTCCCATACCGTTTCCTTAGAAACGTTTTTTGCTATATATACATCCTTATATTGCCTATATTCAGCGCTTTTTAGTAAGTATCTTAAAGCAACAACTCTATGAAGCTTTTCAGTATCCTCTTTAGCTAAACTATACTTATATGTAATCTTGCCATATTCATCTATCGATACAAGCTTGTATTCCTCGGCAATCCTATAGAAGGCTTCTTCAGCATCGTAATTCGGATTAAAGTCTGCAAGATATTTTTCATCAAAGGTTTTTATTTCATCATTTATTTTATCTTTGCTTATTGTTTTAAGCTTATTATCCATATTCTCTATTAGCGAATAATCGAAATTCTTATCAAAACTTGTTTTGATGTCATTATTATCTTTAAAGTTTTTTATTTTTTTATAAACATCAAACTTGCTATCTGAAGAAAAACTATAACCAAATTCTTTTGTTATTGAATCATAATTAATTGGAAAAGTATTTATAATCAGCTTACTCTGGTCATTGTTTTGATAAATGATATTTATAAATTCTATCAAACTTTTATTCAATTCATCTTCATCTTTTTTATTAGCTGGATAACTATAGGTAATTGCAAAACTAAGCTTGTTTGTAGCAAGTTTTTTACCATTTCTGTCTAAAAGTTCTCCACGTGGTGCTATTTCTGTTTTAGGTTTTTCTCCCATAGCTTCTGCCATTTCTCTATAGTAATCTCCGTTTATTAATTGTATATGTACAAGCCTTGATAAAATTATACCAAACACCAGCATTACCACAACGAGAAAGGCAGTAATTCTATTAAACTTTTTTTTCATAAGAATCATCCTTATTTAAAATTTCCAGTGGTGCTTCAATATCCTCAAGGAATCAAATTTCAAAACAAGCTTATAAATAAGTATGCTAACAATCGAGTTATAAATAGCTTCAAGCAAAATTATACCAAGAGCATATTCTCTTATGTTAAATTTGTAGGACATTATATGAAAGAAAAAAATATATATAAAACCTTTAATATATGTTAAAATGAAAGTAAAAAAAGAAGGAATCATGATACTGTCTTTATATATTCTCCTCTGAATAAATCCTACAAGATATGCTATTAATATGTAAATTAAAGTATTTAAACCAAATAACCCGGGGAAAAGGGAATCTTTAATTACCCCGGTGAATAAAGCAACTATAACACTTTCAACGCTATCCCTTATCAATGAAAAGCATATGATATATACAAAGACTAAATCAAGGCTGGTGCCCATAATTGATATACGGGCAAAGACGGCTGATTGAATCATTATTATAAAAATTGAAATCAAGAACAGAAATAAAAACTTCTTCACATTCTTTGGCTCCTTTTACCTTGTTATTACAAATACCTTCTCAACGCTGGAAAAATCAACAGCTGGCTTTAATATAGCCGCTTTTTCAAGGTTAGGCTTCTCATTTACCAAACTCTGTACTGTTCCGATTATAATTCCAGCAGGTATAAAAACGCTGTCATCCTTTATGATGTTTGAAGTAATTGCTATATCTCCCTGCTGTGCTTTGGAATCTACTGGAAGATAGTTCATTTTTGCGGCCCTTATATAATTATTATTTGATTGCATGCCTGTAACTATTCCATCTTCGCCGGCAGATGAGAGCCTTGCAGGTACGTTGATTCTCTCATCCAGTATAGTCATAACTTTCGATGTGTTGTAAGTTGTCTCTATTATCTTACCAACAAGGCCATCGTTTGTTACAACATACTGCCCTTCCGCTACTCCATCAGCCTTTCCGACATCAATTATAAGAATATCAAACCAGTTTTCACCTGATTTTCCGATGACGTTCGCACCTACAAACTTTAAATCATTTCTCTGATTCTTAAATCCCAGAAGTTTATTTAGCTCTTCATTTTGTCTTTTATAGGTATCATATTCTACTAATTTTTGCTGAAGACTTTTAACTTCAGACTTCAATCTTATGTTTTCAGAATAAGCAGTTGAAACTGAGGATACAAAATGAAATATATTACCTATCCTTTGTCCTGCTGCATATATATACTTTTGTATCGGAGCTATTATCGAAGTAACTACTCCAGGTACTGCACCTGTATTTTTTCTTGCGTTTGCAGTTACTCCTATGAAAATTGTAAATGCAAGACAAAGAACAAGTACTATGGTAAGTAACTTGTTCTTTAAAAAATTCATTTAGATTCCTCTCCTATCTGGTCCTATCTGGATACTTGATATGAAACATAACCTTTTCCTGAATCAAGTTTATCAAAATAATCCAACGCCTTTCCAGCACCTAAAACAACACAGTCAAGGGGGTTTTCAGCTATATTTACTGGCATATGAGTTTCCTTGTTGATTAACTTATCAAGCCCCTTAAGCAATGCACCTCCACCGGTTAGCATTATACCTCTATCCATAACATCTGCGGCAAGTTCAGGTGGAGTTTTTTCAAGTGTAGATTTAATTGCATCTATAATAGCAGTGACAGGCTCTTTAATTGCAGTTCTTATCTCCTCGGATGATATCGTTATAACCTTTGGAAGTCCTGATACAAGGTCTCTTCCTTTAATTTCCATAGTCTTTTCTTCTTCTTCAGGGAAAGCCGATCCAATTTGTATTTTTACCTGCTCAGCAGTTCTTTCACCAATCATAAGATTATATTCCCTCTTTATATATGCGACAATTGATTGGTCAAGTTCGTCTCCAGCAATTCTAAGTGACTTGCTTGTTACAATACCCTGAAGAGAGATAATGGCTACCTCGGTTGTTCCTCCTCCTATATCGACTACCATACTTCCAGTAGGTTCATTAACAGGAAGTCCTGCACCAATTGCAGCCGCCATAGGCTCTTCCATCATATGAACCTTGCTTGCCCCCGCCTGCATCGTCGCCTCGTAAATTGCCTTTCTTTCTACTTCTGTCACACCTGATGGGAAGCATACGATAATTCTTGGCCTACCTCCAATAATTCCCTTCTTTGTAACTTTCTCAATGAATTTTTTGATCATCATCTGTGTTATGTCGAAGTCTGCAATAACTCCATCCCTTAAGGGTCTTATCGCCACAATATTTCCAGGTGTCCTTCCTATCATCTCTTTAGCTTCGTCACCAACCGCCAATACTTCCTTTGCATTTTCTTTCTTAATTGCCACAACAGATGGTTCTCTGAGCACTATTCCTTTGCCCTTTACATAAATTAAAGTATTCGCAGTACCCAAGTCTATTCCAATGTCCTTGTTAAATCCAAATAATGCCATTTTGTCTACTCCTTCCAATTAGTTCAAATTATATTATTTATATTATGCCCTTTTCTTTAAGGCTTATATAGTTGCCATCACCTATGATGATATGGTCAAGAAGCTCTATTCCAACGAGCTTTCCAACTTCCCACAGCCTTTTTGTTATGCTTATGTCTTCCTGGCTTGGAGAAGGATCGCCAGAAGGATGGTTATGGCATACAATTATTGATGAACTAATCTTTCTTATCGCTTCTGAATAAACTTCCCTTGGATGCACTATAGAGGAATTTAAACTTCCTATAGATATGTCTTTAACGTCTATAACAACATTTTTAGTATTTAGAAAAATGACCTTCAAATGCTCTTTGTTTAAATATCTCATATCCTCCATAACCAGCCATGCCGCGTCTTCTGGTTTTCCAATCCTTGGGGCCGGACCCGATCGAAAACTTCTGAGCCTTCTCCCAAGTTCTACTGCAGCTTTGATCTGAGCAGCTTTGGCGCTTCCAATACCTTTTATACTGCTCAACTCCTGCACAGAACAGCTGCATAGAAACTTAAGGCCATCGTAGGAACTTATTAATCTGTTTGCAATATTTATTGCACTTTCTGACTTTGTTCCAGTTCTTAATATAATAGCCAGGAGTTCAGCATCAGAAAGGGCTTCAGGTCCATTTTTTATAAGCCTTTCTCTGGGCCTGTCGTCAAGGGGTATATCCTTAATCAAAAGGTTTTTATTTCCCATTTTTTACTACCTCGGTTAAAATATTTATTCCAAGTTCCCCCATCATCGTATATAATTTATAAACAGGAAGCCCCATTACATTAAAATAGCATCCATCAATTTTTTTTACAAATAAACCGCCAAGGCTCTGTATGCCATAAGCACCAGCCTTGTCTATAGGTTCGCCTGTTTTAATATAATTCCATATTTCATCATCGGATAGTTCTTTAAAATAAACTGTTGTTTCCTCGTAGTCTGCAACCTCAAGTTCATTAATATTATCTACAATGCATATGCCAGTCACTACTTTGTGACTGCTGCCGCTTAGCTCCCTGAGCATTTCATATGCTTCATTTTGAGATTTTGGTTTTCCAAATATTCTTTTATCCTTTACAACAACGGTATCAGCGGCAATTATTATGCTGTCACTGGGAGCCTTTGATATAACATCCTTTGCCTTCGATTCTGCCAGCTTACATACAAGCCTTTGGGGCTGGTCATCTACTAATGATTCTTCAAAATTAGAAGGAATAACTTCAAATTCAAGCCCCAAGTTTTTAAGTATTTCAATTCTTCTTGGTGAAGAGGATGCTAAAATTAACCTTTTCACATAACCACCTACAACTTTTTATAGATAAAATATCCCATTATCATTCCCAGTAAAGATAGCAGGTTTATATTAAAGTTAATTCCAAAAGTAAAAGACACTAGCCTGAGGTTTAATACTACTGGCTGTGACATTCCAACAGAAGTGTAATTTTTCAGGAAAGATAGAAGGCCAATATTCTGCCCTAAAAGCTCCCCAATCAGTCCTCCTGCAAGTCCACATAATAAAAGCAAAAGAATTAACAAACCTGTACCTTTACCAGGCCGCCCCCCCATATGTATCCCCCTTTATAATTATTGAGTAATTATTCAATTTTTAAACAGGCAAGTTAAATTTTCTACTTAAATAGTTTAACATTTAATGTTAGTCTGTACAAGTCATTTAAAGTTTTAATAAAAAACTTTCACATATTTTTAATAATATAAAATAAAAAGGACCTTTACAGCCCTTTGATTCATAAATTAGCGCTTATACGCTCAAGTCCTCGTAAACATACTCTTTAATTCAACTTAATACTTCAGATGTAAATATATTTTTAACAATTCCTCTAATCCCTCTGCTTTCAAACATATACCAAAACGTCTTTTAAGGATAAAATTAGCTCCACTTGAAACAAAATTCACCACAAGATTTGAAAACAGTTTCAATATTAAAAATCTAATCTTAAGCTAAGAAAGCTTTTATATTCACCTTAACGTTTTGCAGTATCTAAGGGTCGATAAAAAAATATATGAAATTCACATTTTTTCAAATCCCGAGCCTTAGAACTTCTTTGCTAAGCGTACTGGTGAATGAAATATATTTTTTATCGCAGCGCCTACCTGTATATATTTTCTGCTTTTTGCCAATGGGCTTTTCAGAGTAGTGCAAAAAGTGAATTTAGCCCATTGTATTAAAGGAGATATTGCTGTGTAAAATCTTTAAAAAAGTTGTAAAGCATTATAATTTCCTCAGAAATTATCTGGTTGGCGCACTCTCTGTTATTCGAATTCATACTGGAATCAAATTTAGTCATCCTTTCCATGAAAGAATTATTGAAGGAATCCAGATTTGATTTAATGTCGTTTTTTATATTTAAGTCCATTACCTTTTCATATTTTTTTTTAAGCATTAAAAGGGCATCGTCGGATTTAATATCCTTAATCTGAGATGAATCACTAGCATATTCTGCCTGGGCTTTTATAATTCCTGATACAGCCGTCAAATATTCCTTTATAAATTTTAATTCTTCCTTACCATCTTTGTCCAAAAGTTTAAGATTTACCTCATTTATTAATCCATTATAGCCTGCTGCCTTTAATTCTTCTTTCCTTTTGTTTAATTCGTTTGCATCATCAGAATATCCAACAACAATCCTATACTTTTCCTGATCCTGCACTAAAGCTGCAGCAAAACCCCTTTCTTTTAATCCATTAACTAAAAAATTTGCATTCTCCTTGTTTGAAAAAACTCCCGCCTGTAAATAATAAAGACTATTAGTTTTTTCTATTTTATATGCAGATACGGTACTCTTATCGTTTCCCGCAAGGCTTCTTTCAATTTGGGGTATAATAATAAATCTTGTAAGTAAATTTCCTATTAAAAGGGCAAGAAGCGGCAGCACAACAAAAAATTGTATAATTAGTTTCGCCGTTTTTCCATAATATTTTTTTTGTATGTCCAGCCTCGTATATCTCATATTTTTCCCTCCCGTTTTATTTTGAAATGAATTGATTTATTAAAAAGGTTTACGTTTATTTATATACTTAATTTATATTAAATAGCACACCAAAAAATTAAAAAAGAGCGAAACCAAAATCGCTCTTTTTTGAAAAATATTTCTTATAACTTTATATCCCACTTTAAAAGCCAAAACTGGCATGGTAAATTTGTAATTTTTAATTTATGTGCTTTAAACCTAATACCCCAATTCCTCTTTAACAAGTATAACTATTCCTCGCCCTTTGACGTTTTGTCTGTAGGTCACTACGTAGTAGTTGCATATTCTATCACCCGATGAACAATCCATACATACTCCAGTTTCTGTACAAGGTGTTTTACGGGACAGCCTTTTACAATTTTTAGGTGCTGCACAGTTTCTCACCCTATTATAGGCTTCGTTTAGATCCCTGACAATTTTGTTGTACCCTGCAACAATAATTACCTTCTTAGGACCAAAAATCATAGCTGCGGCTCGATTGCCTGTTCCATCCAGGTTTACAAGCTCTCCATTTTCAGTAATGGCATTGCTGCTTGTTATATAGTAGTCAGCAAAAAAGCTATCCCTGAAAACCTTCTGTATTTCATCAGGAGTTAGACCCTCCTTGTATCTATCAAGAAGGTTTAAATCGCACTTTCTCAAAGCCTCTACCATTCCTGAATCAATTACGGTCATAGACCCTCCAAAGGAAACTGTACTGCCTTTCTCTATCAGGTCAATTACTTTAGAAAGAGCTTCTTCTTTACTTTCAACTATATAAACATCATAATTCTTTTTTACAAGGGCTGCCTTTGTTCTCTCAAGTTTCTTTTCAATATACCACACAGTATTTTTGTCCACCTTATATTCCCCCTTTTTTTTCAAAGATACTTATTCCCATCTCTTCTTTTAAATTGACTCCCTGTGTGATACGGGTCAGTTTATAATGATTTTTTACCCAGAATCGCTGTGCAACTAAATTGTCTTTCATTACCATGGCACAAAAATTTTTGATTGAGTAGTTGCTTTCAAAATACTTTTCAAAGCAACTAATAACTCTGGATCCCATCCCCTTTCTTCTATATTTTTCTAATAGTACAAAAGACAGTATACACAGCTCTTTTGGATTTTTGTTTTCAATTCTCCCCTTTATAATTCCTATCATTACGTTGTTTTGATAAATGCCACAGAAAAACTCCATTGAATTTATAAGAGTCTCTATATATCTTTGCTTTAAGTCCTCTATGCTTATCTCTGATTTTCTACCAAGAGCCTGAAGATTATCACGTGATTCATTTATGCAATCCAGTACCAAACCAAGTTCGTTCATTTCGATGTTTCTAACAACTATACCGCTGCAGTCAATATTAATAGGTATCATATCATCACCTAATTCCCTATAACTATATATATTTATCATTATTCTATATTTTTTATCAAAATCCTTTTTAATTTAATTTATTTTAATTTTCAAACTTATAAAACATAAAAAAAAGACCGGAAACCCGGTCACTTGGTGCGGAGAGCGGGACTTGAACCCGCACGGGATACCCACACGCCCCTCAAACGTGCGCGTCTGCCGATTCCGCCATCTCCGCCTGACATAACTAATTTTATCAGCTCGATTAAATGCTGTCAATATTTTTTCAAAATATTTTTGTTGTAGTTATGAAAGTACTTCTATTACATTCGCTGGCTGTACAAAAACTTATATATCTTATAATTTTTTTTAACTTTATAAACATAACTTTTGGTTTCAGAAAAGGGAATATCTTCGATTTTTAAATATCTAGTGCCATCACTTTCTTCCCTTAACCACTTCCTTACATTACCTTCTCCACCATTATATGCAGCAAGTATAATATCAATATTTCCATCAAAATCCTTGTAAAGTTTTGATATATAAAAACAACCGTATCGTACATTAGTATCAGGATCATAAAGTGTATCTGCATTAAATTCCTTTTCACCTATGAGTTTTGATATATACCTTCCTGTTTGAGGTGTAATTTGCATAAGCCCAATGGCACCCTTGCTGGACTTTGCATATGGATTAAACTTGCTCTCAACTTTTATAAGAGAATACACAAGCCTTGAATCAATATTATATTCAGTAGAATATTTTTCAACTATGTTGCTGTAAATAACAGGATAGAAGAATTTCATAATATTTTTAACATTCAAAACTAGCACGAATACTACGATCAAAACCACAATAACTGCTTTTTTAAACATTTAGCCCCTCCATCGAACATATTCCTTTAATCACTCTGTCAACCTCCCTTCTGGTGTCTTCGATACTCCCGCTATTATCTATTATAAAATCAGCGTACTTCTTCTTTTCACTGAATTTCATCTGGGAAGATATTCTTTTTTTTGCTTCTCCTTTGCTTAACCTATCTCTGTCCATTAGCCTTTGAAGCTGAGTTTTATCATCCACGTAAATTAACACGACATAATCTACTATGTCAGTAAATCCTCCCTCTATCAGTAAAGGTACATCTATAACACAGCAGCTTGTGTTTCTCTCCCTCAAAGCTTCTATCTGTTTTATGATTTCAGCTTTAATAACAGGATGTGTTATCATGTTAAGTTTTTTAAGTTTTTCTTTATCGCTAAAAACAATATCGGCTAACCTTTTTCTGTTCAAAGTGCCGTCATGATTTAATACATCATCTCCAAATTCACTGATAATTCTATTAAGCACAGGGCTCCCCTTCATAACTATTTCTCTTGCAATTATATCTGCATCTATAACAGGTATGTTATATTTTCTTATCATATTCGAGATTGTACTTTTACCGGAAGCTATGCCTCCGGTAAGTCCAACGATAACCATTACATCACCTACTTAGCATCATACCAGTTGTTTCCTTCATTGATATCCACTATTAGGGGAACGGAAAGTTTTACCGCCCCTTCCATTTCCTCCCTTACTAACTTTTTTACATATGCCAGTTCATCTCTGTGTACTTCAAGAACCAACTCATCATGAACCTGTAAAATAAGTTTTGACTTGAGCCTCTCTTCTTTAATTCTTCTATAAACTTTAACCATGGCAATTTTTATTATATCTGCAGCAGTACCCTGTATTGGAGTATTCATTGCCAGTCTTTCTCCAAGGGATTTTACATTTTTGTTTGATGATTTAACCTCTGGTATATATCTTATTCTATTCATCAAAGTCGTAACATATCCTTTTATCTTTGCAGTATTTATTGTGTCTTCCATGTATCTTTTAACCCCGCTGTATCTTTTAAAATAGTTTTCTATATATTTTTTTGCTTCCTTACGCGATATTTTCAAATCTTTAGAAAGCCCATAATCGCTTAATCCATATACAATACCAAAGTTTACAGCCTTTGCCCTGTTTCTCTGAAGGGTTGTTACCTCATCCATTGGTACCCCAAAGACTTCAGAGGCTGTTCTTCTATGTATATCCTGTCCCTGCTTAAAGGCATCAATTAGGTTTTTATCCCCTGATATATGAGCCAGGACTCTAAGTTCGATTTGTGAATAATCCGCTGAGACAATTATATAATTGTCATTTTCAGGTATAAAGGCTTTTCTTATCCGCCTTCCCTGTTCCATTTTTATAGGTATATTCTGAAGATTAGGCTCTGTACTTGATATTCTCCCCGTAGCAGTAACAGTTTGATTAAAGCTTGAATGTATCTTTCCATCTTCATTTATGCTGCTTAAAAGGCCGTCAATGTATGTAGATTTAAGCTTTACAAGCTGCCTGTAGCTTAAAATCTTTTCAACGATGGCGTGTTTATCCGATAGTTCATCAAGCACCTCTGCATCCGTTGAATATCCAGTTTTGGTCTTTTTTATAACCGGCAGCCCAAGCTTTTCAAACAATATCACTCCCAGCTGCTTTGGAGAATTTATGTTAAACTCCTCTCCAGCAAGATCGTATATTTCGCCGGTAAGACTGTCTATCTCTTCGCTTAAATCAAACCCAATCTGTCTGAGAGTTTCCCTATCAACTTTGAAACCTGTAATCTCCATTGAAGCCAAAACCTCGATAAGAGGCATTTCAACTTTCCTTAGGAGTTCCAGCATACCATGAACTTCGATATCCTTAAGCATTTTTTCCTTTATAATTTCTAGATTGTTAACAAAAAATGCTGTTATACTGTTGATATTTGCACCCTCTCCTTCATTTATTGTTATACCAGCATAATTTCTGAGGAGGCTTGATATTTCATACCTGTTTTCAGAAGGATTCAGTAAATATGAAGCAATTTCCGCATCAAAATCAAGATTTTCAAGTTTTATACCTGCTTTATTTAAAAATAGATAGGCCTGTTTTGCTCCAAATGTGTTTTTCTCGATTTTCGGTGATTCAAATATTCCTTTAAAGCATGATATTTGTTCTCTTTTAATAAAATAACCTCCATCAATTATCATACCTTCAACAGTTTTGTCGATTGATATAAATACAAAATTCAGTACTCCTTTTTTCAAAACATTCTTTAATATCAATTCAATGTCATCAGCTTCTTTTATTTCAGGGAACTCTATGCCAGAAGTATCTTCTCCATTCTTATCCTTTAACCTATCTAAAAGGCTTTTAAATTCATATTCTAAAAATAATTCTCTAACTCTATTAACATTTATGTTTTCTACCTTTATGGATTCTATATCCACATCAATAGGGGCGTTCCTGTCTATAGTAGCAAGTTTTTTGCTGAAAAAAGCATCCTCCCTATGAGTTTCGAGATTTTCTTTAAGCTTTTTTCCTGACACTTTATCCAGGTTGTTATATAAATTTTCCAAACTTCCAAATTCACTTAAAAGTTTTACAGCAGTTTTTTCTCCAACGCCTGCAACACCAGGAATATTATCGGACGAATCTCCCATTAGCCCCTTTAGATCAATAATTCCCTCAGGAGTAACGTTGTATTTCTCTTTAATTGCCTTTACATCATATACATCAATGTCAGTTATTCCTTTTCTGGTTATCATAACTTTTGTGTAATCCGAAACAAGTTGAAGTGCATCTCTGTCCCCCGTAAATATTATAACTTCAAGGTCATTAGACTCATACCTTTTAGCTATTGTCCCTATGATATCATCAGCCTCATAACCATCCATTTCAAATATTCCAATGTTAAACGCCTTTAAAAGTTCCTTTGCAGGCTCAATCTGCTGTGCAAGCTCATCAGGCATTTTTTTTCTGCCCGCCTTATAATCTTTATACTCAATGTGTCTGAAGGTAGGAGCCTTTCTATCAAAGGCTGCTGCAATATAATCGGGTTTAATATCGTTTAATATCTTTAAGAGCATAGTTGTAAAACCATATATTGCATTGGTAGGATGGCCCGTTGAAGTTGACATGGGAGGCAATGCATAAAAAGCTCTGTTTAACAGACTGTTGCCGTCAAGTATCACTAACTTTTTCTTTTTCAAAGCTATCTCTCCTTTATAACAAATAACTCTAGAAATATGTCTGTAAGTTACTCACATTATCTTTTTGCACAGATTGTTTATAAATAAGGCTATTAAATTATTCGTATCCATATAAGTACATTATATATAAACTAATAGAATATGTAAAAACATACATAAAAAAAGTAACCATCAAAGAGTTACTTAATATTAATTTTTATAACTTTATATACTCCTTCTTCTTCTATTGATTTTAGCCTCTCCTTTGATATAGCTGCATAGTTAACGTCAGGTATTATATTCTTTTCATCAAGCATCTTTTTCAATATTTCAAAATCAGAAACTTTTATTTTATACAAATTGCTTTCGAGCAATATGCCTCTGCTTTTGATAAAATCTAAGGCTTTTTTGTTGCTGTTGTTGATGTCTATCTCAAATGCGTAATCTCCTCCGAAATTTAACGCATTACCACTTAATCCCCTCTTCTCTTTGGAATCTTTTGGCTGTGCCTGCTTACTAAAATCCGAATTCTCATTCAAAACAATTTCTTCGTTTTTTTTCTCTATATCTGCAGCACTATTTACTGCACCTGTACTTTGTTTCTTATATTTTCCGGAGAAGATGCCGGATATCATACTTATAATTATTACAAAAATTATCACTGCAGCAAAGGCAGAGCAGTGGCGTTTAATCAATTGAAGTCTGGTCCCTCTGTTTCTGTATATTGCTTCCATTATATTGCTATGCAGCATGGAAGGTTCATTCTCTTCAAGATCTGCAAGCATTCCACATTCTATATCATCGTTTTTTTCAAGTTTATCAATATATTGTTCCAGCTTCATGATTTCACCTCCTGATTATACCGCATTTAATTAACTCGGCCTTTAATGCTTCCCTTGCCCTGCTTAACCTTGATTTTACGGTACCAACCTGAATTCCAAGTACGTCTGAAATTTCCTGATATGATAGGCCGTTAATATCTCTAAGAAGTATAATTGTTCTAAAATCATCATTCAGGGCCATTATACATCTTTTTATGTCCTGCCTAAGTTCCCTGTTTTCAATCAAGCTCTCCACCTTTTCCACAGACAAACTCTGTTCAGGAACATCATCAAAGCAAGTACAATTTTTCTTTTTTTTAATGTAATCCATGCATGTGTTATATGTAATTCTATATATCCAGGTTGACAGCTTGCTTTCCCCTTTAAACCTATCTATGGATTTATATATCTTTAAACATGCTTCCTGGGCAGCATCCATTGCATCTTCGCTGTTTTTTAAAGTATAAAAGCAGAGGTTGTATATCTTCTTCTCATATAATATAAAAAGTTCCTCAAGGGCCTTCAAATCTCTACTCCGGCATTTTTCAACCAGAGTCACTTCATCCATATTCCTCCCTCCCCTGATATTCTATCTGTATAATAATCATTGAAATTCTGTTCATCCTCTAATTAATCTTCTTTACGAATGCTCAATAACTTTTATAATATTTTACCATACTGAACACTTTTAATCATCAAAATGCTCTTACAAAGGATAGAAATCGATAAAAAACTCATATGAAATTCTTAAATATGTTGATATAATATATACGAAAGGAGGAATACTATGAAATGGTTATATTTTATAATGACATTTATAATTCTTTATGCTGTTTCACTTGGTCTTTATCAACTGATTAAAATGTTTATTCTGAACAAATACAGAATAAATAAAAGAATTGTATTTGTAATTTCAATGGTTATTTTATTGTTGCAGATTATATTTTCTAATGTGCTGAGCAAATATGTGGTTTTACAGTTTACATTTACTATACTATTTATTGTTTTTATGTTCACATATATGGAGCTATTAAAAAGGGATAGAATAGAAAAAAATAAACCCGTAGTTGGCAGGCCAAAACCAAAGCCAGGCAGAATAAAAAACATGAATAATAAGTAGAGGCTTCCTATTCAGGAAGTCTTTTAAATAGGCTTGCAAAATATAAAAAAATATGATAATATATAAAAGTAGCTTGCCGCTGTGGCGGAATTGGCAGACGCACACGACTCAAAATCGTGCGGGAAACCGTGTGGGTTCGAGTCCCTCCAGCGGCACCATTATTAAAAAAGAACATTGGATAAAATCCGATGTTCTTTTTTATTTACGCCGATATGTTATTCTTATCCTTTGCATTTTCTCTTTCTGCCTCCCTTGCTGCATAGCAGAGGGAAGCAAGAAACCAGCCTATTGCAGCACCTATATACAGGCATATAACATGTTCAAGATTAAACATTGTCCACTACCCCTTTAATTCTTCTTTACCTATAATATGCCTATATATATTTTTTGTTAACTTCATTCTTTATCATTTGGATCCCTATTCTTACAGATTGAAACCACATTCTTATTTTTAAAATATTTTCTATAAATATACCATGCTGCAAACCCCAAAATGATCATCCATATGATATTAGCGGCAATAAATATTATTAATCTTTGAACACCGACAATTAAATATATTGCTGAATTTACAACTCCTCTTGATATAGCCTTAAAAAAATCGCTTCCTTTGATTATGCTTATTTTGTTTTCCTTTATAATTTCTTTTTTATTAGCACTTATTAAAATAGTAACATACTCAATCTGTCTATCCCACATTTTTTTCATAGCCTCAAGGGATTCAATTTCGCCCCTTAGTTTATAAAGTTCCTCCTGCACCTTTAGTATATCCTCTACCCTGTTTGCCTTTTTTAATATTTCAAGTATCTGTGCTTCCTGGGCCTTTAAATTTTTAAGCCTTGCGTCGTTATCCGTATAGGCCTGTGTAATATCCTCAGTCCTTGATTTTTTGTTCTTAACCTCATAGGTTTTATCGATATACTCCACAAACTTTTCAGCTTCTTGTTGTGGAATTCTTACTGTAATGCTGCAGCCGTATTCATTTATATCTTCATTTTGTATATATCCACCCATTGTCCTTGCTTTGTCCTGGATATCCCTTGAGAGTATTTTTAAATCCTCAACCACTACATATATTTCATAATTCTGTGTTATTTTCCTACCATTCTGCTCTCCAGATGATACATCCCTAGCCTCATTTTTTGTAACTCCCTGATTACCAGAACTCACTTTTTGCATATCCGATACTGCGTTATTAGCCGATCCAGATTGCTTTTTGAGCCCACATCCAGCCGAAAGCAACAATATAATTCCTAATATAATAGCCAGAGCTTTTTTGCTCATGTTACGCCTCCTTAGTTTTAATTCTATTTATTTGACTATTATATTAGCCTTTTTGTTCCATATTAATTAAATTTTGCCACATAAAAAACCCGCTGAAAAGCGGGTTATAAGATTACATGTTAAATGTATTTAAAAAATACTTTGTAAGCCTTGTAAGCTTCATAAATATCGGCTTTGCTTGCAATTTCCCATGGTGCGTGCATGCTTAAAAGAGCAACACCACAGTCCACAACTTCCATTCCATATTCGGCCAGTATGTAGGCGATTGTACCACCGCCTCCCTCATCAACCTTGCCAAGCTCTGCCGTCTGCCATGTAATGCCATGTTCATTAAATACATCCCTTACCTGTCCCATAAATTCAGCATTGGCATCGTTTGAGCCGGCCTTTCCTCTTACACCAGTATACTTTGTAAGAACAATACCTTTTCCAAAGTATGCTGCGTTCTTCTTCTCGAGAACTCCTGGATAATTTGGGTCATGCGCTGCAGTAACATCCGATGACAACATCTTTGAATTTGCAAGTGCACGTCTTAGCTTTAATTCGCTATACTGGCCGGTAAGCTCCATTATTTCCGCAACAACATTTTCAAAGAACCTTGAATGCATTCCTGTAGCACCATTGCTTCCTATCTCTTCCTTGTCAACAAACAGTGCAACACATGTCTTCTCAGGTTTTTCAATTTCAACTATAGCCTTAAGTGAAGTATATGCGCATACCCTATCGTCATGTCCATAGGCCATAACCATGCTTCGATCAAGGCCTACGTCCCTTGATTTTCCTGCAGGTACAACTTCAAGCTCTGCAGTTACAAAATCCTCTTCAGTCATGCCATATTTTTCATAGAGATGCCTGAGGATATTTAACTTGACCCTTTCCTTTGCCTCTCCGTCTTTAACTGGTATGCTGCCAAATAATACGTTAAGATCCTCACCTTCAACCCCCTCAGAAAGCTTCTTTACCATTTGTTTTCCGGAAAGGTGTATAAGAAGGTCGCTTATGTAAACAACTGGATCGTTTTCATCTTCACCTATAACAACTTCAACCTTTTTTCCGCCTTTTTTCATTACAACACCGTGTATGGCAAGTGGGATGGTAACCCACTGATATTTCTTTATTCCTCCATAGTAGTGAGTTTCGAGCATCGCAAATCCTTCATCCTCGTATAATGCATTTGGCTTAAGGTCAATTCTTGGAGAGTCTATATGTGAACCAACTATGTTAAAGCCTTTTTCCATTGGCTGCTTTCCTATAACAAATAAAGCAACAGCCTTTCCCCTATTTACTGCATATACCTTATCTCCCGCATTTAGCTTCCTAGCCCCTGATACTGCTTCCTCAAGGGATATGTATCCATTTTTCCTGGCTATTCTTACAATTTCATCTGCTGCCTCCCTTTCAGTCTTTGATACGTCCATAAACCTTTTATAACCCTCCGAAAACTGCATCACTGCATCCAACTCAGCTTCATTAAGTTTATCCCATATAAGACCGTATTTTTTCGTTAACCTTTCCAGTTTTTTTATTTCCATAATTTTCCCCCTTCAATATCTATTTAATCTTTTTTATATTTTACAATAATAAATTAAAAAAAACAAATTAAAGCCATTTTTTTCTCTTAAAATATATAAACAGTACAAGAGAAACAAAAGCCATAAGGCCCAGGGAATAAAAATAGCCATATTTCCACGATAACTCTGGGATTTTAAAATTCATACCATATATACCTGTAATCAGGGTTAACGGTGAAAAAAACATGGCGACAATGGTAAACAGCTTCATTAACTCGTTTGTTTTATTGGCAATCTCTGCCTCAAAGGCCTCCCGTACAAGCACTATATATTGAACAAGACTTTCCAGTGAAAAGATGAGCTTATTTATCTTTGAATTTATTCTATGAAAATAATTTATGCTTCCACAGTCTATTACTCCATTTTCATTTGAAAGCAGATTATCTCCAATGTATCTTAGCGGGGCTATACATCTTCTTAAAGTATGAACCTGATGCCTTAGGTGCAAAAGTGCATGAACAAACTGCTTATCTGGATTTTTCATTATTTGTATTTCAAGGGAATCCGCAACGTTCTCCAGTTTATTTATTATGTCATAATCGTTTAATATTAACTTGTCAAGAATGTAATAAAGTATCTTTGAAGGAGACATTCCCTTTGAAAAAACGACACTATTTTTATAATTTAGAAGTTCATCCTCGAGTTCCTTTATTATTTTGACATCATGTCTTGAAACAGTAATAATGTATTTCCTTCCCAAGAAGATATTGAATTCATCTGGAGCTACAATTCCCTTTTCATATTTTAGTGAATTCAGTACAAGGAAAACATATTCATCAAAGAAATCAACCTTTGCAACCTGGCTTATACTTTCACATTCATCAACCGTTGAGGGATTGAATTCAAAGATATGTTTATTAAGTTTTTTAAGTTCATCAGGAGTTAGATTAAGCCAGTAAAACACATCCTTATTGAAATCAATTTCTTCCTTCCTTATTTCCTCTATTTCACGTTTAAGGGAGTATATTTTCATCAATTATCACCAGTATAGATTATACCCCTTTCTGTAATTAAATAATCCATTTTGACATCATGTTCATCCGCATATACATCTTCAACCATTTGAATACTATAACAAACTCCTGCCTTTATTCCTTTACAGTCCTTCAGAAACCTGTCATAATACCCGGCACCATATCCGATTCTATTACCGTTTCTGTCAAAGGCAATACCAGGTACAATGATCATATCAATTTTATCCTTATCAACTACATTTTCTCCAGAAGGTTCAAGTATTCCAAAGGAAGTCCTGCTGAGTTCATTCAATGAATTTATTTTGCATGGAAGTATTTTAAAGCCATCCTTTATAGTCTTTGGAAGTATAACGTCTTTTCTCTTTTCAAAACAATAATCTATTATATCCCAAGTTTTTACTTCATTTTTAAAAGATGCATAAATCATCACCATTTTGGCATCCTTAAACACATCCCAATTTACGATTTTGTTATAAATATCTTCATTCCACTTCATTAATTTTTCTTTATCAATGTTTTCACGCAGGAATAGCATCCTTCTTCTTATTTCTCTTTTCATTTAATCACTCCTAAGCAATAATACCTGAGATTAAAAGGCTTATTGTAGAACAGAAAAAACCATAGAAAGTTTTCTTCTTATTACTTCTCTGACTTTAAAATGCTCATCCATATTATCCTTGTATGAACTACTAACCTGACATTATTTCAATTTTATTGTTTTAACAGGAGTATAAATTCTTTTATTACCTATTTGCTCACTTTTCATTATTATGACGCTGTCAAAAATCAAATTATCAATACAAAATCCGCAAAGCTCCTCTTGAAGTATTTTAAAGGGTTTATTTAGTTTTACATTCTGTGCAATTGTTACATGGGGTGTATAATTTCTTTCAGATTTAAAACCGTATTTGACAGCGACTTTCTCTACTGCCGCGGCCAGATTATACAGCATATCCTTTTGCCCTTCGACTCCAAGATATATAGTTCTTATAATATCCTCCTTTCCAAAGGCATTAATTCCCATTATTTTTAGTTTGAATTTTTTCATTTCATTTAACTCCAAAAGCAAGTCGTTATATATAAGCTCTACAGTTTCTTCCTCTACTTCACCTAAAAATTTCAAAGTTAAATGAAAATTATCAATATGCTTAAATCTTCCCCTTTCGCTATTTTTTTTAATTATATCCTGAACTGTTTTAAGCTTTTCCCTTGCGCTTTTATCAAACTTTAGAGTTATAAAGATTCTCATGGCTTTACCCCCTTTTATAAACGTTCGTAATTATATATTAGCAAATATTTTATAGGCGATGTAGTGCTTGTAAAAAGATGCAAATTTGATTTGTATAGAAAAAGTGGGCATAATCCAAAAGATTATACCCACATAAACAATTAATGATCTTACATGACCCTTCCAGGAATTATCAAATTAATTAAACCTATTAGAAGTGCACCAATTATAGCACCCCACATTGTAACCGTTACACCAGCAACAAAATATTGAGTTAAATAAATGATTATTGCTGCCACAATGAAACCTGTAATTCCCCGTCCAAAGGGCGTAGCATCGATTTTAAATACCATCTCCACAAGATAATCAAGAACAGCAATAACCACAGCTGCCAGAATTGCAGTTCCCCAGCCAGCTACAAAAAATCCTGGCACCAGGGCACTTACTATTAACAATACAATAGAGTTTACAATTATTCTAATTATTAACCCTAAAATTCCTGGCCTTCTTTCATCCATTTCCTTTGCCATAAATTCACCTCCATCACTATTATTTGTAAGAATTAATAAAATATACGAAAACCGAACAAAAAAATAAAAAAACCCTCAAATGAGGGTTTTTTTATGGCAGTCCTATGGGGATTCGAACCCCAGTTACCGCCGTGAGAGGGCGGCGTCATAACCACTAGACTATAGGACCATCATGGTGACCCTATGGGGATTCGAACCCCAGTTACCGCCGTGAGAGGGCGGCGTCATAACCACTAGACTATAGGGCCACGCTACATTAATAAGTTTATCATAAATTTTTAATTTGTCAATACAAAAATTCCCGACATGCCGCTACCTGTTAATTTCACACCCGCCACCTGGCAGGTGGGTGTCCTGTGAAAAGCTTCTGTCTTTCTGAATATCGTAAAACTCAGACATGACATCTACTTTTCAACTCCGGACTCCCTAATTCATTTTGTCGGTTGAAATTACAGGCTCTACGGACATCTCAGGATTCATCGTACTTTTATTATATATGAATTTTCTCGAATTGTTAATAGGAAATTGATGTTATATTAGCCACTTTCCATTTATCTTTTGCAAATAAATAATCGGTCAAGGGGGTATGGGTTATATGACTCTATTTATAGGAGTCAATCAAAAGTCCCTTTATTTCTTCAATCTTATCAGCAATTTCAATTGTTTCCTTCTGTTCCTCAATTAAGTTTTTAGTAAGTTCATCCAGTTTTTTATTTATAATTTCTATTCTTGTATGTACTCCATAATTAAAGGGTCCGGGTTCTCTTTTTAGCACATATATATTTTTAACTATAAATCCTATGTATTCTTTAACCTTTCTTTTGTATTCCTTTGCATCCTCGACACTTCTGGTGGAGATTAGCCTCTTACCAATGTTTTCAATATCCTTCAACATATCCTTAAGCCTCTCCTCGGTTTGCTCACGATTTGCAAGATCTAAAGCCACAGAAAAACAATTGGTTTTTGATGCTTTTTCGAAGGTAACGTTTTTCATATCCCTTCTTCCGCTAATTCTATTTACTCTCATGATAAGCCTCCTGAAGAATGGTCATTGAGGTTTAAAACCATCGTGTTAATTATACTATGTTTGCATTTAAAAAACCATATTAAAAGGAGCAGCCTTAGCTGCCCTTTAACTAATAATCGGTCCGGCGCTTTTTATATTATCGGAAACGTTTTTAAACTTCTCAAAGTTTTTATTAAATTTAATCGCCAATTCATTTGCTTTTTTAAAGTACAAGTTCCTGTCTTTCCATGTACTTACAGGGTTCAATATTTCATCCGGCACTAGAGGACAGCTTTTTGGTATAAGGACATTGAATACAGGATGTTTCTCATAAGCTACATCTTTAAGTTGTCCATTAATTGCAGCTGTAACCATAGCCCTTGTATATGAGAGCTCAATTCTTTTGCCAACTCCATATGGTCCTCCCAACCATCCTGTATTAACAAGATAAACGCTCACATCGCTTCTATCAATCTTTTCTCCCAACATTTTTGCGTAAAGGACCGGATCCAAAGGCATAAATGGTTCTCCGAAGCAGGCCGAAAAAGTAACCTGAGGCTCTTTAATCCCTCTTTCAGTACCGGCTAGTTTGCTGGTATAGCCAGACATAAAGTGGTACATGGCCTGTTCCCTTGTAAGCTTGGCAATTGGAGGAAGAACGCCAAAGGCGTCTGCTGCCAGGAATATTATTGTATTAGGTTCCCGCCCCACTCCTTCCAAAACTGCGTTTGGAATATAATCAACCGGATACCCTGCCCTTATATTCTCTGTATATCTCGCATCGCCGTAATCCTCATATCCATTATCATCGCAAACCACATTTTCAAGAAGAGTACCGAACTTTATTGCATTCCATATCTGAGGCTCACTTTCTTTTGAAAGGTTTATGCACTTGGCATAGCATCCTCCTTCAAGGTTGAAGATACCATCATTAGACCAACCGTGTTCGTCATCTCCGATCAATCTTCTATTAGGGTCTGCAGATAGAGTTGTTTTACCCGTGCCTGAAAGCCCGAAGAAAAGTGCAACGTCACCTTCTTCTCCTACATTGGCTGAACAGTGCATTGGTAGTATGCCTTTTTTTGGTAGAATATAGTTCATTACTGAAAAAACAGACTTTTTGATTTCTCCTGAATAACAGGTCCCACCAATGATGATCATTCTTTTTTTAATATTTATAATTACAAAAGCTTCGGAGTTAGTTTTGTCAATTGAAGTATTCGCCTTGAATCCCGGGGCTGCTATGACGGTGAATTCCGGCTCAAAACTATTAAGCTCACCTTCCTTTGGTCGTATAAAAAGCTGATGAACGAAAAGGTTTTGAGCTGCAAGTTCATTTATAAACCGTACTGACATTGAATATCTTCTATCTGCGCCAACAAAGCCATCAAATATGTACAGGTTTTTGTTCTCAAGATAAGCTAGAAGCCTTTCGTATATCCTCTCAAAATTCTCCTGAGACACTGGTACGTTTATCTTTCCCCAGTTTATATCATCATGAATATCCGGATGATCAACAATAAATCTATCCTCCGGGGAACGTCCTGTGTACTTTCCGGTATTAATATTAAAGGCTCCACTTGATGTCAGTCTGCCCTCTCCATTTATAATTGCATGTTCAACAAGTTTGTTTACAGATAAATTTCTGTAAATATTTTTAACCCCAACAAACCCCAGATTCTCCAGAAAGCCCTTCAAATCCATTTGCCCGTCTCCCCTTCATTTTTATATATTAAATTTTATAATTTTGACAGTAAAATTGCAACTGTCGCAATTTATTTTATATCTATCCTTCAAGTAATAATAACAGTTAAAAGGACTGTTATAAGCTCCTCTCAACTTCATCCATCGCCTCGTTTGCAAGTTCATCGCATCTGTTGTTAAGCTCGTTGTCCGAGTGGCCCTTTACTTTGATAAACTCAATTTCATGTATTTTAGAAAGCTCCACAAGCCTTTTCCACAGTTCCATATTTTTAACCGGTTCTTTATTGGATGTTTTCCATCCATTTTTCTGCCACTTATCTACCCATCCCTGTTTAAAACCATTTACAAGATATGCAGAATCGCTGTACAGTTTAACTCTGCATGGTTCCTTTAGCATTGAAAGAGCATCGATTGCTGCAGTAAGTTCCATGATATTATTTGTAGTATTTATAAAGCCTTTTTTAATTTCCTTTTTTATATTTCCATATATTAGCACTGCGCCATAGCCTCCAACGGCCGCATCCTTTCCATTTCCTCTGCATCCACCATCCGAATAAATTATTACTTCCTTCTTCATTTGTATACACCTCTATCCAAGTGGTTTTATACCCTGATCTCGTGCCTTTTTTATATCAATTATTCTTAAATTTTTATTATTTTTATTGCTGTTATAAAACTTAACCCCATCCTGATATGCCTTCTGAGAACTCTCCGTTAAATCAGTCGTTTCCCAGAAAACATATTCATTTGAACCTGGAGAAGTCTCAACTCCCAGTATTGCATGATTTTCATTAATAAGTATTACAGGGTTCATTCCTGCTGCTTCACAGGCAGAAGCCATTGTAACTACTGTTTCGATACATAGCCCGCTTCTTAGTTTGAGGACCTCTTCAGGGAATTTTATGCTTTGTGAATTGTCGCTCCTTCCCGTTTCAATATCCGATACATACCTTATTTTATATCCATCCTTCATGGCATCAAAAATGGCAGCCATCTGTGCAAATATCAAATCCTGTTTTTTAACATTGGTCTGATTAACATAGCCTGCAATAGCTTTAAGCGTGTATTTTGCTCCCGTTTTTTTAGTATCACTTAGCTTATATCTGTCAAGATAATCAACAGCCATCCTAAGTAGCTTTCTAACCTCAGCGTTTTCAGGTGTGACCCATGATGCAATAAGAGGAGAAAGGTCGCTTCCATCAGACAGCTTCCATATCATATCGTTTCGTGAAAGCATCCTTACCTTTTCACTTTTAACATAAAGCCTCTTTCCTGAAGGATCCTTAACTTCAATCTTAAATTGAACATCCTTTGCCTCCTTAAATATTTCATCAACCTGTGGAAGCAATACAGGTTTAATGTTAAACTCTTTCCTACCCGTGACTAAGAAGCTCTGTTCATAGGGTAGCGTTATTCCGGTAAACTCAACATTAATAGTGCCGCTAACTGGCTTCAAAGATGATACAGTAACCTTAACTATGCTGTCTTCATAGTTATATATAGCCGGTGATAGAGGCGAAAGAACTCTATAGCTGATTTCCACATCATTTACAGGAATTTTGATATTGAAAGTACTCAATACATTTTCAATTTTGGTTAAATTAATACGGTTAACAATATATAAAAATACCAGGATAACTATTGCATACTCAAGCAGCTTTTTAATAATTTTCATAAAACCACCTGCAGCTTTTCACATTTATTTTATCATTCACATATTTAAAATTATATTCATTTTTTTATATATTAAGACAGTATTAATGAAAATTACTTTTTATTTTATATTGCATAGCTTTTCTATACAATCGAAGCAGAGTTTTCTAATATTATCTATCCACTCCCTGTCGTCCAAAATTTTAGAATGTATAAGGGCATTTCTTTCATTTTGAAGTCTTATCAAATTTCCAGCAAGTACAATCAATTCGTTAATCTGTAAATTATCATATTCGAGACCTAAATAGTTATTATATGTGCCATAGAATAAAAGAAGCATACCAGCACTTTTACTTCCATCTATAGGATCCTTTCCCGTTTTTATGCAGTGTGAAATGAATTTCAACTTATCCCAAGGCATAACGTGCTCTTTTCCCTTAAACTCCTTTCTCAATATATTGTTTTTATTTATTTCCATAAGATAGGGGCTGCACTGAATGTCAAAATAATTTTTAAACTTATATCTAATTAGCCCTCCAACATCAAATGTGTTGATACCTATTTTATTATAATCGCTCCTTTCATTGATTACGGGCATGTCCTTCCTGTGCCTATTAAAATAAGGTATCAACTTATGCCTGCACAACATTTCTATACCCTTTGAATACAAAAAAACTATATGTGAGTAGTCAATATCACTTTCCTGTGAGGCCTTAATATGCAGCGTCTCAGCAACTTTAACAACCTTCTCAACCTCATCTGGCAACCCATATTTTTCAATCCTGCTTGCAAACTTTTTAGCTTTTTTATCTTCAATATAAAGATTAAGCTGTCTTTCTCCATTTATTATATATGAATTAATATTCTCCAGATCCTGTTCTAACACTCTTTTTTCATCATCAAAGAGTCTTCTGGCCTGAGCAATAAATTCAGTAATTCTTTTAAATAAATTTTTATTTTTTATCTCTATATTATCTATCTTTTGATAAAGCTCCATCGAGTGTCTGAGTATCTCACCAACTATTGTACCTCTAGAGTAATAATCCTCTATGAATTTATTTTTGCTTTCTATTCCGGATAAGCGGTCGATTATTCCTTCCCTGATCTTCTTCAGGTTATCATTCCAGGGCTGTATATCAACTGCTTCATTGATAGTTTTTAAAGCTAAAACATACTCCTCCATTCTATACTGACAAAGGCATACATATGTTAAGGCGAAAACCTTCTTATCACCGTGGAAGCATTTACACGCTGCTTTAAAATATTTTTCTGCATCCTGGTATCTGCCTCTGTTAAAACTTTCAAAGGCTTTATCAAGTATGTCCTTATTTTTAGCATCTTCTTCCACCAATATAAGTTTCAAATCATTATTTTTCCCATCCTTTAAACATAATATATACTCAAGCTTTTCTCTATATCTCTCGTCAATACTATTAATATCAACAGATATATTTTCACCTTTTAAAATCCTGTAATAATCTGCAATAGTTTCGTCTACTCCTGCTGCCCTGCATGCCTCAATGGCAGCATCGTACATATGCCTATTTTCAAGTGCATCCAGTATTTTATATAGAACTTCACTGCTCATAGTCCCACCACCCTACATATTATTTTATATAACATTAAATAACATGGAAATCATTATGTAAATAATTTTACATTTATACTCATTCCAATATAATATATTATGTAAACTAAGTACAGGAATTTTTACGAGGGGGGGATAAAATGAATAAGCATAAAAAGGCAAGTATAATAATCCCGGCTATATTTGTTGTAATATTTGGAACTATTCTGCTGAGTTATAGAGCATCAATAAAAAATAAAAGCATGATACCTTATAAATCATTCATTTCTGAAGTCGAAAAGGGAAATGTTTCTGAAGTATATATTTCAAATGGAGAAACATTAAAAGTTAGGTCCAAAAATGGTATTACTTTTTATACAGAAAACCCGAGATCCCAGACTTTCAAAGAAAGGCTGCTTTTAAAAGGTGTCAGGGTGCATGAAGGGGGTACCTTAAGCCCTGTTGAAGTAATTCCAGTATCCATCTTCTTTGTGTTAATGTTTTCATCAATTGTTTACTTTACTGTTAAAGGTTCTAAGGGCCAAAGCCGTGCCTTTAAGCTGTCTTCAATAGAGGCAGAACCTGTAAAGGATACAGGTATTTCCTTTAACAACATCGCCGGTAACGATGAAGCAAAAGAGAGCATGAAGGAGCTTGTAGATTTTATAAAAAACCCCGAAAAATATGCAAAATATAATGCAAGAATGCCTAGAGGTGTTATACTTTATGGCCCTCCTGGAACAGGTAAGACATTATTGGCAAAGGCTCTTGCCAGAGAGGCTGGTGTACCATACTTTGCCGTTAATGGTTCAGACTTTGTTCAGATCTATGTGGGTGTTGGTGCAGGAAGAATCAGAGACCTCTTTAAAAAAGCAAGAGAAAAAGGAAAGGCTGTAATTTTTATTGATGAAATTGATGCCATAGGAAAGAAAAGAAGTGCAAGGGCTGAGGGTGGTTCAGATGAAAAGGATCAGACTTTAAACGCCCTTCTTTCTGAAATGTCAGGTTTTAAAGATAGGGAAGGAATAGTTGTGGTTGCTGCAACTAACAGACTCGATGTACTTGACGACGCACTTCTTCGTCCTGGAAGATTTGACAGGCATATTGAGGTTGGTCTTCCTGATATAAATGCAAGATATAAAATATTAAAACTTCACGGCAGAAATAAACCTCTGGGCGAAAACGTTGATTTGAAGAGGCTCGCACAGATGACAGTATATTTTTCTGGCGCCATGCTTGAAAATTTAATGAATGAAGCTGCAATACTAGCAGCCAGGGAAAATTCAGAATATATTACTATGGAACATCTTAATAAAGCATATAGCACCGTTCTTGCGGGTGCTGAAAAGAAGGACAGAAGCTTTATAAACGATAGAGATAAGCTGATTACAGCCTACCACGAAGCTGGACATGCTCTCGTTACAAAGCTTGTGTCACCTGAAAATAAGGTAGAAAAGGTAACAATAATTCCAAGCACTAAGGGTGCAGGAGGTTATACTCTAAACATTCCTCCTGACAGAATATACCATACAAGAACACAACTTTTAAACAACATCAAAATTGCACTAGGTGGAAGGGCCGCCGAAGAAATAATTTTCGGCAAGGACGAAATAACAACCGGTGCATCAGGTGATATTCAAAACGTAACGAACACTGTTCTTGCAATGATAAAGCAATACGGAATGTTTAAGGATACAGGCCTTTTAAACTATGATATACTTGAAAGCCAAGGTACTGTAAGTTCTGGTGAAATCTTAAAGGTATGCAGCTCTACCGTTAATGAACTTTACGAAGAGGTAATTAATTTACTAAGTACAAATAAAGACAAACTTAATAAACTAGCACTAAAACTCCTCGAAAAGGAAACTATTTATTCAGATGAAATTGATTCCCTTGTTGCGTAATGGCCTGAGTCGCACTATGCGATTCAGGCTTTTATATTTCTAAATTGCTTTTATAAAAATAAAGCATTCCTCTATCATATTTGAAAAACGGTTTGCCACTGGGAGGCTCTATTCCCTCACCAAAGATTTGAAATTTCTTGAGGATTTCATTTTTAATGTAATTGAGATTGATTGCTTGTCCAGCAAAGAAAATTTTGTACCCACTCTGCTCACTTACATAAACGGTAAAGCAGTCCTTGCTTCCCCACTTCTGAAGGCTGTCTACAATATTTAAAAGTTCCTCCAATACCGCCGTATTGCTCTTGACTACAATAAAATTAGCATCCTCCTTCTCATGTTCATTAAGTTCCAATCTTGGGTAACATCCTTCCGTGGTTAAACTGATCATGTAATTTAACCTTTCAAATATCCTGCTGTCGATATTAAGCAGTGCGGAAAAACATTTAATGCATTGCTTTTCATCATATATAATAAAATGCATAAAAACTTCCCTTCTGCTCATAAGCTTTTTTAAATTATCCCTATGCCTATTGTCACTTAAGTCAAACAGAAAGACGTAAGACTTGTCCAATCCACCTACACTCAATTCTATGCCGGGCCCATTCATGTCTCTAAATACATAAATGGATTTGGCGCCTTTCATGACGCTTTCTATTTGCTTTCCTGAAATTATCTTAATAAGAAAATTGACTGTTCCTCCCTCGTCTACAAAATGATATGTATCTTTATACTTTAATTTCCTGTACACATAATCATAGTCAATTCTGCTTAAAGGCAACATATGCCTGGTAAAATTAATGGATTTATACGCATTATCTTTTTTCCCATCTTCTTTTTCAACCAGTATTTCCAAAGTTATCACCTCATAATATCAACAGTCATATCCCCTTTTACTTTATTTTACTACCATTAAATGTTTTTCGCATCATAAATTTATGTAAACCAGCTAAACCCCTATGAGTTTTTCACAGGGGTTTTAATTATCATTTTTTTTATGCTCTTTATTAGCTCCTCTACATTATTCAAAGAGCAAGGTACATTTTTTCGTATCTTTTTAAATATTTGAAGAGCACTTATAAAATCACCCATATAGAAGTAGCATAATCCCAGATTATAATAAATTGATAAATATATATCCGAGTCAGAATGTTCATTAATAATGTAAAAATTCTCATCCTTATCCATGAGATTAAGGGCAAATATAAAGGTGTCTTTAGCCTTTTCGTATTCCCTTCTTTTTATATAAACGCAGCCTATAATGTTATATGCTTCTAAATTATTATAAACCACGCTTATTACGCTGTTTGCAATATCGTATGCCTGCTGAAAGTTTCCTCTATCATAGCATTCCCAGCATTCCTCCATAAACCTGTTATATTCATCCACAAGATCCCGACTGTAATATTCAAATATCTTTTGCCCTGCCTTAGTGTTAATGAACTTTGTATCACCATTTTCCTCTGAAATTTTTACAATGCCTATGGGCTCAAGAATGTATTTTACGATATATTTAATCGTTTTTGATTTAGTTATATTCCTTAGAGGTACATTAATATTAAATTCAATGGGTTCAATGTGATTAAATTCCTTAAATAGCCTTTCAGAGGAATTATAAGTAAATAGTAGCGACAAATATATTCTTGCATCCGGTTCTATTAACCTGTTCCCTTCATTCAGACCTGAAAGCATTCTCCAGTCACAATTCTCCCAGAAATAGCTAAACATATCAGCAGATGCTATGGTTTTATCTGTTATTGTAAAAAGCCTCCCCATTTGAGTCAATACAAGCCTTCCGTCCAAAACATCAATATGTTTTTCATCAAACAGGAATTTGAGTATAACATGAACCTGCTCGCAGGGTAAATCTACTTTTTTTGATATGTTGGCTACTATTATATTATAATTTTCATATGTCCATTCTATATCAATGTTATCGACTAGCTCAAGTATTTTAAATGTCCAATCGATTAGGGCATTTGATTTTATATTGTTTTCCTTAAAAATCCTATTAAGTCCTTTAAATTTTTTATTAAGATACGCACTTTTAAATGGAGCTATAACTGTTGTCGTATTCTTCTCCATCATATTCCTCCATTCTTCTGTATGTCAGTGTAATTATAGCACAGCACCTTTTCTATTGCAAAAATATGACTATATATTTCATTTGCTTTCAAAGAATATAAATAAAAGATTTGCAAAAGATAAACCCATGGAGGTGATAAAATGACAAGAAAAAGCCATAAGGGCATAGTCGGTAAAGCTATGCCTACTGTATCACGAAGATATAAAGTTGGACCTGGTATAGATTTCGTTGATGAAAATTTAACCAGAGGTTCAGAAATAAATAAGGCTATCCATAAGGAAACCAAATCCAGAGATCTGTAAGCCTGCATGGCTTACAACTTTTTAAGTTTACATATAAAGAATCCCTCCATAACCTTAGATGGAAGTATCCTGACTGCTCTTTTTATAGACATATTGTCCTCAATACTAAATCCAGGAACCGTACCTGGTAAATTCACTTCTATGTTCAATATTTGAAAGTCAAACCTCTGTGCTGCCCAATGTATTACTTCTTCATTTTCCTGCCTGTTTAAGGTACATGTAGAATATACCATGATCCCACCTTTTTTCAGTGCTTTATAAGCACTTTCAAAAAGTTTCTTTTGAAGCTTGGATAATCTTTTAACCTCTCTTATGGACCAATTCTTATATGTTCGAGCATCCTCCAATGTAAACCTCCCTTCTCCACTGCATGGGGCATCCAACAATACTTTATCGAAATATTCTGGATATTTATCACCTATTAAAATTCCGTTTTCCACATGCACTTCCGCTGATAATGCCTGTTGAAGTAAAATATTGTATTTTAATCTTTCTGCCCTTATTTTATCCACTTCGTTTGCCAGTATAAATCCATCATTTTCTATAATCGATGCAATTTGAGTAGTTTTACTGCCTGGCGCCGCAGTTAAATCTAGTATTTTATCTCCTTTTTCCGGCTTTAAAACCAAAGGAGGTATCATACTTGATAAGCTCTGCAAATATATCATGCCTTCGCAGTAAATTGGCAGCTTTCTAATATCCTTTTCCTTTGCATTTTTGATTATCAGGGCATCCCTGTACCATTCCACTCTTTCAAACTTAACATTTATTCTATTGAAGTACTCCATCAGGCTATTTATGTCATATTTGATATTGTTAACCCTCAGAGTGGTTACCCTCTCCTCACCTATCCCAATCAGTACTCTATCGGCTATTCCAGGCGAAAATAAACTATATAAGTTGTTGATAAATTCAACGGGTATTTTCTTTTTAACCTGTCCAATAGACGGCAAAAATAACACTCCTTCTTCTTAAATAATCGCACTACCTGCTTTCTATAATTCTCCAAATTAAAAAACAAAATTACCTTAATTCATAACTTGAAGAATTGTATAGGATTCAACTTCTTTTTATTTTTAATTTTATAATTGTAAACCTATATTTTTAATTTAATTATAAACCAACAGGTTCCAATTTAAAAGAAACATGGTGGTATATATTCATAAAAATATTGTAATAGCCCATATATAGTATTAAAATTATATAAGACGTTGAAGAAACTGCAAATATAAATAGCATATCCCTGTTGCATTTAGTTGAAAGGAGTAAATAATATGTCGTGCTTTTTTGACTGGAAAGAAGATAGAAACTTAACACTGCTTGTGGATTTTTATGAACTTACTATGGCAAATGGTTATTTAAAAAAAGGCGTTGGTGAAAAAATAGCATACTTCGATATGTACTTTAGAAAGGTACCTGATGACGGTGGATTTTGCATAATGGCGGGAGTGCAGCAACTAATTGAATACTTCAACAATTTGAAATTTACAGATGAGGACATATCATATTTAAGAAGTAAAGGAATATTTAGTGAAGAGTTCTTATCGTATCTAAAAAATTTTAAATTTTCATGCAACGTATGGGCTGTTCCAGAAGGCACGCCTGTATTCCCTAATGAGCCTCTAGTTATTGTAAGTGGACCGGCCATACAAGCTCAATTTGTTGAAACTATGGTGCTTCTAACGATCAACCATCAGACATTGATAGCAACCAAGGCAAATAGAATAGTTCGTGCTGCAGCTGGCAGACCTATTTTCGAATTTGGTTCAAGGCGTGCCCAGGGATATGATGGTGCAATATTCGGTGCTAGAGCAGCTTATATAGGAGGATGCGTAGGCAGTGCCTGCACTATTGCAGAAAAACGTTTTGGTATACCTGCTGTAGGTACAATGGCTCACAGCTGGATACAACTTTTTGATAGTGAATATGAAGCCTTTAAAGCCTGGGCTGAAACATACCCTGACAACTGCCTTCTCCTTGTTGATACTTATAACGTTTTAAAATCAGGTGTTCCAAATGCCATTAGAGTATTTGATGAAGTGCTTAAACCAATGGGATTAAGACCTGTAGGTATTAGAATAGATAGCGGAGATGTTAAGTATCTTACAGAAAAATCAAGGAAGATGCTTGATGATGCAGGTTATCCCGACTGTAAAATAGTCGTTTCAAACTCAATGGATGAATATATAATAAGAGACGTACTTTCTCAAGGTGCTAAAATAGATAGTTTTGGAGTTGGAGAAAGGCTGATTACTGCAAAATCAGAGCCTGTTTTTGGTGGAGTTTACAAGCTGGTTGCGATTGAAGAGAATGGAAAAATAATTCCCAAAATAAAAATTAGTGAAAACCCTGAGAAAATAACTAACCCCGGATTCAAGCAAATTTACAGACTGTATGACAGGGATTCAAATAAAGCCATTGCCGATTTAATTACCCTTGCTGACGAAACTATTGACGAAACAAAGCCTATCGAAATATTTGACCCTGTTTTCACTTGGAAAAGAAAAAAGGTTGAAAATTTCTATGCTAAAAAGCTTTTAGTTAAAATATTCGAAAATGGTAGATGCGTATATGAGTGCCCAAGTGTTAATGAAATAAGGGATTATTGTGCAGCTCAAATTGACACTCTGTGGGAAGAAGTTTTAAGATTTGAAAATCCTCATAAATATTATGTGGATTTATCAACCAAACTGTGGTCTGTTAAGCAAAGACTTTTGAATCAATTTAATATTCTATACAATAAATAAAAGCCTTCCTGCGAAGGCTTTTATTTGTCTATAGCAGCTACAATCATTCCGAAAAATGCAATTCCGTTTCTAACCGGTACTCCGTTTGAAGGACCTTTTCCTGGCGCAACTAGATTTAAACTTACAATGTCAAAAACGTAGTTCTAAGCCCTTTCCATTGCTTGAAGTTTTTCTTCATATACTTTCATATCCTCCTTAATCCTTAACTTTCTGCAGCACAAAATCAAATGATAGAGCAGCGATTTCGAAGCCCTTCCTCTTTTAGAAGATTTTTCGTATCCGTGTTTTAAAACCATATATGCATATCTATAGCTTTTCTTTAAAAGGAGCAACTGACCAAGATAATCCCATATAATGGTGTTACCTCCATAGACAGTAATGTAATTTAATATTTTCTTTTCAGCCATGTCATATCTTTTGTTCTTTATTAAGTATCCTATCGATTCTATTTTATCCTTAATATCTGAAGTAGCTTCTAAATATATAAGCTTAAATATTTCCTGACTAAAATCGCTCACCCTGTAAGTAACCCTTCCATTTTTGCTTTCAACATCCACTAATCCCATTCCTGTAAAGCATATATCAAATATTTTGTGGCTGTATTGCAGTGAGTCTACTCTAGCCATTCTAAATTGCTCTGATGATATCTCAATTAATACTTCTTCTTTCGTTAATTCCCTTTTTGTATTATGATCAATTGAAACCTCTTTTTCCTTTCTAAATATAGATGCAAGTATGCTAATCATATCATTAAACCCCATATATTCATCATCTTTAAAGAAGGATTTTATAATGCTTTCCCAATCAACGCTATAAAGCATAAGATATAATAGAGCCCCATACCTTTTCTCGGCTGAAAGCCTTGAAATGCCTCTGCCCTTTTTGGTTGCTTCCAGAGCTCCATTTTTAACCTCAAGAAGTTCCAGATCAGTTAAAATAGATATAAGTATAGGTATCTCATCATCTAAATCTTCTTTACTCAGCGGCACATCGTTTAAAATTTTATCAATTCTGTCCAATGTCTTGAATTCATAAACATTTATGTATTCCACAACTTTTATAACCTGAGAACTAAACCTATTATTTGTTACCATTTTGATAAAATCCTTTGTATTGTCCTTTCTTCCAGTCATCATATCATATTTATCCATGTAGTAATCAACATCGGAAAACATCCTCTTATAGTGGGCAATTTTGCCTCCCTTTATGAGTTTATTCTCCTTGAGAAACTCTGTAAGTTCAAGCATGGCATTTAGCATCCTTTTAATTCCATTTCTCCCCCCAAGATGTTCATCTATAATTCTTACCATATCTGTAAACTCTTCAAAACTATATGTATCTATGCTTTCAAGTCCCTGATTAAAAAATCTTAGAACTTCCTGAGATAGTATTTTAACTACGAGCAAATTGTATTGTATAACCTCTTCATCAAATCCTCTATCCCTCATATATTTTTCAAACATAATTATTTTTTCTTTATCCGTCATAGGCAACCCCTCCTAAGATTCATTTCATTATGATTATTAACTAAAAAAATTTTTTTAATCATTTATTTTCTATTTTTATATGAATAAAAAATAGGTTGTTCAAATACGAACAACCTATTTTTTACTTATTTCGCTCTTAACTTTTAACACAGTATGTTGACTCAAAGTAGGTTATAGCTTTATCAATGTTAACTATTCCATTTTCATTTAGAAACAGAGTTACTTTAATTTTAGCCACTCCTCTAATATTAATATCCTCTATTTGAACCAAACCATACCAACTCTCAAAAAAATTTGATCCGAAATTTTCTTTTTCCATTATGATATATATTCTTCCATATGCTCTTGACCTATTATTACCAAATAGAATAACTTCTACATTTTTAAATACATCAATATTGACAAACTCTAATGGTTCAAAGGGATTTGAGTAAAAAAAACGGAAGTCGATATTATCATCAAGCCCATCCCTCATACCATCATAGATTAAAAGATTTTTACGATTACACAGAATATTTTCAAGCTCCCTTTTTAAACTATGATCATTAACAGCTTTTTCACTATTCATATGCATTCCCCCGTCGTCAGCAATAGCTTTTACATGATAACATATTAACCAATAGTTTGCAAGTAAGGCATTCATAATGTTGCCCCCAAAGCATGTCTTATAAAAAATAAAATTATAGTATTTTTCTCTATTTTTATATTAAATTAACGCCCTTTCCAGTTTTAGCTCTAAAAGACATAAAGAAAAAACCCATGTGAATGCATGGGCTTTTTCATAATGCTAAATTATTTTTTTGTATACATTAAATCATAATACTCCTTAAGCATTCTCTCAGCAGAGAATTTATACATGGTGCTTGAAATGCTGTTTTTCATCATTTCTCTCCATTTATCCTTATTTTCATAATATGTTGGGAGGACTTCCTCAAATAATACTTTGTATAGAGCCTCAGCATCATGTTCATCTACTTCCTTCTCATCTTCACTTTCAAACCCGTCCCCAAACTGCCAACCATTAACTCCGTGCTCACATGCTTCAGGCCACCATCCATCAAGTATACTACAGTTCAAAACTCCATTCATAGCAGCCTTCATTCCAGAAGTCCCGGAAGCCTCCATAGGCCTTCTCGGATTATTAAGCCAGATATCGCACCCCTTTGTAAGCATAGCACCGATTTCCATGTCATAGTTTTCAAGAAATACTATGCTATTTGGATATCTTTTCGACATTTTAACTATATTTGCAATTATTCCTTTTCCTGTATAATCATTTGGATGGGCCTTCCCTGCAAATATTATCTGAATACTACCGCTTTCAAGGTAAGGCCTTACTCTCTCCTCGTCATAGAATAAAAGATCGCTCCTCTTATAAGGTGCTGCCCTTCTTGAAAAGCCTATAAGCAGTTTATCAGGATCCAGCTTAACACTTGTTCTTTTCTTAACAAACTTTATAAGATTCATCTTTAAATTCTGGTGAACTTCTAATAAATCTTCATTCTTTTCATAGGCTTCTCTGATTCTCACATCCTGCCATGTTTTAACGTGTACACCATTTGTAATACCTATTATTGGTGCCTTTTCTTTTACATCCTTCCACATATTACAAGCAGTTTCCTTATGAAGCTGAGCTACTCCATTGGCTATTCTTGATATTCTAAGGCCTGCAACTGTCATATTGAAAGGATCTCCTCCAAGGGCAATCATTTGTTCCTGACTGAGGTTTAAATATGCCCCCATATATTGTAATAGCTTGTGTGAGTGAATTTCATTTCCAGCAGGGACAGGAGTGTGTGTTGTAAATATAATATTTTCCTTTACCTCCTTCCATGCACTTTCGAAATCCAAGCCTTCATCCATTTTTTCTCTAATAAGCTCTATACCCGCAAACAATGGATGGCTGTCATTAAAATGATATACATCTATATCGATTCCCAATTCTCTTAATGCCCTTATTCCTCCAACACCAAGTACAAGTTCCTGTGCTATTCTTTCTTCCGAAAACCAGCCATAAAGCTGTCCAGTTATATACCAATCACTATTTTCGGGCAAATATGTATCAAGAAGATATAAAGGTACGTTTCCAAATTTATCGACTTTCCATACCTTGCACCAGACCGTCCTATCTCTAATTTCAACTGGTATCTTTATTTTTGTATCCTCAAGGAAGTCATATTCATATACGTGATATGTGTCATAGGGATAGCCATTCTTGTCAATATACTGATCAACATATCCCTGCCTCCATCTTATTCCTATACCAACCATTGGCATATCCATATCTTTCGCAGCTTTAATTATATCCCCCGCGAGTATTCCAAGTCCTCCAGAATATATTTTAAAATTAGAGTCAAGACCATATTCCATACAAAAGTATGCAACCCTTGGTAATTTATTGACCATATTATTCCCTCCTTTATGAAAACATATCTTAATATAATATCGTTGTATATATTTTAGTAAATATTTCGAAAACACGCAATCGTTTGCACGTATTTTTATATAAATTTTATAAATTTTTATATTTATCTTAATTTCATATATAATTAAAGATAACAGCTTGAATACTTCCCACTGTTATTTTATTTTTCAAAAAAATAAATTATCCTCTATATATTTCTTAAATACAGAGGATAATTTATTCCACAAGGATAATAACTCCATACAGATTTATATTAAAATAAGGATTTAACAGCTTTTTAATTATTATTTATCGTTGCTTTAAATTTAGTCTCTATCGATGGTGCATGTTTATATGCTATCCAATATGCAGCCCCTACAAAAACTGCTCCCCCAATTATATTTCCAAGCGTTACTGGAATAAGGTTATTTACAGCATGTATTAAATCTACATTCGCAAGCTTTTCACTGGAAAGTCCTGAAGCCTTAACAAATTCAGGATTCAGTTTTGCCAACATGCCCGATGAAAAGTAGTACATATTGGCAACACTATGCTCAAATCCAGAAATTACAAATGCCATTATGGGGAACCAAGCCATAAATATTTTTCCAACAACATCCTTTGCTGCAGAAGCTCCCCAAACAGCAAGGCACACTACAAAATTACAAAGTATTCCGCTGGCGAAAGCCGTGCCAAAGGTCAATCCTCCCTTATTTGCAGCCACCTTTATAGCATAACCTCCTAAAAGGCCGAAGTTGGTAGCAAAAAGGCCTGCTTCAAAAATAATAAAGGCTATAATCAATGTACCTATTAAATTCCCCACATATACTAAAGTCCAATTCTTGAGCAATCCCTTTAATGTTATTCTCCGTTCAATAAGTGCGATTGAAAGAAGAGTATTTCCTGTAAAAAGTTCAGCTCCACATATTAAAATGAGTATAAGGCCTACTGGAAATATGGCACCTGATACGAGCTTTGATAACCCCACGTTCTTAATACTATGGGAAGCAGCGGATGAAGCAAAGCCTCCAATTGCAATAAACGCTCCTGCCATAATTGCAAGTATAATCGTTTGAAAGATATCATTTTTAGTTTTTTTAATTCCCGTTTTTATTGTTTCCTCACATACTTCAGCTGGCAGCAACATTCTTTTTTCCATAATACATCCCCTTCTTTTGTAAATTATTTCCACGGAAATAAATATTGAATACTTCCTCTGGAATAAGGTCACATAATATCTGTTAGCTATTTAACAATAAAATAAAATGCAATAAAATCATAATCGATTTTATTGCATTTTTCAACATTTTTTACTATATTAATTTTCCTCTTTCATGCAGGTTTTCGCGTTTTCGCAGCTATCAGGTAATGCAGATTCTTTTAATTAAGTTGCTTTTTACATCAAGCTTCATAACGATCACTTCATATTTTTCCATTATTGTTAACTTTATATTATATTTTATATAAAGCACTTTCAAATATAGAGTATATATAAAAGCTTTATTAATAGAAAAATCATAAAAATATTAATATAATTATACTAGAGATCTTTACCATATTCATTTAAGCTTAAGGGGGATAAAAATGAATGGCCAGCTTGAAAAAGAACTCTATGACAATTTGTTATATGAACTACTGAACAATGAATTTATAAATAGACATCTGCTCAGCAAGGAAATGCTGAAAGAATTCCTATACAGTGAAGAGGTAAAAAGCCATATTAGGTCGATGGTCGAAAAAAAGGATTTTAGCTGTTTTTCCACTTTAATTCTAATTAAAAACTTGATTGACCTAATAGCTCCTGTTCAAAATAATATGGAGTGGCTTATGAATGTATACCAGTATGCACTTAGTAAATCCTTTCCCCACGCTTCAACGTTAGTATATACGTCAATAGATGCACAATCATATGAAATATATTTAAAGGTGCTTAAAATAGCATCCCAAATTCAAAAGCATTCAAATGACGGAACATGGCAGAGCAAGTATCCTCTTTATTTTCTATCCCAGGAAGAGATTAATTCCCTTGAAAATCCAGATGAATACTTAAAATTTCTAAACTCATTCGATGAAGAATATATTTATGAAATGATGAAATTGAATCAGGAGCTTTTAGGATATAACACCCTGGATCATATTTGCGGTGTACACTACCTTGCCATGTTTTTAGCCAGACAGTTTCAGTCTTTGGGCCTTCCGATAGACCTTGGCAGAGTATCCGGAGCCTCTGCAGGCCATGATATAGGTAAATATGGATGTACGGGTTCAGAAATAAAGCGAGTACCCTATCTTCATTATTATTATACTGATTTATGGTTTACAAGGCATGATATACTCTACATAAGAAACATAGCTTTGAACCACTCAACCTGGGATCTTGAACTGGAAAATCTTCCTCTGGAATCCCTAATACTCATTTATTCCGATTTCAGGGTTAAAAACCTGAAGGACAAGAACGGAAAGGACACCATGCATTTTCTCACTTTAAAGGACGCATTTAACGTAATACTTGATAAGCTCGATAACGTTGATGACATGAAGCTTAACAGATATAAGCGAGTATATTCTAAGCTTGAAGATTTTGAAAGTTTTATGATTAATATTGGAATAGAAGTTAACACAGATTTTTCAGATAGGGTTGACAACGAAGCTTTAAAAATCCGGAAAAAGTTTAGCTATCCACTTATGCACGGCCAGGAAGTTGTAGAAAATCTCAAATATGTTTCAATAGAAAATAATATAAAACTTATGTACAAACTGAGAACAGAATCATCCCTTAATTTCATCCTTGATCTTGCAAGAAGTGAAAATGACTGGAAAAATCTCCGCCAATATCTTCAAATATTTGAAGAGTATTCGACATATTTAACTCAAAAGCAAAAGCTTATCACACTAAATTTTTTATACGAGGAACTCACTCACCCTGAGGAGGATATTCGAAAAAAGTCTGCTGAGCTTATCGGTGTTCTAATAGCTGAATTTGATGAAGATTATAGGAAAGAGCTGCCTTCAAGTGCAAAACTTGGATCTCCTAAATTTACAAGTGTTGATCTTTTGAATAAATACTTAGGGTTATTCCTGTTCCCTGACCATAAGATTTTGCTGGAGCATAGAAAATGGATAGTATACACTCTGCCAATTATGATTTCTTCACTATTTAATAATGCCAAAAGTAATCTTATTGACGCTTATTGCGACGTTATATTTAAATATTATGATAAAGAAAAATACAGCACAAATGACAATAAACTCACCTTACTTTATGCTGCAAAATATATACCGTTTTCAGAAAACAAGGATTCACTCGTAATTTTCAATTATATACTGGATATGCTTGATTCTAAAAATTCCATTTTAAGAATTGCTGCACTTGATGTTTCTAGAAGTTTATTGTATAGACTGAGCAGCGATTTTATTTTTATTATAAACCTCAAGACAAAGCTTACACATAAAGTTAACTATTCCAAAATACCTGCTGAGAATTTTCTTAAGGAAAAAATCGCAAATCAGTTGGATTTGGACGATGCCATAAAAAAAAGATTTTCAGATTTCTGTAAACGTGATTTAAAGAAAATACCTGATATATACTTGAGCAACCTAAAAACAGCAACGGATTGGATAATTAAAAAGATACAGGTTGAGCTTTTGCTTGACCATTCCTTGAAGCATCCAAAGGAAAATGCATTTTATACTGCACTACACTACTGCAATCTTCTAAAGGTTAGTGCAGTTGAAAGCGTTAGAAACTTTGCCGGTGACGCCCTTGTCAGGATTATTCCGCATCTTTCACCAGAGCAGAGAAACGACGTTGCAATTGAACTTCTAAGAGCCCTAGAAATAGAAGGTCTTAGATTTGCTGAATTTATTCCTTATTCCCTTGGACAGATCCTGCTTTTCTTAAAGCCCATTGAATTAGATGAGGTAACAGATGATTTAATCGGTAAAATAAAGCAGTCTGAACCCAGAGTTAAATCCCTTATTTTAAAGACAATCGGAATAGTAATAGCTAACTACCCAAAATATAGATATATGTTTAATGAAGATGAAAAGAATTTTAAAAACAGGCTGATTAAAATGCTGGGGATACTTTTAAACGGTCTTGTAAACTACAATGTTCAGGTTAAACAGATGGCATACAGAGTAATTGGCAAGGATATATTCTGTTCCAGATGGTTGGGTTTAGAACAAAAATACAACATATTCAAATTGATCTCTAAAAAGCTCCTTACCCTCATAGTTGACGATTCTGATGAAGAGCTGCTCTTTCTTACTAAAGCTGCTTCTCTTAACCATATATACAGATTTATTTCAGAATATACATGCATCCGGGGAAAAATCGAGTTACAACATCCTGACAAGGTTGCCTTTTTTCCTGGAACCTTTGATCCCTTTTCCTTAAGCCATAAGGAAATAGTAAAGGCCATAAAAGATCTTGGATTTGAAGTTTTCCTTGCAGTTGATGAGTTTTCCTGGTCAAAGCAAACAAGGCCCCATATGATTAGAAGAAATATAATTAGTATGTCCATTGCAGATGAACTTGAAGTTTACCTTTTTCCAGAGGATGTTCAGATTAATATTTCAAACAACGATAATTTGTCGACTTTAAGAAATGCATTTCCCTGTTCTGAAATTTATATAGTGGTAGGAAGCGACGTTCTTTTAAACGCATCTGCCTACAAGAAGAGCAAAAGTGAAAATTCTATACATTCCTTTTCACATATAATATTTAAGCGAAATATGAAGCCTGCTGGTAAGAAACACAGGCTTGATGATGTATTAAAACTGATAGATGGAGAGATTATTTATCTCTCCCTTGCGCCCCAGTATGAGGATATAAGTTCAACTCGAATAAGGGATTATATTGATAAGAATATGGATATTTCAAGTTTAATAGATCCACTTGTACAGAGGTACATGTATGAAAATGGCTATTATCAGCACGAGCCTCAGTATAAATCTCCTATTCAAACCGTTTCTGTCGACGTGGAAGTCATTAATAACATTAATGAAGGCATCATTGATGAAATCTGTTCCCTGCTTGAAAACAGGCCGTATGATTTATATGAAAAATTAAAGAATTTCTCCAAAAAGCCATCAGCTCGAATTGTTGCGCTCCGTTCAGTAAATGAGAACAATTCTATAGTAGCCTTCTCACTAATACATTGGATAAGGATAAGCGAGCTTTATCGCGAGCTTCAAAATGTATTAGTTTGTGAATACATAAGAAAAAATGCTGCAGGTAGAATAGTTCTTATAGGCGGCATGTATATAAATAAAAACACAAAAATAAAAAACCTTGAGCAGATGCTCCTTACCGAAACTCTAGCATTCTGCCTTTCCAGAGATTATGATTACGCAGTATATAAAAGCATAATACTCGACTTTTCTTCCAGACAAATTGAAGATGTACTGAGACTGCAGGGGTTTATAAAACTACCATATAATTCCAATGATTCACCCTTCTATGTAGTAAATATGAGCTCACCCTGTACCCTGAATCTTGACATAAAAACAATTATAAAGGAGCCCTTTCGAAGCAATAATAATATAAATAAAGTTATTAAAACATCGAGAAAAAGGCTTCAAGAGGCACTTACAAAGCTTTACCCCGGTAATCTGGTGCTTTCCTTTAATAGAAATATGATGTATGAAAACATTATTAAAAAGATATGTAGAGAGAACGGGGTCCCTACAACTCCACTTTGTCCCAGAAGCTTTGGCAACTCAATGTGCGTTCCCTTTGGAAACATACTTAAAAGAAATATAGTTCCAAACACTATAACTAAATCTCTTCACACAGAAAAATATTTCTCGAGGGATTTGAAAAGCTATACCATAGGACCTTTTCCAAACTATCTGAGCCTTGAAAATCAGATTAGGATGCTTAAAGCATTTGACAGGCCTGTTATTTTAGTTGATGATATTCTTCATAAAGGCTATAGAATAAGAGCACTTGACCCTCTTCTCAACAAAGAAGGTATAAATGTCCAAAAAATAATAGTGGGAATACTCTCTGGAATGGGAAAAGAACTTATGGATATTCAAAATAGAAGCGTTGATAGCGCCTACTATATCCCCAAACTCAAAGTTTGGTTCAATGAAAGCCTTCTATACCCCTTTATGGGAGGGGATACCGTCTGGCAGGGGGATTATCCCCGTAGGAATCTTATTCCATCGATAAACCTCATACTGCCATATGCATCACCAACCTTCATAAAGGGAACTTCAACAAGTTCAATATTCAACCTTTCAAAGGTTTGTATAGAAAACGCCCTGGATATTATGGCTGCCTTGGAAAGCGAATATCAATTTATCCAAGAAAGGAGCCTTACTCTTGGGCTGTTAGGCCAGGTATTTATGTCTCCAAGATGTCCTGATCATGGTTACAACATGAATTATGATTTAAACCTTAATGCTTCACATTATCTTAAAAACGATCTTGAGCTTTTAAGCCGAATTGAATATCTGTTAAATAAGGATTAGGAGGCAGTTATGTATTACTATAGTTTTAATAAACACGTTTTTATCTCAAATAAAAAATACGATGATTTCCATAGAATATCGGAAGATGAAGCCCGAATCTCAGAAGGATATATATATGCTCTAATGGATTTAGATGCATTAACATCACGAAGGAGTTTTGTAATCACTGACCCATCCCTACTTTATATTGAGTCAGAGGGGGTAGAGCTTTTAAAAGCTGCACCGGAATCTGCGGTTAACGTTCCTTCATGGATTATAGAAAGAATCAATTTCAGAAAAGTAATAGCATTAAACAAAAACTATCCTGGCTGGGAGGATGTTACTAAAACATCCTTTCCCGATAAATGGAGAGTTAACATTGCAGGCCTCGGAGATGTAGGTGGAATGCTTATAACTGGTCTCAGACTTCTTGGAGGGGACTGCATTTCAAGTATAGGTATATATGATATTGACATCAACAAAGTAAACCGCTGGGAAAGGGAAGTCAGCCAGATACTGCCAGCATTTCATAGTGAGCCCATGCCCTCTGTGATCAAAATTGATGAAGACGATATTTTTAACTGTGACATGTTTATATTTTGCGTATCCCGTGGTGTTCCCCCTATAGGTGAGGAAGGCATGGATGTTAGAATGGCACAATTTAAAGGAAATTCTAAAATAATAAATTACTACGCAAAAAAGGCTAGAAATTATGCATTTAAGGGCATATTCGCGGTTGTGTCCGATCCAGTTGATCTCCTGTGCAAGTCGGCGTTTCTATCCAGCAACACCGATAAATCGGGTAAGTTAGATTTTATGGGGCTTGCACCTGATCAAATAAGAGGTTATGGGCTTGGAGTTATGAATGCAAGGGCTGCATATTTTGCACAGAAGGAACCAGAGTTGGAGCACTTCCTGCATGAAGGCAGAGTGTTTGGGCCCCACGGAGATGGATTAATAGTAGCAGACAGCATAAGAAACTACAACCATGAGCTTTCTATTTATCTAACCGAAAAAACGAAAAAAGCCAACCTCGAAATAAGGAAAGCCGGGCACAAACCCTATATTGCACCCGCACTCTCATCCGGAAGCTTATCCCTGTTGGCAACAATACGGGGAGAGTGGCACTACAGTGCTACTTTTCTCGGTGGAGTGTTCATGGGGGCAAAAAATAGATTGACATCAAAGGGAACTGAACTTGAAAGATTAGATATTCCTGATGCTCTATTTGAACGTATTAAGCTTGCCTATGAAACGCTGGCTGGTATTTTATGAATGAAATTTCCTCTAAACCGTATAATATGGAAGCTTCATCCCTTAATATCGTTTGTGCATAATTTATAAAAAATATGGTAACCTTATAAAAGTTACCATATTTTAAATTAAATATTTTTAAAGCTAACTTCCCCAATGTTCCACCATTTCCTATTATCTCTGGCTAAAAGCTCATCTGCCTCCTTAGGTCCCCATTTTCCTGATTCATACTTTGAAATCTCGGTATTCTCGTCATTCCATACCTGTGCAATATTATCAACAAACCTCCAGGAATGCTCCACTTCGTCCCATCTAGTAAATAGAGTGGAATCTCCCCTCATCACATCATATAGAAGCCTTTCATATGCCTCTGGTGAGTTGCTTCCTGCGTGGCAGTTTTGGCAGAAATCCATCTGTACAGGTACAATTATGTTTGAAGTACCAGGACGTTTTGCATTAAACTGTAAAAATATCCCCTCCTGGGGCTGAACTTTAATAACCAGCAGATTAGGCTCCATTATGCCATATTCTTTAAAGTAAAGTATTTCCGGCAGTGGCTTAAATTGAATGACTATCTCAGTGGATTTAGCCGGCATTCTCTTACCCGTTCTAATATAAAATGGAACACCGCTCCATCTAAAATTCTCGACATAGGTTTTAAGGGCTATAAAAGTTTCTGTTTTAGAATCCGGACTTACTCTCTCCTCTTCTCTGTATCCAGGAACCCCTCTTCCTTCAATTTTTCCCGGACCATATTGCCCCCTTACAACGTTTTTCTTTACAAGTTCTGGAGTTAGGACTTGAAGGGACCTCAAAACCTTTACCTTTTCATCCCTTATGGACTCAGTTTCAAGGTTAACAGGAGGTTCCATAGCTGTTAGCGTTAAAAGCTGAAGCATATGATTTTGAACCATATCCCTTAATGCTCCGGCTTTTTCATAATATCCTCCTCTGTTTTCAACCCCTACCATCTCACTTGATGATATCTGAATATTATCTATAAACCTGTTATTCCATATAGGCTCAAAGAATGCATTGGCAAATCTAATAACCATAATGTTTTGAAGCATCTCTTTACCAAGATAGTGATCGATTCTATAGATATCCTTTTCTGCAAATGCTTCATTTATCTTTTGATTTAGAAACTGTGCTGATTTTAAATCCCTTCCAAAGGGCTTTTCTATAACTACCCTTCTCCATGAATTGCTATTGTCAGCCATGCAGTGTTTATGAAGCTTTCCTACAATTGTTTCAAAACTTTCCGGAGCAACGGCAAGATAATAAACTCTGTTTCCATTTGTATTATACTTCTTATCCAATTCATTTAAAAAATCATTAAGCCTGATGTAACCATCATCATCTGAAAAATCCTGTCTGTGGTAGTATATTCTTTCAGAAAGCTCCTTCCATTTTTCATCATCCATTTTAAATCTGGAAAAGGATTTCACCGATTCATATATTTCGTTTCGATATGTTTCAGTTGTTTTTTCTCTTCTTCCAACGGATATCACCGCAAAATTATCCGGAAGTATGCCTTCATACTTTAAGTTATAAAGTGCAGGTATAAGTTTTCTGTGTGTTAAGTCCCCTGTTCCACCAAAAATAACCATAACACATGATAAATTTAGATTAGTACTCAACAATATCACCCTCAATCTACGCCAAGCAGCTTATTTAGTTTCAACAGCATGACCATCGAACTCATTTCTAAGAGCATCAACCACTTTCCCTGAGAAAGTTTCTTCCTGTTCTGATTAGTTTACCATTACATCTATAGGCTTTACCGCAGGAATCATAAGCCATATAGCTTATTTTTCAAATTTTTGAACAAGCTCTTCTACGTTATATGCTACTATTAGCCCCCTTTTCAGCTTTCTTCATCTTTTCCGGCGATCTATTGTAAGCTACTACAATATGCCCATGGTCTCGCATATTAAATCCAAGGCTGAAACCCATACGTCCAAGACCAATGAGTCCAATTTTCATTATTACCATTTCCTCCTAAAAATATTTTAAATATAGTTTTCCTATTAAATATTATGTGTATTCCATTTTATTCGCTAAATGCAAATATTTTTCATTTAATGTTATTTATCATTATATATCCTATTATATCTTAAGTAAAGAAATAAATGTATCAATTTTAGCTAATTTTACTAATTTATCTTAAAATATATAGTAATATAATGAACGAACACAACGGAATAATTCGATACATATACTATGCATCTTCACTAATAAATTGATTGGTAGTTCTATTATACCTGTACCCTATTTTATGGAGTTTCTCCACCAAATCATCAGCATCTACACCAAATTCCTCGCATAGAAGTTCAAGACTGTCAAACTCATCTCTAAGCTTCATGTTAAGCCAGCTAAGCAATATATACGAATCCATAGCAAGAATTGTTTCTCTATCCATTTAATCAACATCTCCTTTTTCCAAATATAACAGCACTACGAAAAAATTATAAATATGATATGTATATATTGAATATACAATTACCATATATCTCTAGTCAACCGGCTTATACAAATAAGAATTTCATTTTATACATCAGGTTCAAGTGGAATGAAATAGTTAAAAACCCGGAAATCCGGGTTTTTAACTATTTATCATCCATTAAATATTCAAAATTCCTTACAATAATAGTTCTGCCTCTCCAGCTAAATGCCCTGTCTCCATATCTTCTTTTAAACTCTTTATTAGAAATAGAATTTAATTCATCATAGTTGAGCTTATAAATTAAATCCTTTTTAAACTCTTCCATGTTTGTATGTTCCTTATTCATGTTATGAGGACAAACCTTCTGGCATATGTCACATCCAAATACAGAATGTCCATTGTTTCTTATACACCCCTTTTCCTCCTCTGAGAGCTCCCCCTTCTTCTGGGTTAGATAGGATACACATCTTCTCGGATCAATCTCAAACCCACCGAGGATTGCTCCTCCAGGACAATTTCTAATACAACTCCCGCATTGTATGCAGGTCCTGTCATGAGGAGTATCAAACTCAAATTCGTAGTCTACCATTAAATAACCAATAAATACGTAGGAACCATATTTATCATTTATTATATGTGTGTTTATTCCCCAAAAGCCAAGCCCGGCAAGGTACGCTAGATATCTATCTACAAGTGGACCTGTATCAACAAAAGCCATATAGTTAAAACCTTCTATGTTTTCTCTAAGAAATTCTCCGATATTTATCAACTTTTCCTTTACAATTAAATGGTAGTCCCTGGCGTATGTATAATTCGATATATTGGTATCGTTGGAATACCCTACATAATACGGGAATAAACATACAATTATAGATTTAACATCCGGCATTGTAATTTCAGGGTATATCCTCTTTTTAAGCTCCTTCTCCTCAAAGCCGGTATAAAACCCCTTGTTGATCCTGTCCTCTAATATCTTTTGAAGTTCCAAGTATGGACCAGGCGATGCAATGCCAACATACTCAATTCCTATACTTTTGCAGAAATTCTTAAGTTTTTCCTTCACCCTTCTCTCCCCATTCGATAAATTAATCCTTTTTTTATTATCTCCATATTAAGTCCTATATATGAAGCTTGCATTTGTTATATTTATAAGTATAATAAAAAAATCAAATATATGGAATAAATTTAGAGCTACACATAAAGTTTTGAGAAGAATAACAATTATCTTTCTATGGGCATATTTAATATAATAGGCTTATATTATTGGTAATTTGAGGTGGATATAGATGAGGATTTTATGGGCTTCAGTGTTAGATTTTAAGCATATAAATGTCCATTTTGATCATTTAGGAGTAGATTTGTCAGAGATTAAAGTAATGAATGGAAGTAATTACTTAAAGGTAGATAGTTTTACTATTTATGGTAACTATATGGATTTTACTTTAAAGGATGAAATCAACATCAAAGATGAATGTTTCATATGCCTGAATGGAAACTGTGTTAAAGCATCCTATAACCCATTGTATAAAAGCAAAACCTTCAATGATAGATATTATTATGATGGCAAACTTGGTGCTTTATACAGCAGGGAGCGCACTGTTTTTAAAGTTTGGTCCCCTGCGGCCTCATCTGTGACGCTTCTACTTTACAAAAATGGCGATCCATCAATACCTGAGGAACCCACAAGAATACCTTTAAAGGAAACCTCAGGTTTATGGAGCATAAGTGTAAATGGAGATTTAAAAAACATGTTCTATACCTATGAAGTGAAAGTTTACGGTAGAATAAACGAAGCAGTGGATCCATATTCGAAGTCTTGTGGAATAAATGGACTAAGGGGTGCAATAGTAGATTTGCTGGAAACCAACCCTGACGGCTGGCAGCAGGATAGATCTCCATATTTTAAAAATTATACCGATGCAATCATATATGAGGCGAGTATAAGGGATATGACTATGCACCCTGACAGCGGCGTACTCAACAAGGGCAAATATCTAGGCCTTACTGAGAAAAACACTGCTTCAAGCGGAGGCGTTTCCACAGCTTTAAGCCATATAAAGGAACTTGGAGTTACACATGTACAATTTATGCCCATATTTGATTTCAGCTATAAGAGCATTGATGAAGTGAATCCTCATTTAAAATATAATTGGGGATATGATCCGCAGAACTGCAATGTGCCTGAGGGAAGCTACTCCACTAACCCCTATGATCCGATATGCAGAATCAAAGAATTAAAACAGCTTATTTATCTCCTCCATAAGGAGGGAATATGTGTAAATATGGACGTTGTATATAACCATATGTATGACAGCATTAATAATAACTTTGAAAAAATTTTTCCTGGATATTATTTTCGTTTTAATGAAAAAAATGAGCTGTTTAACGGAAGCGGATGCGGTAACGATACAGCATCTGAACACAAGATGATGCAAAAGTTCATAGTTGATTCTGTATTATATTGGGCACAGGAGTATCATATAGATGGGTTCAGGTTTGATTTAATGGGGCTTCACGATATAGAAACTATGAATAAAATTAGGGATAAATTGAATACCCTTGAAAGGCCAATAATGCTTTACGGGGAAGGCTGGAATTTAAATACAGGCTTACAGGATGAGGATAAAGCAACCCACTACAATTCATACAGGCTTCCCGGAATAGGATTTTTTAACGACAGCATAAGGGATTCCATAAGAGGAGGAGTATTTAATGCCTCAGAAAAAGGATTTGTAAGTGGAAGGCCTGGCCTAGAAAGCAGAATAAAAGTATCGGTTGTTGGCTGCATTTTTTATAGCGATGATATAAAAGGATTATACACTTCGCCTGTTCAGTCGATTAATTATGTATCTGCCCACGATAACAACACCCTTTGGGATAAGCTTGAAAAATGTGCAGGAGAGTTCAGCCTGGAAGACAAAAAGGCAATGCAGAAACTGTCAAATGCCATAGTATTAACAAGCCAGGGAATCCCCTTCATACATTCAGGAGCAGAGTTTTGCAGGACTAAATACGGTGTAGAAAACAGCTACAACTCTCCTGACAATATCAATTGGATGGACTGGAATAGAAAGCTGGAATTTCTGGATGTTTTTGAATATTATAAAGGGCTTATAGAAATCAGAAAAAATCATCCTGCCTTCAGACTGTCTTCTCCAGAAGCTATTAGAGAGAATGTATCTTTTATCGATAATGTACCACCTAATGTTGTGGCTTTCATGATAAATGGCGATAATGCAGGTGACACATGGAAAAAAATATTTGTCATTTATAATGGAAACATGAATTCTGTATCAATACCTGCTCCAGATGGAATTTGGCATCTTGCCGCCAATAAAAACCAGGCCGGCAATAGGTCAATTAAAGCCATAACAGAAGGCATGATTGAAGTTGAAGGAATAAGCATGAACCTTTTATTTACACTGTAAAACGTCCTCCTGAAATTACAGGAGGACGTTTTACCTTTTTCCTGTATATTCAATCAATTCCCTTCTGAGCCAATCAAGAGCCTGCACAACCGTTCTGTTTCTAATATACTGCCTATCCCCTCCTACAATCCTAAGTTCCTTTGTCTTAACCATACCCTTTAAATACAGTCCAAGATACACAAGTCCAACTGGTTTTTCCTCAGTTCCTCCCGAAGGGCCTGCAATTCCCGTTACTGACATACCTATGTCTGTCCCTGCAGCTTTAGCAATGCCTTCTGCCATCTCGGCTGCCGTCTTACTGCTCACCGCCCCATACTTTTTAAGTGTTTCCTCTTTTACATTAAGCCTTTTCATTTTGGACTCGTTGCTGTATGTTATTACTCCTTCCAGATAAACTGAAGATATCCCAGGGTAATTTATGAGCCTTCCTGCCAAAAGTCCGCCTGTACAGGATTCAGCAGTCGAAATTGTAAGTCCTGAATCTATCAGCATTTTACCAACAACATCTTCAAGAGTTGTTTCATCGATACCGTAAACATGCTCTCCAAGCAAAAGCTCAGTACCAACAGAAAGTATTTCAGCCTTCATATTAATCCTCCCGTACACGTTAAATTACAAATAAATTATATACCCTGTTGCTTATATGGTAAAACAAAATTTATGCCAATACCCGAATGTGTCATTTCACATCGCTAAGACATATTCTATTATAGATTTTAAAACAGGGGTGATACTTGTGGATTTTCTAAATCTTATTCTAGTTGCTATAGCTGTCAGCATTGATGGATTCTGGGGCGGGTTTGCATTTGGCCTTAGAAAAATTAAAATAACTCCTATCTCACTTATAATAATATCATCATGGTCGGTACTATGCACTCTGATTGCAATGGTTATAGGATATAACCTTAAAAACATTATATCCATCAAAGCTGCAAAATATATAGGTGCTGCTCTCCTATTTTTATTAGGTCTTTTCACTTTCATATCTGAATATAAAGAGTCTAGAAACAGAAGTAATATCAATAATGGCAATATAAAATTTAAGATAAAAGATTTAATAAAAGTATTAGGGGACCCTATCCTTGCAGATTTCGATAAAAAAAATGATATAAAACCTATAGAAGGCTCTATACTTGGCCTTGCTGTTGCGATGGATGCATCAATTGCAGCCTTTACCCTTTCACTTATGGGCTTTAATCCTTTTATAACTCCGTTTTTATTTGGATTGACCCATTTCATTCTAATAGGTCTTGGAAACATACTTGCAAGGCAAAATCTGATTAAAACAATTGGCGAAAAAATTTCCATACTTCCAGGCATGATACTGATAATCCTTGCACTGCTTCGTCTTGTCTAAAGAAAGAGCTGTGGCAGAAGTATCCATATACTCCTGCCACAGCTCTCCTATTCATCAACATATTCAAGGAATATACCCTTTTGAAATCCTCCCTTTTCTATAAGTTTTTTTCTTCTAAATTCCTCAAATTCAAAAAGGCTGATTCCCTTTGATTTTAAGATTCCATATATAACTTCTATTATATCCACAAGTTCTTCTATGCTGCCGCTTTTCTTATATTCCTCAAGCTCCTCGCAGAGCTTTTCATTTAACGATTTTAAGAGTCTGTCACCGGATAATATCTTTGTTTTATACTGTTTACCCTCCGCTTCAATGATATTAGGAATCCTGTCCCTTATTATCTTATAGTATTCTTTTCTCATCGACATCACTCCATATAGATAGTTTTAAAAATGTAATGCGGTATTATACAGAAATATTTTTTTCAATATTTGGATATTCATTTTTAATATTAAGGACTTTGCCATAAATCCCACACCCGGTATAATAAAAAACACAAATAGTGCTGAAATTCTCAACCTATTTTTAAAATAGATTATATTATATTGTACATAATTATACAACATACCATTATAATATTTGATATAATGATTACGGAGGGAAAAGTATGAAAAGAGTTTATTTAGATAATGCTGCAACTTCATATCCTAAAGCACCGGGAGTTGCACAGGCTGTTTATAATTACATAGAAAACATCGGCGGAAACGTCGGAAGAGGGACTTATAAAAATGCATATTCTGCAGGCCAGATGGTTTATGAAACCAGAGAACTAATATGTAATTTATTTAACTTCGACAATCCTCTGAATTGTGTTTTTACTTCCAATATAACTCAAAGCCTTAATATACTATTAAAAGGTTTTTTAAAAAATGGTGATCACGTAATAGTATCATCAATGGAACATAACGCAGTTATGAGGCCGCTCAATTCATTAAAAAAATCAGGTGTTGAATTTGACAGGATCATATGCCGCCAGGATGGAACATTAAATCCTGAGGATATTAAAGAAAAAATTAAGCCCAACACAAAGCTTGTTGTAATGACACATGCCTCAAACGTCTGCGGCACTATCCTCCCGGTTGAAGAGGTAGGAAAAATATGCAGAAGGCATAACATACATTTTATTCTGGATTCCGCCCAGAGCGCCGGGTTCCTTGATGTTGATTTTAAAAAATTGAATCTTAGTGCGCTGGCATTCACAGGACACAAGGGCCTTCTCGGTCCTCAGGGAATAGGTGGATTTCTTATAGACAGCGACTTTGTAAAAGAAGTATCAACTTTAAGTGAAGGAGGTACCGGCAGCCTGTCAGAATCGGAGCTTCAACCTGACTATATGCCAGACAAATTCGAATCCGGTACACTAAATATTCCTGGCATTTATGGACTAAATGCCGCACTTAAATATTTAAGCAGCACTGGTATTCAAAATATAAGAAAAATTGAACAGGAGCTTACTGAAGAATTTATAAAGGAAGTTTTAAACATAAAGGGCGTTAAACTCATAGGCCTTCGGGGCATAGAAGGTAGGACTTCTGTAGTTTCTCTTGATTTTGTAGGAAACGATAATGCCGAGGCGTCCTATATTCTTGATAACGAGTTTGGAATAATGACAAGGGTGGGGCTCCACTGCGCACCAAGCGCCCATAAAACACTGGGAACATTTCCAGAGGGCACAGTAAGGTTCAGTTTTGGACACTTTAATACAATGGATGAAGTAAAATATACTGTTGAAAGTATATATAAAACAATAAAAATGCTTTAGCATAGTATTTTTATTGATATTTTAAAGTTAAAATAAATAATATATGTTATATAACGTTATAAGCGATTAAAATATCCTTAAAAATACTTAATAAAAAATATTATTTAGACAAAAATACTATTTTATTTTAAAATAATAATATATATATGTTTTAAATTGAAGGAGAGGGAATATGCAGATAATATTTTTTATCATAATTTCTTACATTGTTGGCTCTATTCCTACAGCGCTCATAATAGGTTTGAAATTCTTCAATAAGGACATCAGAAACTATGGTTCTAAAAATTTAGGAGGAACCAATGCCGGAAGAGTGCTTGGTAAAACAGTGGGAATTGTTGTTTCAGCAATCGATGTTGCCAAGGTATTTGTGCCTGCTTACATAGCCAAAAGATATATAGGAATCAATGGTGCTGCAATAGCTGGTTTCTTTGGAATGATTGGGCACTGCTACCCTCTGTTCGCTCAATTTAAAGGCGGCAAGGCAGTATCATCCTTCTTCGGAATAGTTCTTGCTATAAATTTAACTATAGCAGCGATCCTCGCAACGCTATGGTTTATTCTAAGATATATAACAAATTATGTTTCTGTTGCTTCCATGATATCAGGCTTTGTGGCTTCATTTATGTTTCTTTTTACCTATGGCTTTTCAATACCATTTTATGTGCTCTTTATGAGTGCGATATTCGTTGTTTACAGACACAAATCAAACATTGAAAGGCTTATAAAAGGTACTGAAAATAAGTTCAGAAACAAATGATGTTGATTTTTATTTCTTCATATTGTATAATAACTAAAAATAAATATTGAAATTCTATGACGAGGACAAGTAGCTAAAGGATTTCCCTCCAGCGAGCAGGGTCTGGTGGAAGCCTGCAGGGATATTTTAGTGAATAGAACCTCTGAGAAGCCGCTGGAACATGTTTGGTTTTAGTTTACCATTCATAAGTATAGCGTGCCCCTTATACAGGGTTATAAATTTGAGTGAGCCATAGGCTAACTAGAGTGGTACCGCGGAATTTCCGTCTCTTGCTTTGTAGAGACGGTTTTTTTATTTACAATAGAGTAATATTATTCTAAATAGGAGGGGTAGATATGGATTTTAAAACTTTAATAAGCAACCGTATAAGTGAAAAGGTTAACATTCCAGTCAAAGATATTGAAAAAATGATTGAAATTCCTCCAAAACCTGAAATGGGTGATTTTGCCTTTCCATGCTTTCAGCTTGCAAAAACAATGAGAAAGGCGCCTAATCTTATTGCTCAGGAACTTAAAAACTCCATAGACAGTCAGGGCTTTGAGAAAATTGAAACTGTTGGTGCATACCTTAACTTTTTTGTTGATAAAGGTATTCTAAGTAGCAGCACTATTGAGAAAATATTAAGTGAAGGTAAAAGCTACGGAAACTCCAATATTGGAGAAGGCAAAAATGTTATAGTGGAATTTTCTTCACCCAACATTGCAAAGCCTTTCCATGTTGGTCATCTTTGCTCTACCGCAATTGGCAACGCTCTTTACAAAATTATATCCTCCCAGGGCTATAATACTATAGCTATTAACCACCTTGGCGACTGGGGTACTCAATTTGGAAAGCTTATAGCTGCCTTTAAGTGGGTTGATGAAGAAGCCCTTGAAAAGGAACCTATTAAAGAACTTCTCAGAATTTATGTTAAATTTCATGAGGAAGCGGAAAAGGATCCATCACTTGAGGACCTTGGAAGGCTTCACTTTAAACGTCTTGAAGACGGATGCGAGGAGGAAACTTCTCTCTGGCAGAAGATAAAGGATGTAAGCCTGAAGGAATTTAACCGAATATATGATATGCTAAATGTAAAGTTTGACTCCTTTGCAGGCGAGAGCTTCTATTCGGATAAGATGGATGAAGTTGTTGAAATTCTTGAGGACAAGGGTCTGTTAACTGAAAGCAAAGGTGCACTCGTAGTAAACTTGGATGAATACAACATGCCTCCATGCATTATTAAAAAATCCGATGGCGCAACGATATACGCAACAAGGGATTTGGCCGCAGCAATTTATAGAAAAAGAACCTATGACTTTTACAAAAATATATACGTTGTAGGTTCTGATCAATCACTTCATTTTAGGCAAATATTTGCGACCTTAAAGCTTGCAGGCTTCGACTGGGCTGATGACTGCGTTCATGTAGCCTTCGGACTCGTTAAATTTGCAGACAAGAAGCTTTCAACTCGAAAAGGAGACGTTATTTTCCTTGAGGACCTCCTTAACGAAGGCATTTCCCGTGCAAGGGCAGCTATTGAAGAAAAAAATCCAAGCCTCGAGAATAAGGAAGATGTTGCAAAAAAAGTTGGCATAGGTGCGGTTATTTTTACTTATCTTAAGAATAATCGAGAAAGGGATATAGTATTTAACTGGGATGACATATTAAGCTTCGATGGGGAAACAGGGCCTTACATTCAATACAGCTATGCACGTGGTAGAAGCATTCTTGGAAAAGCCACTGGCTTTAGCGGCACCCCTGATTACAACAAATTAAATTCAAAAGAGGAATTTGAACTTGTAAAACTTCTCGGAGGTTTAAATGATGCTATACTTTCAGCTATTGACAAATATGAACCTTCAATACTTTCAAGATATATTATAGATGTTGCAAAGGCTTTCAATAAGTTCTACAACCTCTATCCTATAATAAGCTGTGAGGATGTGGGGTTAAAGGCTGCAAGATTAAAACTGGTTGAATCAACAACTATTGTTATCAAAAAAGTCCTTTCACTTCTTGGAATTGACGTTGTTGAGAAAATGTAGTGTTAGGAATGGTCCAGAAAAAAATTCTGGACCATTCCTTTTAGTAAAATTGGTATAACAAGTTACATCGGAAACTGGATATGATAATGCCGAATCGATTACCTTTATTTAATATTTCCTTAAATGAAAAAATTTGATACAATATACTAAGGAAAGGAGCGTGGGGGAGTATGCTAGTTAAAGATTGGAAAGAATTTTTAATCCCTTACGAACAGGCCGTTGAGGAGCTTAAAATCAAATTTAAAAGCATAAGAAAACAATATAGAAGCAAAAACGAATACAGCCCAATTGAATTTGTTACTGGAAGAGTAAAGGAGATTTCGAGTATTCTTGAAAAGGCTAAAAAACTCGACATCCCATTGAATAAGGTTGCCAACGACATGGAGGATATTGCAGGAATAAGAATAATGTGCCAATTCGTTGAGGATATTTATAAGGTTGCACAGATAATACACCAACGCGACGGTAAAGATTTAAAAATTGTATATGAAAAGGACTATGTAAAAAACAATAAGGAAAGTGGTTATAGAAGCTATCATATAATAATTAAATATCCTGTACAAACAGCTTCAGGTGAGGTTGAGGTACTTGCGGAAATTCAGATAAGGACTCTTGCAATGAACTTCTGGGCAACAATAGAACATTCTTTAAACTATAAGTATAAACAGGACATTCCAGAACATATAAAGGAAAGGCTAAAGAGAGCTGCTGAATTAGCTTTCCTCCTGGATGAAGAGATGTCGGAGATAAAGGAAGAAATAATTGAGGCCCAAAAGCTTTTTGAGGTTAAGTCAAATATTATATCCGATATTCTTGATAACATTATTGCTTTATATTCCCTTGGAAAAATATCTGAATCCAGCGATATTCAGGATAAATTTAACAAATTGCTTGAGGGTGCAAATATAACTGAACTTAAAGCCCTGCTGGATGAATCAAATGAAAAGGTTCAACAGTACAGGCTACAGCTTTTCCAGCTTGACTGATAAATATGAATTAAAGAAATAAAGAGAATTATTTATGCAAAAATCAGAAGGAGCTATACCTTCTGATTTTTTCTTGACTTCTTTTAAATCTTTAAAATTTTCATACATTAAAAATTAAACTTACATATTTTGTTAGCGAGAAATAAAACGCATATCATTGCTGTAGTTAATAACTTGAATTTTTTGTATAATTATATGGGGAGATGATTTAAATGCAGCAATACAGAGACAAATTTTTCTATATTTTATTAATAGTAGTAATAGTTTTTATAATTTTATTTTCTAATCTTGGTCAAAACTTTAAAAACGATATAACATCCTCGAATAACATAATTAATCACATAGACACCTTTAAAAATGCCTGGGATAATAACAAGCAGTATCAGGGATATTTAGATGCATCCAGGGATTACATAATGAGTTTTTTTGCTGACTATAACATTAAGCCTCTAAAAGATTCTGATTATATAGAAGAATGGTCGTCAAACCTTCCTTCCTTCAAATATCCTTCAAGCCTCGAAGTATTATCTAAATCTAAATATGGGCGTATAGTAAAAAGCTATAAATACGGTGAAGACTTCTTTGAAGATTTTAGAGGGTCAATTAAACCCGGGATTTTCACAGCCAGCGGTGTTTATATTAAGTCCCTAGACTCTGAAACTAATTTATCAGATAAAATACTGCTGTTTGATGGATATGCCAACAAGTCACCAGATGAAATTATAAATATTGATTCAAAAATTAGGTCGCTTGGTGCCGCTGCCGTTATATCACCTTCATATTCCAACGAATTAAAATCACAGTCAGGGCTATATGATGATAAAAGCAGCTTAGTAGATGGAAATTTAATAAAGTTAATCGTCTCCCAACAGACTTTTAACGAGCTAAAAAAATTCAGTAAAGATAATTATATTATTAAAATCAAATCTGGTGGCGAAATAAAACCAACTAAACTTAGAAACATATATGGATTTATAAAAGGAAAAAACTCAAGCTATAAACCTTTGATTCTTGTTTCTTTTTATGACGGCATTTACAATACTCCGGGATACAACAATCTTGAATTTGAAAGATATGTAACTGCTCCTTCCGTTCTTCTGGATACCATAAGAGCAGTAAAATACCAGAGGACTAAAGTTCCAGACAGATCTATTGTATTTGCTTTTATCTCAGGTTATATGTATAATAAACAGGGACTTGAACGACTATTCAGCAGAAACTTGGAAGGTGATATATTAATACTCGATGGTCTTGGTTCCGGGGATACAAATTTTATTTCCTACAGCAAGCCTTCAAAATATCTTGGTGATTCAGTTGAATATTATCTGCATAAAAACAATTTTAAAGTAACTTCCAAAAGCGTTATAAACAGCTCTGGTTTTAACTTTTTATATCTGACAACCAGTAGTTTAAAAGGAAGTGTAATGGATTATCAGCGTCTTTATCGTTCTGGGAAATTTCTTCTATCCCTTACTGGTGGAGAATGTTACAACATAGATTTTCTTTCCGGAAATATTGCAGCATTCAGATCATTTAAGCGATTTATAAAGGATAATTCCGTAATTCTATCCCTGTTTACAATGATCTTTCTTATTTTCATTGTTTTCAAGGATTCTAATAAAAAATATCATTGACAATTTTTATTAACTCCAATAAACTGTTAGTAAATAATAATTATCTCTTTAAGGATGGTGTTCATATGGAACAATTGAACTCATTGTTCAAAGAAAAAAGCTTAAAAGTAACTCCTCAGCGATATGCCATTTATAAGTATTTAAAATCCACTAAATCTCATCCATCAGCAGAAACTATATATGAAGATCTTAAAGTAAATTATCCTACCATGAGCCTTGCTACTGTATATAAAACCTTAAGAACACTTATTGAAATCGGTCTTGTTAAGGAAATAAATGTAGGTGAAGATAATTTTAGATATGATGCTAATGTGGATACACATCCACATTTAATATGTAGATCATGCAGTAGAGTGGATGATATAGAGAACTATAATTTCACCTTCATTAACGAGGAAGCTCAAAAGTTAACCGATTATATAATTGAAGACAGCAAGCTGTTCTTCTATGGGATTTGTCCTGAATGTCAAAAGGAAGGAAGATGATCTTCCTTCCTTTTTGTTTACTGCTGAAAAGTTAATTTTAAAACTCTACTCCATCCCTCAGAAGGATTTACCCTACCCTCCTGAATATCCTGAAGCACCCTTGTAAGGCTGTCACCCATTTTTCTGTCCATGTTATCTATTATCATTACTGAATCATCATTAGTCATTTCAAGATGGGTCATTATCTGGTTTTTCAATTCTTTATCCCTATTATTTGCTGAAATTAGTGGTGATATATATCCCTTTTCAATAAAGGCCTTCTGACCCTGTTCACTTAAAAGGAATTCAATAAAATCCTGAGCTTCCTTTGAATGTTTGGCATTATTTGGTATAACAAGTATCTGTCCAGCAGTTGCACTATACCTTGAGACAGGATTGTTGACAAAATCAACCTCCGTTTGAAAAACCTTATAATTAAAATTTGCAGGTTTTTTTTCTTCTATTGCCAGAGTTGCCCATGAACCGGCAGGGAGTATAGCCGCTTTACCCTTTACAAAATCATCTATGCTGGCAGCATAATTTATGTCTGCACTCTCCTTTGGGATACAGGATGCAACAATTTTGCCATATATTTTAAAGGCCTCATCAATTCCCGGAAGCTTTTTAAAAGATGCTGCATCGGAACCATAGTATGAAGTAAGGTCCTTTACACCAGTTGTTTGAGCAGTTATCATACCGAAAAGCGTTGATAACGTCCATCCATCCATTGCACCAATGCTAATTGGTATAACATTGTTCTTCTTAAGTATACTGCATGCACTTATTAACTCATCCAGGGTCTTAGGTTCCTTAATACCATATTTATTAAAAATATCGGGATTATAAAACCACTCTATAGTCATTGGCAAATCTCCAATACCGTAGATCTTTCCATTGTATTTTCCATAGGCGGTACTTATTTTATAAAGCTTATCATTCAAACCTTTTTCATCAACAAAACTGGTTATGTCCCTTATAAGCCCGGACTTAGCGTATTCAATAAGCTGCTGCCTTGTAACACCTATTAAACTGAAATCTCCTTCTTTAGTAAGTGCCTCCTTTATCTTCTCATCATCGCCAAAGTCAGTTATAACTTCAACTTTAACATTCTTATTGTTTTTTTCATACTCTCTGGCCAGGGTTTTATAAATCTCTCCCTGCTCGTTAGAGGAATAAAAAGTGGCCAGTTTTATGGTTGTCATCTGCTTTTTATTATCAGCACTACTGCAGCCATAAAGACCCATTGATATAAACAAAATTAATACGAGCCAAAACGATATGTGCTTTTTCATAAATCTCCCTCCATCTTCCAGCATAACTAACATTTTAATTATATACTTTTTTATTTTATTCTTCACTATTTTTATACAAATATCCGGAATTTTAGGATAGCAAACCGTCGCAATAAATTCCTAAAAACTAATTAATTTTATTTTCCCACAAATATTTTTTTATAATGCAACATATAATTTAGTGGAGGTGAAACAATGAAGTTAAGAATATACATCATAAAAAAGCAACAGCTAATCTGGACTGCAATCATTCTCGCAATTGTTATTATTGCTGCTATACTACTGATAAGTCTGAAAACGAAAGATACTATGAACGTTATAAACAAAACAAAATCACAGAAGGTTGATATCAACAATGATGGTAAAATGGATACAATAATTACTAAAATCGATGAAAAGACTAAAGAATACTCTGTTGATATTATCATGAAAGATGGGCGCAGCTATTCTCTGGTTCCTGACGATAAAGAAATTCCTACCTTTGGGTTCTATTCAGACGAATGGCCCATGATAGTAGAAGCAAGGGACATAAACAGTGATAATAAGCCAGAGATTATCCTCCAATCGTCTGATTCTAATGGACCCTTACTCCACGTTTACAAGTATGAAAATGATAAAATTTCCAGGATTTTTTCAGGAAGATATTCAATTTTTGGTAATATTAAAAATCCCGTTGACAACAGCGATATAATAATTTTGGGTTCCAAAGAGAAGGACAGTATAAAGTATACTTATTATAATTCAAGATTCAATTTAATAACCCCAGCTTCTTCACTAACTCTTGGTAGAGAGGCTTTAGCATCCTTTATAGATTTTGTAGAGGCAAAGGATCAGACGGCCTTTAAATCTAACGTAGACGATAAATATCTTTCAAAGGTTTTAAAAGGTACATTCCTTGATTCTAAACTAAGGGAAGTTAAATATACTAAATATACAATTCCCTCCCAATGCACATATTTCGTTAGAACGAACATATCAAACGGAAATGAAAAGGATATTGGTATGTACCTTGTAACTATGAATCTAACAAAATTTGATAATAAATCCCCAGAATATACAATTACAAATATATCTAGAACGAAATAAATATATAAAAATTGCAAATACTATCCTGAGGAGGTCTTCCTATGCAGAAAGTATTTGCAGTTTTTATATTGGCGATCCTTTTGACGAGTTGCAGCAAATCAAACCTTATTGAAAAAGATGATCATAAAGAAGTGTATAAAGAAAATCTTTTATATAGAGTTCCAGGAGATTTTGACGGTGACGAAAAAAACGAAAACTTTTATGTGTTCTATGACAAAACAGGTATACCAATGCTCAAAGTAATTGATGATGATAGCAAAAACTATGTAATAAAGTTAAACAAGAGATTTAATAACTGTACCACATATGCAGTGGATATCGACATGGATAATCGTGAAGAAATTTTACTTTACACTATTGACGACTGCATCAAAAAAGTTTATGCTTTCTCTTTTAATGACGGGTTCCTCTACGAATTGCTATCACCTGAAATATTTTCAGAAGCGGTTGAGTTTAAGCAAACTAAAAGAGGATATGTTATAGAATGTGGAAATCTTCGTAAAGAAATTGAAACAAGCGATAAGCTGTACTTAAATTTTTATTCTACCGATTTTGACTATTCAGGATCAAACATATATTTCATTAGCGAAGGTTCCATAACATCAAGCGAAAACTGTACCCTTTTCATACTTACAATAATATACAAAATTGATAGTTCTGGAAAAATCGATTTCATGGATATCAAAATTTCATCATTAGATACAAATCCATAGAATAAATAAAGAGGATGTATTAAAGGCTTTTAAATATGCAGCATAGTATAAAAAGCAATCAAAGCCTCCATCTTTTTAAACATCCTCTTTTTTATATGCTTAACCTGTTGTGCCGATTTATCCTTGAACTTTCGTGACTTAAGCAAGGCGAGTTTAACGAAAGTTCTTGATTTTTCAAATACCGAGCTTTAGAACCTCTGTGTGCAAGCGTAGTTCTGAGAATAATATATTTTTTATCGCAGCGCCTACCTGTAGATATTTTGTGCCTTTATTCCAATGGGCTTTTCAAAATAGCACAAGGGATTAAATTATCTATTTAAAATAAAAGGAGGTTCGAATTTCCGACTCCTGCCAGAAATTCGAACCCTAAGGGGGATGGGGGGTTCTGTTTATGGAAACTTCCGTTTCCATCTCAAGGTGGGTTCCTTGAGCTTCCATTATGTAATATCTCCACTTCTAACTAAGTTTATACAACAACATCAAAAAATTCTTTCGACATATTTTTTCATTATAATATTTCTGCATAATCTATCTCTTGTATTATATAAATCCCTGTCATCCCTCTAAATAATTAGTAAATACAAGTAAGAATTTATCGAAACTTATTTCTTGATATTGTTAATATTTTCCTTATAATTTTAATTAATATATTCATAAGGGTGAGTGAAAATGAAGATTATACATGTTTTGTCGAAATATTCTTCTAAAAATATTTGCTTCTATTTTGTACATATTCCTGTACTGCTTTGGACTGCACTCGGCGTATCAATATGCTATTTAACATCAGGAAGCTGGTACAACTATACCGCTGTTTTAACACCTCCTTCAGTTGTAATGGCAAGCTACTTGGTTGCGTCAAAAAAGCCATTCAAAGGAGGTATTCTTTTAATTTCTGAAGGAATAATAATATCTTATTATTGTTTAAAATATCTAACTACAACCCAAAATCTATTAATGAATCTCATTTTTACTTTTCCTATCGTTTTATCAGGAATAACATATATTGTCTACTGGTTTAGACACGAAGTATTTGCATAGTTAAATTTTTACTTTATAAGCATTTAATTATTTTTATTTTTCCCTCTCTGTAATATAATATATAAGGAGATCCGATTCTATCGCCCTGGGAGTTATACCCGAGGTTTTTTAATCAGTTTCTTACAAAGCTTTATTCTTTGCTAACCTTAAACTGAAAAAAGCAGTATTTATACTTCAATAGTATAAACGGGGTGTTAATATGAATTTATACAGGAGCATAGCACAGGCTATAAAAATCGGAAAATACGTAGTATTTTTTGGAGGAGCTGGGGTTTCAACAGAATGCGGAATACCTGACTTCAGAAGCAGCAATGGCATATACAGCAGGAAATTCCATTATGATCCTGAAACGATTCTGAGTCGTTCTTTCTTTTATCAAAAGCCCAATATATTCTATAGTTTCTTAAGGGAAAATATCCTAAAATATATGGACGTTAAACCCAATAAGGGCCATATCATACTTGCTGAGCTTGAAAGGGCTGGCAAATTAAAGACAATAATAACCCAAAACATAGACGGCCTTCATCAGAAAGCAGGTTCCAACAAAGTTCTAGAACTTCACGGTTCGCTTTACAGGTTCTATTGTACAAAATGTTTCAAAGCCTATAGTTATAATGATATAAAAGATTTTGAAAATGTTCCACTGTGTTGCTGTGGAGGTATAATAAGGCCTGATATAGTTCTTTATGAGGAACCCCTGGATCAGGATGTTCTTTCAAAATCTAAGGAACACATTATGAGGGCTGATGTATTATTAGTAGCCGGTTCAAGCCTTGTAGTTTATCCTGCGGCCGGCCTCTTAAAATATTTTAAAGGTGATAAATTCATTATCATAAATAAGAGCAGCACACCCTTTGATGATCAAGCTGATATTATCATTCACGGTCCATTCGCTGAAACGATGGAAAAGATTATGAATGAATTGATGGCAATTTAGATAATTATCGTCAAACTTATTCACAAATTAAAAATCCACTTCATATAATGATTTTAAAGTAATGTTTGAAAGGTGCTGTAAAGTGTATTATGATCAATATCCATATCAAAATACTTATTGCGATTATTTCAGAGAACAAAAAAATGTTTCCTATATGAGGTTGCTCCATGCTTCGCCTGACGCTCCTCATATAGATGCTTATTTAAACGATAAACTCATTGCTTCAAATCTGGCATTCAAGGGTTTTACGCAATATCTTCCCGTGACTGCCGGAACATATAATATTAAAATATTTCCGACAGGAAAGAGAGATAATCCTGTAATTAATACTCGCCTTAACATAAAAGCCAGATCCTCTTTTACTGTTGCAGTCGGAGGCAAACTTTCCAATATAAATTTATATATAATACCTGAAGTTCCACCAAAGGCAATACCGGGAAAAGTCTTTATACGTTTTGCCCACCTTTCTCCTGATACACCAAATGTAGACATAACCCTGCCAGACGGAACCAGGCTATTTAAAAATGTGGAGTTTAAAGAATATACAAAGTATATTGCAGTTGATGAAGGAACCTATACTCTTCAAGCCAGACCTTCCGGAAGCAATAAACCGCTGCTTCATGTTCCAAATATAAGGCTAAAGCCAAATAGGTACTACACCATATATGCAGTTGGTTTTACCGGAGGTAATCCTCCTCTTCAAGCTTTGATAGCACTGGATGGCATATCGTATTTAAAATTATAAAAAAACGGGCTATTCTCTCCTAACGAGTGAATAGCTCCTTTTTTGCACTAATTGCGGCTGAAGACTCTCTTAAAGGCTTCAAGGGCATAATCTAACTGCTCCTTAGTATGTGTTGCTGTGTAACTCGTTCTAAGAAGAGCCTCTCCCTTATTTACTGCAGGGGATATAACAGGGTTCACATAAACACCCTCATCCAGTAAATCCCTGGCTATCTTGAAGGTTCTATAATCATCATAGGTCATAACAGGAATTATAGGAGTTTGAGAATTTCCAATCGGTATACCTATCGATTTAAATCCTTCCCTCATATAATCAGCAACTTCCCACAGCCTCTTGATTCTTTCTGGCTCTGATTCCATTATGTTTAATGCTTCGAGGGCAGCTGCAGCATTTGCAGGAGGAATTGATGCACTGAATATAAATGGCCTTGAAACATGTTTCACATAATGTATAACTTCTTCCTTTGCTGCAATAAAACCTCCAAGACTGGCAAGTGACTTACTAAAAGTGCTCATTATAATATCCACTTCATCTTCAAGGCCGAAATACTCTGCTGTTCCTCTTCCATGCTTTCCTAAAACTCCAAACCCATGTGCATCATCGATCATAATTCTCGCCCCATACTTTTTAGCAAGCCTTACTATTTCAGGTAAGTTGGCAATATCACCTTCCATACTGAACACTCCGTCAAACACTATAAGCTTACCGCACTTATCTGGTATTGACTTAAGTATTCTCTCAAGATCAACCATGTCGTTGTGCCTGTATTTAACATTCTTTGCAAAACTGAGCCTGCATCCATCAACAAGGCTGGCGTGGTTTCCTCTATCAGAAATGATATAATCGTTTCTGCCTGCAATAGCAGATATTATCCCAAGATTTGTCTGAAAGCCTGTACTAAAAGTTAATGCAGCTTCCTTCTTTACAAATTTTGCAAGACGTTTCTCAAGTTCATTATGTAGTGTTAGGGTACCGTTTAAGAATCTTGAACCGGAGCAGCCAGAACCAAACTTTTCAACAGCCTTTATTGCAGCTCGCTTTACTCTTTCATCTGAAGTAAGTCCCAGATAATTGTTGGAACCAAGCATTATCGTTCTTTTACCATTCATAATAACTTCAGTGTCCTGTCCGCTATCAAGGGCATGGAAATAGGGATAAACTCCAGCCTCCATCACTTTTTTTGCATCAGTATAATTGAAACATTTCTCGAAAATATCACTCATGAGACCATCACTCCCTGATAAAATATAGTAAAATAAGTGCAAAATTTAATGTAAAATAAAATATATAATATATCTTATCATTCTTTAATTCATAAATAAAGAAAAGTTTGCAAAGTTTCATTATTATTTTGTTAATTTTTTACTTTAATCTATAATTGTAAGATTGCATGGTACTTTTTTACATTGTATAATATATTTGATTTGTTTATTTGGGGGGATGTTAATGAAAAAAATATATGGAGACGTCGTTCTTATAACAGGTGCTTCCTCCGGTATAGGTAAAGCAACTGCTGAATTTCTGGCAAAACATGGATATAAGGTTTATGGCACATCAAGGAAGGCATACTTTGAAACTGAAGAACAAGTTGCTGCAACCTCTGATAGCAGCGGTTTTATTAAAATGATTCCTCTTGATGTTTGCTCTGACGATTCCGTTAAAAAGGCTGTAAGTTATGTATATGAAAAGGAAGGCCATATAGATATACTTATTAACAACGCAGGCTTTGGGATAGCTGGCTCCGTTGAGGACACCTCACCCGAAGAGGCCTTTGCACAGTTTAATACTAACTTTTTTGGAACGCACAGGATGTTAAGAGCCGTTTTGCCAATAATGCGAAAACAGGGTAAAGGACTTATAATTAATGTTAGTTCAGTTGCAGGAGTTTTTCCAATACCATTTCAATCAATGTATAGTGCAAGCAAATACGCAGTTGAATCCATGACTGAGGCTCTTAGAATGGAACTTAAGCCCTTTGGTATTAAAGTTTCTATGGTGGAGCCTGGAGATACAAGAACAGGGTTCACAGACCAAAGGCTTTATGCAAAGGACGCTCAAAATTCAGTCTACAAGAAATATTTTACTAAATCCGTAACATCCATGGAAAAATCAGAAAGAAATGGACCCGGCCCACACGTAGTTGTTAAGGAGATAGCAAGAATAATAAACAGCAAAAATCCTCCTATACGTGTAACCTCAGGTTTTTCCTACAAGCTGTTTGTGTTTTTAAAAAGGTTTTTTCCACCAAGGTTTATACAATTTGTAATATCAAAAATGTATTAATCATCCAAGCCCTCCCACAAGAGGGCTTGGTACTTTTTGTCACCGACGAGACTGAAGTGACCCGTTTAGAACATATCTATAAAATTGTAAACATCTCGAAGGATGAAAAAAATATTTATATCCGTGTTTTAAGTGACAATCCCCCGGAAAACTATGATTTCAAACAGAAGGCCCCTACTTTGGAGGATGTGTATCTCTATCGTTTTAACGATGAGAGCACTTTGTTATAAAAATGATAAGATATGAATTTCTAAAGTTATATTCACAAAAATCTATATTGGAATTTTTTCTCTGCTAATCCTGTTCAACGGGTTTTGGGTTTACAATAATACCACCCACGCCACACTGGGCTTTTCTCCCACTGTATACAAACAGGTATACCAGGATTTGACAGGACACTCAAACGAAGAAAAACTCGAAAAGTTGCAGGCCCGCTACGATGTACTACAAGTGCTTACCGCAATCGCCAATATCAAGGATTTGACTGAAAAGAGGAATCATGAAATTGCACAGCACTATCTTGAAGAATACAGAGATAAAATTCCAAATTATATTAAGCTTTATGAAAGTGGAAACTACCTTACATATTCCGGAGATCTTTACTCAGAACGCCAGATCATAGGTACGGTACTTAATGAAGTAAGCTCGGCGCTGAATTACGACCAATACCTGCGCAGCATAGATGAAAGGGCAGCTGTCTTGTCCGGTTCTTCTCTGTTTGCAAAACCAGGTACCTTTTCCTATCGAAATATAAAGTTAACCCCTGCCGCATTTGCTCCCCTCAAAGGAAATGTGCTGCAGGCGGATATCTCTAACGGTGTAATTACGGATACCCAGTCCCATACGACGGATATCATTGCGGTATTGCTGATTCCTCTAACCTGCATGTCCCTAATTATGCCGGAAAAAGAAAACGGCCTGTATTCACTGATTAAACCAACGGTGAAGGGGCAAAAGCAAACCATTTTCACCAAAATATCGGCTGCATTCCTATTATGCATTTTGATTGAAGCACTGCTTTACGGCACAAACTTTATAATTGCAGGTTATCTGTTTGGCTTTGGTAATACAGAAAGGCTAATCCAGTCGGTTACAGGACTTATCGGATGTCCCTTTGTGTTTACTGACATGCAGTATTTTGTAGTTTATCTACTTACAAAGCTGGCTGCATATTTCTTAACATCACTGCTGATTCTATTTTTATGCGTCAGGCTAAAAAAGTCCTCCACTGTTTACGCAGGTGCCAGTATCATATTTGGTGCAAACTTCGCCCTCTATCTTTCCATAGATGCGCAGTCTCAGTTAAGTTTTTTTAAAAGGATTAATCTGGTGCCATTTTTGCTGGTTACGCCGATTTATAGAGAATACATCAATATCAATTTTTTCTCCTATCCGGTAAATATTATACCTGTAACCTGGATGACCTTCGGTTTGTCCCTTTTATCCCTGTGTGTGCTTACCATGGTATTTTTCTGCAGGCGTACATCTAACAGCTCAAGGCAAAAAACGTTTGCTCAATTTATGGCAAGCAGGATTAGGTTATGGAACAGATATCCTGTAAACCTGCTTGGAAACGAATTATATAAGCAGCTTATGGAAAATAAAGTCCTGATTATTTTATTAATTTTTGCTTTAATACAGGGGTATTCCTACTCACTAATGCAATACAACCCTTCTCTGGATGAACAGTTTTATAAGCAATATATGAAGGTTTTGAATGGTGAATTGACTATAGAAAAGATGGAATACCTGAAGCAGGAGCAGGAGAAGTTTGACAAAGCCGCAGAGGGATTAAGGAAGCTTGGAGAAAACTACGCAGCAGGTGAAATTAATAATGCCCAGTACACTGTTCAAAGCCAATACTATCAAGAAATACTCCAAAAGCAGAAGGCTTTTTCACGGGTGAAAGAGCAGGCGGATTATATAATAGAACAACGCAAAAACAGCAAAAATCCATATTTTATATATGATACGGGATTTGGCCTGCTTTCCACCGCCGGGGGAAACAGGATGGACTTAATGAGTTCCATCAAAATTTGCCTGGTCCTTATAGTCTGTATTTCGTCCATTTTTGCCAATGAGTATTCCACAGGTACAATTGATCTGCTTCATGTATGCAAAAATGGACGGGGGAAAACCTTTGCTTCAAAACTGCTAACAGGGCTTATTATAATGCTTATATTATATTTTCTTACCTATTTCCCTGATTTTTATTTTATCCTTAGCAACTATGGTATCGGAGGTATGAATGCACCAGCATGCAGTTTACAAAATCTCTCGGCATTACCTCAAAATATATCGGTCTTGCAGTACTTTATTCTGATTTACACAGTCCGGTTGTTTGCAGCCTTTATAATCATGCTATTTATTATTGCCGTTTCCCTGGGGATAAAAAATAGTTTTTATACTATGGCAACTGCCACTGCAGTTGCAGTTATCCCTATTATGATTTGCCTTTTCGGCAGCGCTGCTTTTGAGAAAATACCTTTTACGTCCCTGCTGATTGCAAACATATTGTTTCAGGGGAATTCTATTTTAATTTACAACCTTTGTTTTTCCATACCTTTGAGTATATTTTTACTCGCTATTTCCTACAGGAAATTCTGTGGCATCCATACTGCCACAGCCAAATATCATGAATTAAGCAATATTAGCTCCTAAGCAAATATTGTTTTTCAGTTGTTCATTAAAATTAAAAGTTAATCTAAGGAATGGAATTTGGAGGTTGATTCCAATGGGCCTTTCAGAGTAGCATAACAAGCTAAATTATGCAAAAAATAAAACTATCTAAAGGAGGTGTGTTTATTGGATTTAAATAACTTCGAAACTTTGAAAGATTGGGAAAAGTGGAAGAAAACCTTAAGAACGGCCGTAAATATAGGAGAAGCAGCTGGGCTTTCTAAAAAAACTATAGATAACATTGCATACAGGGTGGGCAATTTTCTATCTACAGCAGTTGATCCTGAAAACAGGGAGGAAAGGGTCTTACAGGAGCTGTGGAAAGCAGGCAACGACGACGACCGGAAGACACTTGCAAAGTTAATAGTTAAAATGATTGAAACTGATAAATAGAAAGAGATGCGGGATTTCCCGACATCTCTTTTTTCGCTACACAGCCACTTTCTGATCACTTTCACTTACAATAAGCTTAATGGCCTTTGTTGGACATTTCTGCACACAAGCCTGGCACTGAGTACACTTTTCATAGTTTACCTTTGCCAGGTTATTTGCAAAATCAATGGCACCAAACTGGCAGGCCCTTTCGCACATTCTGCACCCTATACATCCTACGCTGCAGTTCTGTCTAACCTCTTTACCTGGATCTAATGAATTGCACTGTACACGAACCTTCTTTGCCACAGGAACAATATTTATCAACCCTTTAGGACATACATTGACACACCTTCCGCAGCTTGTGCACTTTTCTTCATCTACTACAGCTACTCCATTTTCAACCCTTAGTGCACCGAATTCGCATACCTTTACACAGTCACCAAGTCCGAGGCACCCATATGAACAGGTTTTTGGCCCTCCCCCTGGAATGGCTGCTGCATCGCGGCAATTCTGTACTCCATAATATTTGTATTTTTCTTTAGTCACATTGCAGTTTCCATTGCATTTTACAAAGGCAACCTTTTTTTCGACTGCTTCCACCTTAAGGCCAAGAATTTCTCCGATCCTTTCCGCTACAGGTGCACCTCCAACTGCACAGGAATTAGGAGGTGCCGCACCATCCACAACAGCCTGGGCGTAAGCATCACATCCTGCATAACCACAGGCACCGCAATTTGCACCAGGAAGGCACTCACGTATGTTTGTAACTCTTGGATCGACTTCAACTGCAAACTTTTTTGAAGCATATCCCAACAGAACACCGAAAGTTACACCAAGCCCACCTAAACTAAGCACCGGTTTAATTATATCCATTGAATTCATATTAATCCCCCTCTAGCTTAATAATCCCTGGAAACCTAGAAATGCTATTGACATCAAGCCAGCAGTAATTAGAGTAAGCGGAAACCCTTTCATTGCAGCAGGTATTCCTTCGTTTTCCTCTATTCTTTCTCTTATTCCAGCAAGAAGCGTTATGGCAAACAAGTAACCAAGGGCTGCACTAAATCCGTTAACAACTGATTCAATCATATTGTAGTTTTCATTCATATTTATTATTACAGCACCAAGTATAGCACAGTTGGTTGTTATAAGTGGAAGATAAATTCCAAGGGCATTATATAACCCAGGGCTCGTCTTTTTAATCACCATTTCAACGAACTGCACCAGAGCAGCTATTACTAATATAAACGCTATATTATATAAGTATTGTATTCCCAGAGGCTTTAATATAAAACTAAGTACTATATATGAAATGAAGGATGCCAGCGTCATAACAAAGGTTACTGCCATTCCCATTCCAAATGCTGTTTCAGTTTTCTTGGAAACACCAAGAAATGAACACATACCAAGGAATCTGGACATAACAAAGTTGTTTATAAATATGGCGCTGATCATAATGGTTAATATTCGCATTTCATTCACCTCTCTTAAAATTAATATAATGATAATAATCCACTACTTTGAAGTAATTACTGCTCAATAGTGCAGTGGTTAGCACTCTTCTTTACTATCCTATTCTTTCTATCAGCAACTTTCATTTTTCTGTAATTAAATAATCCCATTATTATACCTAATGCAAAAAACGCTCCCGGTGCAAGGACCATTATTAAAGCAGGTTGATAGGATGATGGCATTACCTGTACGCCAAATAACTTGCCAGCCCCCAGTATCTCCCTGACACTACCAAGTAATAAAAGCGCAAGTGCAAATCCAAGTCCTATTCCAAGACCATCAAATATGGATGGATAAACTGGATTTTTAGAAGCATAGGCCTCAGCTCTACCAAGTATTACACAGTTAACAACTATAAGCGGAATAAATATACCCAGTGCTTGATATAATCCTGGCACAAAGCCCTTCAATATAAACTCAACCAGAGTTACAAGGCTTGCAATTATCACTATGTATGCCGGTATACGTATTTTATCGGGAATAACCTTTCTTAGAAGGGATATTAACAGGTTTGAGAAAATCAATACACCAGTAGTTGCCAAACCCATTCCAAGCCCATTTTCCGCGCTGGTTGTAACAGCCAGGGTAGGGCACATAGCCAGAACCTGTACGAAAATCGTGTTTTCTTTTACAATACCGTTATACAACCTTTCAGCTGCCCTGTTCATTATTTAGCTCCCCCCTTAAGCTCAGAATTATAGAATTTTATGACCTCATTAACTCCACCTGTAACTGCCCTTGAAGTTATGGTTGCTCCTGTAATTGCCTGGATTTCGTTATCCTGTGAAGGATCTTTTTTAACAACTTCCAGAGCTTTGTCTATGGGCTTATTCTTAAACTGTCCTGAAAACTTCTCCCCTGGAGCATTTGCACCAAGCCCCGGCGTTTCTGAATGTGATAATATTTTGATGCCTGCAACCTTACCTTTATTGGATATTCCGACCATCATCTCAATTTTTCCTCCGTATCCCTTTGGTGCAACTTTTACTACATATCCTGCAACATCCTTTCCTTTTGCACCCTCATACACCTCAGTAACTAAAGGATATTTTTCAAGATTAACATCTATTTTATTGAAATTATCTGCATCCGAAAGTATCTGTTTCATGGCTTCGTTATTGGCTTTCACAGTCTGCTGCGCTATAGGTTCTTTGGTGATTACATAGGCACCACCAAGGAAAAATCCTGCAATTCCCGCTATAAGAAGCAATATAAAACCCAGTTTTAAATTCTCCTTCATCATTTCACCTCCCCAAATGGCTTAGGAACTGTAAATTTATCTATCAATGGAACAGCAAGGTTCATCAATAAAATTGAGTATGAAACGCCCTCTGGATAACCTCCATATATACGGATAATAGTAGTGATAAATCCACAACCTATACCCATAATTATTTTTCCTTTTTGAGTAATCGGTGAACTTGAATAATCCGTCGCCATAAAGAAGGCACCAAGCAACAATCCACCTGCAAAAATCTCATACAATGGGTTTCCAGTCATAAAACCATTTCTTCCGAAAATCCAAGTTAATATAAATACTGTACCAATATATATAACCGGAATTTCCCATGTAATCACCCTCTTAAAGAGGAGATATAGTCCTCCAATTATAAGTGCTATAGCTGATGTTTCTCCAATAGTACCTCCAACATGTCCAATAATAACATCCCATAAAGGTGGAAGTGTTCCTGTTCCTTCCTTCAAAATACCAAGCGGAGTAGCTGACGCGACACCATCTACAGTCCAGCTCGTCATTTGAACCGGCCAGGATGCCAGTAAGAAAGCCCTTGCTGCAAGCGCCGGATTCATGAAGTTTTGTCCTAATCCTCCAAAAAGCTGCTTTACAATTATAATTGCAAAGAATCCTCCAACAACAGGAATCCATAATGGTGCTGCCACTGGAAGGTTAAAAGCAAGAAGCATTCCTGTTACTGCTGCGCTGTAGTCATTTATGGTAATTTTTTTGTTTGTTAACTTCTGCCATAGGGCCTCGGCACCTACACAGGATGCTATAGAAATAATTATCATTAGTAATGCTCTTAATTTAAAGAAGTATACTCCTGCAACAGCTGCTGGCAGCAGTGCTATAATTACATCCCTCATTATTCCTTTAATCGAATCCTTCGATCGAATATGTGGAGATGAGGATACGGTATATACCATATTTTCCATATAAGTCCCTCCTATTTTGTTTTCTTCTTATTTGCAAGCACAGTACGTTTTGCCGTACGTATTGACTGCACCAGGTGACGCTTTGATGGACAAACAAATGAGCAACTTCCACATTCAATACAATCAAGTCCATGGTATTTTTCAAATGCCTCATAATCACCCTTAAGTGCCAGTGAGTTTAGCATAGTTGGAAGTAAATTCATCGGGCATGCTTGTATACATTTACCGCAGCGGATGCAGTTCATTTCCTCCGGCAACACTGCTTCTTCCCTGGTAAGGCATAATATAGCAGAGGTTCCTTTAGTAACCGGCACATCGAGGGTATGAATAGCAATTCCCATCATGGGCCCACCGGAAATTATTTTAATAGGCTCTTCCTTAAACCCTCCTGCTGCTTCTATAAGCTCTCTATAGGTAGTTCCAATTCTTACGTTGAAATTCTTTGGGTTATTTATTGCCCCACCCGTAACAGTAACTATTCGTCTCATAACTGGTCTTCCTCTGAGAACTGCCCTTTCAATTGCAACTGCAGTCTCTATGTTTTGCACTATGCATCCAACATCAGCCGGAAGTTTCCCTGAGGGTACCTGTCTCCTTGTAATTGCATAAATCAACTGTTTTTCTCCACCCTGCGGATACTTCGTCTTAAGCACCTTAACTTCTATATTTGCTTCATCCTTTACAGCCCTTTTCACAGCTTCAATGGCTGCGGGCTTATTATCTTCTATTCCTATGTATCCCTTTGCTCCCGGGAACATGTGAAGAATTATCTTAAGCCCATCAACTACCCTTTGAGTTTCCTCAAGCATAACACGATAGTCCGAGGTCAGATAAGGCTCGCATTCAGCCCCGTTTATAATAATAGTATCTATCTTCTTATCAGGAGGAGGTGAAAGCTTTACATGGGTTGGGAAAGTTGCTCCTCCCATGCCAACCACGCCTGCTTCCTGTATTATCTTAAGTAGTTCTTCCTTTGACAGACTCCTGTAATCCTGTTTTGGAACAAGGCTTTCATGTTTTTCATAAAGGCCGTCATTTTCTACAATTATTGAAAGCACTTTACTTCCATTCGGATGAGGCATTGGTGCAATATCTTTTACGAGCCCTGAAACACTGCTGTGTATAGGAGCTGTAACAAATCCCTTTCCTTCTCCTATTTTTTGTCCAAGCAGCACCCTTTCGCCTTTTTTCACCAGGGGTTCACATGGAGCTCCTATATGCTGAACCATAGGAAAAACTAAAAGTCCCTTTGGAAGCAAGTATTCAATCTTATTGTTTTCGGTTAAGTGTTTTCCATGTGGTGGATGAACACCTCTTTTAAAGGTAAGTGCCATTTTATATATCCTCCCATCCTAGAAATGTATATTATAATATAAAATAATAATCGATATAAATTGTCATTTAATAATAATTTTTAGATGATTTTGGTGATCATTTATTAAATATTTCACAAGAAACTTTAGAATAAAATGGTAAGACCTCTTTTCTGACAATTTCATTCTAGCACTTGTTTCAGGCATCTACAAGCAATGATAATATATTAGCAATTTTTTAAAAAGCTAAATACAAAAACAAATAAGTTAGGATTAATTAAATGCTCTATTAAACCCTTGAAAAATCAACCCTGATGCATAGAATATAACTATCGTTCGAAATCACTTTCTATATTTAATATATATTTAGAATATTTTTAATATTATTTATTCTTTTTTGGTCAATAATTAAAGGTTGTAATACGTTAGTATCTTAACAATATATTTATCGGTACACACCATTATTTGTTATAAATCAGTACTATTATTTTCATTTGAAAATACATTTTAAGCTTTTAAGCTGATCGATGATATAAAATTAAAACATACTCAGCTGCTCATTGTTGAAAGATCCATCAAAACAAGGTTCTATCAGAAGTTGAGAATTAAAAGGGCTTAAAAGCTTCATTATGTCCTCAATTTTACTTTTGTTATTTATCCATACATCCTCCCATTTCTTATCAATTATTAGAGGCATTCTGTGATGAATATCCGACATATCTTTATTAGCTTCCGTTGTAATTATTACAAATCCTTCGTAAAACCCCAGATTCTTATCATGAAACATATTATAAATTCCTGCAAGGGAAAACATTTCTTTATTCTTCAAAGAAATTCTATATTTAACTTTTCTATTTCTTTCATTTTTCCATTCATAAAATGCACTGCAGGGTATCAAACACCTTCTTCGGTAAAATGAATTTTTAAAAGTATTTTTTATAGCAAGGGATTCAGCTCTTGCATTTATGATTTTCCTGTTATTTACCATAAATCCCCAGGTGTATTTCCTAAGCTCCATTCCTGAATTGTCAACTATTACTGGAGCTTTGCAGCCTGGATATATGTCCCCCTTGAGAAGCTCATCAATAAACACTCTTTTTATATTATAACTTTCAAGCATATCTCTGATTTCATTATCAAGCAAATATCTTCCACACATTTTTCCACCTTATCCATTCTTTTTATTTTATTATAACATTCACCATTTACGTTTAAAACGGTAACTTATTTTTACTGAGCCAATATATTAGTATTATGGATAATTATTAAGCAAATCCAAACACTTTCAAACAAGCTTTACAGATTAACATTTCATATTTTTATTAAGGCTGTGCTTAATAATTTATAGAGAATTTAATGCTTTATACTATTTTATTGAAAGGATGGCTTTTTATGAAAGATAAATGTACCAGAAATCTGGAATATGAAAATAATTATGGCTTGAATTTAAATCAATGCAAACTTTTAGGTATGGGAAATCATGGTAAAGTTTATCTGATCGCTTCTGACAGAGTTATCAAAGTTTGTAAAGACAGTAAAAGTTGCATATACGAATCTTTTATATTAACTCGTACCAATGGCAGTAAATATTTTCCAAAAATTTATGATTATGATGAACACTTTATAATTAGAGAGTACGTAGATGGTGAACCTCTTAATTCCTACATAAAGAAAAATGGATTGAACAATGATTTAATCAATAAAATAATTTGCCTTGCAGAAGAGTTTTATTCATTGGGATTCACTAAAATTGACATAAGGTGCAGGGATATTATGGTTCGCAGGGATGAGTCATTGATGGTAATTGACCCTAAAGGAAGTTATACAAGAAATGTAAGCTATCCCAGGCACCTTATGAAGGGTTTAAATAAACTGGGGGTTCTTGAAGATTTTATCGATTTTCTAAAGGAACATCGCTTTGAATTGTTTAAAGAGTGGATTCAAAATTTCTCCAGCAGCCAGCCAGATTAAAACCACCTTCTCCGGAAAAGGAAAAATGAAATACACATTATTGCAATAATAGGGATTGAATATACTGTTAGAGTGATAATTACAAATATGATTAACAAGATTAAGCACAATTTAATCATATAATAAAATTTGCCGCATCTGGCAAGAACTCCGAAGATTATTATCAACCCTATAAGAAAAAAAATAACAAATGTCATATCATCACTTCCTTCTCCGAATAAATGTTTTCAATTTCATATTATGTCTTATGAAATTAAAAAGGGCCTGTATTCGTAACTTATTTTGAATACAGGTCCCTGATTTTTATTTCAGTGCAAAAATATCTTCAAAAGCTAATTTTATCGTTATAAATGTGAACCATTATCGCTATTTCTTAAAGCTCTTGCCTTTGCATGAATTTTAGCATCATTACCCATCTCCATATAGCCATGTGTGGAGTTTCTGCTGTCATTGCTGTTATCTATCATAGACTGAGCTTTTGCCCTCATTCTAAATCCATGTTTCTTTGCCATTGAAACACCTCCTATAAATATCATACCTAAATTCACAGTTATTTATTCTGCTAGAACCAATGTGAAAAGCAGTTTTTAAATGCTAACCTGCTGTAATAGGAATTTGAAAGAAAATCGATATTTAACTTTTTAGTTATTTTTAGCAAAAATTTTTAAAAGTAATTAGTTGAATTAATAAGCTATTCATGGTAGAATACACTTAATTTAATATCATAAAAGTTTACCTATGGTAGAGGCGCTGTTAGTTAATAGTACTTATCCGTAGCCGGCGGGCAATGATGGTTAAGGAAAGGAACTGCAGCCGAAGGAAATCGTTCGGCGGAATGGTTTCCTGGTTCTGCATAGAATATATGCAGGACTGTCACTATTTCAAATAGTGGAGAGCTACAAAGGTACACGGTTTGTCTGTATGCATTTTATTATACAGCAAAGGTGTTCCTTTGCTGTATTTATTTTTTTAAGGAGTGATTCATATGGGTATAGTTGTTCAAAAATACGGTGGTAGTTCTGTTGCAACTATAGAAAAGATTAAAAAGGTTGCTGAAACAGTTGGTAAAAGAAAAGAAAGTGGAGACAGTGTCGTTGTAGTAGTATCTGCAATGGGAGATACTACTGATGATTTAATTGAACTGGCAAACCAGATAACAGAATATCCTGATAAAAGGGAACTTGATGCCCTTCTTTCAACGGGCGAAATGATATCTGCTTCCCTTCTCGCCATGGCCCTCAAATCCATGGGATATGACGCAATAAGTTATACAGCTTATCAGATTGGTATGAGAACTACCGGACAGCATGGCAAGTCTCTCATAGAAGACATCGATGGGGAAAAACTAAGAAAGAGCCTTACTGAGGGTAAAATAGTGGTGGTTGCTGGTTTTCAAGGAGTAAATGATGAAGGTGATATAACCACCCTCGGAAGGGGCGGCTCTGATACCTCAGCGGTAGCCATTGCAGTAAAGCTGGATGCACAATGCGAAATATACACAGATGTCGATGGAATATACAGTGTTGATCCAAGATTGTATAAGAATGCTAAAAAACTGTCTGAAATTGACTACGAAGAAATGCTGGAACTTTCAAGCCTTGGTGCCCAGGTTATGCATTCGAGATCCATAGAGCTTGCACAAAAATATAATATTCCCGTATATGTTGGACTGAGTACCAGCAATATAAAGGGTACATTAATTAGGGAGGTAACAAACATGAACATGGAAAGCAAACCAATAACAGGCCTGGCAACAAGCGATGATGATGTTGCAATAACAGTAAAAAATATCCCCTACAATATAAATTCAATTTCAAATCTATTTGGAAAAATATCGTCAAAAAGAATTAATATAGATATGATAAGCCAGACTGCCCCAATAGATGGTATTGTCAATATTTCCTTTACAATACCAAAGGGTGACTTAAATGAATGTATGAGCATTTTATCAGAAATTACTGATAAAGACAACTTATCAATAGATGAGGATATAACCAAGTTTTCTATAGTGGGCATAGGAATGAAAACAACCTCCGGTGTAGCTGGAAGAATGTTTAAACTCTTTGCAGAAAATAATATTGAAGTAAAACTTATAACTACTTCTGAAATTAGGATTACCTGTGCAATAAAAACTCAAGATAAACTGAGAGCTGTTAAGATTATCGCGGAGGAATTTGGCCTGTGAAGCGTTTGGAGGGATTTTATGAGACTTTTCGGAACTATGAAAATAAAAAATAATGAACTATATATAGGCGGTATTAGCACAGTTGAACTAGCAGATAAATATGGAACTCCACTTTATGTTCTTGATGAAAAGTTGATAAGGGATAACTGCCGCAGATACATGGAAAGTTTTAAGAAGAATAATCCCAATAACAAAGTTATTTATGCAGGAAAGGCTTTTTTAACAATTGCCATGTGCCAGATTATAAACGAAGAAGGTTTATGCCTTGATGTTGTATCCGGCGGTGAATTATATACTGCTTATAAAAGTGGTTTCCCCATTGAAAAAGTATATTTTCACGGCAACAATAAAACTCCCGATGAAATAGAAATGGCAATAGAGCTTGGTGTAGGAACCTTTGTAGCAGATAATTTCTATGAAATAGATAAAATAAATGAAATTGCTAAAAGAAAAGGTACAATCCAAAGACTTCTTCTAAGGATAACTCCTGGAATTGAAGCCCATACGCACAGCTATATAAAAACCGGGCAACTTGATTCAAAGTTTGGCTTTACCATATTAAACAATAAAACTTTAACTGCAGTAAAAAGGGTAATGTCCCTTTCTAACGTAGAACTGGGAGGCCTTCACTGTCACATAGGTTCACAAATTTTCGATATTGAACCTTATCTTGATGAGGTAGATATAATGCTTTCCCTGATCAAAGGCATTAAGGAAGAGCTCGGATATGAAATTAATGAACTCAATTTGGGAGGAGGCTTTGGGATTTATTATCGTGAAGGCGATGATCCCAACTCCATTGAGGACTTTTGTTCTTCTATTTTAAAAAGAGCACAGGAGACCTCCAAAGAATTAAATATTCCTCTTCCTTCACTATCCATTGAACCTGGAAGATCTATAGTTGGAAATGCAGGTACCACCCTTTATACAGTAGGTTCCATCAAGCAAATCCCCGGTATCAAAAAATATGTAGCCGTGGATGGAGGGATGACTGATAACATAAGACCTTCACTTTACAATGCAGAATATGAATGCATAGTCGCAAATCGTATAGAAGGCGAACGTAGAGAGGTTGTAACGATCTCAGGAAAATGCTGCGAATCAGGAGATATACTTATAAAAGATATAGAACTTCCTGAAAGCAACAGCGGAGATATTCTTGCAGTCCTATCAACAGGAGCTTATTGTTATTCCATGTCAAGCAATTACAATAAAATTCCAAGGGCAGCTGTAGTCCTTGTAAAGGATGGGAAGTCAAAGGTAATTTGCAGAAGAGAAACATACGAAGATTTGATAAACCGTGAAATTGCTTTATAAAACGAATCAGCATATCGGATAGGCCGATATGCTGATTCGTTTTATTTAAAACACAGGCAAATTATCCATGTTATCATTTACTTCTCCATTTGGATTACTCCTTAAATATTCCCTTCCATTTTTAGCCCTTCCAACATTTACTCCCTCGATAATCCCATCCTTAGCCATCATTATCGCTTCATTTATGGAATAAACATTGCCATTATCCAGCATAACATCTGTAATGTCACCATCAGGATTCTTTTTAACCTTGATTATTTTTGATTTATCTCCCATACATATCCCTCCTGCATTTAGTATTTTACATTTTGCTTCTGTTATTCGTAAATGAGCAATCTCAGATTCGATATCGACTATAGAAAAGGTGTTTTTCAAAAACTTGGACTTTTGTTTTGACACATTCTCACTCATAAAATAATATATTATTATAACTTGTTGCGCTGATTTTTTTGCAAGCGTAGTTGTAAGCAGAATATATTTTTTTATCTCCATATTATAATATCTTTAAAGAAAGCTGGTATGTGATATGTGTAAAAAAAGATACATAAACAAACTTCTATTAGTGTTACTTTTGCCTGCGGCTGTAATTTTTTCATATTCTGTATCGAAATACCCTGGTCTGGTAGAGAAGCTTTATTCTACGGGAACTTATAGATTTATTGGAAGACCCTTAAGCCAAATTACAGGAATATTTCCCTTTTCTCTTGCAGAGGTTATTATTATCCTTCTAACTATATACATCTTATATAGAATATTTTATTTAATATACAGATTAATTAAAGTACCCCATGGAAAGGGAAAAATACTGAAGACTTTTATAATTAATACATCAGCTTCTATAAGCATCACATATTTTTCATTTATAGTTCTCTGGGGGCTTAACTACCACCGCAAACCATTTTCACAAATTATCAATATGCCCGTGTCTCCTCCTAATGTCAATGAACTTGAAGGGCTTTGCCTGGATCTCATAGAACGTGCCAATAAACTGCGCAGCCTTGTAAATGAAAACACAGAGGGTGTTATGAAATTATCTTACAACAGTGTCCAGGCTTTTAATGAAGCATATAAAGGCTATGATGAAGCTTCTATAATATATCCCGTTATTGGTGGAAAATACGGAAGGCCTAAGGGAGTTTTTCTTTCAAGGCTAATGTCATATACCGGTATTTCAGGGGTGTATTTTCCCTTTACCGGAGAAGCAAATGTAAATACCAATATACCAAATTCAATTCTCCCTGCTGCTATATGCCATGAAATGGCTCATCAAAGGGGGTTTGCAAGGGAAGACGAAGCAAATTACATTGCATATTTAACTAGCACAATGAATCCTGATGTACAATTCCAATATTCAGGTACATTGTTTGCATTGGTATACAGTATGAATGCCCTGGCACAACAGGATTTAAAAGCCTTTAGCAGATTAAAATCAATGTACAGCGATGGCGTTAGGAGAGATTTACTATACATAAACAAATTCTGGGGACGATATGAAGGTCCTATAGACAGGGTAACATCTAAAATTAACAACACTTATCTAAAGTCAAACCTTCAGGGGGAAGGCATATACAGCTATAACAGGATGGTAAACCTATTAGTTGCGGAATACCGCCTTAAAGTTTCAGATAAGAAATAGAAATCATTATCCATTTAAATTTATTTCGTAACCATCATATTACTCTCTTAGCTCTGTATACCTTCGCTGCCATATACTTTATATAGACTTGCTTATAATCTCATGTTAAAATGCATATTGAAAAAAGCCGAATCTCCAGTAGGAGTACGGGGGACTAAACTTTTGGGGTGAATCTCATTATGAGTAGGGTACCTCTACCCGAACCCGTCAACTAACCTCGGAGGCGATGGAGGTGTTTAACATGTTCAAATCAAAGAAACTAAAAACCTTTCTATTTGCCCTATCTACTACAATGGCTCTAACTATCTTTACAAAGCATAATGCTTTTGCAGCAGCCTATAAAGTAACATCAGGCGATTCACTATTCAAAATAAGCAGGTTATTTAATACAACTGCTTCAGAAATAAAATCAACAAATGACCTTGGAAGCGATGTAATATATCCAGGACAGGTATTAAATGTGCCTGCTGAAACTTACACAGTAAAAAGCGGAGATACGCTTTTCTTAATCTCTAAGAGGTTTGGCATATCCCTTGACGCATTAAGAAAGGCAAACAACAAATGGGACAACCTGATATATCCTGGACAAAAGCTTATCCTTCCAAAGGGAAATGTGGTATCGTCCCAGCCAAAGGCTGTAATACCATACACACAGGATGATTTAGATCTCCTTGCAAGGCTTATACAGGCAGAAGCCGAGAATCAGCCTTACAGTGCAAAGGTTGCAGTAGGAGCCGTAGTTGTAAATAGGGTACAAAGTTCACAGTTTCCAAACACAATAAGGGAAGTTATATATCAAAGAATAAATGGATACTATCAATTCACTCCTGTTTTAAATGGAACAATTAATAATCCTGCATCGGCAGAATCAAGAAGAGCTGCCTGCGAAGCACTTAATGGTGCAGACCCAACTAATGGTGCTTTATTCTACTTTGACGATAGTGCTACAAACCAGTGGTTGTGGTCCAAGCCCCTGGCAGCACGAATAGACAGAATGGTATTTGTTTACTAATAAAAAATCAAGGCTGTCGGAACCGACAGCCTTGATTTTTTATTAACATTATATAATTATTTTCCATTGCTTTTAACCGTAAAATGTAATATAATAAATGTAAAACTTAATAAGACAGTTCGAAACCATCCTGTCTATAAACAAAACTACGGGCAAATGATTACTGAGGTAGTCTGTTATGTGGCGCGTATGCGCCTTTTTTATTTGAAACATTTTACGTTTAAAACAGCAGACTATCCTTAACCAGTTTTTGTTTATAGGGCAGTTGTGCCCTTTTTTATTTGAATTTTAAAAGCATTAACAAAAGGAGGTTTATCATGCAGATGAAATCAAATTTTACATTTGACAAGGATTTATCCTATACTTGGAAAATAACTATTTCAGGGGTTGTGATGGCACTTTATATTATATTAATGTATATTACTCAAGGCTTCGCCTTTGGACAATATCAGATAAGAATAGCAACTTCACTATATGCTCTCAGTGCCATTTACCCTTTTCTAATCATTCCAATGGGAATAAGCAACCTGCTAAGTAATGCACTGATGGGTGGTCTCGGAATTTTAGATATGGCTGGTGGTTTAATTGTGGGAATTATTACGACCACTGCTGTCTATATAATCAAAAGATTAAATCTAAACGACTTGTTTATTGCTTTACCAATAATATTCGGTCCAGGGTTAATTGTACCTATATGGCTTTCTACAATATTGAACATACCATACAAGTTGCTGGCAATAAGCCTTTGTATAGGGCAAATTATACCAGGAATAGTCGGCGTCATACTAGTAAAACAATTAAGATACAAGCTGCAACATAACTCTCTATAATATATTGCAAGAAGGAGGAAATTCTATGAGTGGAAGGACAGACAAAGAGCTTGAAGGCGTAACTTTGTTAGGTGAAAAGGGCACAAAATATAAATATGATTATGACCCCTCTGTACTTGAAACGTTTGTTAATAAACATCAGGACAACGATTACTTTGTAAAATTCAACTGTCCTGAATTTACAAGTCTCTGCCCAAAAACGGGTCAGCCTGACTTTGCCACTATTTATATATCCTATGTACCCGATAAGCTTATGGTAGAAAGCAAATCATTAAAGCTCTACCTCTTTAGTTTTAGAAATCATGGAGATTTTCATGAAGACTGTGTTAATATCATTATGAAGGATTTAATTAAGCTTCTGGCTCCAAAATATATAGAGGTATGGGGCAAATTTACCCCAAGAGGGGGAATTTCTATAGATCCTTATTGTAATTACGGCAAAGAAGGAACTAAATGGAAAGAGGTTGCAGAAAAAAGACTGTTTTATCATGATATGTATCCTGAAAGAATAGACAATAGATAAAATAAGGTCAGCGAAATGCTGACCTTATTTTACATGAATTCTTCTATGAATTTTTCTGCATCCTGAGGATTCCAAACCCTATCTATAACATTTTCGTTATCTCTTATAACAGGGTGAAGTTCCTCAAAAATAGGTTTATTGTATTCTCTGTAGATTACCCCAACAGGAATTCCATCATCGCCGAACTCAAGCGCCTTTTGGAAAGCTAAAACCTTATTCGTTGGATCATAGGACTCATCAAGGCTGTACACTCTATCCATGTACCATTTAAAGGTATTTACCTTATTAAAGGATACACAGGGTTGAAGAATGTCTACAAGGGAATATCCTTTGTGCATTATTGCTTCTTTTAAAATCTTAATCATTCCTTCCCTATCTCCGGTGAAAGTTCTAGCTACAAAGGTTGCTCCTGATGCAATTGCAAGTGCAAGAGGATTTAATGGGTTCTGTATCACTCCTTCAAACTGCATTGTTGTTTTCTGCCCAAGGGCTGTTGTTGGAGAACCCTGACCCTTAGTCAAACCATATATCTGGTTATCGTAAACCAAATGTGTTATATCCATGTTTCTTCTTATAGCGTGTATAAAGTGATTTCCACCCTCTCCATAGGAATCACCGTCACCGCTTGTTACAATAACCTTCAGGTTTTTGTTTACCATCTTTATGCCCTGAGCAGGCGGCAGCGCCCTTCCATGCAAACCGTTAAAACCATTAGCCCTTATATAATGTGGCGTCTTTGCTGCCTGACCTATACCCGAAACGACCACAAGATCCTCCGGTCTTATTTCAAGCTCCGCTGTAGCACATTTAAGAGCGTCCAATATTGAAAAGTTTCCGCAACCAGGGCACCATGCGTTTTCATCATTTGTATTATAAAGCTTTATATCCAGCATTTAAAGCACCTCGCTTATTACTCTATTATATATTTCCTTTGGATCTATCTGCCTTCCATCATACTTTAATATGCTCTTATCCATTTTAATTCCCGTTTCCTGCATTATCAGTTTTGCAAGCTGCCCTGTATAGTTCTGTTCTACATTAACAAGGACTTTTGCCTCTTCAGCATATTTTCTTAAAAGTTTTTGAGGAAGCGGATAAATATCTCCAAAGGATAGCGCTCCAACCCTATATCCTTCATTATTTAGCATTTCAACAGCTTCTTTGAGAGGTCCGTAGGTGGATCCCCATCCAATCAGGACAACTTCAGGTTTCTCAACTCCAAAATACTCGGGTTCAATTATGTCCTCCTTCATAAGTTCCAGCTTTTTCATTCTTTTCTCCATCATCGCATTACGAACCTCAGCAGATTCAGTTATATGAGAATATTCTGTATGCTCGTCGCTGTCAACAAGCACAATCTGGCCTTCAACCTTTCCCGGTATTAGTCTTGGAGATATTCCATTTCCCGTTAACTTATACCTTCTGTACTCCTCTCCTTCTTCAAGAACTTCCTCGCCAGAAATATATCGCTCAATCTTAAGTCCATCAAGTTTAAACTTTGGAATAGTCATTCTGTAATCTGCGAGGTACTGATCCGTAAGGATCATAACCACCGTTTGATATTTATCAGCAAGGTTTAGCGCTCTAAAGGTCTGATAAAATGCATCCTCAGGATTTCTCAGTGCTATAACCATTCTGGGAAACTCTCCATGTGATGCCGTAAGCATAAAGGAAAGATCGCTCTGCTCAGTTCTTGTAGGCAATCCTGTTGCAGGACCTGGCCTCTGTGAATTTACCACAACAAGGGGAGTCTCAGTTATGCCTGCAAGCCCCAGGGCTTCCACCATGAGAGAGAAACCTCCTCCTGATGAACCTGTCATAGCTCTGGCTCCCGCATAGGAAGCACCTATTGCCATGTTTATGGCTGATATCTCATCCTCTACCTGTTCTACTACAATGCCTGCTTCAACCTGTTTTTTTGAAAGATACGTCATTATACTGGTTGCCGGAGTCATTGGATATGCCGAGTAAAATGATAATCCGCCCGCCAGCGCCCCAAGGGCAATAGCAGTATTACCGTTTATAAGTATATTATTACTTGTACAGCCTTCTGAAAGGCTAAGCCTTGATTCAAGAAGTTCGTAGCCTTTCTTTATGGCATCAAGGTTTTTTGTTTTAATTTCATCGCTGAATTTTTTAGGAAGTACTTTTTCAACACCCTCCAAGGATATATTAAAGTATTTAAGAGCTGCACCTGCAGCTACCATTCCAAAGGCCTTATAAAAACCTATCTCCTTCGTTGCTTTTGTAATTGGAAGTGAAATAACTCTTTCATTCTGATATGCTATAAGTTCATCCGCTATTATACTACCGGAAGCTTTTAATCTATCTCTGTGAAATTCAATGGTATTTTTATCAAGGGCAATGATAAGATCCAGTTCGGGATAATGTGAATATACAGGCTCATCGCCAAACCTTATCTGAATAAAGTTGTGTCCCCCTCTTACCCTTGACATGTAATCCTTATTGGAAAATACAAATAACCCCCTTGATTTAAGATGTTTTTCCAAAACATCGCTTATTGTATCCATTCCCTGGCCTGCCTGGCCGCCAATTAGAATATTATATTTCAACTTGAAACACCTCATCTTTAATTATTCAATATGTATTGTATCTTTATTATATATCGATAACTTATATTAATCAATAATAATTTTCATTTAATATAAATTTTCATTCTTTTTAAAGATTGATTATCTTTAATTATTATATTTCCCCGTTAATCCTTTGAAAATAATCCTTATGCATTCCATTATATATATTGTTTTTAACATGCTTCTTGAATGAATTTGAAGTATTATTATGATAAACTTAATGGTATAACGATTTGTGCAGGAGGTTTAAGCCAATGTTAAGCTTTGTAGTCGCAATGTCTTTAAATAACGTAATAGGCAGAAATAATAATCTGCCCTGGCATCTTCCCAATGATTTAAAGAGGTTTAAAGAAATCACATGTTCGAAAAGCAGAACAATGATTATGGGAAGGAGGACCTTTGAAGCACTTCCTGGTATTCTTCCCGGCAGGAAGCACATAATACTCACCAGGAATAAGTGCTATGAAATTGATGACGATAATGTTTATGTAATTCACGATATCGATGAACTAAACCCATACATAATAGATGAGGAAGAATTCTTCGTCATAGGTGGAGGGGATATATTTACAACCCTAATGCCATATGCAAAAAAAATGTATATAACCCTAATACATGATTTTTTTGAAGGTGATACTTATTTTCCTAAATATAATAGAAATGAATGGGATATCATAGAAAAACAGGAGGGCATAATGGATGAAAGAAATGTTTATAAACATACATTTTTAACTCTGATCAGGTTATAATTCATTTTTTCTTGCCATGAAATTATAAACTTCATATAGTTTCATGCCTTTACTTTTTTTGCATATATTTGTTCAAAGCATAATGCACATAATATTTATAGACATAGATCTTTTATATTTCTTCCTGATAATGCTTGTACTTCCTGTTTTAATATTTTATGAATTCCAGGAAGAGGTGCGATTAAATGAACAGGAAAACCATATGTATTTTTTTAATATCACTGATTATATTCAGCTCATTTTTATTGAAATACACAACCCATAAAAATACGAATGAATTAAACCTAAATAAATCTACTTCCTTTATTACCTTTATCAAAACTGCAGATAGACTGCAGGAGTTTAAATACGATGAAATCACAATGTTTTTTAAAAACTCCTTTTCTGCTAAAACTCCTGAGGGTTTAGACACAAAGGAATATAACTGGTACTTCAAACATATAGCTAACGGTACGCCCCCCGGGCCTCCTGATGAAACCAGGAATTTTCTTTCTAAATATGACAGCTTCTATCTCGGTGATACCTCAAAAAAAGTTATATATTTAACTTTTGATGAAGGATACGAAAATGGATACACTTCTCAAATTCTTGATGTGTTGAAAAAGCATAATATAAAAGCAGCTTTTTTCGTTGTTAAGCCGTATATAACCTCGAATCCGGATATAATTAGAAGAATGGTTGATGAAGGCCATCTTGTATGCAATCACAGTGCAAGGCATCCATCAATGGCCTCTTTGAAGAATCAGGAAAAATTTAATAAGGAATTGACTGATGTCGAAGAGGCCTTTGAAAAAGTTACGGGGCAAAAAATGCCTAAATACTTCAGACCTCCCATGGGAAAATACAGCGAATTATCCCTATACTATACTAAAAGCTTAGGGTATAAAACCATATTCTGGAGCTTTGCCTACGCGGATTGGGACCCTAATAATCAGCCTTCCAGGGAATTTGCCAGGAAGAGAATACTTGAAAGGACTCACAATGGCGCCATAATACTTCTCCACGCAGTTTCCAAAACTAATGCAGACATACTTGACAGTGTAATCGCTGAATGGAAGGCACAGGGATACGAAATAAGAAGCCTTGATGAGTTAGTTAAATAATCAAGCGGTAGAAGACGGGCCAGATCGATTTACAAACTTGCATGCATTTAAACGCAAGGAATTACATTATGGCCTATCTTCCACCTCTTCTCTAAGAATTTTCAGATTCTCGCCCAAATGCTTATTTCATATGAAAATCGATTTATTTACTTAGAATATATACCGAACTGCTTTCACCAACTATCTTAAGCCCCTCATCCATAATGATATCCTTAAAATACTGAATTTTAGGAACCATTATAAGCGCTTCCCTACTCCCATCACGTAAAAACGCATCCATTTTTCCATCTTCGGGAACAATATCCCAGTAAAGTTCAGCGGATAACATATCGCTTTGCTGCCAATTTTTAAACTCGCTTAATGGCCCAACGTTGATTTTGGCATATGGGCCATAATCCATATACATTCTTGATCCCCTAATATCTCTTCCAGGCTCGAAATATTCAAATGTAACACGATTTTTATCGTTCTTAAAAATAATAATGTGTTTATAAATCTCTGTTTGATAAATTATCGCTCCTTTTATAATGAATAATAATAGAACTATTTGGAGCAGAGTACTTCGTCTGGCTCCTCGCATCACTTCTCCACAAAGCCCGCCAATGGATATAGCTATGGCAGGATAGATTGGAAGTATATACCACCCTATTTTGGTACCAGCCTTTGTAAAAGTGATAAGTGGTATCGATGACCACAAAATCATCAATAGTACGTAGTTTTTTCTGCTGGCATTGAACCTATCTTTATAAATCAGCTTTGAATATAATATCATGTATCCAACAACACCAATTCCAAGTACCCAGAGCCAAATTGAATAAAAGCTTTTTAATGTGTCAAAATAATACCAGTGATCTCCGATATGTCCTTCAATCGTAGTTGCACTTCTTGTCAATAGGTCATAGGTTATCATGAGCTTTAAAAACGTAAACCCATCCCTTGTATATCTAATTGATGCCCACGATATTATGGGAGCAAATGCACTGCAAATTAACAAAGTCCATTCCTTTACCTTGAGTCGAAATAATGTTCTACTATATACAAGATGGATAAGGCCGATGATTACTATGTTTAATGCATGCCAGCTCTTCGTAAGAAAGGCCATAGAAAAAGAAAAGCCCGCCAGGTATAGCCATTTAATGTTTTTCTCTGATAAAATCATCGAAATCATCGACATTGAAAAGAACAGTACAAATAACGAATCCGCATCCCCCGTTCTTGCGCTATGTATTACTATATATTTAGGTGATGTAATTAAAACGATTGCCGTAATAAGTGATGCGAGCCTTCCATGCCTATATTTTACAAATAAAACCGAAATCAATATTGTGAAAAAAGCCGCAACAGCTGAAAATATCCTTAATCCCAGTGGGTTAAAGCCTGCTATTTTATAGCCGAGGGCTATAGCCCAGAAACTTAGCGGTGGTTTCAAATTCCAGTAATCATTTCTATATCCATAGGTGTTTACTATGAAATCTCTACGCTTTATCATTTCATATGCGCTTATACCATGTCTTGCTTCATCCCAGCTGTATATAGGCGTTTCTTTAAGACAAAAGAATAAATTGTATATTGCTAGTAATAAAATGCCTATTAGAAAAAAATAATAAAGCCTTTCGATGATATCTAATAACCTATTATAAAAATCTTTCCTTAAGCGATCCATTCCCCTATTTCCTCCTGCTGGCTTCAAAAGGATTTTACTGTTCTCCAATATACATAAATAATCTAAATCAATTTCTTTTTCATGCATTTATATGATATCCACTGAAAATATCTAATATACTTTTCCAGCTGCAGCAGTATATTTAATCCGCAGTTATGCGCACAAACGCACTCATGGCCATTTTTCTATTGAATCCTTTTTTAATAATTTCATCAGCGATTTTAAACCATCCTTACCTTTATAAGAGATTTATTATTATTCAAATAACTGATAAAACATTAGTTTGTTATATATCTATCAAAATAAAGCATCATTTGAATCAACGTAAATTACTGAGCTATCACAGATTTTAAATGTTACTTTCAGAGTTTCAAAGTTATTTTAAAGTTCCTTGATCATTTTCTATAATTTTTTTCGCAACTTTGTTAAATTTTTAATTTACAAAATGTAAAAACGATATTATAATAAGAAATGTAGAGAAGATATTTTAAAATATCCATCCAAAGCAATCTATATTTATTCACTATTTTATCGGTGAATATTTTATTTAAACATTTTTGTTAAATATTAAACAAAGTGATTGAAATTTTATGAAGAAACAGGATGTTATTAAAACATAATAATTTGATAATCTTTATTTATAATATCCTGTGAGCCCCTTTAGTAAATAATATATAAGAGAGGTGTATTAAATGAAAGTAACAAATGCAGAAGAACTAAGATTAAAGCTTGAGGAGGTTAGAAAAGCCCAAAAAATATTCGCCTCCTACACCCAGGAACAGGTAGATGAAATATTTAGACAGGCTGCTATGGCTGCTAACAATGCAAGAATTAAGCTTGCAAAGATGGCTGTTGAAGAAACAGGAATGGGAATTGTAGAAGACAAAGTTATTAAAAACCACTTTGCCTCAGAATATATATACAATAAATATAAGGATGAAAAGACCTGCGGAGTTATTGACAGAGATGAATCCTTCGGCATAATGAGGGTTGCAGAACCTATAGGAGTTATCGCTGCAATAGTACCAACTACCAACCCGACATCCACTGCAATATTTAAAGCATTAATCGCTTTAAAAACAAGAAACGGTGTGATTTTCTCACCCCATCCAAGGGCTAAAAAATCAACTATAGCAGCAGCTAAAATCGTACTTGATGCTGCAGTTAAGGCCGGTGCCCCTGAGGGAATAATAGGATGGATTGATGAACCAACGGTTGAACTTTCACAGATCGTTATGAAGGAAGCTGATATGATACTTGCCACAGGCGGCCCCGGAATGGTAAGAGCTGCTTATTCCTCAGGAAAACCCGCAATAGGAGTAGGTGCTGGAAATACGCCTGCAATAATAGATGAAACAGCACATATTAAAATGGCAGTAAGCTCCATACTTCTTTCAAAGACATTTGACAACGGAGTTATATGTGCTTCAGAACAGTCAGTAATTGTAATGGAACAAATATATGACGAAGTTAAGCGTGAGTTTGAGGAAAGAGGAGCATACTTCCTAAAGGGAGAGGAAATCGACAAGGTTAGAAAGATAATACTTGTTAATGGTTCAATAAATGCAAATATAGTTGGACAGCCTGCCCACAAAATAGCTGAAATGGCTGGAGTTAAAGTTCCTGAAACAGCAAAGGTATTAATCGGAGAAGTTGAATCCGTTGAACTCGATGAACCATTCTCACACGAAAAACTTTCACCTGTGCTCGCTATGTATAAGGCTAAAACCTTCGATGAGGCACTTCAGAAAGCTGCAAGGCTTGTGGAACTTGGCGGATTTGGGCATACATCAGTTCTATATACCGACCAGGTAAAATCAAGGGATAGAATTGAAAAATTTGGTGCGACTATGAAGACAGGAAGAACAATAATCAATATGCCTTCGTCCCAAGGTGCAATAGGAGATATCTATAACTTCAGGCTTGCTCCTTCGCTAACACTCGGATGTGGTACATGGGGTGGAAACTCTGTATCTGAAAACGTTGGAGTTAAGCATCTTTTAAACATCAAGAGTGTTGCTGAAAGGAGAGAAAATATGCTTTGGTTCAGAGTTCCTGAAAAGATATACTTCAAATACGGCTGCCTGCCTGTAGCATTAAAGGAATTAAAGGATATGGGCAAGAAGAGGGCATTCATCGTTACTGACAAAGTTCTGTATAATTTAGGATTTATCGATACAGTTACAAAGACCCTTGATGAAATAGGAATTGAATATAGCGTGTTCTTTGACGTTGAACCAGACCCAACACTTGCAACTGCAAGAAAGGGTGCAGCACAAATGAAAAGCCTCAATCCGGATGTAATAATTGCAGTTGGTGGAGGCTCACCTATGGATGCTGCAAAGATTATGTGGGTACTTTATGAGCATCCGGAAGTAAGGTTTGAAGACCTTGCAATGAGATTTATGGATATTAGAAAGAGAGTTTACCAGTTCCCAAAGATGGGCGAAAAGGCTATGATGGTTTCAATCCCAACTTCTTCCGGAACAGGTTCAGAGGTTACTCCATTTGCTGTTATAACCGATGAAAAGACGGGAATTAAATATCCTCTTGCAGACTATGAGTTAACTCCTGATATGGCAATAGTAGATGCAGAACTTATGCTCAATATGCCAAAGGGACTTACAGCAGCATCTGGTATAGACGCCCTAACTCATGCAATAGAAGCCTATGTTTCGGTACTTGCATCAGAGTATACTAACGGACTTGCCCTTGAAGCGATAAGACTTATATTCAAATATCTACCACAGGCATATAATGATGGTCCAAACAACATCAAAGCAAGGGAAAAGATGGCCCACGCTGCAACTATGGCTGGTATGGCCTTTGCAAATGCATTCCTCGGCGTATGCCACTCAATGGCCCACAAGCTTGGAGCAATGCATCATGTACCACACGGAGTTGCCAACGGCCTTCTAATTAACGAAGTAATAAGATTTAATGCAGTTGATAACCCAAGAAAGCAAACTGCATTCCCACAGTATAAATATCCAAACGCCAAGTTCAGATATGCAAGGATTGCTGACTACCTGAACCTTGGCGGAAATACCGAAGATGAAAAGATTGAACTCCTTATAAAGGCAATCGACGACTTAAAGAACCAGGTTAACATGCCAAAAACGATAAGTGAAGCTGGTGTTTCAAGAGAGAAATTCTACGCAACCCTTGATGAAATGTGCGAACAGGCCTTCGACGACCAGTGCACAGGTGCCAACCCAAGATATCCGTTAATAAGCGAAATCAAGCAGATGTATATAAACGCTTTCGAAGGAATTTCAAAGGAAACTGAAGAAAATAATAAATAATAAACATTAAAAAGCAGCGGCATAAAATCTATGTCGCTGCTTTTTAATATGATTCTCACTCCTCGTCATAAAAATCAAGGTAAGTATAGTTTTTCCCATCCTTTTGCCATCCTAAAATGGAGTTCATATTAACATTTTGAGCTGCTGTAAATATGGATTTGTCCGCTTCCTTATAGAAATTCTCCTTTAAGTTCTCAATTAATTCCTTTATTTCATATCTCTTGTTGGCAGTCCTTTTGGCCGCCACCATACATGCACAGTTTAAAGGCCATATACCGTTTTCCTGAGTAAAGCTTGCAATATGGCGCTCCTCAATATAATATAGCGGCCTTATAAGCTCAAGTCCTTTAAAGTTTGTTGATTTTAATTTTGGAAGCATTGTTTTAAAGCATCCAGTATATATAAGATTTAACATAGTTGTTTCAATAACGTCATTAAAGTGATGGCCTAATGCAAGTTTGTTACATCCAAGCTCCCGGGCCTTTGAGTAAAGGGCTCCTCTCCTCATCCTTGCACACATGTAACAGGGATAGTCGTTTGCAATCCTATCTGCAATTTCAAATATACCTGATTCAAAAATGTGTACAGGTATATTCAAGTACCTGCAGTTATCAATCAAAAGATCCCTAATACTTGGATGATATCCCGGGTCCATAGCAATAAACTCCACTTCGAAATTAAACTTTCTATGGCGCTTCAGCTCCTGAAATAGCTTTGCCATTAACAGACTATCCTTGCCACCTGATATGGCCACTGCAATTTTGTCTCCCTCTTCCACCAGTTTATAATCGTTTATTGCCTTAACAAATTTGGACCATATATGTTTTCTATATTTTTTGATTATACTTCTTTCTATTTCCTCCAGAGGTTTTCTTTCGCTGAAAGGTATCAGTACCTCACATCCACTTCCAGCCACGTTGCTCATTCTATCGCCTCCTTAGTACTACGAACAATATTATAACAGCTTTATCCCTGCTTGTCTTTAGAAAGCAATATCCAGTCCCTTTGTTTTTACACGCTCCTTATCACAACGTGGTCTTTCCACTTTCCATTTTTCAACCTTTTATAATACAATATTCCACGAACAAGCCAGTCAATGTACATGCCCATCCATACCCCAATTAATCCAAGCTTTAATGGAATTCCTAAAAAGTATCCCAGTGTAATTCTAAACAGCCACATTCCAATTACTGCTGTAACCATTGTATAGGTAGCATCCCCTGCACCTTTCAATCCTGCCGGCAAAACAAAGGATACGGACCAAAGTGGCATAAATATTGCATTAATTCTTATAATATCTGCAGTTAATTGTACTATGTCAGCATTTTTGTTATAAAGCATTGCAATTTGGTTTGCAAATGGAACCGATAATACCCCAATTATTGCCAGACATATGGTAGAAAGCTTTGTCATATATGACAATACTCTACCCGACTCCTCTGTGTTTCCTCTTCCCATATATTGCCCTACAAGTGCAGTCGCAGCAATGCTTAGTGCATTCCCTGGAATATTTAACATTGAAATTATGGATCCTGCTATAGCATTAGAAGCTATGGATACTGTACCCATGCCTACTATATAAATCTGCGTTATCAGTTTTCCACCATTAAAAAGAAGGGATTCCACACTTGCCGGAACTCCTATACCAAAAATAGATTTTAGCAACTCCTTATCCATTTTGAATTTGAAAATACCCTTAAGCTTTAACGATGCCGACCCTCTTAGGAGAACAAGCATAACAATAAGAGCACCAATTGTCCTTGCAGCTGCAATTCCAAGGGCTGCACCTTCTATTCCAAGCCCCTTAATATAAATATTAATAAAATTATTTTTTATGTTAATTCCATAAATCAAAAGATAGCTTAAAATAACGTTCATAATGTTCATAACTATCGTTATTGTCATTGGAGTCTTAGAGTCACCTGCCCCCCGGAGAACTCCATTTGCAACAAGGCTTATTGATATGGCTGGATAGGTGAGAAGCGTTATTGCAAGATAGATAAAGGCGTCGTTTATGACTTCCTTTTCTGCTGAGCCATAAAGTATGGATATAAGAGGCTCCCTAAAAACCCATGTAATAATTGTAATTGCAAGTGATATGGCTAAACTTGAATAAAGCGCCTGTTTTGTAGCTTCGTTTGCCTTTTTAACGTTTCTCTGCCCTGTATACTGCGCTACAACGACCGTACCTCCAACAGCCAGGGCTGAGAAGAACGCAATAAAAATATTATTAATGGAGTCCACCATTCCAATTGCCGATACTGCTTCCTTTCCAATGTGCCCTGCCATCATCGTGTTTATCGTTCCCATAGACATTACAAACATCTGTTCAACGAGAATAGGAACAGTTAATTTTAATACATCCTCTCGAATAGTTTTCATATTAGTATCCCCCTTACTGCATATAGAATACAAATTTTGCTTCAACAGTTTCGTCTAACTATTGAAAATATATAATATGGATATTTTTACAAAAACCGCAACACCATCAAATAAGATATAGAAATGCACATTATTTGTATATTCTATATTAATATCCATTATCCTTCGAAAATTAATTATTTTTTATAAAGATAAACAAGCAAATTTTAAATATTTTACTTTGTCCCATTTTATGAACTTATCTTCCATAGCTTCATAATACTGATATATAATGTTAATATAAAAACAAATAACATATTATCAATATAAATGTTATTATAATATTATACTAAATTTATAAAAAGAAGGGTGATTAAATTGCATAATTACCTTACCGAAGAAGCGATTAACAAGCTTAAAGAAGAAATTGAATATCGCAAAGTCGTTGTAAGGCATAAAATACTCGAGGATATTAAAGAGGCAAGGGCCCATGGAGATCTAAGCGAAAACTTTGAATACAAAGCAGCCAAAAGGGAAAGGGCTAAAAATGAGAGCAGAATACGTTATCTTGAAAGAATGATAAGAACCGCCAAAATCATAAAGGATACCACCTCTGAAGATGAAGTTGGAATTGGAAAATCAGTCTCTGTTAGATTTCTGGAGGACAATGAAGTAGATGAGTTTAAAATCGTCACAACCATAGAAGCAGATCCATTAAACAACATGATAAGCATAGAATCTCCCCTTGGAAAAGCCATATATAAGCACAAAGTAGGAGATGAAGTAATGGTTGAATCTCCACAGGGAAGATATGCTGTCAGAATAGAAAAAATTACAGTTGAATAATTCACAAAACAACACCTTCTGGTAATCGGAAGGTGTTGTTTTGATTTTATGCTATTTTTAAACTGGTAAAGTCCTTTACCTCAAGCATCCTAAAATCCATCGTCTTTATCCTTTCCATAAAGTATATGTATATTAAAACGGAGCTATAATATATATAATGCTAAAACAAGTGGAAGGTGATGAAATTGAATCTTTCAACCCGCATAGTTTGTCCAGCATGCAACGACAGCAGCTTTACTGCAAAATATGAAGCTACTTATTTATATTCCTATTCAATTGATTCTAATGCTCCGGGCCTTAAAAACGATGAAGAGTTCCTTCCATTTTTATTTGACAATCGAAAACTCCTTGAGTCCAGACAGTATATAGAATGTAATGTTTGTGGCTCTAGATACCTCTGCTCCTTTAACGAAGGCAACAGGGGGGTTGACCTTATAATTTTGCAGAAGGCTATACGTTCATATTATGTTTCAAATCCTGAATTTTTAGGATAAAGATTGTTTAAAACCATCTAACTACCAAGGGAGGACAAAATAATATGGATTTCTACAATATCCAGCGTGAAGAATTGGAAAATGTATATGGAAAAATTAGCCCTTTTGAATTTAAAAATAGGCTGATTCACCTCGCAGAAGGACAGGGGAAAAAAAGCGCGCATGTCTTACTGGATGCTGGAAGAGGTAACCCAAACTGGACAGCAGCAACTCCCCGTGAAGCCTTTTTCACCTTCGGACAGTTTGCTGTAGAGGAAGCTCGAAGAGTATGGAATGAAGGGGATCTGGCTGGTATGCCGAGAAGGGGAGGAATTGCCAGCCGCTTTAAGAGCTACGCTGCAAGACACAGCGATGCTTCTGGAATAGAACTACTTGAAAAAATAATAGATTACGGTATAACCAACCTGGGCTTTGATCCAGATGCCTGGGTACATGAACTGGCAGACGGCATCATTGGTGATAATTATCCTGTCCCAGACAGGATGCTTCCACACATTGAAATGGTTGTCCATGAATATCTTGTTCAGGAAATGTGTTATAACAGGCCTCCTGTGGGCAAATTTAACATATTTGCAGTGGAAGGTGCCACTGCTGCAATGTGCTACATATTCGATTCCCTTATCGCAAATGAATTATTATCCAGGGGGGATAGGATAGCGCTGATGACTCCTATCTTCACTCCATACCTTGAAATTCCTCTTCTACCCAGATATAACTTTGAAGTAATAAAAATAAGAGCCAATGAAATGACAGAAGACGGCACCCACACCTGGCAGTATCCAGAGTCTGAACTTGAAAAGCTTCGTGATACAACAATAAAAGCTCTGTTTGTTGTAAACCCCAGCAATCCACCTTCCGTTGCAATTAAGCCTGAATCGGTCAGGCAACTAATCAATATCGTAGAGGATTATAATCCAAACCTTATGATTATTTCCGATGATGTATATGGTACCTTTGTAGACAACTTTCGCTCTTTAATGGCTGACCTACCATTTAATACGATTGGAGTTTATTCATTTTCAAAATATTTTGGAGTAACGGGCTGGCGACTTGGGACAATTGCCCTTCATGAAAACAACGTGTTTGACAAATTGCTTAAGGAATTGCCCGAGAACATCAAGGAAGAGCTGAGACAGCGATATGCAGCCCTTTCAACTAATCCTGATGACATACCATTTATCGATAGAATTGTTGCTGACAGCCGTCAGGTTGCGTTAAATCACACAGCGGGTTTATCAACACCCCAGCAGGTACAGATGGCCTTTTTCTGTGCATTTGCCCTTCTTGATAAAGAAAACAGATACAAAGAGTTAACTAAAAATATTTGCAGGCGGCGTCAAAAGTTATTTTTCGACAGTCTTGGATTGGATCTGCGAAAGGATCCTTATGACGCAGCTTATTATACTGAGTTTGATTTACTGGAATGGGCATGTCACTATTACGGTGAAGAATTCGCTAGATATCTTAAGGAACATCACAAACCCGTAGACATCCTCTATCGTCTGGCACAGGAATCATCAATTGTTCTCTTAAGTGGTGGCGGATTCTCCGGGCCAGAATGGTCAATTAGAATATCGCTTGCAAATCTCAATGATGAGGCATACTCTATAATTGGTAAAGTTCTCCATAAGGTACTTGAGGAGTATGTTTCGTTATGGAGGGAATCATCAAGACTTGGCTTGCAAAAATCTTCTCAATAGAGGTTTTATTCATGAAAAATTTCGGGGTACCTGCATACGGTGCCCCCTGATATAAAAGATATAGTATGAGAACACTGAATTTTTGATAGAAAAATAATTAAACCTTCCTGCCATTAGTAAATTTTCTTATAAATCTACTAAACGCAAGAAGGTTTTTCTTTTTTCTTCTTCAAAAGATATTAATTCTTAAAGCTGTGGATAGGTGCAGGAATTCTTCCTCCCCTTTTTATAAAATCGCAGCTGGAAAATCTGCTTACCTGCATAATAGGCGCTCTACCTAATAATCCACCAAACTCTACAACTTCACCAACCTTTTTACCCGGTACCGGAATAATACGTACGGCAGTAGTCTTGTTATTCATCACGCCGATGGCACATTCATCAGCAATGATAGCTGAGATAGTTTCTGCAGGAGTATCTCCTGGAATTGCAATCATGTCTAACCCTACCGAACAAACACAGGTCATAGCTTCTAATTTATCTATATTTAAAGCTCCCCTCTCTACAGCTTCAATCATGCCTGCATCTTCGCTTACAGGAATAAACGCACCACTTAATCCCCCTACATGGTATGAAGCCATGACTCCACCCTTTTTTACGGCATCATTTAATAATGCTAAGGCGGCTGTAGTTCCATGTGCTCCACAGCTTTCAAGTCCCATTTCTTCAAGAATGTAAGCTACACTGTCCCCAACAGCCGGCGTAGGCGCAAGAGATAGGTCAACAATTCCAAAGGGAACATTCAATCTTTTAGATGCCTCCCGGGCTACAAGTTGACCCATTCTGGTAATTTTAAATGCAGTTCTTTTAATGGTTTCAGCCACCGTATCAAAATCTGCTCCTTTTACACGTTCAAGCGCAGCTTTTACAGCCCCAGGCCCACTTACCCCAACATTAATTACACATTCCGGCTCTCCCACTCCATGAAAAGCTCCCGCCATAAAAGGATTGTCCTCCGGCGCATTTGCAAAAACTACTAGTTTAGCACAACCCAAACCATCCCGATCCGCAGTAAGTTCAGCAGTTTTCTTGATAACTTCCCCCATTTGTCTTACTGCGTCCATGTTTATGCCAACTTTAGAAGTTGCTACATTTACTGAAGAACATACTCTTTCCGTGATATTTAACGCCTCTGGAATAGAAGCAATTAGCTTACCATCGCCGATTGTATATCCTTTGTGTACTAAAGCAGAAAATCCACCAATAAAATTTACTCCAGTGGTCTTAGCTGCCTTATCTAAAGCTACGGCAAATTTAACATAGTCCTCTTCATCCGATGATTCAGCAATCATTGAAATAGGGGTTACCGAGATTCTCTTGTTAATGATAGGGATACCATATTCCATTTCAATCTCTTCCCCCACCTTCACCAAGTTTTCAGCATATCGGGTAATTTTATCATATATTTTCCGCCTTGCCTTTTCTCCATCGGAGTCGCAGCAGTCACGAAGAGAAATTCCCATAGTAATCGTCCGAATATCAAGTTTTTCTTCTTCTATCATTCTAATTGTTTCTATTATTTCATTAGAATTTATCATTGCAAATACCTCCTATATCTGGTGCATAGCTTTAAAGATATCTTCATGTTGTACCTTGATGGATACCCCTAAAGATTCTTCTTTTTTATCCAGTTTTTCATTTAATTCGCTCAACGATACATTCATATAAGTTAAATCCACAAGCATAATCATTGTAAAATAATCCTGTAGAATGGTTTGGCTAATATCAAGAATATTTACATTGCATTCTGCAAGTATAGTACTTATTCCTGCAATAATTCCTATTTTGTCTTTTCCAATTACAGTTATAACAGCTCTCATTTTGCGTTCCTCCTAAATATTTTAAGTTTTATTTGCAGACTTTCTCCTTCGGTACTCATGAAGAGTCTCTCCAGAGGATCGCCAATAAGGGCTATCCCCATAATATGGTACCTGAAAAATTAACCTCTTCAATGAATAGATAAATCTACCTCTTTCTCGCTATCTTCATCAAACTGTCAAGTTTTAAATAATACTTTATATCTTACCAATTTTCTTGAGTTTATTCAAGTATCCTTAATCCGTAACAGAGATTTCGCATCTAATTTCCAGTAAAGCTTTTTTCTTTATAGGAAATTAGATTTTTTCTATTTTATTGAAATTTTGGAAGGGAAAAAGGCCGTAGGCCATGTATATAGATACACCTTCCCCCTCCCCATCATAATGAAAAGCTGTATTTCCAATTTTATTATCGACTATGCGGTGTTAAAAATTGGATTAATCCAATTCATAATTATCAACATTTCATCTTTCAAATCTTCTATTATATTTATCTGCAAAAGCCTTTTTTCTCTGAATCCTCGAATGTTTCTAAAAAAGTATAATTGGGTTAAGTTAAAGGCTATTATCA